>CAYYUP010000023.1:0-23741 GCA_964474905.1 uncultured Nannocystis sp. | reverse complement strand
GCTCGGGCTCGTCGACATCTTCGACCAGCGCGACCGCGACTGGAACCGAAACCGGGACCGGAACTGAAACCGGAACTGAAACCGGAACTGAAACCGGAACTGAAACCGGCGGCGACCCCTTCGCCTGTTGGAGCGACCTCGAGGTCGGCGCGTTTGAGGTGCTCTACGAGGGATTCAAGGGCGGTAGTGAAGGTGTCGCCTTTGGCGGCGACGGGCTCCTTTACGTGACCGCAAAGGGCGTTGTCTGGCAGATCAGCAGCGACGGGCAGGCCAGCGAATTCGCGAAGGTGCCCGATGCGGTAGGCCTCGCGCCGTGGGCTGCGGATGACCTGGTGGTCGCCTCTTTCGGCGCCATTAAGCAGCCCGACGGAGCGATCTACACGGTGACGCCAGCGGGTGAAGCGAGCTTTTTGGTCGACGGCATCGACAGCCCGAACTTTGTGACGATCGCCGCGGATGGCAGTGCATTGATCTCGGATGATTTTGGTACCCGGGTCTTTCGGGTCACGCAGAGCGGCCAGCTGAGCGTTGTCATCGAGGACGTGCCCTCGCCAAATGGCATGGCTTTTAGTCCCGATGGCACGTCGTTTTATGTCGCCTCGACGTTCACTGTCGACGGCCAGCTCACCCGCTTCGATGTCGACGGAGAGGGCATGCCGATCGAAGCCAGCGCTCGCGAGATCCTGCATCTCGGTCTCGGTTCGACGCCCGACGGAATCGCGGTCGATGTCGACAATCGGGTCTACGTCGCGGCCAATCTCAAGAGCGAGATCTGGCGGGTCGACGGTGGCTCTGAGGAGGTTGTCGAGGGCGAGCTTGTCACCGCCGACGTCGTGCATCCGGCGAGCTTGGCCTTCGGTCGTGGCCCCGCCTACGATCCCTGTTCGATCTACGTCAGTGAGCTCGATGGTGCCCGGAACGTGCGTGTTGTGGTCGGCACCCGTGGCGCTGAACTCTATCACTAACAGTGTTCTGTGGAGAGATAGAGGGCTTTGTGCAAAACCTGCGCGAACGATGAAGGGCCTCGCCGGCTACAACCGACCCATGAAGCGAAGCGAGAAAGTTTCTCACTTGATGACCTCTGAGCCGCTGACTGTTCACGAGAAGCAGAAGCCTTCGGACGCGCGGGCGCTGCTGCGTGAGCACAACATCCATCATGTGCCGGTGGTCCGCGGTTCGAAGTTTGTCGGGCTCATCAGCACCAACGATCTCCTGCGTGTGAGCTACGGAGATGCGTTCGCTCAGGACACGCGGACCGTCGATGCGCTCTTAGATACGCTGACGATCACCCAGGTGATGGTCGAGGACATCGTCACCGCGACGCCAGACACGACGATCCGAGAGGTCGCCGAGACTCTGGCGAATGGCGCCTTCCACTGCATCCCGATCGTCGACGCAGCTGGCGATCTGAAGGGCGTTGTGACGACGACGGATCTTATCCGTCACCTGCTCGCCCAGTACTAACGCCAGTCCCTAGGCCTGCGCCCGCCCTCGCTGCATCGAGTTTTGCTCGTGCTGACGAGGGCATTTTTTTAGGGTTTGCAGCGGGAACGAGAAGCGGGAACGAGAAGCGGGAACGAGAAGCGGGATCTAGAAGCGGCCGCCCAGACCCAGGGTTGCGCCGCCATGTGGCAGCACACCGGCGAGCGGCGTCAGCTCGAGATCGTCGGCGCGTTTGGAGTAGGCGCGGGCGTGCAGGTAAGCACCAAGGCTCAGGGCTGTCGCGGTCATCATCGTCTGCGCGCCGAAGTGCAGCAGCGGATCAAAGGCCGGCTGACGCGTTGGCGGTTCGAGGAATTGGGTGCCGGTCGGTGTGGTGGCGTTGTCGTAGAAGATCAGGAAACCGAGGCTGAGCACGCTGATCGCCGAGAAGTAGGCGAGCGGCATGGTGATCGCCATCCGACGCTTGGCGCGGAGTGGTCCTGCGAGTCCATGGTGCTGACGATCGGCGCGCAGTCGGCCGAGCTTGCGGCTGCCCTCGACGGTGAGCGCGAAGAGCCCGGTGTTAGTGCTCGAAGTGGCGCTGGAGAGCAGCTGCAGCGAGATTTTTCGCGGGCAGGATGTGCTCATCGGTAGCGAGCCGTCGTCGACCCCGGGGTTCGGGGCACAGCGACTTTGCACGATCCAAAACTTGAGCCCGCGCAGTCCGAACGCGAGGGTTCCGGCGGCACCGGCAGCGACGAGCAGGGCGATCGCGCCTCGACGTCGTCGCTGAAAAAAAGCCGGATCGAGGGTCTCGCCGAGGCTTCGCGCCGCCGGTGAGAGCGATCGCTCAGGCCCTTCGACGGGTTGCTTGGCGGCGTTCGCTGGAGTTGTGGGAGTGGGAGCGGCAGTCGCCCAGGTGAGGACGAGGGCGAGTGCGATCGGGGTGGGCATGGCGGCCGCTGGATTGTAGCGGCCGCCGTGCTCTGCGACGCAGGCATGTCCGTGGGCATACCTATGTCGGTCGAGGGTGGGTTACTTCGAGCGCGCCGGAACTCCGGCGAAGGCCCGCGTGACTTCGCGACGGAGCGTGTGGCTCCGGGCGTCGTCGATGAGTCCGCCGACAGTCGCCGAGAGGGCGGGAACGATGCAACAGAAGAGGGCGGCGAAGGCGAGGACGGTCATGGTGTGTTCTCCTGCCACCGGTCAATGCGATCGATGTGCCATCTTTAATTTTTCGGTATGTGCATGAGATCGAATGCTTTTTAAAAATCGCTCGATCCCGGAGGGGTGGCTACAGGGGTAGCCACAGCAAGCCTTGTAGCCACTCCGTGCTAGCTTGCGCCGCCTATGGCTGATCCCGCCCCCGAGGCCAAAGACGCCCCCGAGAAGGTCGATCGCGTCCGCGCTTGGCCGCGGCTAAAGCGGCTCTTTCGCTACGCCCGTCCCTACCGCTGGCGCCTGGTGGCGGCGCTTTTTTGCCTCGCGTGCGGCTCTGCGCTCGGGCTCGTCTATCCCTACTTCTTTGGCGAGTTGTCGAACTCGGCCTTCACCGGTTTGAACTCCGACGAGGCCGCAGGTGCGCTGGCATCGATCAACAAAAATACGCTGATCTTGGTGGCGGTGTTTATCGGCCAGTCGGTCTTTGTGTTCTTCCGCCACTACCTGATGACCTGGATCGGCGAGCGGGTTGTCGCCGACATTCGCATCGACATCTTTCGCCATCTGGTGGCGATGTCGCAGCGCTTCTTTCACGCCAATCGCACAGGCGAGCTGCTGTCGCGTCTGGGCGACGACGTCACCCGGCTGCAAAATACGGTCGGCCAGGATTTGAGCATCGCGCTTCGCAACCTGCTGACGTTGGTGGGCGGCATCATCATCCTGCTTTTGCAAAACCCCTTCCTGACCGGGGTCATGCTTTTGGTGGTGCCGGCGTTGGTGATCGCCGCGGGCATCTGGAGTCGGATCATCCGCAAGCTCAGTCGCCTCGCCCAAGACGCGCTGGCGCGGGCGACCGGCGGTCTCCAGGAGGGCCTGGCGGCGATCGAGACCGTGCAGGCCTTTACCCGCGAAGACTTCGAGGTCGAGCGCTACAGCTCCGAAATCCAGCTGACCTTCGGGCTTTTTGTGCGCCGTGCTCTCGCCCGCTCGTGGTTCGCTGCGGTGGCCTCCTTTGTCGCCTTTTCGGCGATCGCGGGCATTTTTTGGTTGGGCGGCAACATGGTCGTCAACCACGAGATCGAGCCCGGCCAGCTGATCTCTTTTCTGCTCTACACGATGATGGTTGCGGGCGCGGTCGGCTCGCTCTCCGAGCTTTTTAGTGGCCTGCAATCCACCCTCGGCGCGACCGAGCGGATCTTTGAGATCCTCGATCACGAGCGTGAGATCGACGATCCCAAGGAGCCCGAGGCGTTCACCGAGCTGCGCGGCAACATCGAATTTCGCGGCGTCTCCTTTACCTACGGCGATCGCGAGGTGCCGGTGCTCCGCAACATCGACCTGTCGATCCGGGCAGGTCAGGTCTGCGCTCTTGTGGGGCCCAGCGGCTCCGGAAAAACCACGCTCGGCCGCCTGCTCCTGCGCTTTTGGGAACCGAGCTCCGGCGCGATCGTCATCGACGGCCACGACATCCGCGACCTCCGGGTCGCCGACCTGCGCGGGGCGATGGCGTTGGTCTCTCAGGATCCGGTGCTCTTCTCTGGATCGATCCTCGAAAACATCCGTTACGGTCGTCTAGATGCCAGTGATGACGAAATTGTCGTCGCTGCAAAGGCTGCGAACGCAGACACGTTTATCCGCGAGTTTCCCGAGGGCTACGAGACCCTGGTGGGCGAGCGCGGCGTCAAGCTGAGCGGCGGTCAGCGGCAGCGGGTTTCGATTGCCCGGGCGATCCTCCGCGATCCGGCGATCCTGATCCTCGACGAAGCGACCTCGGCCCTCGACAGCGAGAGCGAACACCTGGTCCAAGAGGCATTGGAGGCCCTGCAGAGCGGGCGCACCACTGTCGTCATCGCCCACCGCCTGAGCACGATCCGCGACGCTTCGCGGATCGTCGTGCTCGACCACGGCGAGATCGTCGAGAGCGGCAAGCACAGCGAGCTGTTGGCGATGGCCGGCACTTACTCCCGCTTGGTCGCTCGCCAGGCGACACTCGCGGTCACCGACGACTGACAACGGACGACGGACCAACGGACGACGGACGACGGACGACGAATGACGCGGTAAGGGTCAGCAAGGGTCAGCAAGGGGCGCTGGGTCGGCCTTTGGCAGGTCCTCTCGCGCCGGGGGGGGGCTTTTTTGTGAGATGCCTCGCTTTCAACCGATCGGCGGCCGGTGCTACACCTCCCGCCCATGGCCGTCGCGAGTGAACCTGACCTGATGTCGAAGATCGTCTCCCTGTGCAAGCGCCGGGGTTTTATCTTTCAGAGTTCTGAGATCTACGGCGGTCTGCGCTCCTCCTACGACTACGGGCCGATGGGCGTCGAGCTCAAGCGCAACCTGATGAACGAGTGGTGGCGGGCGATGGTGCACAGCCGCGAGGACATCGTCGGCCTAGACGCCTCGATCATGATGCACTCCGACGTCTGGCGGGCATCTGGGCACCTCGCTGGCTTTAGCGATCCGCTGGTCGACTGCCGGGTCTGTGGCGAGCGCTTTAGGGCCGACAAGGCGCCGCGTTTGGCCGAGGGCGAGCCGGCGCCGATAAAACTCGCCGACAAGGGCCGGGCCAAGGCGGCGCTCGTTCGCCTGCAAAACGACGCGGGTATCAGCGCCGAGCTGACGCGCAGCAAGTCGACGCTCTCTGGGGCTGTGGCCGGCACCTGCGGCTATATTTGCCCGAATTGCGGATCGCCTTACCTCAGCGACGAGCGCCAATTCAACCTGATGTTTCGGACCTCGCTCGGCCCCGTCGATCGGATTGCAGAGCTTATCCAGACGATCCGCGAGGGCCTGGGCGAGCAGGCCAGCGACACCGAGATCCGGGCCAAGGTCGAGTCGACGCTCGCCTCCAGCGCGGTCTACCTCCGCCCCGAGACCGCCCAGGCGATGTTCGTCAACTTCCTCAATGTGCAGCAGAGCATGTCGATGAAGATCCCCTTTGGCATCGCCCAGATGGGCAAGAGCTTCCGCAACGAGGTTACGGTTGAGCATTTTATCTTCCGCTCCTGCGAGTTTGAGCAGATGGAGTGCGAGTACTTTGTCCAGCCCGGCGAGGGCCCGAAGTACCTGGAGATCTGGAAAGACACGCGCATGGCGTGGTGGCAGGGTCTCGGGCTAAAGGCGGACAACCTGCGTCTGCGCGCCCACGAACCCGACGAACTCGCCCACTACTCCGACGGTTGCTGGGATGTCGAATACCGCTTTCCCTGGGGCTGGGACGAACTCGAGGGCCTGGCCAGTCGTACGGATTACGACCTCAAGGCCCACTCCGAGGGCTCGGGTAAAAAGCTGCATTACTTCGATCCCGAGGCGACCAACCCCGAGACTGGCAAAAAGGGCTGGCGCTACCTGCCGCATGTGATCGAGCCCGCCGCGGGCGCGACTCGGGGCGTATTGGCGGTGCTTTGCGACGCCTACGACGAGGAGCCGGCCGACGCCCAGGGCAAGGGCGGGCGCACCGTATTGCGCCTCCACCCCCGCCTAGCGCCGATCAAGGCCGCGATTTTGCCCCTGGTCAAGAAGGACGGCATGCCCGAGGTCGGGCGGGCGATCGCTCGCCGTTTTCTCGAAGCCGGGATCAACGCCAAGTACGACGAGCAGCACTCCATCGGCAAGCGTTACGCGCGTCATGACGAGGTCGGCACTCCCTATTGTTTGACTGTCGATACCCAGACATTGAGCGACGATACTGTGACGATCCGCTATCGCGACGATCGTCGACAGGAGCGGATCAGCATCGCCGAGGCCGTCGATGTCGTGCGCGCGGCGCTCAGCGCTTGATATAGATCCCCCCAAAGCCGCGAAGCCCCAGAACCTCAAACCACCGCGATCACGAACGAGAGACAAGATGAACCAGCAGCGCACGGTCCACTGTAAAAAGCTCGACAAGGACGCCCCCGGCCTTCCTTTCAAGCCCTTCCCCAACGACTTTGGTCAGCTGATCTACGATCACGTCAGCATCGAGGCCTGGCAGATGTGGATCCGCGAGTCGCCGCGCTACATCAACACCTATCGCATCGATCTGCAGAGCCAGGAGGGGCGCGACTTCCTCGAAAAGCAGATGCGGATCTTCTTTGGTTTTGACGATGGCGACATGGCCGATACGGCTTTCGTTCAGCGCGACGGCTAGCGGTTGTAGGTAGTTAGGCGAGCGCGGGGGCTGGTACGGCGACGGTTGCGGCGACCCGTCGTCGACGGCCGCGGAGTACCAGCGGGGTGATCACGAGGCCGAACACAAAGCCGCCGATGTGGCTAAACCACGCCATTTCGAGGGCATCGGTGAAGAAACCCATCAAAAACTGCAGGGCTAGCCAGATCACGAGGTAGACCCAGGCGGGGATCTTTACCTGGATGAGCAGGAAGGGGATCGTCTGGAAGAGCTTGGCCTTGGGGAAGCTCCAGAGGTAGGCGGCCATCACCGCGGCGATCGCCCCCGAGGCGCCGACCATCGGTGTGGCTGTCGCTCGCGTCAGGGCGACGTGAATCAGGCCACCGACGAGGCCGCCGCCGACCACCAGAAGGATAAAGCGCAGGCGACCAAAGAGGTGCTCGATGTTGTCGCCAAAGATGTAGATAAAATAGGCGTTGCCGAGCAGGTGGATCCAGGAGCCGTGCAGGAATTGGTGGGTGAAAAGCGTATGCACGGAGGAGGTCTCGCGAACCAGGGCGCCGGCGACCACGGCCCAATCGCGGTAGTAGACGAGGCCCTGGAGTTCGGCGAGGAAGAGAAATAGATATCCGCCAAGAAGGGTGTAGACCACCCATGGTGTGCCTCTTGCGGGGTTTTCGACTTCGACCGGCAGGTGGGTCAAGAGTTGCACTGCCCAGATGACGCCGCGGCGGGTGAGCTGCTCGCGGCGGGTGCCTTGTCCTTCTTTTGTCGATGCGCAGGCGAGGCGACGGCGTTCGTCGCCGTCGAGCCAAATGCCGCCGCAGGTGTCGCAGCGCTCGAGCGGGCTGTCGATCACCGCGGCACAGAGCACCTCGCTCATCGGGCCATGTCCTCGGGGACAGGGTCGGTCGCTCGGGCGGCGGCTCTCGGGATCGCGGAGCAGCGCGTCGATGCCGCTCTTTCCGAGCGAGTCGAGTTCACCGGCATCAAACCAGGCGCCAAAGCAGACCGGACAGGTGTCAATGGTCAGCGTGCCCGCGGGCCGCTGTCCACGGCCCAGATACTGGCGCCAGCTGCCGTCCTCCCGTTTGTATATATGTACAGGTACAATCTCGTGCAGCCCGCAGGCCGGGCATTGGGCCGAAATTGGCTGTTCGTGGGGCGCGGACGGGCGCGCCCTGGGCGATGATGATACGCCTGGATCCTTCACGATGGCCTGGTTACGCGGGTATCATGCGGCGGTAACGGTGTTGAGGGAGAGATCGATGGCGATGATAAAGGTAGTGGTGTTGGGGGTTCTTGCGGTTGCGGTCGGTTCGGCGTCGGCCTGCAATATGAAACCCGCGGAGCATAAGGGGCAGCGGGTTCGGACGATTGCCAAGGCCAATGTTGCCAGCTTCGATCCCGATGAGGCAGTGAATTTCGATCTCAACGCATACGGCAGTGATCGCCCCGATCAGTACGCGATCGAGCAGGCGTTTAATGGCGCATTTCCGGCGATCGACGAGTGCGTCGGTGCCGAGAAGGATCGCCTCAAGAGCGAGGATCAGCTGCCGGGCGATCTCAAGCTCGCGATCAAGCTAAACCCCAAGGAAAAGAGTCCCTTTGCCGTCAATGCGGTGCTTGCAGAGGGCCTGGGGCAGGGGCTCACCGACTGTCTGCGCGAAGCCGCGGCGGGCGTCGCCTATCCGACGTACGACGGTCCACCGGTGGTCGTAAAGTTTGAGCTCGAGCTCGATCCCGGCTACGAATAGGGTCAGCGGCCGATGCCGGTGTAGGTAAAGCCGAGGGATTCGACATGGGCGCGATCCCATTGGTTGCGGCCGTCAAAGAGCGCGGGTGCGGCCATCATGCTTCGTAGGCGCTCAAAATCGGGGCTTCGAAACTCGCGCCACTCGGTGACCAAGAGCAGCGCATGGGCGTCCTGGGCTGCGGCGTAGGGGTCGTTGACGAGGGTGACGGCGCCCTGCGTGTCGCCCAATACCTCCATAAAATTAGCGCCGCCGACGGGATCGTGGACGCGGATCTTGGCACCGTCGGCGGCCAAGGTCTGGACGATCCGCAGGGCAGGTGCCTCGCGTACGTCGTCGGTATTGGGCTTGAACGAAAGACCCCAGACCGCGAGCACCTTGCCGGGCAAGTTGCCCTCGCCAAAGTGCTGCCTCACCTTGCGCACGAGTACCAGTTTTTGCAGTTCGTTGAGGCGCTCGGCGGCGGCGACGATGTCGAGTGAGAGGCCGTACTCGCGGGCGGTGTTGATCAGGGCGCGGGTATCCTTAGGAAAACACGAGCCGCCGTAGCCGACACCGGGGTAGAGAAATTTATGGCCGATCCTAGGGTCGGCGCCCATGCCCTTGCGGACCAGTTCGACGTCCGCACCGACCGCATCGGCGAGATTGGCGATGTCGTTGATAAACGAGATCCGGGTGGCGAGGTAAGCATTGGAGGCGTACTTGGTCATCTCGGCCGAGCGCGCATCCATGAAGATCATGCGGTCATTGGTCCGGCAAAAAGGCCGATAGAGCCGGCGCAGCACTGATCGGGCCCGTTCGTCGGTGGTGCCGATGATCACCCGATCGGGGTGCATAAAGTCATCGACGGCCGAGCCTTCTTTGAGGAACTCGGGGTTGGAGACGACGACAAAGGGTTGCTTGGTGTGCTCGGCCATCACCCGGGCGACGCGCTCGGCGGTGCCGACCGGGACCGTGCTTTTGTTGACGATGAGCGCCGGGCGCTGGAGACCGCGGGCGACGTCGGTGACCGCTTGCATGAGAAAGGAGAGATCGGCGGAGCCATCCGCGGCGCGGGTCGGGGTGCCGACGGCCATGAAGATCACGTCGCCGTGAGCTGCGGCCTCAGCATTTTCGGTTGTAAATCGGAGGCGCCCAGAGTCGGTATTGTGGCTGACGAGGGGCTCTAGCCCGGGCTCGTAGATCGGGACCTCACCGCGTTGGAGTGCCGCGATCTTGTCGTTGTTGACGTCTGCGCAGATGACATCGTTGCCGTAGTCGGCAAAAACCGCGGCTGCGACCAAGCCGACGTATCCGGTGCCGATGATGCTGACCTTCATAGTGCGGCGGAGGATACGACCGCGCGTCGCCGCTGGCGAGCCCGGTGATTTCGCGGGCAGGTAGCCTCTGTTAGTGTAGTCGAGCGTGCACGAGGCGACAGAGAGCGACGAAGACGAGCCCCAGCTCGTGCTAGAGGGCATGGGAGCGCTTTGGATCCCGGTCTTTGTCGCCGCTTTTGGCATGGCTTTGGTGATCCTGCTGAGCCTCTGGGTCGCGGGTTGGCGGGTCGAGCAGGCGGTCGTCGCTCAGGTCGAGGGCCGTTGGCAGGTGGGGGAGTCATTGGCGCTGCGAGTGCTGCACGTCGACGGTGCCCGTCAGCCCCTCACGGGCTCGCGGATCCGGGCCCATGTAATCCAAGGGGCGCTCGATTTGCCGCTCGGCGAGATCACAGACCTCGCAGAGATCGGTGTCGCCCAGGGTCGCTTTGTTGTGCCCGAGCTGGCGGTCGGTCCGGCCACACTGGTCTTCGAGGTCGAGGGTGCGGAGCTGCCTGCATTCCGTGAGGCTGTCGCCATCGAGGTTGTCGACAAGCGGCCGCCCCAGCGCGGTGAGTTGACGATCTCTACCTCCAATCTCAATTGGGGGGACAATACCCAGCCGCAGCCCGAGGGCGTGATGATCGTCGTGCGACCCGAGCGGCGCCTCTTGGCCGGCTTCGACAATACGTTGATGATCCGGGTCAGCGATCCCGACGGTTATGCCCTCGTGGCGGAGGTCGAGGTTGCGCTTGTCGGCGGTGAATTTATGGGTCGGCGCGGCAAGACCCGGGAGCCGCCGATTCTCGCTCACGAGCGCAGTGATCGTCTGGGTTTGGTGATGCTGCGCGGTCCGCTGACCAGCGAGATCATCGAACTCGAGGTTCGCGTCGTCGAGCCAGGTCTGGTGTTCACCGAAGAGGGCAGGGTGATCGGTCGACGGCGCTTTCGCATGGTCTCCTTTGCCGGGGCTGTGCGCCTGGAGGGCGATCCGCTGGCGCTCAGCGTTGGTGACCTCGCGTCGATCGCGGTCCGCGGGCTTCGCAGCAAGCGGCCGATCTATGTCGATATCCACGGTCCAGATGGCGCCTGGGTAGATACTCTAAAGCCGGTCATCGGCCGCCAGCCGCCGCGTCGGTGGCTTACCACCGGCATCGACGCGGGCCTTGTCCAGGCCGAGGCCTATTACTTCACCAACAGACCCGGGGAGTCGGCGGAGATCCTGCGGTTGCAGGTGGTCGACGGCGATCCAAGGGCTCCCGAGAGCCTCGACCCTGTACTCGAGCGATACCGTGAGCAGCTCGCCGCACCGAGGGTTGAGCGGGCCTTCGATAGGGAGGCAGAGGCCCGTTATCTCGCCCAACTAGAGCGCAGTTCGCTCGAGCCGGCGGAGCTCAAGAGGGCCCGTCGTTTCTTGCTCGGCGCCCTGCCGGTTCAGGTATTGGGGCCGCCGTTGGCGTTGAACACCCTGAGCCACAGGCTCGAGGCGATGGTCGAGCGCAAGCAGTCTTGGTACTTGGGCCTGCGCATCGCTCTGCTCGGCGGTGGCGGCCTTTTTCTTCTGATCTTGGCGCTGGTGATCCTGCGGCGTCATGCCAGCACTGCGCGGGCGATGGCCGAAGTGATCGGCGACGGTGAGTCGCAGGACGATCCAGAGTTCCGCGAGGCGATTGCGGCGGCCAAACGCAGCGCGATCGTCCGCATGTGGGCGGTCTTGGTGGTCATGGGACTGGGCCTTTGGCTTGTCGAAGCGGCCCTCGATCGCATCGTCTGGCGGGTGTGAAGCGCCCTTGCTGCGGGTATGCTCGCGGCTATGCCAAAGACACCACGGGCGATGATCCTCGCCGCCGGCTTGGGCACCCGCTTGGGCGCGCTCACCAGCCTGCTTCCAAAGCCAATGCTGCCGCTTTGCGGCACGCCGCTCGTCCGCTGGGTCGCGCTTTGGTTGCGCTCGCAGGGCATCCGCGAGATCGTCATCAACCTCCATCACCTCGGCGATCAGATCGAAGCGGAGCTCGGTGATGGCAGCGATCTCGAGGTGGCGATCGCCTACTCCCGGGAGGCGCCCGAGATCCTTGGCACCGGTGGAGGTGTCCGAAGAGCCCGGTCACTTTTAGACGATGGGAGCGGGGCGCCGATCGTGATTGTCAACGGCAAAATCCTCCTGGATCTCGATCTCAAGGCGGTGCTCGCTCAGCACAGCGCCACCGGTGCAGAGGCCACCATGGTCCTGCGCAGAGATGTGCGGGCCGAGCGATGGGGGAGTCTGCGCCTGAGCGAGCAGCGAGAGGTCGTCGGTTTTCTCGGTCTCGAGCGCGCCGGAGCCACGCTTGGGGAGCCGCTGATGTTCACTGGGGTGCAGGTGATCGAGCCGCGGTTTATCGATCGCATTCCCAAGCAGGGGGCGCCTTGCATCGTGCGTACGGCCTACCGTCAGCTCTTTGACAGCGGCCGCGGTTACTACGGCTATGTCACCGACGGCTATTGGTGGGAGCACTCAAACCTACATCGTTACCTCGCCGGCCTGCATAACCTGCTCGACGGTCGGGCAAAGCTCGCATATGCTGCGCGGCCGCTCTGGGGGCAGGATCCCTCGGCCAAGATTCATCCGACCGCGAGCCTGCGGCAGCCGTTTTGGATCGGCCGAGGAGTGGAGGTCGGTGCAGGTGCGGTCGTGGGTCCCTACGTCGAGCTTGGCGATGGGGTGATCGTCGACGAGGGCGTACATGTAAGTGAGTTGATCGCCTGCCGGGGTGCTCGTATCCGCAATTCTGCGGTGTCTGCAGTCGCTGTCGGCGAACAGCTCATTCACGACGAGAAGATCGAAATTTAGCCGCTGAGCGACGGTATGGGGGGCACTGAGAGGGAGGCTCTCTGCTACCCTTGCGCGGGGTGAGGGTCCGTTTCATGGGGTCCTCGGCGGTCGATCGTGGAGCGCGACGGGAGCAGAGGCCACCTTGAAACCGGGACCCAACAGGGTCTCGCTCGTCGGCTCGGCCTGCTCTTTGCACGCTTTCGCAGCCGGCCGGCCATGGTCATCGAATCGATCGATGCGTCGGTCGAGACTGTACTGGGCTTCTCATCGTCGCGGCTTTGCGGCGATGCTCGCCTGCTCCGCTCGCTGGTCCACCCCGACGACCGGGTGCGGTTAGACGCAGCCGGGGCAGCCGACGAAGCGTCTTCGTTTCAGCTGCGCTGCCGTCATCGCGACGGTGAGGTGGTTCTCTTTGACGTGGTCACCGAGCCTTTCTTCGGGCTCGATGGTACCTGTGCCGGCTTCGATGCGGCATTGCGCCCCAGTGATCAGCCGAACGAAGCCCAGGCCTACGACGTGCACGCCTGCGAAGATCTGCTGGAGCGAGAATTTGCCCTGTGGTTCGATCTGGTGACCCAGGCGAGTCCGCTGGCGCTTTTTTTGGTGGACGCGCGCCTGGTTTTTCAGCGCTTCTCATTTGTGCCCCGGGAGGGCGGTGCGAAGCTGCCGACAGAGGTCGTCGGTCTGCGGGTGCAGCAGGCCTTTCCTGACTTTCCGGGCATGCACTTGGTATTGCAACGGGCCCTCGCCGGCGAGCGAGTCAGCGAGGTGATGCGGATCCGCGGCATGACCTTAGAGCTCCGCTGTGCGCCGCTCGTCGACGCTGAAGGTGTGACCCGGGGGGTGATGGGTGTTGCCCTCGATCGAACCCGCGAGGTCTCGCGAGAGGACGCGCGCCGCGACCAGGAGGCCTATTTCCGGTCCCTGATCACGGCGATCAACGACGGAATTTTGGTCAACGATCCTGACGGTGTGATCGAATACGTGAACGACCGCCTCGCCGGGTTTTTGGGCACAGTGCCGCGCAAGATGCTCGGCCGCCGGATTTTCGAATACATGGATCCCGAGAGCGCAGCCGAGGCCCGGACGAACCTGGCCCGGCGTAGCGGCGGTGTGGAGGAGGAATTCGACTTTCGATGGCGGCGCCGTGATGGTTCTGAATTCTGGAGCATCGTCGCTGCAAAGCCCTTCTACGACGCAGGGGGCACCCATCGCGGTTCATTGGTCGCGATCACCGACATCACCCGTCGTAAGCTCGCCGAAGAGGCCCTGCGCGAGGCCCATGATGACCTCGAGGAGCGTGTCGTCGAGCGCACCGAGGCGCTCTCGCAGGCCAACGATCAGCTGACCACAGAGATCCTCGAGCGGCGCCGCGCGGAGGAGCAAGCGGTGCACGCAAACCGGACCAAGAGTGCCTTTCTCGCGAGTATGAGCCACGAGCTGCGGACCCCGCTAAACGCCATTATTGGCTATACCGAGCTGCTGTCTGAGGAATTATCGGAGGTTGGGGAGGTCGAGCATGTCGCGGATTTGGGGCGGGTGCATAGTGCCGCGACGCACCTGCTTGATCTGATCAATGACATCCTCGACCTGTCGAAGATCGAGGCCGCCAAGATGGAGATCTATATGGAGCGGCTGATCATCGGTCATCTCATCGAAGAGATCGAGGCGACGACAATGCCGCTCGCGCTCAAGAACGACAATCAGCTGCACTTTCAATGCGAGGATGCCGGCGCCAGGATTCTCAGCGACCGGACCAAACTCAAGCAAATACTCCTCAATTTGATCTCCAACGCCTGCAAATTTACCCGCAAGGGTCAGGTTGACGTGGTTGTCACGAGGGACATCCGCGACGGGGTCGAGCTGATGAGCATGCGGGTCTGTGATACCGGCGTCGGAATCGCAGAGGATAAGCTCGACGCTATTTTTCAGGCGTTCACCCAGGCCGATGAAAAGGTCACGGCGGACTTTGGCGGTACCGGTTTGGGCCTCGCGATCTCGAAGCGCTTGGCGGAGATGCTTGGCGGAGATATCACCGTTCGCAGCATTTTGGGTGAGGGCTCGACCTTTGAGGTCATCATTCCGCTCCCGCGTGATATGCCCGCCTGAGGCGGCGCCTGGGCCGGTCTACGCATATGTAGGTTATGCACTGACTGTTCTTTGCACACCGGTTTTTGTACACCGCGCATTGTCCTAGCAATTGAAGGCACTTGACGGCCCGAGGGCCGCCCCGTATCGTCGCCGGACGCTTTTTATGGGTAGAGGTGGTGGTTTGATGGTCGACAATTGCAGGTATACGGTTCCGCGCCAATGCGCGAATGTGCTCTTTACGGTAAGCCTTGCGGTTTTGCTCGCTGCTTGCGGCGATGATGCGGTGGGTGACACTGAGGCGACCGCCACCCAGGGCAGCATCAGCGAGACGAGTGCGACGGAGGGTACCGCCACTCAGGGCACCGAGTCTGGGAGCACCTCGGAGACCGAGGGCGGCAGCATGTCGATGAGTGCGACGGGCTCGACCGGCACCAGTATGGGCACGATGACCGCGACCACGACGGAGACAGGTGGGCCGACGACCGGTGGCACCGAGACTGACGGCACGACGACCGATGCCACGACCGAGGGCTCGACGAGCACCGGGGTCGGTGAGAGCTGCATGTCCTCGGACGAATGCATGGAGGGGGAGGTCTGCGCCGCGGGTACCTGCGTGCCAGGCGAGGGCCCCTGTGAGTCCTATGAAGATTGCCAGGGCGATACCTTCTGCTGCAAAGACGGCTGCGTGCCCGACGGTGAGGAGGGAATCTGCGTGCCTTTTGGCCTCGATCCCGAGGGAGATGTCAATGAGGAGTGCAAGGGCGACATTCAGATCGGCCTATTTGAGCCTGGCATCCAGTGTGAGTGGACCGAGCCGCCGCCCGGCGACCCCTTCCCGAATCACCGCAATGTGCTGACCACACCGCTGGTTGCTGACCTCCCGAACAACGGGGCAGGCATCGCGGCGATCGCCATTGTCACCTACAACTACACCGATGGAGGCTCACAATCTGGCTGGGGATCCAACGGTGCGTACTACGGTGTGATCCGTATCCTCGACGGGCGCACATGCAAGCAGCTCGAGACGATCCACGATCCCAATAACAAGATCATCGCCGCGAGCACGCCGACGATCGCCGACCTCGACGGAGACGGCGTTGTCGAAATCGTCACCCACCGGGCCGGTACCGGTGTGGTCGCCTTTAAGTGGGATCCCGACGCCAAGAAGTACGGGACGTTCTGGGTGGCGATGAACACAAATATCGTCAATCAATACCGCTGGGATGGTCCTTCGATCCACGATCTCGACGACGACGGACTGCCGGAGGTCATCTCGGGTTCGGGCGTGTTCTCGGGCATTGACGGCAGCCGACTCAACGTTGGTCAGCTGATCCCGGGTGCGGGAGCGGGCGTGATTCCGGTGCTCGCCGACGTCGACGGAGACGGCGCAATCGAGCTCATTGCCGGGGCTGCGCACACCTGGAACATCGGCTCCGACAAGTGGGAGTACGCCTACCCTGGGGCGCCATCGAGCCGGCACTACGCGGTCGCCGACTTCGGGACTCCGGGGCAAAATCCGGCGGACTTTGACGCGACCACCCTCGACGGCATCGCCGAGATTGTCACCGTGGGCAGTAGCGTTGTCCGGCTCTACACATTGGAGGGTCAGCAGCTGCTCAGCGCGTCGATCTCGGGCGGAGGTCCGCCGACCATCGGCGACTTTGACAACGACGGGTATCCGGAGATCGCCGCCGCCGGAGGTACCTTTTACGCGGTCTACGATCTCGAGTGCAAAGACGCCGGTCCCGGTTGCGAAGGCAATTACATCCGCTGGAGCCAGCTCTCAAAGGATGCCTCCTCGGCGACCACTGGTTCATCGATCTTCGACTTCGAGGGGGACGGCGAGGCCGAGGCTGTGTATGCCGACGAATGCTACACACGGGTCTACGAGGGACCGACCGGCGAGGTGCTCTACTCGGCCTTCCGCTCCTCCTGCACCTGGTACGAAAACCCGGTCGTCGCCGACGTCGACAACGACCAAAACACCGAAATCGTCGTACCCTCAAACCCGAACTGCAACGTCTCTTGCCCGGCGATCGATCCGATCCACCGAGGTATCCGTTGTGAGACCGACAAGGAGTGTCCGAGCGCCAGCTGTGACGCCGGTTTCTGCCGCTGTGCCAACAGCGACGAATGTCCCGACGAGCACGCCTGCACGGCGCCGCTGCCCGGCACCCCCGGCACCGGCAATACCTGCCGAGCGCAACGCCCGAACGGCGTCAAGAAGACCGGCATCAGGGTCCTCCGCGACCGCCTCGACCGCTGGGCCTCGTCCCGCGGGATTTGGAACCAGCACGCCTATTCGGTGACCAACGTCAACGATGACGGTACCGTACCCAAGACGTCGGAGTGGATGCCAAACCACCTCGACCCTGCGCTCAATACCTTCCGGCAGAACGCCCAGGGAGAGGTCGGCGCCGAGGTATTGCCGGACGTGACGGCTGAGTTCATCATGCCGTACTGCGAGTTTGAAGGTGGCGTGACCACACTTCATGCAGAGGTGTGCAATCGCGGTCTCAAGACCCTCGGTGCGGGGCTGAATACCGCCTTTTACGGCGGCGACCCCGAGGAGCTACTCTGCGTAGCGACACTCGACGACAACCTCGCCGGCGGCGAATGTGTGACCGTCTCCTGTGATGTCAACGACGAGGTCATGGGCAAGGTGCATGTCGAAGGCAATGACGACGGCCTGGGCGTGCAAAATGCGCTCGAGTGCATCGCCGGGAATAATGGGGATATCATCGACCCGATTGAATGTGGCTAGGCGACTCGGCTAGATAGGGTGATCGAGATGGACCCGCGGCGACGTTCGCCGCGGGTCTGTTGTTTTGGGGGTGCTGAGTTTTGAGTGACTGGGGGCTGGGCGGCGTTGATAAATTACGAAGGGGGATCTGCGAGTAGCCGCCAGGTGTCGGCGCAGAGATTCTTCGATTCGAGGACCGTAAGGCGATCGAGGGGCCAGAGGTGGACGCCAATGCGGCCGAGGAGGCCGTCGAGGGCCGGGAGACGATTGTCCGGATTCCGGAAGCGCTGGAACTCTGGACCGGCGAGGAGTGTGGCTCCATCTTCGTGGAGGATGATGCGGGCGACGAGCTCGGAGCGCGCAAGATTCCAAATCTGGAGTATGCCCTGATTGAAGCACGCCAGGTGTTTGCCGTTTGGGGCCAGCGCAAGCGAGGCCGATTCGCCGAGCTTCGTCGGTAGGGTCTGTAGGAGGTCTCCGTTCGAGAGGCGATAGATGCGGATTTCCTCGTTGTTGCATATAACGACAAGGACGTCATGGCTGTCCGAGATGACGACCTCGCCGGGGTGTGCCTCGAGGTCTCGCGTCCATTTTGAGAAGACCTTCAGGTCTGCTTCCTTGGTTTCGCTTGGTGCAAGCTGGGCGAGTGCCTTCAACAAGGAGCTACTCGTCACCACACAGAGATTGGTGTTGTTTGTGAAGACGACGCTGGTCCCACTCAAACTCCCAAAGACGTGGCCGCCACGAGCGGATGCTACCGATAGCCGCGATTGGCGAGAGGTGTCGATCACGTGGAGAGGGCCTTCACTGCGGGCTTCTTGCATAAAATACGGAGTGTTCTCCTTAACGATAAGGAGGTTGCCTTTCTTCGGAATGAGTTGATGGTAGAGTGTCGTGCCCTTTGTTGTTTCCCATATTGTGCACTCGTTGTGTCCTGTGAAAGCCTGATGAATAGCGACGAAACGACCTCTTGAAGACCAAAATGCGTATGTATTGTGATGCGTTGACAAATGATCGGTATGTGGTTCCAGGAATGTATTTTCACCGTTTGCTGCGTTGCGAACCGAATAGCCGACGCCTTCTCGAACGATGGAGATTTCGGCGGAGGTGTTGTCTTCGGAGCGCGCTCCCCAGAAGAGGCTACCTATGATGCTGTCGGAGTCCAGAACAATGTTCTTGCGGTGGATCATGCAGCCACCCAGGTCGATGTCCACCGCAGTTGCGGGTTGTTGGCGGCTGCCCCAGTCTGGCTCGCACAGCCGAAGGTGCGTAGAGGTCCATCGGAGGCGAAAGCCCCACCTTGACAGGAGTTCTCTTTGGGGTGCATCGTGAGCAGTGGCGGTGTCTAGATCAAACACTTGCGGGCCAGACTGCTTCATGGTGAGGAGTCGGTGGTCGCGGTGGGAGAAAAGGCAATTGGGGGTATCACTGGCGGGGCCTTCGCGGAGCCGAGGTCTCGCCGATGTACTAAGATCTACAATCTTGAACCTACTAAGTACGGAATACGCAGCTAGGTAGCGGCCATCCGCGGACCAACTTTCGATGGGGAGTCGCGGTTGCCCGAAGCGGTGCCATCTGGGGATAATCTCGACGGGCCGGGATGAACCATCGAGAGGTATCGATTGGAGTGTCTCGGTGCCGCCGAGCATCCTGAACCGTGCGAGATCGATCGACGGAAGCCTTGTGTTCTCCGAGTTGTTCTCGGAGAGGAGGTTGCCCGTGGACAGAGAAAAGACCCGAACCGCGCCGGTCATCCCGCTCTGGCTCACAATAGCGAGATATCGACCATCTGGCGTGACAGCTCCCTCGAAGGCATCCGAAATCGCGAGTATCTCTGGGAGCAGGGGGACTTCAGTCCAGGTTTCTGCCGTCCATCGGCTCGGGCTACCTGCGAAGGTCCACAGAATATCATCGGTTTCCCAGTAGAGACCGGTGACGGGGGCGGGGTGGCGAAGTATAGTTCGGAGGTCGAGGCTCTGTGCACTCCAGATGTGGACGCGCTGGTCATCGCCAGCGGTAGCTATCATGGTACCATCTGGGGAGTAGGCGATGGATCTGAGGCTGCCTTTGTGGGCAGAGTGGACCGCGAGGCACCGAATTGGGCCACTGGACCAGATCCACAATCGACCGATGTCGTCGCCGGTGGCGACGAAATGGTCATCGGCAGACCACGCCATCGCTGTCGTCTGATTGAGACGAGGTAGGCTGAAAATGTCGTCAGGACGCCGGGGGGGCTTAGAGAACGAGAATGACGACTCCACAGTGGGTGTCGCTTGTTTCTCGTCTGGTTGGTATTCGGCCCAGTCGATCGCGTGCAGAAGGGTTCTCTGGAGGCATGCCTCATCGAACGCTGGTGCATCCGATTGTCCGGTTGTTCGGCTGAGGTCCGCATCTTTCAGGTCGGCGCGGACGAAGGTAGCCCCGTTGAAGGTAGCCCCTGAGAGTCTTGCATCTGTCAGGCAGGCGTCTGAGAAGTCCGCCTCGTCGAGGGTGCAATCGATTAACTTCGTGCCTGTCAGGTTGGCGTACCTGAGTGACGCAGCGCGGAGGCTGGAGCGAGAGAGGTTCGCGCTCGAGAGGTCGGCATGGTCGAGGTGGCTATGGTCGAGGTCTAGAAGCCTGAGATCGAGGGCAGAGAGCTTCCAGGGTGCGTCTGGGGTGGACTTTAGCTCTGCATCTGCATTGGCGAGAAGGAGGGCATTGATCGAGGCTGCCGATTTAACTGGCGGACGCGTGAGCACATCCCGTACGAATGGGCGGGCTTTCGGCCAGGCGGTGTGCTGGTGGCAGTACTGGACGGTGGTTTGATGTAGAGGAAGTGTGTCAAGGAGGCCTACATCACCCTCGGCGAGGGTCCGCACGAGTGCTTGAGCAATGAAAAAGTGTAGCAGTGGATCCCAAGGAATGCCGAGCCAATAATGATCGTTTGTGGGCTGGCGATCTGTAGGTTTGCACCGTAGCCCTAAGTGCAAGCACCGCCACTTCCATGCGTTTGAGGGGGGGGGAGAGGTCGGTGCTTTCGCGACAGTGACGACGGATTGGATCATTTCGACTCTGCCGAGCAGGTTGAGAACGTCACAGGGCTCATCGCCCCGCTCGTGTCGCGCTGCGCGAATACGCCGTAATTCGCTCTCCGGGATCATTAAGGAATCGATGTTGTTGCTACTCCAGATCGCGAGCGCAAGCTCCTCGAAGAGCTTTCGGGGATCATTATCTGTGCTGATATTGGGCGAGTTGAGGACTGTCGCGATAGTTTCGGTTGTTTGCGTGACGATCTGCTCGAGACGATCTGGCGGCGGGAAGTCGAGGTCTTTTTGCTTCAAGCCGCGGCTGATGATGGCCCGGTTAAGCCATGGCTTTTGAGGGCTCGCGGAAGCGAGTCGAATGCAGTGGCCGAGAGGCCACTTCCAGCATGTGATCAGGAGGAACTGAGTTTGCCCGGAGACGAGCCACCCTTTGAAAAATGGGTGGCTCGGAACCTCGTAGGGTAAGGTGCTGTCAAAGTTGTCGAGAATGAGGAGACAATTACCAGAGGACACGGCCAGGCGTAGTGCCGCAATGCGTTCGGGCGGGCGGTTTTGGAGGAGGAGCGATAGATGCTTGTGCTGACGCCAGTTGTGGCCGTCGACGTAGAGGATGGGGATGCCATCTCGAAGGATGGCATCGCGAGCGAGGTCTGCGAGCCAAGTACGGACGAGGGTTGTGCGGCCGTCAGATATCGCGCCGCAGAGTGTTGCTGTGGGATTTTTGGATCTCGACCATGTCTTGAGCTCGTGAAGAGCATCGGTCATCGCTGTGTCGTGGCGGATGTCGATGAGGTTGTTGGGTTTCGCAAAATCGCGTCGCTCGGGCGAAAATTCGAAGTTGGCGAGTTCGCGTAAGTGCTCCTTGTCCACGGCTAGCCGACGAATCGCGCGGTCCAGGACTTCGATCCCAGGAGTGAGCTTGATAGTTAATCCCTCGCTCTCGCCAAGGAGGAGGGCGACTGGCAGGGGCCTCCCGGCACGTGCTCGTGCGAGCTTTAGATCGACGTGATGCGGGATGATTCGAGCCGCGAGAACTACATGACCGGGTGGGACTACGAGGGCTGGAGTCCGATTTGGAGACCAGCCGATCCAGGCCGGAGGTGAGCCCTGGAGAGCGACCCAGGTTGCGGCGACGTCAAGCTCAGCAAGCGAAGTCTCGAGGTCTCGAAACTGCGGTGCACTGCACTCATCTACGTTGTGGCTGTTGGGAGCATCCCGCGCTGCGCGGGGCCAGAGGTGGAAACCTGCCTGGAGGAGGTCGGCGGGCGGTGCCCCTGGATCGGCGATCCAGCTTTTCACGGAGCCATCGGGGTGGACCGGAGATGTGGGATTGGCCGCGTCGGGGAGAAGGACACTGACGACCTTCTCGACGATTGCCCTGGTCACAGGGCGGTTTAGAGAGAGTTCAGGGGCTTGGAGGCGCTTGGCCGCATCCTCGATGGTCTCGAGAGTTGCGATGCACGCATCCCGATCCTCTGCGGGGATATCGTCGCGGGCAATCAGACCGTTGAGCACTTGAATTGTGCCTTGGGCGAGCGCGTGCTCGATCTCTGGGATCGAGGGAACGTCGTCGGGGAGCCAGAGATCGGATGCGAGACGTTTGAGGGCATCAAGTCGGTGCAGACCGCTCGCAGCCTTCGCGAGGAGCGCCCAACGATCGTGGACAAGGGGAATGTTCTTGTAGTGACGAGCGGCACGAGCGAGGATGCTCTGTTGGTCGCGGCAGCGCTGCTTGAAGCGGCTCGTACTCGTGGCTGCTGCGAGGGTCTCTGCGGTGCGGGCGAGCTCTGGGTCTGCGGTGGCAGGCTGGATTAGCGCATAGGCCAGCGGCTGGACCAAAGAAGATTGGATTACCGACGAGGGGCGCTTTTGAGCCGTTTCGTCGAGTCGGAGTTCAGCAATGCAAATTCCTTCGTGCGTCGCGGGGAGCGGCGGCAGGCTGGTGTTGGCAGCAAGTGGCGTGCCGCCGGCAGTGCCGTAAGCAAAGATGGTTGATCCGCCGCCATCGCCCGCGTGGTTGGCGAATACGACCGGGATATGGAAATGCTGGTAGAGGCTACGGGCGTTGGCCTCGAAGAGATGCGGGCTACTACCGGGAGTTGCCGAGGTGACGACGAGGAGGTGGTTCTTGCACCACTCCTGGTGCTTTGCGGCAGAGGCTTCGTCGCGGTCGCGAATGAAGTCGATACATATCGCCACTCCGAACTTAATGCCGGCGGCCTCGAAGCTTTGGACGTCATGTCCTAGATCGAGGTCAGGCTCCCACTGGCTGGGCCAAAGCTTAAGTTGGTAGCGGACAGGCGTGTCCTTTTCCGGTGCAATAATGGGTGCGATCGCGTGGTTGACGGGGGGCGGTTCTTGGAAGCACTGACGATAGGTAGGTTCCTCGAGGAGTTCGTCGGTGACCAAGTGAGTGCCGGCGACGAGGGTGGCGCCTGTTTGAGTCGCGATGAGGCGTAGCTGGGGGAGGAGAGCTCCGGGGATCGAGTATTCAGGGAAGACGACGAGCTGAGTTTGGTAGATCGCACAGTAGTCGAGGATTGCCCTCAGGCGGGAGAGGAGGCCATCCTGGTAGGCTTGGGCCACGGCTTGCTGGAGACGTTCGAGATCCTCGAGGAGGGGGGTACCCGGCAGGAGACGGACGTGGAGCTGGCTGATGTGGGGCTCGGCGAAGGGCTCCTTGAGGTGGAGCTTGCCTGGGCCTTCGAAGGCGAGGTGGGCGTTCATCTGGACGACTGCGACCCGCAGTGGGAGGGGCTTTCGTTGCATGGCAGGCAGTCCTGTGAAGCGGTGAAAGGTCTGGGTTCGCATGTCACTCCTTTTTGCCGGAGTGTGATGCTCGTCGACCTCTTGTGGGTGGCGACGATACTAGCCAAGGCCGCTGGTAGCTAGTGGCATGCCACCGCGAGTCATCCAAACAGGACAGCCAAATCGATGGCTCAAACCGACACCTCAGTGTGCTGGTAGAGATCGCGTGAAACGTTGCTACGCCTGATACGCGGGTGTTGGGTCGTGATCGACAAACTGGCGCGGGCTTTGTGGATTGCGCTCCTGCTTCTCAAAATCCCTATGGCGGGGAGAGATCTCCTCAACAGTCGGTCTCGTGTCTTGTCCTACAGCCGGATGCGTTTGCGTTGCCGATGAACTCGTTGTCGGCATTGACCGTTGACCGTTGACCGTTGACCGTTGGACCGGCGAGGTTCATTGAGTACGGACTCGGGAGAGGCCCTGGTGTAGCTTCGATGATGCCAGATTCTCTGGAGTGGTCACCGATCCCCAACTGCCAATGATGGATGAGACACGAACGCAGGGAATTTACTGAACCG
>CAYYUP010000022.1:57082-84838 GCA_964474905.1 uncultured Nannocystis sp. | reverse complement strand
GCAGGCGAGACGACGCACTCGTATCCGATAAGTCTGGAGGAGGCCCGAGCGATGGGGCTCACAATCCAAGCGGCGGAGCCCCACGAGAGTGCTCGCGCCTTCGTGCACACACTCGTTCCGCTAGGGAGATAGAATCATGGGAATTGTACGATCAACGATAGGTGTTGCCGCCGGTACTGCCGCTGCGGTTGGGGCTGTGGGCTTCGGCCTCTATTGGCTCTACTCGCGCGCCGCCGCCGGAGGCAATGGTTGGGGCTTCGGTCTGGGTGGTGGTGGCGGTGACTCGATTCTGGGCGTTTATCCTCCAAGTGGGCCCGCGGGCTCAGAAGGAGGCAATGGTGGCACTGCCAGCGAACCGGGCGGCTCCTCGAGCGGCACTTCGGGCGGTGGTAGCAGCTCGGCTGGTGATGGGACGAGCTCCGGCAGCTCCGGTAGTTCCGGCTCGTCCGGCAGTTCCGGTGCAGGAAGCGGCGGCAGCGGAAGCGGAAGCTCTGGCGGCGGCGGTCAGGGGGGAGGTGGAGTCGGCGGCGGCTCGGGTGGTGGGGTTGGCCAGGGCTCGGGATCCGGGACCTCGGGCGCTGACGGGCAAGGTGGTTCGGTCGGCGATAACGAGGGCGGGGGCGAGGATGAGGGCCAATACGATCCGTGGGGCGGTGAACTCATTAACATCGATCTGCCCGTTCCCGATGTCTCTGCAAGCAAACTCGCCGCCATCAGGCAGACGATCGAGGACCTGGTACTCGGCGCCGTTCTGGATCCAGGCGTGAATGCACCCGGACTGCCCGCGCCCTTGCACAATTTCAACCCCGAGTTTGGTGGGTTGCTCTTGTTTTGGGCCGACGTGGCTCTCCACTACCATTACGATCTCGTTCCCGGTCGCCTCGATCCCGACATCCCGAGTCATGTCCCGTGGATCAATCTGTGGCTCGACGTTCTGGCCTACGTGTCGACGGTCGAAGCAACGATCAACCCAGGAACCGAGATCGAGATGAGCGTGCGCACAGCGTGGGCGGGGATCGGTACGCTTTCTGCGACCTACGGGGCACTGGATCACCAATCGATCGTGAATCGCGGTTATCGGCGTAGTCGACTTTGGCGTTTTCTTAGAGACAGTACAAATAGCGAAGCCAGCGCGGCCTAGAAACGAGGAGGACAGAGATGAACGAATTAGGCCAGAGTCTGCGAACAACGGGCCAAGTAGTGAAAAAAGTAGGTACAGATACGGTGAACGCCGCGGTACTCGGTGCGATCATCGGCGGAACGATTTCAATCATCATTACGGTACGCCGTGTATGGCTTGGGCAGCCCGTCAACGGTACAGCTCAGCGGATTAAGCGGAGTTGATCATGAACACCACTCATAAGAAGGCAGCGGGCTTCGGTTTCGGTTTCGCGCTTGGAGTCGCGGGCGCTTTGGGCATCTTGCGCGCTAGGCGTCGCCGGATCAAAAAAGGCGTCTTCATCGAGCATGCCCTGTACGACGCGCCAGCGCAGGCCCTCCGCGAGCTCGGCATCACCTGGGTGCTCGTGCAAACAGGTGTCATGAAGCCCGGCCTAGAGGGATGGATTTCCCGCGATCGCAAGGCGATCGAGGCTCTTGCAGAGCGAATCAATCCCCGTGGCTCTGCCTACAAGATCGAAATTTGGGGGTGGGGCTGGCCGATCCCTTCGAGGGTCGAGGAGTTTGCCCAGCACACCCGTTCTGTACTCGAGTCGCCCGTTCTCACGGGCTACTGCCTCGACATCGAGGCGAAGAGCTGGAGCACGCAGGAGTTCGGTGAGGAGCCGATGCGTCGGCGCGCCGGCGTCCTTATCGATGCAATCCGAAAGGGCCCTCGCAAACCCTTGATGCTGAGTTCGCACGGTCGGGCGGACCTGGCTCCGTTGCCATGGGATGTACTGGTCCAACTCGATGCCGCGATGCCTCAGTGTTACGACGTCGCCGGCTCGAAGGACGCAGGATTTATTCAGCGCTGCATCGATTCCTATCGCGAGCTGGGATTTACGGTTATTCCGACCCTTGGAGCTTCTGCTACCACGGCAGAGCAGATGGTCGCGCAACTCGCTGAGTTGCCCGCGCCCCTGCAGGCCGTCTCATGGTGGACGTGGACACAGATCGGACGCTCACCGGCACGTGCGGCTGTGCTTCGCGATTGCTGTACGCCTCATCATCGTGTTCGGGTGTAGCGGGCGCCAGAACACATGACCGTGTTCACGAATGTTGCGCAAGCCTTTGATCCGAAGCTGGTCGCAGTAGGTGCCCGATGAAGAGTTGGCAGATCGTAGGAGCGACCACGTTAGGCGTCGCAGTCGTCGGAATTATTGCATGGCGCAGGAAATCGACGCCCCTTGTCGCGACTGTGCACCTCTCGGCGAACGTGGGCATGGGCGCACCGAATCGACGACATGATGTGATCGCTGTTCGTCGTCGTCTGATCGCGCTTGGCTTTTGGTGGGCCGCTGGTAGCGGAGACGTCGATGCAGCGCTGATAAATGCGCTCAAACTCGTAAGCTCGATCTTGCGAGGGCAGCACGTCGTTCGCGGGGCGGGCCTCGTCGACAGAAACGCCAAGTGGCTCGTAGACCCAAATGCTCCCCGCTGGATGAAAATGCCAGCATCTGGGCCGGGCTTCGTGAACTACGAAATCACGGATCTTCTCGACCATCACGATTTCGGCACCTCGTGGCTCGCAGACACAATTCGAGCTGCTGGCAAAGTCTACGGATCGCAGTGCACACCGATCACGATCAACGATGTAAGCCTGCCCCAAGGGGGACCGACGTCGGACCACAAGGGTCATGAGTGCGGCCTTGCCTGTGACCTACGGCTTCCGCGAAGAGATGGCAGCGCTGGCGGAATCACCTACAAAGACCCTGAGTACGATCGTATCGCGGCGGCGGGGCAACTGCGCGCGTTCCTGGCGCAACCACTTACATCGCGGGTGCTCTTCAATGATCCCGAGTTCATCGCTCAGGGCCTGTGCAAGAGAGCCCAAGGGCACGAACACCATATCCACGTGGAGATAGAGCCCCCTGTATCCCATGCGTGAACCAGTCAGGAAGAGAGAATCAACGAATGTTAACAGTCTATGATGCAGCTCAGCTCGCAAAACTCGCCGACTTGGGACCCAATTCAGCCAAAGCGAGGAATAGGTCAGACAACGGCCTCGAGGGGCTGCCAACAACGTTTGCATCACGAGTCATAGAGCCGCAGCAAAGCGTGTTGATCTGCTTCCGTGAGGCCCTAAACATCACCGGAGTTTCCAAGAACACGCTCTACCGTCTGGTCAACAAGGGAGCGATCCCTGGCGTTCGTAAGCTCGGTGGAACCTGGCGATTTCATCGGCGAACGCTGCTAGACTGGCTCGCGTGCAAGCGATCTGGCACCCATTCGAAGAAGAGTACGCGATGAGTGTCAAACAAGTTTCCCTTCGCGGGAGACCCTATTGGGAGATCCGTGTGATCCGCGGCGGCGGTACGTTCCACCGTCGTCGCTACCTCGATCGTCGTCATCACCTCAAGGCTGAGGCGATGACGATCGAATCCGAGATGATCACTGAGTATAAACACATCAAGGAGGTCTCGAACGACCCTGCAATCACCACCGAGGGGCAGCTGAGCCCCATCATGATGACGCCATCGGCACCAGAGACGCCGACCTTCGCCGAGTTCGCCAAGCGCTACTTGGTGGTCCAAGATCCAAACCTGTCCGACTACCGAAATAAGGAGCGCGATCTTCGCAACCACCTTATGCCTGCGCTCGGTCACCTACGGATCGACAGGATTGGGAGGCTGCAGATCGATGCCCTGCGGGCCCAACTTAGGGCACCTCGGGGGGAGCGTGCGACCTCCCGTCGCTCACTCGCTCGAAGAGATACACCGGTCAGTAAGCGGCGCAAGGGCAGTGGACTCAGCCCTAAGACGATCAACAACATCCTCGGGCTCCTGCGTGCAGTTCTGGGACTCGCGGCGGATTATGAGCTGCTCAACAAGCTGCCGCGGATCAAGATGGAGAAACTCGACAAGCGCGACCCCGCCTTCCTCGACTTTGATGAGGCTGCTGCTCTCATTGCCGCGACACCGCAAGAGTGGCGTGTGCTGGTCTTGGCAGCGGTTCGCACGGGAATCCGCCATGGCGAGCTGCAGGAGCTACGCTGGCGTGACCTCAACCTCAGTGGGCTGCGTGCGTACGTTCGCGTCTCACGCTCGGTCAGGCGCCTCCCAGGGGGTGCACTGAGGGTCAAGGCGACCAAAGGCGCTCGGCCTCGCTCGGTGCCGCTCTGTAGCGACCTCGTCGCGGCACTTCGCTCCCACCGCGGAGCGGCTGCGGACGGTGACCTCGTCTTTCCAGGCCAGCAAGGCGGATACCATCGGCCGGATGAATTCCGTCGGGTCCTGGTTCAGACGGCCGAAGTGGCAGGCATCGGCAAGCACGTACACCCGCACATGCTTCGGCACACTTTCGCCTCCCACGCAATGATGCGCGGAGTGCCCGTGCAGGTGATCCAAAAGTGGCTCGGTCACGCGAACATCACTACGACCGAGCGATACGCGCACCTGCGCCCGGACACTGGAGACGATCTCATAGATCTCCTCGGTCCGACGTCACCAAGGGGCCGCGTGATCAGCGCATTTAAAACAGGTGACAACACAGGTGACAACACGAGGCCCATGAGAACGTAAAACGCCGCCTAGGGCCTCCTAGGCGGCGTTCTGCGTATGGGCGCGACAGGGGTCGAACCTGTGACTTCCACCGTGTGAAGGTGGCACTCTACCACTGAGTTACGCGCCCGAAGATTGAGGACGAAGCTTATAGCGCGGTCTCGTACGGGTGACAAGGGATTTGCGTAGTTGGCCCTAGAATCGCTTGTACAGGGGTCTAGGAGGTAGAGATTCGGGTTTTAGTCGGCATGGTTGCGCAGGAACGCCGGTGCCTTCGACACTGGGGGGTGCTGCGGGAGATCGCGTGAGCCTCGGGGACCGGATCTAGAAGCGGCGCGAGTAGCCGATCATGAACCTTTGGACAGGAACTGCGGCATCGGTCCGCGGGCGACGTCGAAGCCGGCTTTCGTCGATCGACAGGGTGAGCACACCGCCGGCAACAACGGCCGCGCCTGCGCCGATCATCGCGATACCCAGGGTTCGTCCGCCGTATACGTTGGGGCAGCCAGCCGGAGCGGCTGCTGTTGGGAGGGCTTGCACGTCGCCAATGCAGCGATCTTCGGCGAGCAGGAGGAATGTGCCGGCCCCCGCGAGTGCAGTACCGCCGACGACTGCGGTGATCTCGACCCACCGGGGCAGGGTGCGGCCGCTGTGTTGTGACCGGGGATGTCTCTTTGTGTCGTTTGTGTCGCTTACCGGCGGGCTTGCAGGCTTGACGCTGAGCAGGGCGGGTCCTTCGGGGGCAAGCGGAAAGGTGATGTGGTGGACCTGACCGGCTTCGGCGATGACGACCTCATCACCAGGCGGGTGAGCGCCTGTTGAGGAGACAATACGGACGCGATATGCTCCAATGAGCAGGTTGCGCGAGTACGCGGGCGCAGGATGCTCATTGATAAAGACCCGGCAGGGGGTTGCACAGTCGATCTTAATGGTCGCATTACCGGCGCCCGTCAGCTCGGCCTTTCGAGTGCGGTGAAGTGCTGCGAGACTTGGGCCGTATCGCTCGGCGTCGAGCCTGTCCGAGCCGGCGCTGCGGAGCGCGTCGTCCATCGTCTCTGCGGCTCGCGATTTGTCGCCGCCCACGAGATAGGCACGAGCGAGGGTGAGTAGACCGTCGTTTCGCCTCCGGCGGCCGGCCGCGTCGTCGCCGAGCGCCTCGGTAAATGTGGGCGCTTCGCTTAGGAGCAGGGCGAGGTTTGGGGCATGTTCGGGCCGATCATTGGTCGCATCGATCGCCGCCGCAAGCCGAACCGCCCAGTCACTGTAGGGATTAAGGCCGCTCCCCTGTGGAGGCATCGTTTTCGGAGGAAGGGGCGAAGTTGCGGTGCTGCTGGACTCGCCGCGCCCTGGAGGCTGTGCCTCGGATTCGGGGGCCAAGGTCGTGAGGGCAAAGATGAGGAGCGTAGGGAGAGTGATGGATAATGGCATGGTGCAGTGGGGCTTGGAGATTGTTGTTTTATTTTACTGTGTGGAGTTGATGCTCATTGTTCAATGCAAATCAGGCGGGCTAATTGCTGACAGTATGTCACACCGTGCTCGGTCCACCCATCGTCAGCTGCCCCTAGGCGCCCCCATACTCCCTTGTGTTGTTTTCCATCCGAGGACCACTTCGAGCAGTGAGCCTCAATCGTGGTGCCTTCTGCGTGAGTACCAGTCCAGGCATAAAAGGGCGTCGCGTCGACCTTTGAGCCGGTCTCGAGTACGTCGATCGGTGCGGCGAGTTCGCCGTCGACGAGATCGGACCACGAGGCGGCGATGATGGTGGTATTCGGGAGGATAAAGGGGCCCGCGGGTTTCGGGTTCCAGTTCGCGGGAGAGTGTTCGCCGTCGCTGATCCAGGCGCGGAATGCCGATGCGTTGGCGATCTTGGCGTTGGCGGCAGCCTCGACGCAGGCGGCATCCGCAGCCTCGATGCCCCCGGCGCCGATTTGGCCAGGAAAGGAAGCGCTTGTCGCGAAGACCATATTGCCCGCAAGTGTGCACATCTCGGAGCAGGCGCCGTCCTCGCTTCCATTTTCCTCGCCGAGGTCACACTCTTCATAAGGAAATTGGGTGATGCCATCGCCGCAATGTTCCCCCCACGCGCACGTAATCGGGTCGCATTTGCCGTAGACCCCCGCCTGGTTGTCCTCGCCTTGATCACACTCTTCGACGCCGATCCAGAGCTTGTTGTCGCCGCAAGAGGCTTTTGTGCAGTCTCCGAGACAAGAATTGTGGTCGTTGTTCAGTTCGTACCCGTTGTCGCACTGCTCGCCGAGCACGTCCTGGATGAAGGAATCCCCACATACCGCGTCGAGACAAACGCTCGTGCACTTCTCGTTGTCCGCATTCTCTGGGCCGAGATCGCACTGCTCAGGCCCCTCGACCACTCCGTTTCCACACTCGGAAGGTTCATCCCCCGAGGTGGAGGTCTCTGACGTACTAGAAGATGTTGTGCCCTCACCGGAGCTCTCGCTTGTCGCTGCGGTCGCTGCGGTCGTGCCCTCTGCCGAGTCGCTTGCGCTCTCGCTCTCGGAGCCACTGAGCGTCGTTGTTGTGCTTGTGCTGCTCTCGGTCGCAGAGGTCGCGTTTTCCTCGGCAGGCTTGCATCCGCCTGTGAACGTGAGCGCCGTTGCCACTACGAATAGGCACAGAGGGGTATTCTTGAATCGTTTTTGGGTTCTCATGTTGAAGTCCGTTTCGTTTTTACGAGGCCCCTAAAAGGCCTCGATGCAGTAGAGGTGCCCGGCGCTGTCGCAAGGCACCCCCTCCAAATAGCGGGTCCAGCCGCCGTCGGTGAGGTCACTCCAGCCGTGGAGGCCGAGTTCATCTTCTGCGTCCTTCCAGCCGCCACAATTTCCATCCGGGTAGGAGCTTCCATCCGGCGCCGTCGCGGTCCACACGAGCCCTTCGACGAGCAAACCTTTGGCGCTGCGATCGATCGCGTGTGCGAGCTCGCCGTCGACGAGATCCTCCCAGTTTTCGGCGACCACCTGCCCGGTCGAGAGCACGTAGCGGCCGTCGCCATGATGGTAGTCCAACGGGGACTTTTCACCGTCGCTGAGCCAGGCTTGAAAGGCCATCGGGCGTGGGTGGCCAGCTGCATCCGCCCGCGCCCAGCAGCGGGTCCCCGCGGTGCCGATACCGCCTAATTCGGCTCCCCCCCACCAGTCTTCGGTGACGAAAATAAGCCGATCAATGTCGCAGCTGTTGGTGCAGCCGTCATCGTCAATGGTATTGCCGTCATCGCACCATTCGCCTGGGCCGTCATAGAGATAGCCATCTCCGCAGTGTGACCAAATACATGTATCTAGGCAGAGGTCTGTGTTCACAAAATTCGCGTCATCGCACTGTTCGATACCCTTCCAGACGAAGCCGTCGCCACAGGCCGCCGCGGTGCAGTCATCTAGGCAGCTGTCGGTTGAGTCATGGTTTCCGTCATCACACTCTTCGCCCTGGGTCAGCTGGACGATGCCGTCGCCGCATGAGGTCACCGCACACTCGTTGCTGCAGGCGTCCTCTGGGTCTGAGTTGGCGTCGTCACACTGCTCCCAGGGGGCCTGGGCGATGCCATCGCCACAATGAGCTTGCAAGGTGCAGTTGTAGGCACAAAACTTTCCGTACGACTCACCTTGAACCTGGTTCTCCGAGCCATCATCGCATTCCTCGTCAGCCTGGACGATGCCGTCGCCGCAACCTTCGATCACGGGTTCGCAGTCGAGTGAGCAGGGGCCTTCTTCGGAGTTTGCATCGCCGTTGTCACAGATCTCAACGCCCTCTAAAACCAACCCATCGCCGCAGACAGCGATCTGGCAGCTCTCTGTGCATTTATGTGCGTCACTATTGTGGCCATCGCCGTCATCACATTCTTCATTGTTCTCAATTTCGGTGACGGTATTGCCGCATTTATTAATGAATGGGTTAGGTTTTGAGACGCACATCATTCCTGTGAGGAAAAAAAGCGCAAAGGGCGCCGCGATGGCTGCGAGCGGGAAAGGCGCGACTCGAAATAGTTGGCGTGACTCACGCGACTTGAGCCCTTTGGAGCCTTGGAGCAGGTTGAGAGCGAGAGGCTCCTGGGACAGCTCCTGTGAGGTCATCTTCATCGAGAAGGGCAGTATCACGCGATCTTTGTCTCCGTCAAGCATTTTGCGCGATTTTGTCATCGCCGTCGCCGGGTCCGTTGCTGGCCTGACTCGTCGGTTGTGTTGATCCGTTTACTTCGTCGGCTCATTGTTCAATGCAAATCAGGCGGGCTAATTGCTGACAGTATGTCACACCGTGCTCGGTCCACCCATCGTCAGCTGCCCCTAGGCGCCCCCATACTCCCTTGTGTTGTTTTCCATCCGAGGACCACTTCGAGCAGTGAGCCTCAATCGTGGTGCCTTCTGCGTGAGTACCAGTCCAGGCATAAAAGGGCGTCGCGTCGACCTTTGAGCCGGTCTCGAGTACGTCGATCGGTGCGGCGAGTTCGCCGTCGACGAGATCGGACCACGAGGCGGCGATGATGGTGGTATTCGGGAGGATAAAGGGGCCCGCGGGTTTCGGGTTCCAGTTCGCGGGAGAGTGTTCGCCGTCGCTGATCCAGGCGCGGAATGCCGATGCGTTGGCGATCTTGGCGTTGGCGGCAGCCTCGACGCAGGCGGCATCCGCAGCCTCGATGCCCCCGGCGCCGATTTGGCCAGGAAAGGAAGCGCTTGTCGCGAAGACCATATTGCCCGCAAGTGTGCACATCTCGGAGCAGGCGCCGTCCTCGCTTCCATTTTCCTCGCCGAGGTCACACTCTTCATAAGGAAATTGGGTGATGCCATCGCCGCAATGTTCCCCCCACGCGCACGTAATCGGGTCGCATTTGCCGTAGACCCCCGCCTGGTTGTCCTCGCCTTGATCACACTCTTCGACGCCGATCCAGAGCTTGTTGTCGCCGCAAGAGGCTTTTGTGCAGTCTCCGAGACAAGAATTGTGGTCGTTGTTCAGTTCGTACCCGTTGTCGCACTGCTCGCCGAGCACGTCCTGGATGAAGGAATCCCCACATACCGCGTCGAGACAAACGCTCGTGCACTTCTCGTTGTCCGCATTCTCTGGGCCGAGATCGCACTGCTCAGGCCCCTCGACCACTCCGTTTCCACACTCGGAAGGTTCATCCCCCGAGGTGGAGGTCTCTGACGTACTAGAAGATGTTGTGCCCTCACCGGAGCTCTCGCTTGTCGCTGCGGTCGCTGCGGTCGTGCCCTCTGCCGAGTCGCTTGCGCTCTCGCTCTCGGAGCCACTGAGCGTCGTTGTTGTGCTTGTGCTGCTCTCGGTCGCAGAGGTCGCGTTTTCCTCGGCAGGCTTGCATCCGCCTGTGAACGTGAGCGCCGTTGCCACTACGAATAGGCACAGAGGGGTATTCTTGAATCGTTTTTGGGTTCTCATGTTGAAGTCCGTTTCGTTTTTACGAGGCCCCTAAAAGGCCTCGATGCAGTAGAGGTGCCCGGCGCTGTCGCAAGGCACCCCCTCCAAATAGCGGGTCCAGCCGCCGTCGGTGAGGTCACTCCAGCCGTGGAGGCCGAGTTCATCTTCTGCGTCCTTCCAGCCGCCACAATTTCCATCCGGGTAGGAGCTTCCATCCGGCGCCGTCGCGGTCCACACGAGCCCTTCGACGAGCAAACCTTTGGCGCTGCGATCGATCGCGTGTGCGAGCTCGCCGTCGACGAGATCCTCCCAGTTTTCGGCGACCACCTGCCCGGTCGAGAGCACGTAGCGGCCGTCGCCATGATGGTAGTCCAACGGGGACTTTTCACCGTCGCTGAGCCAGGCTTGAAAGGCCATCGGGCGTGGGTGGCCAGCTGCATCCGCCCGCGCCCAGCAGCGGGTCCCCGCGGTGCCGATACCGCCTAATTCGGCTCCCCCCCACCAGTCTTCGGTGACGAAAATAAGCCGATCAATGTCGCAGCTGTTGGTGCAGCCGTCATCGTCAATGGTATTGCCGTCATCGCACCATTCGCCTGGGCCGTCATAGAGATAGCCATCTCCGCAGTGTGACCAAATACATGTATCTAGGCAGAGGTCTGTGTTCACAAAATTCGCGTCATCGCACTGTTCGATACCCTTCCAGACGAAGCCGTCGCCACAGGCCGCCGCGGTGCAGTCATCTAGGCAGCTGTCGGTTGAGTCATGGTTTCCGTCATCACACTCTTCGCCCTGGGTCAGCTGGACGATGCCGTCGCCGCATGAGGTCACCGCACACTCGTTGCTGCAGGCGTCCTCTGGGTCTGAGTTGGCGTCGTCACACTGCTCCCAGGGGGCCTGGGCGATGCCATCGCCACAATGAGCTTGCAAGGTGCAGTTGTAGGCACAAAACTTTCCGTACGACTCACCTTGAACCTGGTTCTCCGAGCCATCATCGCATTCCTCGTCAGCCTGGACGATGCCGTCGCCGCAACCTTCGATCACGGGTTCGCAGTCGAGTGAGCAGGGGCCTTCTTCGGAGTTTGCATCGCCGTTGTCACAGATCTCAACGCCCTCTAAAACCAACCCATCGCCGCAGACAGCGATCTGGCAGCTCTCTGTGCATTTATGTGCGTCACTATTGTGGCCATCGCCGTCATCACATTCTTCATTGTTCTCAATTTCGGTGACGGTATTGCCGCATTTATTAATGAATGGGTTAGGTTTTGAGACGCACATCATTCCTGTGAGGAAAAAAAGCGCAAAGGGCGCCGCGATGGCTGCGAGCGGGAAAGGCGCGACTCGAAATAGTTGGCGTGACTCACGCGACTTGAGCCCTTTGGAGCCTTGGAGCAGGTTGAGAGCGAGAGGCTCCTGGGACAGCTCCTGTGAGGTCATCTTCATCGAGAAGGGCAGTATCACGCGATCTTTGTCTCCGTCAAGCATTTTGCGCGATTTTGTCATCGCCGTCGCCGTCGCCGGGTCCGTCCTAACTCGTCCTAAAGAGGCACAGGGGCGTTATTCTCGACAATTGTCCTCTTTTTTTCGATGCCGCGTAAGAATCTCCCGCGCCAGTGTTTAGGACCTGGGGAGCGCATCGTTGGCACGCAAGGTCGATGCGCTGATGTGAGACGCGTGCACTTCGTAAAGCAGAACGATCGATAGTTATGTCCTCTTGGGGACACTGTGGCTCTCGGTCCACCTTAATGCCGAGAACTGCGCATCGCGCAGGAACCAGTACACACACGAACAGACTCGAATACTGCCCACATCAGTGGGCAAGGAGAACAACAATGAGCGCACCAACCTTTGTCACCGATAACCTCAGCTCCAACCGTTTCAGCCGCTTAGGCGCCGGACGGCTGCAGATCACTCTCTTCTACGACGGTCGCGACGAGGCCGAATTTGCCTTCGAGTACCAGGAGTCCAATGGTACCCGGGGTTGGATCACGATCAGCGGAATCCCGCCCTTCGATCACATCATCACCAAAGAGTACGATCTTCACGATTGCACACTCACCGGCAACTTCATGGTCGAGGGGGTCTCGCCCAACGGCGTTGTTGACGGTCTCGCCTTTGGCCTCTTCTGGCGCGATCAAAAGCAATCCTACCACATGCTCCGCAGCAACTCGCCGCTCGCGAACCGCACGGCCTCGTTTGTCGGCGCTTGGCCGCTCGGTATGAATCACAAGATCTTCGCGACTCGTACACCCCAGGTCAAGGACTGGTGTGCTCGCAATGCGGCTTTTGCTACGATTTGTGGTGCGAAGCTCCTTCCTGACGGCAAGTATCACCTGCCGATTGATGGCATGATCGCGGCCGCCAAGAAGTAGTCCGTCAGCAAGCAGATGTGCGAGGTATGTCCGCATCGTGCTGGTCGCCATCGACTTGATCAGTCGATGGCGGCCGCTCTGAATTGTTTCGCGATCGATCGGTTACGGTGCGAGGGTCTGCTCACGCGGAGGAACCGCATGTCCGCGCGCTGCGATGCAGGTGAGGACGCCGGCCCTGGGCGTCGATGATTCGCGCTGGGCAAAACCCGCGCGTCGACAGCTGGATGTGGCTCGAAATGGCTGCAAATACCGATCGAAGGCCCGCTGAGGCGCATACGCCTGCGTTGGCAGAAGGACGAAACCATCCTTACTTCGCCGGAAGACGCTCGCCAAGGCGTGGCTCTGGATCGGCAGCGCATCGTCGGTGGACATGATGGCGGACGCGTTGTATCTGTTCTGGGTTTGCATGGTTGATGCGCCCTCCTCTAACGCGCGAAACGCTGGTACCGATCCGAGCGACGCTTCGCCCCCCACTGCACAGGAGCCGAGACCGATGGGTGCAGGCCGTTGGATCCTGCGCGTTGTCCGGGCGATACGTCCCGAGGAATGGCTGTTGGTGGGGCTGTGGATCTTTGGCGCGGGGTGGTGCCTGAGCGCGGGACTGGGGTTCGATTTTCGCGCCGTCTTCGTCCGCTACCTCAAGTATTTCGCCAGCTTTGGGCTGCTGATGGTGATCTCCAGCAGGATTCTGTTTGTCTTCGCCGAGACGTGGCGTCCACGCGCACCCTTGTTGCAAAAGGTGAAGCGGATCGTGTTTGGCGATCCACAGAGCTGGGTGTCGATGTCGGCGATCGACCTGGAATTTGGTCGGGGACTGCTCCTGCTCTTCGCCAACCTCGCCGTCTACTCCAATATCAAGGTCCGGATCCCCGCACTCAACCCAGAGATCGGCGACGCGCTCTATCAGGCCTGGGACTCGGCGATCTTTGGCGATGCATTTGCACCCTGGCTCGAGCATTACACTCAGAACAACGAGTTTGTCAGGACATTCCTCGCGAATACCTACAATCACGGTTATGTGTGGATGATCGCGCTCCTCTGGATCGGCTATCTCCGGCGGGATATCATGGCCCTGCGCTGGGTTTTTGGCGCGACTTGCCTGACCTACATTACGGCCATTTTGGTCACGGTTGGCTATCCGAGCATGGGCCCATTTTTTATGGAGCCAGAGCGTTTTGCCTGGGTCAACGAATCCAGGGTTGGCGGCGCCCAGCGCTTCATCAAGAAGGTCTATACCGAAAATTTGCCGATGCTTCAGGCCGGTCTGCCGGTCAAGGGGCGGCCCTTCGCGGGCATCGCAGCGTTTCCCAGCCTGCATGTCGGGCATATGGTCGTTATGGGCTATATCGCGATCCGTTTGCTGCCGCTTTACGCGTTGGTGATGTTGGTCGTTACGAGCATCACCTTTTTGGCGACGATCGCCTTTGGTTGGCATTACGCCGTCGATGCACTCGCGGGTGCGATCATCGCTGTGATCTGCGCAGAGTTTGTCTATCAGATCGTCAAACGCGATCCATCGCGCTCACAGGGGTGGCCCCCAAAATGTTGAGCGGTCACCTCGTCGGCGGCTGAGGTTATGTAGCTGTCTTGGCGACGGTTGCCCCTCGAGGAGGGGCACTCGGTGCTCGTGCCTAGGCAAATCCGGAAAATCCATGATGGTTCTGTACGTTGTTTAGTTCCCTCAAAAATCATGAAACGAACAGGTTTGATAGATTTGCTAGCCTGCGAATGATGCTGGACATCGGCTCAGGTATCTGGGAATCTCGCCGGCCTCACGAGACCCAAGGTTCACGATGACCCACACCAAGACCCTCTCTCTCTTCGTTCTTCTCATCTCTGCACCGGTCTTTGGCTGCAGCGGTAACAAGGCTGACAGCGCGACACCCGAGCCCGCGTCCACAGCAGCGCCGGTCGCCGAGGCCGTGGAGCCCGCCAAGGCCCCTGTTTCGCCGATTCCGGATGGTTATCATACGCTCACGCCGCAGATCACGGTTAAGGGGGTGGACCAAGCCGTTGAGTTTTATGTCTCGACGCTGGGGGCCGAGCGCATGGCCGTGATGCCCGGGCCCGGGGGTACGTCGATGCACGCTGAGATCAAAATCGGCGACTCGATCGTCATGATCGACGAGGAGAACCTCGAGCACGGAATGAAGTCGCCGCTCACCATCGGTGGCACCTCGGCGGGGCTCATGACCTATGTCGATGATGTCGACGCCGTCTTCGCGACCCTGGTCGGCGCTGGTGCGACCGCTGCGATGCCGCCGGAGGACATGTTTTGGGGCGATCGCTACGCTTCGGTGATCGATCCCTTCGGTCATAAGTGGTCGGTCGCGACGCATCTAGAGGAGCTCAGCGACGAGCAGATGATGCAGCGCGCCGAGCTGGCCTTTGCGCCAGCCAAGAAGGGCAGAAAAGGCAAGAAAGGTAAAAAGGGCAAGAAGGCCGAGCCGGCCTGGAAGGCGATCGCAGGCACGCCGGCGACCGCCAAGAAGCCCTCTCAGTACCACTCGGTGATCGTTTCGTTCGTGGTCTCGGATGGCGCCGCTGCGATCGAGTTCTACAAGTCGGCCTTCGGTGCGACCGAGCTGACGCGTATGCCCGGTCCTGACGGCAAGTTGATGCACGCCGAGATCAAGATCGGTGACTCGCTGCTGATGCTCGCCGATGAGTGGCCCGAGGCCGGACAAAAGTCGGCGACGACGCTCGGTGGGGCCGCTGTCTCCCTGCATTACTACACCGAAGACGTCGACGCTGCCTTTGCTCGGGCGACCGGTGCGGCTGCCCAGCCCGTGCTGCCAGTGGGGCAGATGTTCTGGGGCGATCGTTACGGCGCAGTGGTCGACCCCTCTGGCTATATGTGGGGCATCGCAACCCACACCGAGGACCTGTCGCTGGACGAAATGATGGAGCGCATGAAGGCTCAAGAGGCGAAGTCCTAAGAGGATAGTGCCCACTTGGTGCCACTTGGTGCCAACAGTCGGTCAACGCGGCTCATCGTGTTGGCCGGCTTTTTTCGTGGGACGCTGGGTTGTCAGTGCTCGATGCAATTCCAGATGTCTTCGCCGAGGCTCCAGCCATCATCACCACAGGCGGCAGTATCGGCGATATAGGTCCGGCTGTGGCCGGCCTGGAGGCTGAAGTGATAGCTGGTGAGACGGGCTTCGGCGCCGGTGGCCTCGTCGGCATCGCAGCGCAGGGCCCAGCTAAAGTCGCAGCGGACCGGGGTATCGCAGGTATTGTTGAAGCTGAAGGCAATACCGGCGGGCACGTCTTCCTGGTTTAGGAGGATGCACTCGCTGACATCCTCGCTATCGCTGGCGGGCATGGGGGGAGCAGCGTGGGCCATTGTCAGAACACCAAAGGCGCTCAAGAGCAATGGCGCCGCGAAATAGAATCGGCGCATGACGGTTTTCCTCTGGGGATGGAGTCGCGGAGGCGGCTCGTCCTGGGTCTGTGGTAAGGCAGACAGCGGCGTTGCCCGGAGGTTCCGAAGATGCTTAATTGCACATTTACGGGCCACTATCATCAGTATGGCGATCGAGGGTTCTGTACGAAATCATACATGGGGTTTGTGACCCCCTCTGGCCACGAGGGCGGTGTTACGCCCTAAACGAGCGACTTCGATCCTCTTGAAGCTGACCCTCGTTTCGCGTTTGGCGGTACAATCAAGGCGGTGGTTGGCCTGCACAGCGTTGGATCTCGGATCGGAAAATTCGAGATTATCAATCGAATCGCCACTGGCGGAATGGCAGAGCTCTACGTTGCGCGCACCCGGTCGGCCCACGACTTCGAGAAGATCGTCGCCCTCAAACGTATCTTCCCCCACTTCCTCCAGGACGAGGACTTCGTCGAGATGTTCCTGCACGAGGCTCGCCTCGCGGCTCGTCTCCAGCACCCAAACATTGCTCAGGTCTACGAGATCGGCGATGACGACGGCGTCTACTTCTTCACGATGGAGTACGTCTTAGGCCAGGATCTGCGTCGGATCGTCCGTGCTGTGCGTGCGCGCGGCGGCTGGTTCACGCTCGACCAGATCATCGCGATCATTACGCAGACGGCGGCTGGTCTCCATTACGCGCACGAGCGCGAGGGGCCGAGGGGCAAGCCGCTGGGCATCGTGCACCGGGATATCTCGCCCTCCAACCTGCTCGTCAGCTACGACGGCGGCGTAAAGCTCGTCGACTTTGGCATCGCCCGAGCGGCGAGTCGGCGGCAGGTGACCCAGGCGGGCACGCTCAAGGGCAAGATTCCCTACATGTCCCCAGAGCAATGTCGGGGAGAGCCGCTCGACAGGCGCTCCGACGTTTACTCGCTGGGCATCATCCTTTGGGAGCTGGTGCTTTGCCGTCAGCTCTGGGCCGGGGCCGCCGATCTCAAGCTCGTCGAGCGCATCGCCACTGAGGATGCACCTGCGCCGACTGCCTACCTCCCGAATTTTCCAAAGGACCTCGAGGTGATCATCATGCGGGCGCTCGCGCGTGATCGAGACCAGCGCTACTCGACGGCGCAGGAGCTCCAGGTGGACCTCGAAGAGTTTGCACGTGAGCGCAAGTTAGCGCTCTCGTCGCTGAGCTTGGGTCACTTCATGCAGGAGCTCTTTACCGACACGATCAAGAGCCAAAAAGAGGCGCTTGTCGAGGCGAGGGCGGGCAAGAAGACGCTCTTTCCCAGCGTCGAGGCCTCGGGTGCGACGGCCCCGCAACAGGTCGAGACCGGCACGACGCTGGTGGATTTTGGCGCTAAGTCGGAGCCCGAGATCGTCGCCGCGCCAAAGACTTCACGCCTGGCGGTCGCCGCCTTGGCCCTCGTATTTTTGGGAGCTGCCGGCTTTGGTAGCTGGTGGCTATTGCACGACGAGGAGCGCGAGGATCCGGCTGAGAGCGCCGAGGTGGGGGAGCTGGAGGGCTCACAGGGGGTTCCGGCTCCCGAGGCCGATGCCGCCCAGGTCGCGAAGCCTGTGGTCGACGCCGATTCACCGGTCGAACCTGCAAGCGGGGCTAAGGAGCAGGCAGAGGTGGAGCCCGCCGCCAAGAAGGGCTCCTCGCGTCGCCGGCATCGGTCGTCCAAATCCAAAGCCAAGTCCAAGTCCAAGGCGTCCGCTTCGAAGCCCAAGCCTCCGTCAAAGATAAAACCAACGCCTGGCTCGACGCTTACGCGTGACGATGACATCAAAGACCCATTTGGCTGATGTCACCGTGTGCGTCTATTGAGGTGTTGCGGGCATCGGCGGCAGGTTTGCTACGAGGTCGATGACGGCGAAGGACTCGAGCGAGATCCAGATGACAAAGGCGGTGTAAAGCGCGAGCAAGAGCGCCGACTCGCGCCGCGTGAGCACCATACCGGTGCGCATCATGATGAAGAGAGCGACCGTCGAGAGCGCGAGGATCGCCATCAGGGGCCCAGCCAGCGAGAAATTGATCGTCGCCGCACCGGCGACCAGAATGCCCACGGGGATCGCCACCAGGAGGTCAAACACGTTGCTGCCGAGCACGTTGGCGATGCAGGTGGTCGAGCTGCCCGCGCGAGCCGCTCTCACGCTCAAGAAGGCATCTGGGACCGAGGTGCCGATGGCGACGACGGTCAGGCCCCAGAGGAAGCTAGGCGTATTCAACATCTCGCCAAAAGCGAGTGCCGAACGCACCAGACCCTCAACGCCGACGACGATGACGAGCAGGCTGAGGAGTAGCAACAGCCATTGTTGGAGAGGGCGGATGACCTGCTCCTGCGGCGGCGGCTCAAACTCGACGGTGTCCTGGTATTGCAGGAATAGATAGAGGAGGTAGCCGCCAAGTGGCAACATCGCGAGTTCGCGATCGAAGACGCCCAGCAGCGCCCCTTGGGTCGAGCCCTGGCCCACGGGATGGTAGATCACCGCGAGGGAGAAGCACAGCAGCAGCAGCGCGACCGCCAGCATATAGAACTGGGCCTCTTTGTAGACGAGGTCCCGGGTTGTGCGCAGCTCCTGCGGTGCCACCAGGCCGGCGATACCTGGGATCACCAGGATATTAAAGATCGCCGAGCCGATGATCGCCGCGGCACCGAGCTCAAACTCGCCGTGCACGAGTGTTGAAAGTACGGTGGTGGCGAGCTCGGGGAAGCTCGAGCCTATGGCGATGACCACTGCTCCGTGCACGATCTCGGGCAGCTCATAATAGCGCGAGAGCTGCTCGGCAGAGGACTCGAGGAGCTTGCTGCCCCTCCAGATCACGGCCGTTGAGAGCAGGGCGAGCGCCGCGTAGAGGAGGATGGACACGCGAATGAGGGGATCGGTAGCTCGGGGCGAAGAGTATCACTTTATATCTATAGGTCGAGGTCGTTCTCGTCGTTCTCGCGGCCGACCATCGGTAGAAACCACTGACAAAAACTCTCGAGGGCGGGGTTTGTAGGGCCTCCAGAGGGCGTTATGAGCCAGTAGGTGAGCGTTGAGTCGATTTTAGAGTCACCAAAGGGCATTACCAGGCGTCCCGCTTGGAGGTCGCGCTCGACCAGGATCGTGCGCCCTAGAGCGATGCCTTGGCCGGCCGCGGCCGCATCCAGGGCGAGGTGGGAGTGGCTAAAATGGAGGCCGTCGGAGCCGTCGACGCCCGAAACCCCGGCGTGCGAAAGCCACTCCTGCCAGCCGAGATGCCCGGGATGGTCCAATAATACGTCGTCGTGCAGCAACATCGCGCTGGCGAGATCGGCGGGCGTCCGCATCGGGTGATGCCGGAGGTAGAGGGGGTTGCAGACCGGGCGCAGGGCCTCGGTGCAGATTCTTCGCACGCGGCCGCCGTAACCGCCCTGTCCGTAACGAATGCACAGATCGACGCTGCCGGGCCCCGGTGCGATCAGGCGATCATCGGCGGCGATATGGAGATTGACCTCGGGAGCCGCCGCTCGAAGAGCCCCCAAATGAGGTACCAACCAGCGAATGGCAAAGGAGGGGGAGCAGCTTACGGTGACCTGGGACTCCTTGCCGAGGGCGTTCATCTCGACGAGCCCAGCCTCGACGCGATCCAGGGCGTCGCGGGTGGCCCGGTGCAGGATCTCGCCTGCGGCGGTGAGGCGCACCGCTCGGGTTGATCGCTCGAAGAGCTGGACCCCAAGATCGCCTTCTAGAGCCCGGATGCGCTGGCTGACGGCCCCTTGGGTGATGTGCAAGCGACGCGCGGCTCGGGTGAAGCTGAGCGCCCTGGCGACGGCGTCAAAGGTGGTGAGGTGGGCGAAGGATGCGCGCACGAACACTCATTAGCACAGGTAATGGTATGGTCACCATTGATCGTTTGTTCCGAGAACGAAACGATCCCACAATGCCGCTGTCTCCAGGAACATCCGAGGGAGAGGCGCAGAATGGTCCAAAAACGCAACCATGTAGTTATCTTTGAGGCGCGCGGCGGTAATGACAAGGGGCCCTATGGCTACCGCAAAGACTCGATGCCGATCATTCAGTCGCTCCGTAAAAAGGACTGGAGTGGCGAGATCATTTTTTATACCGATGAGAATCGCGGTGAGATCTACCGCTATGTCCTCGAGAACGCAGCTGCGTACATTTCGCGGATCAACCCCGGCAATCTGAAGGACGAGACCGGCTACTTCCAGATGCTCCGCGAGCTCGTGGCCAACGGTGTCGAGGGTCTTCCGCATCCAGACGCGATGATCGCCTACGGTGCCAAAAATGCCCTTACAAAGCTGATCGACACCGATCTGGTGCTCGAGGATACCTACGCCTACTACGACTTCGAGACCTTCAAATCGAGCTTCCGGCAGAGCCTGCAGACCGGCGTACGGGTTCTCAAGCAAAATCGAGGATCGACCGGTGAGGGCATCTGGCGGGTCGAGGTGATCGGTGAGCCCCGCAAGAGCAAGGCCGGAGTGCCCCTGGATACGATGGTGCGCTGTACCGAGGCCCGCGATAACCACGTCGAAGAGCGGCCCCTGGGGGACTTCATCGACTATTGTGCGCAGTACCTGGGCGGTCCCAGCGGTATGATCATCGACATGCGCTTTATGCCGCGTATCGTCGAGGGCGAAGTCCGGGTGTTGATGCTCCGCCGGACGCCGGTCTACGTGGTGCACAAGAAGCCCGCAGAGGTCGAGGGGAGCTTCTCGGCGACGCTCTTCTCGGGTGCCCGGTACACCTACCAAAAGCCCGACGAGTGGCCCGAGTTGATGAGCATAGTCGAGAAGAATATCGACACGATGCTCGAGAAGCTCGGCGGCTACGCGATCCCGCTGATCTGGACGGCGGACTTTATGCTCGACACCGCACCAGACGGCACGGATACCTATGTTCTTGGCGAGATCAACGCTTCGTGCGTCGGTTTTACGACCCATCTGGAGTTGGCCGATCAGGTCGCCGAAGAGGTCGTCGCCTTGATCAAGGCTGACGACGTCGTGCACAAGCGCTGGGGTGCGTTTCAGGTGTAGTTCGCGCTACACCTGGAAATCTGAGTCCGTCCGCTGCCTCCGAATCGAATAGAGGTATCGGGCGGATTCGTCGATCTTATGTACAAATTGCACAAGTCGATAATAGTTTCGCTATGTGCATAATTTGTGCTGGCCGAAATTTTGTTTCATGTGGCTCTCGCGAAGAGCTGGGGCTTGCGCTCTCAGGAGAGCCAGGAAAACGAGCGCTTGAGGAATTCGAGCGCGATCGTGTCATCGGCCTGGCCGTCGGGGCCGATCGCGTCGATCCAGGTGCCGTGGGCCATGAGCACTCGCCTTGGCGCCCAGGCGAGGACCTTGATCAGGGCTTCGCGGGCTCGACCGCGGCGAATAAAGCTGGCCCGGTAGTCCAGCGGCGCCTTGCCATCGGGCGCCGTGATGCCGATGAAATGGGCGCAGCGGGCCTGCCAGCGCTTCCAGTTGGCGTCCAGGAAGGCCTGCTCAAAGTTCTCGATGAGATCGCCGAAGATGGCGGTGCCCGAGCTGCGGTGGAGAAATACGATCTCTTCCATGGCAATGCTGCCGCGGAAGATGACCTGATCGATGTGCTCGGCCCAGGCCGGTGGCGGTGCATCGTCCAGGTGGATCTCGAAGGTGAGGTCGTCGCGCTTGTGCACGATTTGTGGCAGGCCGCAGAGTTTGGAGTCGGGGTAGGCGCGGTGCCAGTCGCCCAAAAAGAGGTGGTGGATCTTGTTGGGCGAGACCAGCCAGCGAACGGGACCCAGGGCGTCGACTTCGGTTCGCAGATCATCGCTGAGGGCGATCGGCGACCACACCCAAAGCCCCTCGGGCAGGCGGGCGACGACCATGCGGGTCGAGTAGGGGAAGCCGAAAAAAACGACGTTTGGGCCCTCGGCGAGCCAGAGGTTGTCAGCGATCGCTTGCAGCACACTCATGCCGTCGAGTGTAGCGATGCGCGGGGCAGCAGGTGCCCGCACTCATTGCCAGATCACTCGGTAGACGCAGACCCTGCCGCCCTTTTTGCGGCAGAGTTCCGCGTCGTCGTGCTCGACCCGGATCACCGAACCGGGGGGACGAAACTTACCGGCGATAGCCTCGATGATCCCGCGATCGAAGTCGCAGGGGTAGGGGTTTTCGCAGCGGAGCAGGGCGCAGCCCTCGTGCGCCGGCTCGAAGAGGTAGTGGCCGATCTCACCGCCGCGGTGGTTCATGTGGTAGGCGACGTCGATCGACTCGAGGGCTGCGGCCAGCGATGTGATGTGCGGCGGGAACTGGGCGTTCTGCGGGATCTTGACGCCGATTCGGTGGATCGTATTGGGGCCGACGTTCTCGGCGATCTCGCGGAAGGCGTTGAGCCAGTGTTGCTGCGGGTACCAGTCCCCAGGCTTCGGCGCGTTGATGCCGTTGTCGCGGAGGATCCGCAGGGCGGTCTCCTTGTAGGCCCCCATGCCATCGACGATCGAGAACACCGTCTCGCCATTGACCTCTACCTTGGGATCGAACGCCTCGAATTGCGGCAACGTCAGGGGCTCCTCGTCACTCTCTCCGTCGAGGGAGTGCTTTGATCCTAGACGTAAAACGCGGAGGCGAAAAGGTGCACGTGCAGCCCACAGACCTACAATGTGGACCCTGATCAGGTCGGAAGTGCACCTCAACAGAGGTTTACGGCCTCTCAGATTGCCGATCCGCGCCATGCGATCTGAGCGAAGAGACAGGTTAAGGCGGTGAGTTGCCGGTACGCTGCGCTCTTAGGCCCGGTGTTGGTTTTGCCTATCCGCGCCATCCGAGCGGAGCGAAGAGCCAGGCGAGGGCGATGAAAAGCGCGAGCGCGACGATGACCCATAGGGGGGGAACGATGCTCTGCGGGGTCTCGGCGGTGATCGAGGGGATCGAGGGGATCTTTGCGCTGCCGAGGAGCTGCGGCCAAGGAAGCGCGAAGAGCAGTAGCAGCGCCATCGGCTCGAGGTAGGGCATTGTGCACAGGAGGATGATGTTTACGTGCATGGCGACGATGGCGAGCGCGCTGAGTAGGCGCAGCCGTCGGCCGAAGAGGAGGAACACCGCGCCGAGCTCGATGCTGAGGGTGGCGATCCCTGCAGCCTGGGCGTAACCGGGGCTCATGAGGAGGGTCTGCCTGTAGCCGAGCAGCCAGTCCCAACTCGCGACCGGGCTCTGCCAGAGGATGAGTGCACGGACCTGGGATGCGTCGCCCCAAGAGATGCCCGCTGACAAAAGTTTGCTGGTGCCGGAGCCGACGTAGGCCGCGGCGATGCAGGCGAGAGCACCGGCTTCGGCGAGACGCTGTCTCGAGATCCGTGCGGCCCCGGCTGCCAAGGTCGGCAAGGAGTGCGCCCAGGCGCTGCCGATCATCCAGCCGAAGAGCGCCGCGCCGGGAAAAAATGAATTGCGGGAGGGCGAACCAAAGAGCTGGGTCTGCCACTGGCTGAGCAGAACCATGCACAGCAGCGCCCAGATCGTGCCGGCGATCGGTCGGCGATCGGTGGCGAGCGCGAGCAGACCCAGGAGCACGGAGCCGTAGATCACCCAGGCGAGCCAAGGCACGCCTGCGAGGGCCTGGGAGAGGCCTGCTGTGGCGGGGAAGTGGACAGGATCTGCGGCCATTGTCGCGACTGCCCAGGCCTCGACCGCAAACTCCACCGCGGCGATCGTCGCCAGGCCTACCCGGAGCGGCGCCCGGCTGTGTCCGTCCCAGTAGGAGTTCCACATCGCCATCCGCATCAGTTTCTCTGCCGCGCTGTGCAGCGGGCGATGACACAGTCGGTGTGGGGCGGAGCACCGCGTTCGGCGACGAGACGGTAGGATCGCAGGACGATCGCGATCGCGATCGCCTCGGATCCGGGGACGACTTCGCTGTGCTCGTCTAGGTGCAGCTGCTGATCGCGGAGGATGTAGCCGAGCGGTCTCGACGTCGGATCGGGGGCGCAAGCCTCTAGGTCTCTTAGGACAGGTCGGCCGCCCTTGCAGTGAAAGCCCGTCCAGGTGGTGAGCTCGCTGGCATCGCCGGCTCGATCGCGGACGATGACCCGGCCGACGACCGCAGGCGCGTGCGCTCGGTACATGTCGAATACCGAAACGGGGAAGAAATTTTGGATCCCGCGGGCAGCGCTAAAATAGGCAATAAACACCGTCCACGCGACAATCGCCGCGATCGGGAGGGAGCCTCGCGGGCGATCCTCCGGCGTCTCTACCATCGTTACTAGGATCGGCGCAGAGGCTTAGGCGGTCAAGCTGCGCTGTTGTGATCTCTTGTACGCTTCCGCGCTGATGACGGTCAGCTTTGCGGTTCTGACCGCAAGTCACCGGGGAGATCGCTGAAACGGATCAGCCTGCGCTCATGCTCGTCCCAGAGGTGCAGGCGGAGGCTGCGAAATGCGTCGCCGAGGTTGAGGTGAGGCACAGCGCGGGCCTCTTTGATCTCGGCGAAGGCCTCGGGCAAGCGGTAGTTGGGCACGCGGCTCGCGAGGTGGTGGAGATGGTGGTAGCAGATGTTACCGGTGAGCCAGTGCAAGGGCCTTGGCAAGTCGAGGAAGGACGAGCCGTGCAGGGCCGCGGTGCCGAAGTTCCACTTGTCTTGGCGCTCCCAATAGGTGCCTTCGTACTGGTGTTGCACGTAAAAGAGGAAGACGCCGAAGGTCGCCGTGAAGAGCGTGAGCGGCAGCTGGATCATCAGGTAGTGGGGCAGGCCGATGGTCCAGGTGGCGAGGCCGACGGTTGCGGCGATGCCGAGGTTGGTCATCCACACGCTGCGCCAGGCGTCGTGCCAATGACGGGGCGCGTCGAGGGGCAGGCGGTGCTTGATGAAGAACTGGAAGAAGGGGCCGAAGCCGAGGATGGTCAGGGGATTGCGGTAAATCCTGTAGCCTAAACGACCGGCCTTTGTGAGCGCCTGGTACTCGTCGACGGTCAGCGTGGTGACGTCGCCGTGGCCTCGACGATCGAGGTTGCCCGAGGTCGCGTGGTGGATCGAGTGGGTGTGTTTCCAGTAGTCAAAGGGCGTGAAGGTGAGAACTCCCAGGGCGCGACCGATCCGTTGGTTTAGGCGCTTGGAGCTGGTGAACGAGCCGTGGCCGCAGTCGTGCTGGATGATGAAGATCCGCAGGAGAATGAAGCCGGCCGGGATCACCAGCAGGAGGGTGAGCAAGTACGAAACCTCGAGGGCGGCGATCATCGCCCACCAGAGCCCCGCGAAGAGGATCAGGCTTTGGGCGAGCTGGCCGAAGGCGCGACGATCATCAGCGCGGTAGGTCGCAAGCCGGCGGAGGAGGGCGGTTGCGTCAGGGCCTGTGCTCGTTGCGTCCACGGCTACATTTGGCCATGGAGCGCCGCCTGGCTCAATCCTGCGAGCGTCATCGTTTGGTCATCACTGACCGACCTGGGGAGCCGGAGTGTGATCCGCGCGCGCGAGCAGGGCGAGCAGGGCGACCGAGAAGAGAAAGCTCATGGAGATGAAGACCAGCGGCCGTTGCAGAAGCACGCCGGCGATGTGCAGGCCGATGACCGTTGTGATCAACGCCATGCGAGCGAGCGCGTAGATCCTGAGGAGGCGGCGGTGGCCCGAACCGAGCGCGCCTCGACACCAGAGTGCGCCAAAACCGACGAGCAGCAGATCCGTGGCCGGGAAGACCAGCACGTTCTCGTTTTGGCGGAGCTCGGGGATCTCGGAAAAAAGCATCAAGCCGATGATCGTCGCGCCGATGAGCCCGGAGACCAGCGGGTAGAGCAGTAACCAGAGGCCGGCGCTGAGCGTCTTTGTCGGCAGTTCGCGGTAGGCCCGACGACCGCCAAAGCCGAGCAGGAGCATCGTCAGGATCGAGACCAGCGGGGTCGCGATCGAGGGCATCTCGACGACGTCGGCGCGGATGATTTGGATGAGTGCCGACGGTGCCTCGGCGAGCGGCCGCGGCGAGGTGCCAGTCCCTGTCAGTGTTACCTCCTGCAGGTTCTGCATCATGTGTGGGGGATCCGCGAGCGCCCAGTACTTGTCGATCGTGCGGTCGTGGATCCGGCCGAAGAAGAGGTCGGCCGCGACCGCGGTGAGGTGGTGATTGCGCCAGAGCACTGGCTGCATGTCGCGGGCGGTTGACGGGACTGAGGGCACGCCCTTGAGATCGCGGCTGAGGGCGCCCTGGGTGATCTCGTCGAGCAGGTCGCGGATCTTGGTGGTGCACGTGGCGTTGTGGTGGTGGTAGCGATAGGTGCGGTTCTCGGGCTGGGCGTTGATCGCTAGCTTTTTCGCCAGCAGCTGCGCCTGCGCGGGCGAGAGGTTGAGCTTTTGCCGCCAGACATCCCGCCCTTGGCGGACCCCGTAGTCGTCGACGACCTCCTGCAGGGTTCCCGAGATCACCAGGCGAAAGTCGGCGTCGCCGCGCAGGAGCCTGGTCGGCAGTTCGGGATCCTCGAAATCGGTGTCGCCGAAATTGTAGATGATCGTGCGCCTCGGATCGGCATGGCCGTCCTGCAGGTGCGCGACCATCAGCGCCGAGTGGCCGCCGGAGGTGAGCACGTGTTCGCCGGCACCGATGGTGATCAGGTGGATCTCGAGAGCTGGGCTTGAAATGGGCTCAGGGGTCGATGCCGCGGCAATTGTGCTGCTGATCCGAAGCCCGAGCAGGGCGATGATCACGAGGATCGGGGCGAGTAGGGCGAGCGGCACGGCGCGGCGGTGAGCGGCCAACATCTGCGGGTTGTATCCCAGGTGGGCTCCGGGATCGAGCGAACTCGCCAGTCTTGCCCTTAAACCGACGCTTGCGAGTCAACACACGGCCTGGATGCACTGTGGCGGGCGCCTCTAGCAATTCGCGGGCCGGCACTTTCTATTATACTACGGAGGTGCTGCTTCGTGACCTTCGAATGGCGTCGACTCCTATGAATGTCTACTTGTATGCAATCGGATTGTGCGCAATTGCGATCGGCGCCAGTGCCTGTGATCGGGGTTGTTCGTCGCGTACAAACTATGAAGATAGCCCGGATCTGGCGGCGGCGAAGCTGGCCTTTGCCTGTGAATCTTCACCTGTAGGGCCCGCAGAGGCATCCTGCGCTATGATCGAGGCCTTTGAGGGCGGCGTTGTATTGTCGGCTTACCCGGAGCAGGGGAGCGCGTTTTTTCTGGGTAGGAGCTACTGCGCCCGAGAGCACGGCGAGAACGTGGTATTCGAGCTGGCGACGCTCTCGAGCGGCCAAAGCCCCACCGAGCCCGACATCGAGCATCGCCCCAAGGGGGTGCTGACGGTCCGAATGTTCTCATTTTCGAGGCATTCGGCACTTAACGACAGCAAGGCATTGGACCGGGCCGCGCGGCAAACGATCAAGGCACTTGCGGAGGGAACTCCCAAGCTGGCGTTGGAACTGCCCGCGGATCACCTGTTTCCGCCGAGTTACGAGCGCTGGCGGCAACTAAACGCCGAATCCCCGACGAGTCCCCGACCGACCGCGCAATCCGATGGCATCAGTTTGCTCGACAATCCGGGCAAGCTCGGCGCCTGGTGGGACGATTTTGACCGCTCGCAGAGTCTCCATTTTGTGCGCGGGCTCGCCGACGGCGGTTTTATTCGCCTGATGCCGACTGATTCGATGAGTGCTGAGCCCCGCGGGGATAGCTGTGTGACTCGGTTTTATCCGCTGCCGAGCTAGCAATTCCCGCAGGCGCAGAGCCGCCGTCGTCGTCTAGCTCTGGCCTTCGCGGGCCAGAGCTGTCGACGCACTGTCGGGTCAACAGTTTGCCGGACGCCTGGGTCGGCGGCGAATGCCGAGTGCCGCGAGCAAGAGCAGCAGTGGCGCAGGCGCCTCGCCCTTGTCGCTGCGACATGCACAGCCCGAGCCGTCGAGATCATCGCCCGCATCGCCCGCGGTCTCGCTGCCGCCGGTCGCCGGTCCATCGCTGTCCCCGGAGCTCTCAGAGTCCGTGCCGTTGGTCGCCGAGGCCGTATTTGTTGTGCCGTCCGTAGTCC
>CAYYUP010000022.1:21893-56982 GCA_964474905.1 uncultured Nannocystis sp. | reverse complement strand
CGGCAGTCCCGGCAGTCCCGGCAGTCCCGGCAGTCCCGGCAGTCCCGGCAGTCCCGGCAGTCCCAGCAGTCGACGATGACTCGCTATCGCTAGTCCCGTCGGTGGTCGAACCATCGCTTGTGCCGTCGGTGGTGCTGCTGCCGTCGGTCGAGCCTGTGCTGCTGGTTGTATCGCCGCCCTGGATCGCATCGGCGGCGTAGATCACCGCGTTGGCGAGGATCTGAAAGGGCCTGTCCTCGAGGTCGAGGATCAACGGCTGGTACTCACCGGGTTGCAAGAAGATCACGTGTCCGCCCCAGCCTGGGCGCTGGAGATCGTAGCCGAGAACGTGCTGGCTGGAGCCGCCGCCCTGGTAATCGCTGGCGAAGAGAATCGTGCGATCCTCGTTCGCTTCGGTGAGCACGTTGAGTGCCGGATAACGCTCGTCGGGATTGATGACAAACGATCCGTAGGAGGCCATTTCGACGCCGTTTTGTGGATCTCCGTAGTCGACCATCTGATCGTAATCGACGTTGTAATCGGCGACAAAATGCTGGGCTGCGGTGGCGATCAGGCGCTGACCTGTCTGGGTGTTCCAGGCGATGCTGCTGGCGCTCGCGCCGAGCAGCTGGAGGATCGGTCCCTTGCCGCCAGCGGTGTAGATCCCGTGATGAAAGACGACGATACCGCGACCGGCGTTGAGGTGGTCGGCGAAGGCTGAGGTCAGATCGACCTGGCCGTCGCTCTGGTCGCAGCGCCTCGCCGATTTATGGGCGAAGTAGACGACGACGTCGATGTCGGTGGGCTCCTCGAGCAGGGAGAGCGCCTCGTCGATGCACTGGGAGTCGACCAAAATCACCGCAGAATCGCCACCGTCGAGGTTGATACCGCTGCCCGGGGCTGCCAATGCAGCGCGAAGATCGGGGGGCTCGGTGAGTTCATCGGGGCCGAGATTGTGCGGATTGACAGCGTCGCCGACCACTAAGATGCGGATCGGATCGTGATCGGGCAGGGTCGCAGCGTGGGCCGCTGTTGCCGCGAGGCCCGCGAAAAGGGCACATGCTAGGGGTATAAATCTATCCATTACGACAGCGTAGCAACCATCGATGCGCGATCGGGATCGCTTCGCCGGGGCGTTGTTGTTGTTGTTGTTGTTGTTGTTTGGCGTTCCAACGCGTGCGATCGTGCGCCGCTCTCCATGGCAAAGACAGACTCACGCGACGCACGAAGGCAAGCTCGATCTGCGGGCGTTCTTCGGGGTCTTTCGCTACAGCCGCCGGGCCATCGGCCTGGTCTGGTCGACGAGCCGCTGGTTGACGGTATTGCTCGCGATCCTGACGGTGCTCTCGGGGGTGGTGCCGGCGCTGACAGCCTACGTCGGTCGCTGGATCGTCGATGCGGTGGTCGACGCTGCGGCGAGCGGCAGCGACGATGTCTGGCCCGCGCTCCACTGGGTGGCGATCGAGGCCGGTTTGGTGCTGGTATTGGTGGCGGCGCAGCGCGGCATCTCCGTCTGTCGCTCGCTCCTGCGGGCGCTGCTCGGCCAGCGTGTCAACGTCATGATCTTGGAGAAGGCGCTGACCCTGGACCTCGTCAATTTCGAGGATTCCGAGTTCTACGACAAGCTCACCCGGGCCCGCAGAGAGGCGTCGACGCGGCCGCTTAGCCTGGTTACCAAGACCTTTGGGCTGGTCCAAAACGGCATCTCGTTGGTCTCGTTCGCGATCCTTCTCGCGAGCTTTTCGCCCTGGGCTGCGCTGGTACTGCTGCTCGCCGGTCTGCCCTCCTTTTTTGTCGAGACAAAATTCTCTGGGGACGCCTTTCGCCTCTTTCGTTGGCGCTCGCCCGAGACCCGGATGCAGATGTACTTAGAGACAGTTCTCGCCCGCGAGGACTACGCCAAGGAGGTCAAGCTCTACCAGCTTGGGCCGCTCTTGCTCGACCGCTACCGGTCGATCTTCACCAAGATTTTTGCCGAGGATCGCCGCCTAACCCTGCGGCGCGGATTTTGGGGCTATGTGCTCGGTCTCATCGGCTCGGCGGTCTACTACGCCGCCTACGCCTGGGTCGCGGTGTCGGCGGTGCAGGGGCTTATCACCTTGGGGGCGATGACGATGTACTTGCTGCTCTTTCGCCAGGGGCAGTCGGCGGTCGCCGCGAGCCTCTCGTCGATCAGCGGCATGTACGAGGATAACCTCTACGTCTCGACGCTCTACGAGTACCTCGGCCAAGAGGTTTCGCAGCCCCTGGGCGAGGCTATGCAGGGGCCCAAACCAGGCGATGGTGTGCGTTTTGAGGGGGTTTCGTTCACCTATCCGGGTGCCAGCGAGCCGGCCCTCGAGGCCGTGACCTTTCATCTGCGCCCGGGCCAGACGCTGGCGCTCGTCGGCGAGAACGGCTCCGGTAAAACCACGCTCATCAAGCTGCTGACAAGGCTCTACCGGCCGAGCACCGGGCGGATTTTGCTCGACGGGCGCGAGCTCGACAGCTGGCAGGAGTCCGCGTTGCGCAAGCGGGTTGGCGTGATCTTCCAGGACTTCGCGCGCTACCAGTTGCTGGTCGGTGAGAATATCGGCGCCGGTGATGTCGAGCATTTTGATGAGGCGCCCCGGTGGCGCGAGGCGGCTCGGCAGGGCATGGCGGATACCTTTATCGATGCCATGCCGCAGGCCTATCAAACCCAACTCGGCCGCTGGTTTAAGGACGGGCGCGAGCTCTCTGGCGGTCAGTGGCAGAAAATCGCGCTCTCCCGGGCCTTTATGCGGGAGGGCGCCGACATCCTGGTGCTCGACGAGCCGACCGCGGCGATGGACGCTGCAGCGGAGGCCCAGGTCTTCGAGCACGTGCGCGGACTGACCCGCGACCGTATGGCGATCGTGATCTCGCACCGTTTCTCGACCGTTCGCATGGCCGATCATATCGTCGTTCTCGACCGCGGCCGAATCCTCGAAGAGGGCTCCCACGAGCAGCTAATGGCAGCCGACGGTAGTTATGCCCACCTCTTTACGCTGCAGGCAAAGGCCTATCGCTAGGAGCGCCCGACTTTTTCTGTCACCAACGCGGAGCGACTCCGTAATGAGGGCAGGAGATGACGACGATGACTCAATCATGGATGCGTACCCTTAGCCCCTTGGCCCTCCTTTGTGCGCTTAGCCTGGGCGCTTGCCAGAGCAGTACCAGCTCGATCGCCCGCTCGGCTGAGCTTGAGAGCGCCGCCGGTATCAAAATACAGATCAGCGGTGTCCCCGATCTGGCGCCTGCGCAGGTGCAGGCGATCAGCCAGAGCGTCGAGGGCAAGGTGCAAAACGTCAGCGCGGCGATGGTTCGAATGGAGAGCGGGCAAGGCGAGGGCAATGACTCGGCGGGCCTCGAGATCGAGCTTTGGGGCGTCGGTCTACCGGACTCTGGGGCGATCATCAGCCAGCTCAAGACCGACTTTCCCGTGCTCGCGGACGCTCAGATCGAGGTCGTGGCGTTGGAGCCCGGTAGCGGGCCCGCGCCGATGGTTCTCGAGATCGACGAAGAGGCGACGCCCGAGGAGGCCAAGGCCCAGATCATCGAGGCTTTGCAGGCGGACGGAGTCGAGGGCGAGATCGATGTTCAGATCGAGGACGGCGACGGCGAGCGCCGGATCGAGATCAAGGTCGAGAAGCACGAGGACATCGAGGACTAGCCGACTCGCCGACAACCAAAAAACGGGCCCCGCACGACTCTCGTCGGCGGGGCCCTCGTCGATCTATCGACCGGTCTCAGCTCAGGGAGCGAGGCAGATATCGAACTGCTCTTCGCAGAACTGCGGGTCCTCGTTGTTCATCAGGCAGTCGTCAAACTCGACGAAGCAGATCTCATCGGGCGGAAAGCCGATGCACTCGTCGTACTGAGTCTCGCAGACCTGCGGATCCTCGTTGCCCTCGATGCACTCCTGGTAGCCGAGCTCGCACTCGTCGGGCTGGCACTCGGGATCGTTGGGATCGTCGCAGGGCGGCGGCTCCTCGCATTGCCAGAGGATCTCGTCGCAAAGCTCGGGCGGGTTGCCCTCGTCGAGGCACTGGAAGTACTCCTCTTCGCAGGGCGGCGGCTGGCAGTCGGGATCGTTGGGGTCTTCGCAGGGCGGCGGCTCTTCGCATTGCCAGAGGATCTCCTCGCAGAGCTCGGGCGGGTTGCCCTCGTCGAGGCACTGGAAGAACTCGTCTTCGCAACCCTCGGGGGGCGGCGGCTGGCAGTCGGGATCGTTGGGATCGTCGCAGACCGGCGGCTCTTCGCATTGCCAGAGGATCTCCTCGCAGAGCTCGGGCGGGTTGCCCTCGTCGAGGCACTGGAAGAACTCGTCTTCGCAACCCTCGGGGGGCGGCGGCTGGCAGTCGGGATCGTTGGGATCGTCGCAGACCGGCGGCTCTTCGCATTGCCAGAGGATCTCCTCGCAGAGCTCGGGCGGGTTGCCCTCGTCGAGGCACTGGAAGAACTCGTCTTCGCAACCCTCGGGGGGCGGCTGGCAGTTGGGATCGTCGAGATCGTCACAGGGTTGCGGCTCGTCGCAAAGCGCGAACTGCTCTTCGCACTCCTCGACGGGATTGCCCTCGTCGATGCAGCAGAGGTACTCCTCCTCGCAATTCTCGTGGGGGGGAGGCGGCGGCGGCTCTTCGCACTGCCAGAGAAGCTCTTCGCACTCCTCGACGGGAATGCCCTCGTCGATGCAGCAGAGGTACTCCTCTTCGCAGTCCTCGTGGGGAGGCGGCGGCTGGCAGTTGGGATCGTTGGGGTCTTCGCAGCCGGGCGGCTCTTCGCACTGCCAGAGGATCTCTTCGCAGAGTTCGACCGGGTTGCCGTCTTCGACGCACCATTGGTACTCGTCTTTGCAATCCTCGGGAGGCGGAGGCGGCTGACAGTCGGGATCCTGTGGGTCCTCGCACCAGGGCTCGCCGGGCTCGTCGGGCTCGTCGCCCTTGCACTCAAAGAGGAAATCCTCGCAGATCTCGACGGCGATGCCGGCGTCGACACATTGCGCGTACTCGTCGAAGCAGTTGTCGTCGGGATCATCGGGCCACTCGCCACTGTCGCCTTCGCTGTCGTGGGGGAGTTCGATGTGACAGCCGCCGCCGACGAGCAGGGCTCCGGCGACGAGGGCAGCGAGGCCTAGGTGGGTGGTACGGAGGAACTTTTGGATCGAGCTCATCGTCATGCGGGACTCCTTGCGGGGCGTTATGTCGGTAAGAAACCCGAGTGGCTCGGCGATTACAGGGGCTCGTCTTTTTTTCTGAAAAGTTTTGAGAGGAGCTTCGGCAAATACCTCCCAAAGGCGATAGAAGGCCGCTGGGAGCAGGATTGAGGAGGAAAACCGCATCGTCACGCGCAGATCGCGTGCACGGCGATCACGCGCAGAGGGGCTCGATTCGGCGAGGCGCGGGCGTTGATGCATGGGCTCGTCACGAGCGGAGATCTACGTTCGCCGTGAACCTGTCGATGACGAGCGGAGATCTGCGTCAGCTCTCGAACTTCTCGATGACGATCTGGACGAACGCATCCGCGTCGAGTTCGCGGTACTCGTAGGTACTCTCGAACCACTCGACGAGGGAGTCGGGCTGACCCTCTTTCATCATGCGAGCGACGATCGGGTAGCGCTGGCTGATCTCGACGATGCGACCGATCACGCCGCTGGCGGCCGCGTGTTTGGCGTAGCGCGTGCGCAGCCAGGTGAACACCAAGTAGACCCAGACTGGGTCCGCGAGCTCGATGAGGCGGGCGACGTCGGCGGTGGGCATCGATCCGAGCTCGATGCCGTCGAGGAGGCGACGAGCCTCCCGCTGTTCAATTTCGAAGGCCATGATCCGGGCGGACCCTACCACGGCGTTGTCGTTCGTCGATGCCTGGGGATCCTCACGCCTCGGCCCGGCAGCCCACGCCCCAGCCAGCCCCTGTCGTTGAGATAGCGCGCGATACGGGGCATACTCGGCGACCCTTCGCGCTATTTTCACTCCGACCGAGACATTGATGATACCCATCCACATCAGCGGCACTGGGCTTTACACCCCGACAGAATCCATCTCCAACGAGGAGCTGGTGGCGGCGTTCAACCGTTATGTTGAACTCTACAATGCGCAGTACGAGGATGAGATCCAAGCCGGCAGGCGCGAGGCGCTGCAGCCCTCTGGGGTCGAATTTATCGTCAAGGCCTCGGGTATCCGCAAGCGCTTCGTAATGGAGAAGCGGGGCATCCTAAACCCCGAAATCATGTGCCCGCGGATCCCCGAGCGCGGCGACGATCAGCACTCGCTGCAGTGCGAGATGGCGATCAGCGCCGCCAAAGAGGCCCTTGACCAGGCCGGCAAGACAGTCGCCGACATCGACGCGGTGCTCGCCGCCTGCTCCAACCACCAGCGCTCCTACCCGGCGATCGCGATCGAGGTCCAGGCAGCGCTCGGCATCGACGGTTTTGCGGTCGATATGAACATGGCTTGCTCCTCGGCGACCTTTGGTATCCAGGCGGCCGTCAACGCGATCCGTGGCGGATCTGCGCGTTCGGTGCTGGTCGTCAACCCAGAGATCTGCACGGGCCACCTTAACTTCCGCGATCGCGATTCGCACTTCATCTTCGGCGACGCGTGCACGGCGATCATCGTCGAGCGAGCCGAGGATTCGCGGGCGGAGGGCGCCTTCGAAGTGCTCGATACACGGCTGCGTACCCGCTTCTCCAACAACATCCGCAATAACCGCGGCTTCCTCAACCGCACCCACCCCGAGACCCAGGGTGAGGCCGACAAGCTTTTCTACCAGCAGGGTCGCAAGGTATTTCGCGAGGTGGTGCCGATGGTCTCCGAGCTCATCTCCGGCCACCTTGCCGACGCCGGTATCGCCGTCGATTCGGTCCGCCGGATGTGGCTGCACCAGGCGAACCTGAATATGAACAAGCTGATCTCAAAGCGAGTTCTCGGTCGGGCGGCGAGCGACGACGAGGCGCCGACGATCCTCGATACCTACGCCAATACCAGCTCCGCGGGCTCGATCATCGCCTTCCATCTCCACCGCAGCGGTCTCACAAGTGGTGATATCGGCGTGATTTGCTCGTTTGGCGCCGGTTACTCGATAGGCTCGGTGCTCGTGCGTCGGGTCTGATCCCGGTGGCGACATGCCCTTGTCGGATCGTCGACGGGGCGTTACACCTCCGCGATGCGCCCCTGGGAGACCCTTGCTGAGGCCGATGCACCCGACGGGGAGCGCCTCCTGCTCCGTCGACGGGGGCACGAGTACCTGATCGTTGTCGGCGGTTGGGATTTGATGTCGAGCCGCGACGATAGTTCAGCGCGGGCGTTGGCGACGGTCGGCTGTGGAGCGCTGCGCCAAAGGCCCGGGCCTAGGGTTTTGATCGGCGGCTTGGGCATGGGCTACTCCCTGGCGGCGGCCTGCGAACTCCTGCCCGCAGACGCCCAGATCGAAGTCGCCGAGCTGGTGCCCGCAGTGGTCGAGTGGAACCGCGGACCGCTCGCGGATCTCGCAGGGCGGCCGCTGATGGATCCGCGAGTCTCGGTTTTTGCCGGTGATGTCGCCGATCGCATCGAAGCTGCACGCGATGAATTTGACGCGATCCTGCTCGATGTCGACAACGGCCCGGAGCCCCTGGCCCACGACCACAACGGGCGCCTTTACGGGGTCGAAGGGCTGCGTAGTGCTCACCGTGCGCTGCGTCAGGGGGGCGTGCACGCGGTCTGGTCATTCTCTGATGGAGGTGACTTTTCGCGGGTGCTTGGCCGTGCTGGTTTTAAGGCGTCGGTGCACGCAGTCGCCAACCGCGGCCGGGATCGGGGCCGCAAGCACGCGATCTGGCTCGGGCGTCGTCGCGGCTGAGGTCAGTGCATGTCTCTTTAGATATGTAGGTGTGCAGGCGGCGATTAAGGTGTCTCTGGGGACAGGCGAATGCGTTGGCGCTTGACCTCGACGTCGATCTCATCAGCGTCGCCGATCGCCTCGATCGGGATCACGTGGGCGGGATCCAGGGCCTCGAGTGGGTGCATATCAGCGGACTCATCGTCGACTTCGTACTCCTCTTCGAGACTGATCTTGATCTTGCGCTGGCCGTTTGTGTCCTCGACCTCGACCTTCGCGGTGCCGCGAAAGCCCTGAGCCGTGAGCTCTTCGAGGATTGCCTCGCGGGTTGCCGTGGCACCCTTGCGATCGAGCACGTCGAGGCTCAGCAGGTTGTAGCCGAGTCGACCGCCGAGAGTGCCGTGAACAGTACCGGCGAGCGGCAGGGCGGTGCACGACGCTTCGCGTAGGCTTGAACTGAGTCCGCGGATTTGTTGGAGGGCGTCGTTTTCATCCTCGAGATCACCCCAGACATCGATCCGCACCCGGGCATCGTCATTGGTCACAGCGACCCGAAGAGCGATGCTCTCGGCCCCGATCGCGAGCCGCAGATCCTCGCTCATGGCGTGCAATGACGTCTCGTCGAGGTCGTTCGCCGATAGCTGGCAGTCGACGCTGGCGCCAAAGGATCGTTGGTAGTCGACCGGCAGGCGGCAGGCACCGACGGTGAGCGCGAGGCCAGCGATCGCCCAGCGATGATCGCCGACAAAGGACCAGAGCGAGCGGCTCGGTGGAGCGTTTGCGACTCTCTTCTCGCCCGCTCCCTGCCGCTGGCGAAGGCGGCGGATCAGCTCGCTTTCCAGCTCCTTTGGCGGCTCGCTCACCTCCGGCGTGCGGAGGCGAAAGATCCGACGGAGTTGGTTTTTTGTCCTGTTTTCACCCGACGGCAACATCGGCCTCTCCTTCCTCGAGCGAGCGTTTAACTCGCGTGCGCAGGTCACGGATGGCCCGCGATACCCGCTGTTTGACGGCTGCTTCACTGAGCCCGGTGATCACTGCGATCTCGCGGTGGCGAAGGCCATCACCGTAGCGAAGCGCCAGCAATTCGCGAGTCTCTGCAGGTTGCGCATCGAGCAGAACCAGCAGATGCCCGAGGCGTTCACGCTCTAGAAGATCGCTCAGGGGATCGTCGATGTCGGCGGGCAAGAACTCGCCGATCGGATCGTAGGCGACGGTGGGCCGCTGCTTGCGGAGGTGATCGATGATCGCGTTGCGGGCGATGCGAAAGAGCCAGCCGCGGAGGTTGCCGCGTTTTGGATCAAAGTCGTGCAAGCGTTCGATGAGAGTGAAGAAGACCCGCGAAACCAGGTCTTCAGCATCCGCGGCGATCCTGATCCGGCGACCGACAAAGCGCGCGATCTCGGGGTAGAGTTCGCGGTACAGCGCACGCATCGCAGCCTCGTCGCCGTCGCGGGCGGCGAGGGCTCGGCGGGCGAGGACCCGATCACGCAGCGGCCAGGGAAGAGGCATCGATGGTGCTCCTACGATCGTCGGGGCAAAGGGTGACAGGGAAGGGCGTTTTTCCTCGAGGGACTTGCAATCGGTCGCTCTAGAGCGTGAGATCGTCCGGTAAAAGCGCGAATTCAACCTTCTCCTCTGGTCCTCTCGGTCGGCTCCTTTCTGTGCCTGAGTTCTTGTTTGCTCATGGCGTGCACGGACGGCAGTGGCGAGTCGTCGGCCGATACTTCTGCGAGCGAAGCCAGCGGCCCGGCGAGCGAGACCCACGGACCGGCGGGTAGCTCCGGCAGCGAGACGAGCACGACGGACATGACTGCAGGTACAGGTACGAGTTCGGGCACGACCGCCTCTACCGGTGCGACGCAGGCGACGACCGAGGGCACAACCGCAGGCAGCATTGGGGAGGTCGGCAATGCCTATCCTGAGCCCGGTGGGTGGGGACCAAACCACGGCCCTGGCGGTCCGAATGTCGCCTTTGATCCCGAGCAGCTCTACGAGCATTGTGCCTACTTAGACGGCGGCATGGACCGCGCCCTACCGGCACGACGGCTCTGCGCCGACCCTTCTGGAGGTCCTGACCGTGCGCAACGCCGACGACCTGCACGGGATCACCAGCGGCCTGGATGATGCTGAGTTGGGCGCGCTGATCGTCTATCTCCAGAGCCTCCACGGCGCCATCGATTGAGGCCAAGCGGACTCAGTGACCGATCATGCTGAAGGTGCCGAGACAGGTGCTAAACGCGATGATCAGGATGATCGGGCCGCTGATCATCAGACCGGCACCGGTGTCCCGATGTCGGGTGAGCAGGGCGATCAGACCGATGATGAGTGAGAGCATGCCCTGGGCGATCGGCACCACAAAGATCACCCCTATTGCGAGTTCCCGGAGTCCAGTTTGCAAACCGCTGATCGCGACGATCAGCAGACAGGGGATCAGGTAGAGCGCGAGCACGCCGAGGTTTATCAGCATGATGTGACCGACCCCGCGAAGCCCGGTATTGCGGAGATCGAGCTCGGCTGAATCGCTGGGTTTGGGTTGGTTCATCGCCGGGGCTCCGGGCCGCGAAGCTGCACGAGACGTTCGCGCTGGCTCTGACTACGATAGAAGAGGTTCATGGTCTCGAAGGGATAGAGTTTGAGATCGTCGCCGACGATGTGCACGCAGGAGCGCTTGATGGCGCGCACATCAAAGTCGTAAGCGTCGATAAAGCGCATGATGATCACCCGAAAGAGGTTTTCGTAGCCGAGCCCTGGCACATCGACCTTGGGCAAACAGCAGAGGATCTGCTTAAAATTTTCGCGGGCGCGATCGACCGGCGTGCCGGTGCTGAAGAGGTCGAGAAGATGTCCGCGCAGGAGATCATGCAAGCGCGGGTCGTTCTCGTAGGCGATCGAATTGCCGGACTGCAGCAGGTCTGCGGGGCGCAGTAGGCGGGTGAGCGGCACGAACTCCTGGCCGAGCTTGAGCGCGTAGCCCATCACCAATGCGTCGGGATTGCAGGGCACGGGGATCAGATCATCAGCAGTGAAGAGGTCCGATTGTTCGAGAATGGCTCTTCGGACAGCTGTCATCGTCAGCCGGTCACGACCGGGATCAAAACCGTCCGTGCGGCCAGCGACCTGCATCGGCTGAAATGTGACGCCGCGGACGCAGCGTTGGCGTCGGGCGAAGTCGAGGATGTCGCCGATTTCATCGTCGTTGACGCCGCGCTCCAGGGTGACCACCAGGGTCGTCGCGAGGTTGAGCTCGTTGAGGCGATCGATCGCTCGCAGGCGGACCTCACGAAGGTCGCGACCGCGGAGGTGACGCAGCGGCCCTTCGCGCAGGGAATCGAACTGGAGGTAGATTTCGAAGTCCGGCGCGTAGGCGGCGAGGCGTTCGGCAAAGCCCGGATCCTGGGCGATCCGCAGCCCGTTGGTATTGATCATCAGATGTTTGATCGGTCGCGATTTGGCAGCGTCGACGATGGCGAAGAACTCTGGGTGGATCGTCGGCTCACCGCCGCTTAGCTGGACAACGTCGGGCTCACCTTCGCTGCGGACGACGGCATCGAGCATCGCCTCGACCTCGGCGAGGCTGCGGTGGCGGCCGGCGGTTGGCGATGACGCGGCATAACATGTCGGACAGGTCAGGTTGCAGCGCTCGGTGATCTCGACCAACGTCAGGCAGGAGTGTTGCTCGTGATCGGGGCAGAGGCCGCAGTCGTAGGGGCAGCCGTGCTCGGTCGCCGTATGGAAGTGGCGCGGCAGGGTGCCGGGCTTGAGGAACTCGCGGCAGCGCCGGTAGTAGTCGATGTCGTCGGCGATCACGACCTCCTGACGGCCGTGCTCCGGGCAGCGTTTGAGCATCACGACCTCGTCACCGCGAAAAACGATCTTCGCATCGACACGGCGCAGGCAGTGCGGGCAGAGGCTGAGCGTGAAGTCGTAGTAGGTGTAGTCGCGGTCGGTCATGGATCTGGGGCGAGCAGCTCGCGGGTGGGAGAGGTGAAGAGTTTTCGGTAGTAGAGCAGGCCGCCGATGCAGGCGAGCTGGATCGCCGAAAGGCCGTAGAGCAGCTCGACGCGGGGTTTGAGCCCGTCGACGCCCAGGCGGAACGCGAGGTAGCTCGCCAGGAAAATTTTGAAGCGGGCGCCGTCCGCCAGGCGTACGTGGGAGCTTAGGCGGTTGAGGGTCCACCAGAGTGCGATCACTGCCGCGATCTCGTAGAGGGCTGTCGGATGGCGGCTCAGGCCATCGCCGAGATCGATACCGGTGATGAAGGTTGTCGGCAGGCCGTGGGTGCCATCGTTGATGCCGCTCAAAAAGCAGCCGATACGGCCGATGATCATGCCGAGCAGGATCGGCTTGACCATCAGGTCGCCGGAGGATCGGCGGACGCCGAGCGCTCGTTTGGCGGCCTCGACCGCGATGAGACCTCCCAGGAGACCGCCGACGATCGTCTTTGATGCGAGCGCCGCGAAGAGGTCGCCATGGGTGAGCAGCCAGGGATTCTCGAGCACGCCGAGCAGACGTGCACCGAGCAGGGCGCCGATGCTCGCGGCGACGAAGATCATGATCCGCGCTTGATCGGCGATCGTGTCGCCTTGGCGCGCGCGCAGGCGGAGGAAGTAACGGAAGCCGAGGGCGAACGCGGCGATCTCGAGGATCGTGTGAACGGGGAGCACGACACCGGCGACCGTCGGCGGAAGATCGAGGGCCAACACTGTGCGCAGAATACTCTTTGGACGGGCGAAGGCGGGGGCTCAGGGCGCCTCCGCGCCGATGTTCGCCCGCTACAGGCCGCGGATTCACTGACGCAGAGGGGCGCGGCTGGTACGATCGCCGGCGATGTCAAACGACGATCGCAGCAGCGCGGACTACGGCCTTAGCGAGGCCATTGACAGCCGGAACCCCTATCCCGCGTACGCGCGGATCCGCGAAGAGGCGCCGACACACTTTAACCCGGCGGTGCAGGGCTGGATCGTCAGTCGCTACGCCGATGTCGACGCAGGGTTTCGCCACGCGGGGCTCTCAGCGGAGCGTATGGGGGGGTATGCCCGCGTTCTGCCGGCGCCGATCTTGGCGAAGGTCGAGCCCTTGCTGCGCAATCTTACGTCGTGGGTCCTGATGATGGATCCGCCCGGGCATACGCGGGTCCGCAGCCTGATCGCCGGCGCCTTCACGCCGAGGTTTATCGAGTCCCTGCGCTCGCGCGTCCAGGCGATCGTCGACAGTCGCCTGGACGCGGTCGCCGACGCCAAGAGCTTTGATGTGATCAAGACGCTCGCCTATCCGCTGCCGCTCCAGGTGATCGGTGACATGCTCGGCTTGCCCGCACAGGATCACGACCGACTCAAGGCCTGGTCCGACGCGCTTGCGGCGTTTTTGGGGATCGCAAAAATGGACCCCGTCATCGTCGGCAAGGCGGTCGCTGCGATCGTCGAGATGGAGGCCTACTTCAACCAGGTGATCGCCGAGAGGCGACTGCATCCTAGTGACGATCTGGTGTCGCTGATGGTCGCTGCCCACGACCAAGAGGAGCGCCTGAATGATCAAGAGTTGATCTCGAACTGCTGCGCGATCCTCTTTGGCGGCCACGAGACCACCACCAACCTGATCGGCAACGGCACGTACCTCCTGTTAAAATTTCCCGAGCAGGCGGCAAAGCTCCGCCAGGACCCCTCGCTTATCGATCTCGCGATCGAAGAGATCATGCGCTACGAGGCACCTGTGCAGCGAATGGGGCGTCTTAGCGTTCGTGATGTCGAACTCTCTGGGGTGACGATTCCAGCCGGGCAGCGGGTCTATTTGATGATGGGCGCGGCCAATCGAGACTCCGAAGTATTCCCGGATGCGGACACCTTTGACGTCGCTCGTCGCGGCAGTCGCCACCTCGGTTTTGGTGTCGGCATTCACTACTGTTTGGGCGCGGCTCTGGGCCGTCTCGAGGGCAAGCTGGCGCTCATGGGCTTGCTCCGCCGCTTCCCCAACTTGACGCTCGATGCAACGCGTACGCCGGAGTGGCTCGATAATCTCACGATCCGCGGATTTGAGCACCTTCACGTGCTCTGCGGGGCCAAATAGGGCTGAGAGGGCAGGCCGCTGCGGCGGTATTTGACCGTGCACGTGAGCGACGAAAACGAGAGGAGTACCCGCGGGCTGAGTGGCGATTGTACGCCGCCGCAACAGCTCTCCGATGACGAGGTACTCGCCCGTCTTCGGGCGGTTGCTCGTGTGGGCAGGTTCACAATCCTGCGTCAACTCGGCGAGGGCGGCATGGGCACGGTGTGCCTCGCCTACGACGAGAAACTCGATCGCAAGGTCGCGATCAAGATGATCCGTGCGCGTTACGCAGAGAGCCAGGGCCTGCGTCTTCGCTTCCTGCGGGAGGGGCAAGCGCTGGCCCGCCTTTCGCACCCGAACATCGTCGCGATCTACGAGGTCGGCGAGCATCTGGGTCTGCCTTTTTTGGCGATGGAGCTGGTCGATGGTTGTGATTTAGGGACCTGGCTCGGGGCGACGGAGCGCAGTCAAGCAGAGATCCTGCGCCTCTTTTGCCAGGCAGGTCGGGGCCTCGCGGCTGCGCATGCGGCCGGCATCATTCACCGCGATTTTAAGCCGGCGAATGTCTTGCTCGGCGGCGACGGTCGGGTGCGGGTTGTTGATTTTGGCCTCGCACGGGCGGCCGGTGAGGATGACGTGCAATCGGCAGAGCGCCCGGCATGGGTGCCCGACGATCACCAGGGTCTGACCGCGGTCGGGGCGGTCCTGGGCACGCCGGCCTACATGGCCCCTGAGCAGCTCGCCGGGGCGAGCGTCGACTCGCGCTGCGATCAGTACTCTTTTGGGGTCGCGCTCTACGAGGCGCTCTGCGGCGAGCGTCCGGTCGCGGGCAGGACATTTACCGGTCGCAATCGACAGGTCGGCGGCGCGGCCCCACCTGAATCGCGGCTGTCCAAGCGAGTGCGGAGAATCCTGCAACGGGCGCTCGACCCCGATCCCAAGGCTCGCTACCCGTCGATGGAGGCGTTGATCGCCGAGCTGAGTGTCGATCGGTGGCGCTGGTGGAAACGTTTGGCTGTCGCGATCCCAGCGGTCGCTGTTGTCGGCGCTGCGGTCCTCGTTTTGACTCCACCTGCGCCCTGCACGGATGGGCAAGAGCAGCTGCGTGGGGCCTGGACCGAGGAGATCGCGGGCGAGTTGCGGACCTCGCTCGGCGAGGAGAACAAACGTCTGCCAACGCGCCTCGGCGACTACGCGAGTTCGTGGATCGAGACCGAGCGAGCGGTCTGCATGTCCCATCACCAGGGGGAGATCAGCGGTGCGACCTTTGATGTTCGCATGCGCTGTCTCGATGTCGCGCGGGTGCGTCTGGGTGCCCTGGTTGAGATGCTGCGCGACGGCGTCGATGACTTCGCCCCGGCACTGCTCGCCGCCAACAAGTTGCCGCCGCTCACTCGCTGTCTCGGTATCTCGGGCCCGAGTCACGGCCCACCGCCGCTTTCGCCTGCGCTCGCGGAGGAGGTCGAGGTGATGCGTCGGCAGCTCACTCGAATCAGCCTGCGGGGGTCGGTTGGTGATGCGTCGAAGGTCTTGCCCGAGGCCGTTCAGATCGTCGAGCGGGCACTCGAGATCGACGCGCCAGCGCTGGCGGCCGAGGCATTGCTGGTCCGGGGTCGCCTAAAAAATGCGCTCGCGGATTACCAGGGCGCAGCGGTGGATCTAGAGGACGCACTGTGGCGGAGCGAGGTGCTCGATGAGCCCGAGCAGACGGCGATGTGCATGGGAACCCTGGTGCATGTTCTGGACGATCGGCTCGGTCAGAGCGGCGTCGAGACCCGCTGGCGCGCCCACGCGGATGCCCTGATCGAGCGGGTCGGTCACGGCAGCCTGACCGAGGCGAAGCTCGCCTGGGCCTTTGGTACAGTCGCGATCAATCGCGGGGATCCGGACGCCGCAATTCGAGACTTTGAGCGGGCTGTGGAGATCGCCGAGGCCCTCACCGGGCCGGATAGCCTGACCACCGCGAGCTACGTCGGCAACCTCGGGGTCGCCCTGGCCCGCAAGCAGGACTATGACGGCGCTCTCTCGGCGACTCGCCGTGCGCTCGCGGGCATGGAGGAATCTGCTGGCCCCGATGCCCTCACTGTCATCGCCGTGCTCTGGAACATCGCCGGGATCCATCTGATCAGGGGTGAGAACGACGAGGCGGTTGTTGTGCTCCGCGATGCGTTTGTCAGGATCGAGCGCAGTCACGGCGGTGATCATCCGCAGGCCGCACGGATCCGCGAGAGTCTCGGTTTGGCGCTGCGTCGCGCTGGGGATTACGCGGGCGCGAAGGAGCAGCTCGTACGTGCTGCGGCGATCATGCGCGAGCATCTGGGCCCCCACCGTGAGCACCTGCGTTGCCTCCGCTTGCTGCTAGAAACCGAGATCAGTCTCGGTGAGTACGAGAGCGCCCGAGCCCACGGTGTCGAACTCATCGCCATGGCCCGCGCCATCTACGACGAAGATCATCCGCAGGTGCTCGAGGCCTATGGCACCGCGGCAGAGGTCGAGTTTGCCGCGGGACCCAAGGCCTCGGCGAGAGTCCTGATCGAGGAGGCGCTGGCCCTGCCGCTGGCGCGCTCCGAGCGGGAGTCGCCGGAGACGGTGCCCTACCTCCGCTATCACATGGTCTGGTCGATCGAGCGGGAGGGGCAGCCGCGCTTGGCGGCGAAGCTAGCGGCCGAACTTGTGCCGGTGCTCGAGGCTGTGGGCGTCGATATCTTTGAGGAGGAACTCGCGGAACTCGCGAAGATCCTGAAGCGTTCGCGGTCGGCTTCGCGACGCGGGCGACGATCTACTCGTCGACGACCTCGGTGAAGAGCTCGGCGATGAGCTCGTGTCCATTCGGCGTCGGGTGGATGCAGGTGAGATCGAAGAAGTTCTTTTGATCGGGACCGCGGTAGCAGGGACCATTGGGGTTGTCGGCCTGGTAGCCGTGACCGCAGAAGTTCTCTTGCATGAAGATCATGTCGGTGCCGGTGTCGACCGCGATCTCCATGTAGCGCTCGTTGACGCCGCTCAGGAGATCGATGAGCTGGCTTGGATCCTCCCAGTTGTCGAGACCTGCAGCCTCGCACGAAGCGACCAGGCCGGTGCCGTCGGTGTACTCGTAGACGTTGGCAAAGACGACGAATACGCCATTGGGGAATTTGTCGTCATCGGCGATGTACTCGACCGCTTCGCGCATTAGATCGGTCACGGCCTCGGCCTCGGCGAGCGAATCGTCGAAGGATTGGCCCATCGCGCCGTGCTTGACGATCGAGGCCAGGTCGTTGCCGCCCATGGTGATCACGACCAGGGTGCGCTTGTCCCAAAGGTCAGGTGGAAGGCAGTCGGCGATCTGCTTGCTGTCAAAAAAATCATCGACGCGGGCGCCCCACTTGGAGCAGCTGGCGAAGTCACCGGACTCCTGTTGGAGGGCGACGCCGTCGATCAAATTGACCTGTTTCCAGAGCGCAGAGGGCGGCTCTAGACCGAAGCGATCGACAAAAATATCGGCGAGACGGGAGCGGTAGTAGTCTTTGCCCTGAGTGGGCGGCGTGCCGACGGTCACCGAGTCGCCGAGGAAGACGACACGCTCGATGTCGGTGATCTCTTGGTGGTTTGTGCCCTTGCAGTGGCTGCCGATGGTCGGCGAGTACTGGTCGTAGTCGAGGCTCAGGGTGTCCTCGTTAAGGAAATCCTCGAGGAGGCAGTCGTCCATCAGACCGCCTGTGGTGGTCGTGGTGGTCGTGGGGTCACCGCTGCTGCTTGAGGTCGAGCCGGTGGTGCCGTCGGTGGTGCCGTCGGTGGTGCCTGCACTTGTGTCGCTCGTCGGTGCGGTGGTTGGTCCCGAGGTTGTCGAGGTACCGGTCGCCGTGTCTGTACCGCTGCTATCGGTCTCGCCCGTCGAGGCCGTGCCGGAGTCGCTCGTTTGCGAAGTCGAGCTGTCGTCGCTGTCGCTCGAGCTGGAACTTGCGCCAGCGGTTTCGGAGTCCCCAGTGTCATCGCCCTGGCAAGCGAGCAAAGGGAGACAGAGACCAATGGAGACAAAATACGTAAAACGCACGGCGGCACGTTAGCATGATCGCTCTCTGGCCAAAGCTCAGTTGGGGGCTAATTAGGCTTTAGAACATTGTTTTAGGGCAGATGTCTCCAATCTAAAGGCTCCCAGGCGCGCTCATCTGCGCATCCCAGAGATCGTCTATTTGGTCGAGGTTTAGGGCCGAGCAATGCGGTGGTTCAGGGCGCGCGTAGATCGACCGCCTTGATCCTGCGTTGCAATCGACCCGTCGGTACAGGGACCAAGCGGTACCCTGATCGACGCTAGGAGCTCTATGTCCACGCGTACGTTTTTGCCTGCCTCCCTCGCGTTCTGCCTCGCTGCGGCCGCAACTCTCGCCTGTACTCCGAACCCGCGCTCCGCCGCTGAGCAAAATGATGGCGAAGAATGCCACCTCGAGTGGCGAGCTGTGCCAGTCGCCCAAGCCGAAGAGCCGCAGATTGTCTCTCCCTTCTCGCTGACCGCGAGCGACGGTACGGGTCTCGAGATCATCGCCGTCGAGGTCAAGGCGGTGGTCGAGGATCCGCTCGCCTACACGGAACTCAAGCTGACCTTTCGCAACCCCGAGAATCGCCAAATCGAGGGTCGTTTCGAGATCAATCTGCCGAGCGGCGCTGCGATCTCTCGCTTCGCCATGAAGATCGGTGATCGGTGGCAGGAGTCCGAGGTTGTCGAGCTGCAGGCGGCTCGCCGAGCCTACGAGGATTTTCTCCACCGCAAGCAAGACCCCGCGCTGCTCGAGAAGGGTGCCGGCAATACCTTTAGTGCCCGGGTTTTCCCGATCCCGGCGCGCGGCGTGAAAGAGTTGATCGTCTCGTACTCCGAGGAGCTACCGGCGATGGGCGAGCCCTACACGCTGCTGCTGCGCGGGCTGCCCGAGCTGCAAAATCTCGACGTCGATGTGGTCGTGCCCCGGGGCGACGGTCCCCATCACCTGCGCATGAAAAAGCAGCGCTTTACACCGCAGCAGGATTTGGAGCTTCGGATCGACAAACGGCCGACAGAGGTCGGTCTGCGCTTTGATCGACTGGCGGTCGCTCGGGTCGCACCGGTCGTCGATCTACCGCAGGAGCCGCTTAAGGGCATGACCCTGCTCTTTGATACCAGCGCCTCGCGGGCCCTCGATTTCAAGGGACAGGTCGCACGTCTCGGGCAAATCGTCGCCCAGCTGCACGAGCAAAACGGCGAGTTTGACCTCCGGGTATTGGCCTTTGATCAGGAGGTCAGCCAGGTCTTCTCGGGCCCTGCGAGTTCGTTTACCGGCGGCGCTCAGCAGGAACTGCTTCGCCGTGATGCGCTCGGTGCCTCCGACCTCAGTGGCGCCCTCGACTGGGTCGCAAAGCACCCTAACGGTCATGCCAGGGTGGTCGTCGTCAGTGATGGCATCGTCACCGCCGGTGACAGCGAGGGCGAGGATATCCGCAAGGCGGCGAGCGAACTCAGCAAGGCCGGCGTCCAGCGGATCGACGCGGTCGTCGACGGTGGCATCCGCGACGCGATGCTGCTTCGCCAGCTGACCACCGCCGACCTGCCAAATGCAGGCATTGTCACCGACGCCGGCAAGGCACCGACCCTGGTCGCATCACGGATCCTTCGGGCGACCCGCTCGGGCGTCAAGGTCGAGGTGCCGGGCGCCACTTGGGTCTGGCCGCAGAGCCTCGATGCCGTGCAGCCTGGCGATACGTTCCTGATCTTCGCCGACCTACCCGCCGACAAGGGCATGCAGATCCGCCTCGGTGACAAGGGCGAGGACGTGCACAACGTGCAACTCGGGCAGAGCGCTCGGCCGCTGCTCGAGCGGGCCTGGGTGAAGGCGAGTATCGATCGCCTGACGGCGATGATGAGCGAGGAGGCGGCCGGTGACGAAACCAAGAAACAGGGTCTTCGCAACCAGATCATCGAGCTCTCCACGAAGTACCGGGTGCTCTCGGATTACACGGCGCTCCTGGTCCTCGAGACAGAGTGGGACTACCAGCGCTTTGGCATCGATAGGCGCAGCCTCTCAGAGATCATGATCGTCGGCGCGAACGGCATTGAGGTGATCGATCGCACCCAACTGCCGGGCAAGGCCGGCGCGCCGACGCCCACGATCAACGCTCAAATCGCCGAGGACGACGATGTGGACGAAGAGGAGGAGGCGTCCTTCCTCGATCAGGTCTTTGGTGGCGATGGCGACGAGCTGGCAAAGGGCGAGCGAGCTCCGGCCCGCAACGGGAGGTCCAAAGATCTGGCGACGGTGACGATTCGTGAAGAGAGCGCCGGTGAGAACAAAGCCGACAATGGCATCCGCCCTGGTGGCGGGAAGGGCGATATGGATCGGATCGCCGCAGCTCCGGTCGCAGCCGACGGATTCGGTCAGGGCAATGCCCCCACCGGGGCGATGGCGCCTCCAGAGGCAGAGCCGATGGCGGTCGCAGATGCACCGCCGAGGCTCCCGCAGGTGAAAGCCCCGTCGAGGGCCAAATCAAAACCTAAGAAAATGCGCGCGTCGGCAGGTAGTGGCGCTCAACTGGGCGGCAATTCCGGTGCTCCGGCGCCTCAGACGATGGATGCGGAGATCGAGGCCCTCCGCGGTCAGCGGCTGACCGGTCGCCGGCCAAGACAGCCCGCGGATTTACGACCGTTACCGCCACCGCAGCCGCCACCGCAGCCGCGGCTCGATGGCACAATCGTCGTCGGTCCACCGCCGACCTGGGAGAAGCCGAAGATCGCCGATCCCTACGACGGCCGCTTCGCCATCGTCATGAAGAAGATCGAGGCCAAGGACATGTCGGGAGCGCTCGCCGAAGCCTGGTCCTGGCGGCACGCGAATCCCGGCGATGAGCTGGCGATCCTCGCGCTCGGCGAAGCGGCAGAGGCGAGCGGCGATCGGGCGCTCGCAGCTCGGGCCTACGGGTCACTCATCGATCTTTTTCCGGGTCGCGCGGACATCCGCCGGATGGCCGGGGAGCGTCTCGAATCGTTGGGAGCGGTCGGCCTCGAGTTGGCCGTGGATACCTTCGCGCAGGCGGTGGCGCAGCGCTCGGATCACCCCTCTAGTCACCGCCTCTACGCCTTTGCACTGCTCAAGGCGGGGCGGCCTGCAGAGGCCTTTGCAGCGGCACTGGCGGGCTCCAAGGGCAATTATCCCTGGGGCCGTTTTCGCGGGGTCCCGCAGATTCTCCAGGAGGATCTGCGCCTCATCGCCGCCGTCTGGCTGGCCCAAAAGCCAGCTGACTCGTTGGCGATCCAAGCAGAGCTCGCGCGTGCGGGGGTCACCCCGGATACTCAGCCCTCGCTGCGCTTTGTGCTCAACTGGGAGACCGATGCGAATGATGTCGACTTTCACATCTACGACGGCAAGGGCGGACACGCCTACTTCAGCCAAAAAGCGCTCGGCTCCGGCGGTTCGCTTTACGCCGATGTGACCACGGGTTACGGGCCCGAGTGCTTCACGGTTTGGGGTAAGGCGGCTGCCTTCCCCTACGTATTGCAGGCGCACTACTACTCACGGGGGCCGATGGGCTACGGCATGGGCAAGCTTCAGGTGATCGAGCATGACGGCGCCGGTAACCTGCGCTTTGCCGAAAATCCCTTCGTGATCATGAAGGACAGCGCCTACGTCGACCTCGGGCGGATCGAGAGGCCGCTGCGAGAGCTCGACATGAGCGTGCCGCGGCTGGCCACAGGGGCCACAGGCAAAGGAGCCGGGATCTATACGCCGCCGCCGCCACCTCCACCGGGGGTCTACACACCGCCGCCTGTGCCGGTGCCCGTTCCACCGCCGCCACCTCCGGTCATCGAGCGTCCGCGGCCGCCGATGCCACCACCGGCGACCTAGGGGCGTCTGTGCAGATCAAGAGCGACGGGCCCAGGTCCGTCGCTCTTTTTGTAGGGCAGGAGAATGACAAAGCGGGAGCCGACGCCGACCTCGCTGCTGACCGTGATATCGCCTCCGAGCAGGCGGGCTAGGCGACGGGAGATCGCGAGGCCGAGGCCGGTTCCGCCGTGTTTGCGGGTCGGGGTGTCGTCAACCTGTTGGAAGGCGTCAAAGATCCGCACGAGATCGTCGGTCTCGATGCCGACACCTGTGTCACTGATCTGAATCTCGAGGAAGGTCGCATCTCGGCGGTGCACGTCGAGTTCGATGGTGCCATCGGTCGTGAATTTGGTCGCGTTTGCGAGGATGTTGAGGATGATCTGGCGGAGCTTGGTCGGATCGCAATGCAGCGTCGGCAGGCTGCTCTCAATGTGCACAACCAGGTGATTGCAACCGCGACGCACGTCGGGCTGAATGAGCGCCGCGAGTTCATTCACGAGGGGGGCGACCTCGATGGGCTCGAGCGCGACCTCCAGGCGACCAGCTTCGATCTTTGAGATGTCGAGGATGTCGGTAATGATGTGCAGGAGGTGACGAGCGGAGCGCCTGATCTTTTTCAGGTCATCGGCGAGGCGGATTTCTTGGGCCTCTTCGGCCTCTTCGTGCAAGAGTTCGCTGTAGCCGATGATCGCGTTCAGCGGTGTGCGCAGCTCGTGACTCATGTTGGCGAGGAACGTGCTCTTGGCCTGGTTGGCGGCCTCTGCAGCCGCTTGAGCTCGGCGCACTTGGGTGTAGTGCCGGGCGTTCTCGAGGGCGATCGCCACCTCTGTCACCAGGATTTGGAGAACCTCGAGACGCTGTCGTGTAAAGGCGCCGGTGACGAGATTATTCTCGAGATAGAGCGCCCCAAGGGTAACCCCTTGATGGGTGATCGGTAGGCAGACCAGCGATCGTGGGGAGCGCTGGCGGATGTAGGCATCGCGGCGAGCGTCGCTCATCAGCGCCGCGTTTGCATAGACCCGCGGCGTGCCGCTGACCATTACCTCGCGCAGCAGAACACCCGGCACTCCAGGGCTCGCGCAGAGTTCCTCGCCGATCTTCGCGAGTCCGCTACGGCCGTCCGGAGCGTAGTCTGCCATCACTCGGATGCCGTCGTCTTTCTCGAGAAGCAGCACTCCACGCTCGGCTCCGGCATTTTCGACGACGATCACCAGGATTGTCTCGACGAGTTCGTCAAGACCGACGAGCGAGGAGAAGGCGTGCGATGCCTTGAGCACACTGCCTAAGTCGACTCGATCACTGGTCGATCGGCTGGTGCTGCTTTGCGGAGCACTGCTGGCTCGGGGCTGGGTACTGCTCTCCGAGGGCTGGATGCTGTGTTCTCCCAGGAGGCGACCCAGGCGGTCGGCTTTGGCGAGAGCACCCCATCGCAGGTAGATCCGCCGGGCGCTGTGAAGATGCATGCGGGCGAGCGTCGATCGATTGGCGGCGGCATGAAAATGTCCGGCAAACTCGTGAGAGAGGGCTGCATGCGGCAGAAAACCCTGCTCCTCGGCGCCGGCGATCGCCCGGTCATAGGCGTCGAGCGCCTCGCTGTGCTCACCATTTAGGCGGTGACGCTCGGCAGCGACCAAATCGTACATATGCTCGAAGGTCTTGGCGCAGATGTCCATGCGGGCCTGGAGATGCACCTGGCCGGCGATGATGGTGTCGTTTTCGTCGTCGGGATCAAAATCACCGATGAGCGCAGCCGCGAGCGCCGAATAAAATACCAAAAGGTCGCGCAGCAGCATGCCCGAGCGCTGGATCGGGTGCGTACGGGCGGCCGAGATGAGCACCGCCAGGCCACTCTCCCGGTGGTACATCAGCGCCAAGAGAAGCTTGCAGGCGAGGTGCCAGCCGGAGGCGAAGGGGGTGTCACAGAGGGTGCCGCGGACGAAGGATTCCTCGTCAAAGGTGTCGTCGCTCAGGTCGGTGAGGTCGCGCGTATGCCCGCGCAGGGCTGCGATCAGCTGACGGGTGATCCGCTGGGAAGCGGCGGCCGAGCTGACCTTGGTCAGCTGCATCAGAGCGAGGTATTTGTCGGCGTCGACGGCGAGGCGATCCAAGGGAAAGCCGAGGACGATTTTATTGAGCAGGAGATGGCTGCAGGCGAAGGATGTGTGGAGGAAGTCGCCGTTGACTAAGGTCGTTTGGTAGGACCTCTCGAGGTCGCCGATCGCGTTGCGCAGCGGACCGCGGTAATGGGCGAGCAGCGCCCTCGCGAAGAGCAGGTGGCCATCTGCCTTTTCGGTCAGAAGATCGAGATAGGATTCCGCTCGATCTCCCCAGCGCTTGACGTCCGCGGCCCGCTTCGAGTCGGTCGCGCAGTGGTGAGCGTAGACGTAGCAGGCCCAGGTGCGGGCGTGGGTCGGCGCGGCGTCATTGCTGTCGTCATCGGGCAGGAGCACCCGCGCGAGGCGCTCAAAGAGGTCCGGTTGGCTGAGCGAGGCGGCGACGATGAGGTGAGCGAGGAGGGGCCCCAGAGCCGCATCGAGGAGGAATTCGGTGCGGGTCGTCTCGCGCAGAATCTCGAGCGGATCGCGCTCTTGGATCGGGTCTGGATCGTCGTCCTCGGCGGTTGAGAGATCACGGCTGAGACCGTGCAGCATTTCGACACCGACCTTGATCGCTCCTTCGTTGTTGCCGTCGGCGATCAGCAGCGACACTCGAGCGCTGGTGATCCGCGCGCGGTCGACGGGGTCACGCGCGTGCTCGATGAGCCGGGTAAAGGTCGCGGCGCTGCGCTCTCGCCAGTTGGCAAGGTGCTCGCACTCGGCGAGCTCGAGGGCGCAGGAGAATGTGAGGGCAGGGGTCCGCTCCCATGGTTCGGGGCCCAGGAGCTCAAAGCTCGTGCGCAGGTAATTCATCGCGATGTCGTAGGCGCTCGCGAGCTTGGCTCGACGGCCTGCGCGGAGGTTGAGTTCGGCGAGTTCGTCGCGCTCATCGAGGGTTGCGAGCGCGGCACGACCCGCATCGATATGGTCGACTGCGGCCAGCAGTACTGAGTCCTCGGTCCCGAGGGAGGCCGAGTTGGCGAGCAGAGAACGGCCGATTCTGAGGCGCAGGTCGGGCAGCGAAGCCTCGGGGATGTCGATGTAAATCGCCCTTCGGATCCGCTCGTGGGCGAAGCGGAGTTCGCGGCCGCTCTGGGGCAGCAGGATGCCGCGGCGAAGCGCTGGCAGCAGGATCCGCGTGGTCCCTTCGGTGGTCTCGTCGGCCAGCTCTGCGACCATCGCGACGGCGAAGCTCATGCCGATACAGGCGGCGATCCGCAGGCGATGGATCATCGACGGCGGCATCTCGGCGAGGCTGGCGGTCGAGAGTTCGCCGCGGTTGTCGGCGATCGCGGCTTGTAGATCGGTTGCGGACCAGCGCCAGGCACCGCGCAGATGATCGAACGAGAGGGCGCCGCTGCGCACAAGGTGGCGGAGCAGGTGTTGGAGCTGAAAGGGCACGCCCCCGGTTGCTTTGTGGAGGATTCGAGCGAGTGGCCTCAGATCCTCGGGCGGTGTCACCAGAGCGTCGCTGAGCAGCGAGGTAACCTCCTCACAGGAGAGAGCAGCGAGGGTAATTGTGCGGATCTTGGGGTGTGGATCGGCCGCTTGGACTCGGCCCGAAGGCGTCGGTGTTGGCTTGGCGAGGGCCTGCTGCAGGGTCGTGAGAAGTACGTTGTCTTTGGAGAGCGGGTCGTCGTTCTCGTGGGCGCTGGCGATGACGAGAATGTGATCGCTGTCGGGATCGCTGAGCAGACTCTGAAGAAGCTGAAGCGTCGCTTGGTCCGATGCCTGGAGATCATCGACGATCAGTACCAGCGGTGAGTCGACCGCGGCGAAGGCCTGAAGGAGCCGCTCGAGGGCTATTTGCAGGCGATTTTGGGCGGTCTTTGGGGTCTCGCTCTGGATCTCAGGGGGGATCGGAAAGAAGGCTCGCAGCCGCGGTAGAACCTCGATAACGGCTGATAGTGAGGGCCCCAAATGTTGATCGAGGCGGGATAGCTGACCGCGCCGGCGTGCTGGATCGAGATTCTCGAGGTGATCGCAGAGCATGTCGAGAGCGCCCAGGAGCGCGGCAAAGGGCACATCTCGTTGGTAGGCATCGAAACCTCCGCGGACGATCACGGCGCCGCTTCGAGCTGCCTCGGAGGCGAAGGCGTCGAGGAAGGTGGTGCGACCGATACCTTCGCGGGCGCGGATCATCAGGATCTGAGCGCCGCCGGCAGAGGCTGCTTCGAGGGCCTGGCGCAGCTCTTGGAGGGGTTGCTCGCGCCCGTAGAGGCGCGGCGTGAGGTCGAGGCGAGCCCGATGATCGTCGGTCGCGAGGGCAAATATGGTGTCTCTCGATCGGCTTGCTCGCTCGAGATCACAGCGCAGGCCGTAGGCGCTTTGGTAGCGGTTGTCGGGTTCTTTGGCGAGCAGCTTGTCGATGATCGCGGAAAGCGGTGCCGGCACTCCGAGCCTGTGCAGTGGCTCTGGATGCTGGGCTAGATGGGCGTGGATGATCTCGGCGGCGTCGCGATCGGCGAAGGGCGGATGGCCAGCGAGGAGTTCGTAGAGGGTGATTCCAAGGGCGTAAAGGTCGCTGCGGTGATCGACACCGCGGGCGATACGGCCGGTCTGTTCGGGCGCCATATAGGCGAGGGTGCCGGCGAGCGCGGGTGGTCGAAGAGTGGCTTCCTCAAAGGTCAGGGCGAGTGAGAGATCGGTGAGCTTGACGGCTCGCGAGACCGGCTCGATGAGTGCGTTGCTCGGTTTGATGTCGCAATGGATCACCTGCTGGCTGTGGAGCTCTGCGACGGCCGCGATCAGGCCGCGGGCGACCTCGTAGAATTCAGGGAGGGGCAGCGGTAGCGGTTCGACCTCTGATAGGGGGATCCCGGAGTAGTCGTCGAGCACCAACGCGACCAGCCCATGGGCTTCGATGAGGGTGTGCACACGCGTGAGGTGTTCACCCTCGACTGAGGCGCTGAGCCGATGCTCGCGGCGGTAGTCGGCGACTACGGAGGGGCTTGGAGGTTGCTCGCAGGCGACCTTGAGGATCACCTGTCGGCCGTCGCGATGTCGCGTCGCGCGGTAGACCGTGGAGCGGCTCCCGCTGTGGAGAGTGTCGCCGAGTGTGTAGCCGGGGGGCGCGGCCATCCATAGGCATGATAGCGAGGCGGCGGGCGTTCCCCCGGAAAAGGCGCCGGCTTCGCGACCTCGGCCCGGGAGCTGGCAACAGAGTTGGCGATGAAGCTAGATGCAGTCAACGACATTGACGGGCGCTATCGTAGTGTGTATCTGTATCTATCTAGGATTAATGCATGTTTTAGGAGGAGAGGAGATTGCAATAAGAACCGAGCGTATTCCCTCGGAGGTTTTTGATGTTGCGCGCTCCTATTGTCTCTCGTTTTGCCCTCCTCATCGGCGCTGCCCTGGCGCTGCCTCAACTCTTGGGGTGTCTCCAGCATCCGCTCAAGTTGGTCGAGTACGACAAGACCCAGATCCAGCAAACCGGGATCCAGCTGGCGGTCAACAAGGATGTCGACATCCTCTTTGTGATCGATGACTCGGCATCGATGGGCGAGGAGCAGGCGCTGCTCGCTGCAAACTTCGGCGCCTTCATCGGCGTGCTCGAGGCCCCAGACGTCAAGGCGAACTACCGGATCGGGCTGACGACGACCGACATGGGCAATCCTCGGTGTCTTCCGACCTCGAAGACGACGCCGAGCAACGGCGGACTCATCCTCTCTTCGTGCCGCGATCGCGCCGATCAGGGCGATTTTGTCAACGACACCTTAGATCCTCCGGTCGACGCGACCTTTGCTTGCACCGACGTGTGCAGCAAGACCGATGCAGAGCTGACGATCCGGCCGACGACGACCGACTACGACGAAGATGCCAAACCCCGTCCGTGGCTCGAGAACATCGAGGGCGTGGCCAACATTCCAGACGATGTCACGACGCTCGAGGCGTTTCAGTGTTTTGGCCCCCAGGGGGTCTCTGGATGCGGTCAAGAGTCGCCGCTTGAAAGCATGTACCAAGCGCTCACACGGGCCGACGTCAACGGCGATTCGAACTACGGATTTCTCCGAGAGAAGGCAATCCTGAGCGTCGTATTCTTGACCGACGAACTCGATTGTTCGCTGAATGAGGCCCATAAAAATATCTTTACTCCAGCCAACAAGGTGTTCTGGAACAATCCCGATCTACCTACAAGTGCAGTGTGCCTCAGCGCAGGTGTCGTATGTGAGGGCGACGGCGATCCCACCTACGAGTCCTGTTACGCAGAAAGCTTCGACGAGGCAGGAAACCCGGGGGCCAGCGATGACGACGCGGTGCTCTATCCTGTCGGGCGCTACACCGGCTTCCTCCAGGGCATCGAGGACCAGAAGCGCACGTCCGATTTGGAGCAAGAGGTCTTAGTCGCGTTGATCGGCGGAGTGCCCAAGGGATACGCCGCGGGAGATGCCGAGATCAGCTACTCGAGCGTCGCCGATCAGGAGTTTCTCAATGACTTTGGCTTGGCTCCGGGCTGCACACTCGGCGAGGGCACAGCGGTGCCGCCGGTGCGCATGAAAGAGTTCGCGGAGTCCTTTCAGGTGGGCGAAGATCGCAACATGTTCTCGATCTGTCAGAATGACTACGCCGCGGCGCTCGGCTCGATCGCTGATAAGATTCGCGATCAGATCAAGCCGGCCTGCATGCCGCAGTGTGTCAAGGACACCGATACGACAACGCCGATCCTCGATCCAGAGTGCTCGATGGTCGAGGAGAACCCGACGACTGGGGACAGCGTGCCGATTCTCGAGTGCATCAAGGATGGCACCGAGTGGGTCCCGGCTGGCGATGACTCGATCTGCTACGTCGCCCTCCTGGATGACACCGGCGAGACCATGAGCAGCGACGACGACCTCTCCCAGTACTGCCAGGATCTCGGCTACAACCTCGAGTTTCAGATCGTGCGCGAGGGCGCGGCGCCTGCGGGCTCGCAGATCACCGCGACTTGTGTGCTTTCGGATCTCGCAGAGGTCGACTGTCCGCTCTTCGACAACTGAGATCGCTCAACCACGCTCGCCTTCTGGACGCCTCCTGGCGCCCCGGAGGCGAGCGTGGTGTTAGTCTGCCGCCGATGCTCGATCTTTGAGCGTCAAGGAGCAACTCTCGATGAGCACGTCTAGCTTCACGCGGCAGACCATTTCCACTGCCAACGCGCCCGCTGCGATCGGTCCCTACAGTCAGGCGGTCATGGTGAGTGGCGGTCGAACCCTCTACTGTTCTGGCCAGATCCCGCTCGATCCAAAAACCGGGAAGATCGTCGGAGAGGGAGATGTCGAAGCCCAGACCAAACAGGTACTCGATAACCTACTAGCGGTGCTAGAGGCTGCTGGCATGGGTTTTGGCGAGGTTGTGCGCTGTGGAATTTTCCTCGCCGACATGGGCGACTTTGCAGTCGTCAACCGCCTCTACGCGGAGCGCTTTGCCATTGATCCGCCGGCGAGAGCGACGGTGCAAGTCGCGGTTCTCCCCAAGAACGTCGCGGTTGAGATCGATGCGATCGCGGTCGCGCCGATCCTAACGACCGCCGACTGATGATGGCGGGGCAGGGGAGCCCGTCGGTCCTCAGCGCTCGGGCGCGGATCGTCGTCGTCGTCGTGCTGGGCGCAGTCATCTCGCTCGGCGGTGTGCTGGCGCTGCGCGGTTGTCCGTCAAACGCCGTCATTCCGCAGCCCAAGAAGGGGATGGCTGCCGACAAAGCGCGGCCGCTGCCACCCATGATCCACGAGGGCGTTGTGCTCCGCGGAGGAGTTCGGGTAGAGGAGTCTCCGCGACCGCCCCCTGAGCCGGACGCGAGGCCCGTGACAGCCACCAGCGAGGGTACAGGCACGGGTGCGACTGGCGGTGATTCGGAGAGCAGCACGGGCATCGGCGAGGCCGCAGGTGATGCCTTGCGCGGTGTTTTGCGGCCACCGCGATCCTGCACGGTGATCGCATGGTCGGCGGGTCGTCAGCTGGGCACACCTGTGCATTGTGATCGCGATGGATCCTACGAGATCAAGCTGACCAAGGCGCCTGCTGAGGTCGCTGTCGAGATCTTGGTGCCGGGGCATCTGCGAGCTGTGCTCGTGGCTACGCCTCGAAGCGCCGAGCCGGTGGAGCTGCCGGTCGTCGCACTCGGGCCGGCGCTGCATCTCTCGGGACAGGTTATCGATCCGCGGGGACGACCCGTTGTCGATGTGCAGTTACAGGCTCGGCCGCGTCCGGATCTCGGCGAGCCTGAGCCTTGGCGGACCAAGAGCCTGGGTGACGGCGCCTTTAGTTGGGACACACTGCCCGCCGGACCGATCGAGATCAGGGCCGAAAAACGCGGCTATGCGCCGACGATCCTCGATGTCGTCGCCCCCGAGGACGGCATCATCGTCGTCATCGAAGGCCTCCGTGATCTCAGCGGCGAGGTACTCGGCACCCCCGAACAGCTCGCTCGGACCGTCGTGCGGATCGAGGGATCGTCGATCTGGCCGCCGATCGAGGTTGCGGTCGAGCCTGACGGCAGCTTCCAGATCCCGCAGATCCCGGACGGTGTTTACGGCTTGGTCGCGGAGGCGCCCGCAGGCCAGCCGGGCGACCGTGAATACGCCTCGATCCCCCTCGAAAATGTCTCTCCAGATATGCAGGTGAGCCTGGCGTTGATCGAGGCGGTGCGGGTGCCGGTGGAGGTCCACGATCCGAGCGGCGCGGCGATCGGTGGGGCACGTGTGACGGTCAGCGGTTCGTCCGTCGGTATCCTCCAGAAAGTCGCCGAAACCGATGAACAGGGCCTCGCTGCGGTCGGTCCTCTGGTGCCCGGGCCCTACTTTGTGCACGCCGACGCCAACGCCTACCTGCCCAGCGAGACAGTCGCCATTGACGCTCAAATCGACGTGCCGATGCCGCCGATCGAGCTCCGTTTGATCAAACCTGGTCGGGTTTTGGGCCGGGTCGTCGATGAGCACGGCGATCCGGTCGCCGAGGCCCGAGTTACTGTGGAGAGCGACATTCTCTACAGCCCGGGCGAGTCGATGATCCGCGCCGGGATTCTGAACGCGTTAGTGTCCGGGGGAAGTCTTGGGGTGACTAGGGGCACCGTGCCGCCGATCCCCCTATTTGGCGAGCGCAGCGCTGGATCGTGGAACGAAGGCGGTCTCACCTGCGACGGGGAGGGCCACTTCTCCCTCGGCGCCCTGGTGCCCGGCACCTACCGGCTGCGAGCTGTGCACGAGCAGCACGCGGCCTCGACCGTCGCGCTCGTGCGCCTGGGTGCCGGTGAGCTGCGGGACGATGTGGTGCTGGTTCTCCAACGCGGCCAGCCCTTGACCGGTCGATTCAGCGACGACAATGGGCAGCCGGTTGTCGGCGCCCGGATCGAATTTGACGACGGCCTGGTCGTGTTCACCGACGAATACGGGAACTTCGACGCCGGTTTGCACAGGGGATACCGGCGCCTGGTTGTGCGAGCGCCGGGCATGATCCCGCGGGCGATCGAGATCGAGATCGGTGAGCGCCCTGTCGAACTCGATCGCGAGCTCGCACCTGCGCTGGGCGCTATCGAAGGCCGGCTTCGAGATCGCCACGATCGGCCCATCGTCGGTGCTCGGGTCGCGCTCTTTCCGGGCGACGGAATTTCGGCGACGCAAGCGACCTACAGCGACGACCGTGGCCTCTTCAACCTCGGTCGCTTGACCCCTGGGGGTGCACAGATCGAGGTCGATCACCCGGATTTTGCCCCCTATGCGCGGCGCCTGCGGGTACCTGTACGGGCAGACGGCGACTTCGTCGAGATCGCTCTAAATGCGGGTTGGTGGTTGGCGGTGCACGTGCGAGCGAGCGGTAGCGGTGATCCGATCGAGGGCGCGAAGATCCGCGTCGCCGATCAGCAGACGCTCACCGACGCAGCCGGTGACGCGATCGTCCGCCGGTTGGCGCGGGATCGGGTGCAGGTCACGATCGAGGCTGCCGGTTGGGTGCAAGAGCGAGCGGCGGTCGTGCGGCCCGAGGATGACGAGGGCGAGCTGGTCGTTGATCTCGAGGAGGGCGCGGCAATGGAGGGCAGCATCCAAGACGAGCGCGGTGAGCCGGTCGCAAAGGCGCAGATCTCGATCCGTGACCGTCGCAGCGGCGAGCTGCTGGCCGAGACCGAGAGCGACGCAGACGGCATGTGGCGTATCGATCGGCTGCACGAAGGCGATGTCATTGTCGAGGCGGTGCCGCCCGGTGAGCTGGCGGAGATCCTCGGGCCGACAAGCGAGGACTCAGATGTTTTGCGCGGACGCGTAACCCGTGGCGTCGACCTTCGTTTCGATCGGTTATGATGCGGCCGCTTGCGGCAGCGCAAGGAGTGAGCGTAACGATGATGCACCGCCCGACCACCTACTTGTCCGTCCTCTTCGCCCTGACGCTCGCCCTTGGGGCTGGCTGTGGCGGCGAAAAAGAGACCTCGGCGCCCTCACCTGCGGGCTCTGCCGAGGTCGCAGCCGCTCCGGCTGAAGCTGCTCCAAGCGCGCCCGCAGCCGAGAAGACCAAGGTCATCGAGGGCGCGGATCCGACGGACGAGCGCTTCACCGTGAAGATCGATCCGCCCGCCGACGCAGCGGTCGGTGCCGAGGCCAAGGTCAAGATCACGATCGTGCCCAAGGACCCCTGGCACATGAACCTAGAGTTCCCGACCTCGTTGGCGGTCCAACCGCCCGATGGCGTCACTCTCGCAAAGGCCGAGCAAAACAAGGAAGACGTGCTCCGCTTGGACGAGAGCGGATGCGAGTACGAGGTCGGTTTTACGCCGAGCGCCGCCGGTGAAAAATCCTTCACAGGCAAACTCAAATTCGCCGTCTGCCAAGACGAAGCGTGCGCGCCGGTCACCAAAGACGTCGAGTTTCGGGTCGCTGTGAAGTAGGCCGTTCGACCGTCGAGCGGCCGCGCGCGGGGTCGGTGCGCTGCCGCCCCGCTCGAGTTAAGCCAGCGGCGGAGTGTCGTCGTCGACGCTACAATCACCGGCCCGATGCCCGACTCGTTATCCCCGAAAGACCGGATCGCAGCGATCGCAGGATCGGTCGCAGAGGAGTTTGAGGTCACTCGCCGGATCCTCTCCTTCGACGAGTGGTTCGAGCTCCTCTGCACGACGCCGCAGACCCACGCCCGCAACGCTGCGCAGTACCTCCGCGACGCCTTTGATTTCTTTGGGCGCCGAGAGGTCCGCAACCCCAGCGGCAAGATCAACCGTTTCCGCCTCTTCGATTGTGAGTTCGACGGCGGCCACCGATTGGTCGGTCAAGAGGCTGCACAATGCGAACTCTTCGACGCGATCGAGGGTTTTGTGCGCGTCGGTCGGGTCAACAAGCTACTGCTCTTGCACGGACCCAACGGGTCGGCCAAAACCACCATGCTCGAGGCTGTGCACCGCGCGCTCGAGGCCTACTCACGTTCCGAGAGCGGCGCCCTCTATCGTTTTTCCTGGGTCTTCCCGACCAAGGTCGCGGGTCGCGGATCGATTGGCTTTGGGCTCGCCGATTATGTGGGGCCAGGCGGGGCCTTTAGCGACGGCTCCTTCGCCCGTCTGCGTACCGAGGCGATCGATGCCAAAATCGGCGACGAGGTCAAGGACCCACCGATTTTTCTGATCCCGCTGGCTCAGCGCGAAGAGCTTTTGCGAGGCCTTTGCACCGGTGACGACGACTTTGTGCTCAGCGATGTGGTGCTGCGCGGCGACCTCTCGCAGCGCAACCGCAGGATCTTCGACGGTCTGCTCGCGAGCTACCGCGGCGAGCTCGCCAAGGTCTACCAGCACATCCAGGTCGAGCGTCTCTTCCTCAGCCGGACCTACCGCAGCGGCCTGGTCACAGTCGAGCCCAAGCAGGCGGTCGACGCTCGCTCCTTCCCGGTGACCGGCGATCGATCGTTCTCCAACCTGCCGGCGAGCGTCGGCGGTCAGGTGCTCTACGCCTGCCAAGGCGACCTCGTCGATGCCAACCGCGGAGTGATCAATTACAGCGATCTGCTCAAACGGCCCTACGAGCATTACAAGTATCTGCTAACCGCGACGGAGTCCGGCAAGGTCGCGCTCGACCACGTGATGCTCGGCCTCGACGTCGTGTTCACGGGCTCGGCAAATGACCTCAACCTCCTCGAATTTCGGACCCTGCGTCCCGGCGAGTACCAGAGCCTGCGCGGCCGTCTAGAGCTTATCGCAGTGCCTTACTTGCTCGACTATCGGGTCGAGCGGCGGGTCTACCAGGAGCAGGTCGGCGACCTCCTGCGCGGCATTCACATCGCTCCGCACGTCACCGCGATCCTCGCGCTCTGGGGCGTGATGACCCGGCTGCGCGCCCCCGATCCCGAAAATTATCCAGAGAAGCTAGCCGCCGTTCTCCGGCGCTTGACCCCCCTCGAAAAAGCCGACCTGTACTCCTACGGTCGGGTGCCCTCTGGCCTCACCAGCGAAGAGGCGCGCGAGCTGCTCGCCGCGGTGCCGCAGATGTACGAAGAGCGCTTTCCGATGGCAGTCGTCGGTGACCAACCGCTAGGTGATTACGAAGGCTCCTTCGGCGCCAGCGTCCGTGATCTCAAGCGCCTGCTGCTCGCGGTCGCCTCCGAGCCGGGCATGCGCTCGATCACCGTGCCCAAACTCTTTCGCGAGCTGCAGCAGTACTGCGGCGACGCGGTGCAACACCGTTGGATGGGCCTAGAGCCGCAGACCGCGGGTTTCCATAGCCTCCACGGCAACAACAGCGTGACCGCAGCGGCTTGGGAGCGCTGGCTCGACCTCTCGGATCGGGAGATCCGTGAAGCGATGGGCTTGGTCGACGAAGAGCGCTACCTCGACCTCTTCCGCAAGTACGTTGTGCACGTCTCGCATTTCATCAAACGGGAGCGCCTCTTTGATTCTGTGACCGGAGTGCTCACCGATCCCGATGCGGGTTTTATGAGCAACCTCGAGGAGACGATGGATCCGAATGCCGGGCCCTCTTTTCGAGCGGACGTGCTTTCGCGGATCGGCGCCTGGGCGCTCTCCCATCCCGAGGAGGAGCCGGATTATCCCGAAATCTTCTCGGACTACTTTGGCCGACTGCGCGAGGATTACTACCGCCAGCAAAAGTCGACGGTCGCCAAGGGCATCGCCCGTATGCTCGAGCTGCTGGGCGACGAGCGGCCCCGGGACTCGGGGCTCAGCCTCTCGGCCAACGAAGAGGAGAAGACCCGGGGCGCCCTTGCGGCGCTGCTCGGTGACGATGACAACGAGACCTCGACGCGAGGCGACAGGCATACACGCGGCAGCCTGCGCGAGGCGCTGGTTCTGCTCTCCAAGCAGCGCTACTAGATCGGGCGAACCCGGGCTCGGTTAGCCGGCTCGGTTAGCCGGCCTCGGTTAGCCGG
>CAYYUP010000022.1:3658-21793 GCA_964474905.1 uncultured Nannocystis sp. | reverse complement strand
CTCGGTTAGCCGGCCTCGGTTAGCCGGACAGCTTACCGCGGAGCAGGTCGCCCAGGCTGCCTAGGCCTGAGCGCGAGCCCTTGCCTTTCTTTTTGCCCTGGTTGAAGTCGCGGTAGTTGGAGCGCTCCTCCGCGCGAGCGACCCCGCGGATGCTGAAGCGCAGACGGCCACTGTCGTCACGATTGAGGACCACAACCTGGACCTCTTTGCCGACCGGGTAGCTGCGCTTTGGGTCCGATCCCGGGGCGAGCTCGAGCTCGCGCAGCGGCACCAAGCCACGGCCCTGCTCAGTGTCGACAAACACGCCGTAGGAGGTCACCTGGCCGACCGTACCGTCGAGGATCTCGTCTCTCTTGCTGGATCGGCTGGGGGCGGCCGCGTCGTCACCTGTGCGCAGGGACAGGCTGATTTTGAGGTCATTTGGATCGCCGTTGCGGGGCTCGATCGAGAGCACCCGGACACGCACAGTCTCGCCGACTTGGACGACATCCTCGACCCGATCGACCCGGCCTGCGGTCAGCTCGGAGATGTGGGCCAGGCCCTCCAGGCCGCCGATGTCGATGAAGGCGCCGTAGGGGCGAACGCTCGAGACCTTGCCCTCGAGTTCGGCGCCGGGCTTGAGCTCGGCTCGCAACGCTTGGGCACGCTCGGCCCGTTCGTCGGCGAGTACACCCTTGCGCGAGACGATCACCGAGCGGCCGCCCTCGCGGACCTCGATGACCTTAAACTGGGTCTTTTGATCGACCAGCGGCTCGAGGTCTTTGATGAAGCCGATGTCCACCTGCGAAGCCGGACAAAATGCCCGTACCGCGCCGATTTCGACCTCTAAACCGCCTTTTACCGCCTTTGTGAAGGTGCCGTCGATCGGTGCTCCGCTCTGGTAGGCGAGTTCGATGGCGGCCAGATCGACGCCGCCACGGCGCCCGAGAGAGGTGACCAGTTCGATGCCATCGCGGCCCGCGCTCGCGACCCGCGCTCGCACGCGATCACCGACGCCAACCGAGAGCTTGCCCTCGCGATCGCTGAGCTGCTCCTTGGCGATCGTGGCCTCTGATTTGGCGCCGATGTCGACGAAGATGTTGTCGCGGCCGATCGCCACCACGAATCCCTCGACCGGTTCGCCGGGCTTGACACGGCGGGCGATTCGCGCAGCCTCACGGGGCTGCACGGCCTCAAACATCGCGGCGAAGTCTTCGTCTTGCTGAGCCATAAGAGGGCGGAGGATCGCACCCGTGCGCCGCCGAGACAAGGGGGCCGGGACCCGCCTGATCTGGGGATCTGGCGGTCGGAGAGGGCTAGCGGTGCCGCCGGAGAACAAGAGGCCCGCAGAGGACCGACCTTTGGGTCCGAGCGCGGTCAGGGGTCAGCGGGAGGCCAAAGCAGGGCAGGGATCCGACGCGACCGGAAGGGCGACCCGACGCGCGCAGGGCTGCACGCACTAGTCCTTCTTTTTTCGCCGACGTTTTTTGCTGCCCGAAACTTCGATGGTGCCGCCTAGGGCTTTCATGTCGGGCATCGGCGGCAGATCATCGGTGATCGTCAGCGGTCGCCAATTTTGGACGACGTCGATGTAGCCGTCCTTTTTGAGCCTGATCTCGTGGATCTTGCTGTCGCCCACGGGGATCTCGAGCTGGCAGGGCGTAATGCACTGTTTTTCGCTGTCGAGCCATACCTCGACGTCGTCGATGTTGGTCGTGATCAGGGGTCGGCTCAGGGGGAGGGAGAGTTCGGCGCTGCCGGTTGAGCTGCCGGTACCGGTGCCGGTCTCGCCTGCGGCCTCGCTGGCGGCGTTCTCGTTGGCCGCGAGCAGGGCCGCGATGACGATCACCGCGACCGCAGCAATGCCGAAGAGGATCACCATATTGCGCCCGCGAGCTTCGTTTTCGACGGTCGCCAGGGTCGCGGTTGGTGATCGCGATGCCGGCGTCGGCAGCATGCCGGGCGGCACGGTCGAGAGGCTTCGCGGGGTCATGTTCAGCAGATCGTTGGGCGGCAGAGACCGGCCTTCGGCGCTCGCCCGGACAACCCCCATGCTCTGACCGATAAGCTCGGCGAAGCGACCGGCGCTTTGGATCCGCTTGCTGCGATCCTTGCGCAGCGCTTTCATGAGCAGGCGATTGGTCGCCTGATGCCCGTGGCGGAGCGAGGGCACCTTGCCGCGCACGTGCTTGAGCATCGTCGCCATCGGTGTCTCGGCAGTGAAAGGCGGGCGCCCCTCGATCATCTCGTAGAGGATCACGCCGAGCGAGTAGATGTCGGTGCGGTGATCGAGTTTTTGCCCGTTGCACTGCTCGGGTGACATGTACTGCGGCGTGCCAAAGACCTCGCCCGCCTGGGTCAGTTGCAGCGAGTCGGCCCCGCCGGCGATCCCGAAGTCGAGTACCTTGAGAACTGTAGTTACGCCGACGGTCTCGATGAAGAGATTGTCGGGTTTGAGATCGCGGTGATAGACCTCGTGCTCGTGGGCCTCCGAGAGGCTCTCGGCGATCTGCTTGGCGAAGTCGAGTGCCTGGATCTCGGGGATACGCCCGCGTTCAAGGCGCTCCGACAGACTCTCGCCGGTGAGCAGCTCCATCACCATGTAGGGGCGGCCATCGTCGGTCTCGCCGTGCTCGTAGACCCGGATCGTCGACGGATGCCGGAACTGAGTCGTGACCTCGATCTCGCGCCGGAATCGGGTGATGAATTTTCGGTCGGAGAGGCACTCGCGACGCATCAATTTAATTGCGACGTCGCGATCGACCTGCATGTCGAGCGCCTTGTAGACGACGCCCATTCCGCCTTCGCCGAGCAATCTCGAGATGCGGAAGCGTCCGCCGATCACTCTGCCGATGTCACCGCGGTTCACATCGATCTCAATTGAGGAAGCCGAGGCCTGCCGGGGGGTTGGGCGGGGGCCTCGCGGAGAATTCGGTCGGGAGCGCTTGGGCATCGGGCCGGTTGGGCCGCTCGTCGGTGCGAGCTGTCTCGACCTATGGTCGCTTGTGTCAGGCGAAAAGTGTAGGGCTAAGTAGGCCAGCGCGAGAATCTCGCGGCGGTGGCGTTGGAGCCGCACTCGGGGCTCACAAATCGATACAGTGGGCCTCTAGCGGCCTGCAAAGCTCACGTAAGGGTCTACTGGGGAGCGCTTGCCCGCCTTGAGATCGAGGTGCAGGTGGTTGTAGTGAGCGCGATCATGGTCGGGCGTCAGGATCGTGTGCAGAAGCCCGTGACGGACGCCTTCGCAGACGAGTGCGTGGTAGATCTCGGAAGCAGATGCGCCCCGTGGAGGCGCTGCGGCGACGGCAGGGCAGCTCCTCAATCGGCGTTTTTTGAAGTTCTGCTCGACCTTTTGGAGGTCTCCCGCGGCCCGACGAAAGCCGAGAAAGTCGACGGCTAGACCGATGTTGTGCTGGCTCGTCGGTTTGGCCCGCGCCGCTTTGCCGCCGCGTAGGGATGAAAAATAGGCGATCTCGACCACGCCGTAGCTCGCGAGCCAGCGGGTAAAGGGCACCATTGCCGCGACCATGCGGCAGTCCCAGATCGTGTGCAGATCGGTCGCTTCGTTCTCGGACCAGGGGATTCTCCAGGTGACACCGGCGATGGGTCCGGTGATCCGCACGGGGATCTTGACCGAGCTGGCATCCCGCCGACGCACCACCTTGAAGGGCACCTCGCTCTGGCGGAGATAGGCGTGACATTTTTGGGTGCTCATGGCCATCAAGGCATTGGCATCCGGGTATGCGCGGAGATCCGGCGCTTTCGAGGCGGGGCGCGGGGAGGGCCTTGGGGACGGGCGACCTGCGCTCTGTGAGGGAGTTTTTGCCGGAGCTGGGCGGGCCTTGGAGGGAGCGGGCCTGGGTGCTGGCGTGGGTCGGGGCCGGACCTTCGCACTCGGTCGATCCGGTGCAGGGATCTCCTCGGCGCACCTGACATTGCGCAATCGGGAGAGCCGCCCGCGGCGGTGCTTCCACCGCTTGCAGGCCGGGGGGCGACGCTTTGGTAGGCTCCACCGGGGCGCGCTGGACCAACCGGGAGCCGCGTGCACAGGCCTGCTGCTCAGGGACAGCGCGAGGCCTAGAAGGAAGGCAAAGAGAGGGCCGCCGGACAGCGCGCGAAGGACGCGACGCTCTGAACCGGTGTGCGACCAGGACATACACTCAGTCTCGGTGAGAGCGGCGCTGGCGGCAAGAATCGGGCATTTATCGGCTCTGAAGAGCGGCAGCGGGCGCCTTGCTCGCCCCCATGCGTGCCCGTATGGTCGCCCGCGGCCATGAAAAACGACGTCAGCTCAACCGACACGACCCCTGAGGCCCCTGCGAAGCCAGCGGTGGTCCGCGCGCGCCACAAGATCCGAATCGTGACAGCCGCGGCGCTCTTCGACGGTCATGACGCGGCGATCAATGTGATGCGGCGGATCCTCCAGGCGACTGGGGCGGAGGTCATTCACCTGGGCCATAACCGGGGCGCCGAGGAGGTTGTGGACGCGGCGATCGCCGAGGATGCCCAGGCGATCGCGGTCTCCTCTTATCAGGGCGGACATGTCGAGTATTTTAAATACATGGTCGATCTCCTGCGGGAGAAGGACGCGGCCGACATCACGGTGTGGGGTGGCGGTGGCGGTGTCATCGTGCCGAGCGAGATCGCTGAGCTGCACGCCTACGGAGTGAAGCGGATCTTTAGCCCCGAGGACGGACGCGAGCTCGGGCTCCAGGGCATGATCAATACGATCATCGAGGGCGCCGACTTTGTGACCGCGGCCGCCGATCCGCTCGCCGAGCTAGCGAAGATCGCCGAACCTGCCGGTCGTGTACGCCGCCTCGCGCGGCTGATCACGTTGGTCGAGACCCCGGAAAACAACTCCTCTGGACAGGATCTGATCGCGGCCGTACGGGCAGCTAAGATCCCGCAGGTGCCGGTTGTTGGCATCACCGGTACGGGCGGCGCGGGCAAGAGTTCGCTGACCGATGAGTTGCTCTCTCGCCTGCTCCGCGATCATGCCGAGCGTCGGGTCGCCGTGATCTCCGTGGATCCGACCCGGCGACGCACGGGCGGTGCGCTCCTAGGGGATCGAATCCGCATGAATTCGCTGCGCACAGAGCAGGCTTTTATGCGCAGCATGGCGACTCGCGCCTCGGGGGCTGAACTCGCGGCTGCGACCGACGACGCCGTGCGTCTTTGCAAGCTCGCGGGCTACGATTTGGTGCTGGTCGAGACCTCGGGCATCGGCCAGGGCGATGCGGCGATCGAGCGCCTCGCTGACGTCACTCTCTACGTGATGACCGCCGAGTACGGGGCACCGAGCCAGCTCGAGAAGATCGAGATGCTGGATGTCGCCGATCTGGTGGCGATCAACAAGTTTGAGCACAAGGGATCCAAAGACGCCTTTCGCGACGTACGTAAACAGCTCCGCCGCAATCGCGAGATCTTCGAGGTCGCCGACGAAGCCCTGCCGGTCTACGGCACGGTTGCCAGTCGTTTTCATGACGCCGGCGTCAATGGCCTATACGCGGCGCTATGCGACCTTTTGAGCGGCTTTGGCGAACATACATGGGAATCAAAAACTCCCGCTGAGCAGCGCCTCATCGCCTCGGAGTGCGACGATTTGATCGCCGCCGATCGCTCGCATTACCTCGCCGAAATCGTTCGAAGCGTGCGCAGCTACCGGGCGAATGTCGAGGTCCAGGTGGGCCTGGTACGCGAGCGTCAGAGCCTCCGTCAGGCCCGTGATCTGCTCGTAGAGTCAGGTGAAGAGGGAGCTTTGGCAACGATCGATCGGCGGATCGACGAACTCGATCGGGGCATCCGCGAGCCGACCCGCCGCGCGCTCGAGGATCTTCCGCAGTTGCGCCAAGCCTACGCGAGTGGCGAGTACGTCATCCAGATCCGCGGTCGAGCGGTCCGCTATCCGACGACGGTCACGACCCTCTCCGACAATTTGATCCCGCGGGTCGCCTTGCCGCGTGACGATGAGCCCGGGGCGACGGTCCGCTACATGCTGCTAGAGGGGCCTCCGGGCTTCTTTCCCTTCACGGGAGGGGTCTTTCCTTTTAAGCGCAAGGGCGAGGATCCAAAGCGCATGTTTGCCGGCGAAGGCGGTCCAGCACGGACCAATGAGCGCTTCCACTATCTCTCCAAGGGCGAGCCTGCGACCCGTCTCTCGACGGCATTTGACTCGGTCACGCTCTACGGTTGCGACCCCGCCGAGCGCCCTGACATCTACGGCAAGATCGGTGAGAGCGGGGTCTCGGTGTGCACGCTCGACGATGCCAAGCTGCTTTACAGCGGCTTTGACCTCTGTGCGAGCAATACCAGCGTATCGATGACCATCAACGGTCCAGCGCCGATCGTGCTCGCCTTCTATTTTAATGCGGCGATCGATCAACAGCTCGCGCTTGCCCACACAAAGCTCGGTCGTGAGCCGAACTCCGACGAGCGCCAGGAGATCGCCGATCGTACGCTGAAGGTGATTCGAGGCACGGTACAGGCCGACATCCTTAAAGAGGATCAGGCGCAGAATACGTGCATCTTTTCGGTGCCCTTTGCCCTGCGCATGATGGGTGACATCCAGGAATTTTTCATCCGCAAGGGTGTTCGCAACTACTACTCGGTGTCGATCAGCGGCTATCACATCGCCGAAGCCGGGGCCAATCCGATCTCCCAGCTCGCCTTTACGCTGGCAAACGGCTTCACCTACGTCGAGTACTACCGTTCGCGGGGACTCGACATCGACGCCTTCGCGCCGAACCTGAGTTTCTTCTTCTCGAACGGCCTGGACGCCGAGTACACGGCAATCGGCCGGGTTGCGCGGCGGATCTGGGCGATCGCGATGCGCGACCTTTACGGCGCCAGCGAGCGCAGCCAAAAGCTCAAGTACCACATCCAAACGAGCGGCCGTTCACTGCACGCGATGGAGGTGGATTTTAACGATATCCGCACCACGCTACAGGCGCTCTTCGCATACTACGATCACTGCAATAGCCTCCACACCAACGCCTACGATGAGGCCATAACGACGCCGACCGAGGCGAGCGTGCGCCGGGCGATGGCTATCCAGATGATCATCACCAAGGAGCAGGGGCTGGCGAAGAACGAGAACATGCTTCAGGGATCCTATGTAGTCGAGGAGCTTACCTCGCTGGTTGAGGAGGCGGTGCTCAACGAGTTTTTACGCTTAGACGAGCGCGGCGGTGTGTTGGGGGCGATGGAACGTCAATACCAGCGCTCTAAGATCCAAGAGGAGAGCCTGAAGTACGAGCAGCTCAAGCACAGTGGAGAGCTGCCGATCGTCGGCGTCAACACCTTCATCAACCCGGCGCAGAGCGGCAACGATGAGGCCCAGAGCCTCGATCTCACCCGCGCTAGCAATGCTGAGAAGGACGATCAAATCGGTCGTTTGAGGCGTTTTCAGGGGGAGCATAGAGAGCACTCACCGGCCGCTCTCTGCCGCTTAAAAGAGGTCGCACTCGCCGGCGGCAACATCTTTGAGGAGCTGATGCAGACAGTCCGCAGTGCGAGCCTTGGGGAGATCTCACAGGCCCTCTTTGAGGTAGGCGGTGAGTACCGGCGGTCAATGTAAACAATGTCGATCTGGCCGTATTTGATCCGACAAATACGTCGACATCGACAGGTGCTGTGATAGCCTCCCGGCCATGCCATCGAAGTATGAGGCTGCATTCCAGTCGGCGATAATTGACCGTGAGAGGCAAATCTGCATCGATTTGCTGCGTCAGACCCCCGACCTGACACTTGGCGATATCCACAAGCTCAGCAGAGGATCACTCGCTCGCATCTTCGACGCGATCTCCGTCGACGAGCTGATCGCGGGTTCCGCTTCGGGTGCGCCCGGAGTGCCAAAGGCCAAGGTCGGTCGTCCCCGCGGTCGCAGGCCTGCGATTCAGCAGCCCTTGGTCTCGGATTCTGCCCCCGCCCCCGAGCCGGTCGCTGCGGCGGCGGCCCCCGGTGTTGTCAACACGAGGACGCCCGCAGGGCGTCTCGGCTACGACAACGCGATCCTCACCGCGCTCACCGACATAGGTGCACCGGTCGGAGTGGCGAAGCTGATGGCCCGCGCTGGGGGATCCAACCTCCAAGCGCGAGCTGCGCTAAACCGTCTGATCAACGCGGGTCGGGTGGCCTGGAGCGGCAAGGCCCGCGGTACTCGCTACAGCCTCGCGTAGCGGTCGCAATTCCCGGGCCCTGTGGCCTGCGAGGCACTGGCACCGTTGTCAGTGCTTTGTAGGTCGCTTGTCGGTCTGGGTGGTGCAATCATTTCCTCTAGAAAACCTAGCAGTGCAAATCAATGCACCTGGTAGGCAAACCATTTCGCAGTCGCAGCAATGCTTGCGGCTGCGTTCTTTTTTGGTGAAATTGCAAATGCCGTCGCGGCCGTGGGTCGTTCGTCGGTGGAGACCCTCGATGATCAAACGATTGCACTCTTCACCTTTCCTCTGTGGGCTGCTCTTCGTCGTCGGATTCGGCTGTCGGCCGGGCACGGGCGAGGCCGATTCAAACGCGAATACAGGCGCCTCCGAGAGCATGTCGACCAGCGAAGGATCAAGTTCAGGCTCGAGTGGGGCAAGCTCAACGACCGTCGCGGAGACCTCAAGCACAGGCGCAATACCAGATATGGGCATCGAGGGGGCCCTCTGCTCGCTGATCCTGCAAGACTGTCCCTCGGGACAGAAGTGCGTCGCGTGGAACATGAGCGGCGGCATCATCCCCGACGGTGTCAAATGTGTGGATGAGGTTCCAAACGCCGACGGTATCGGTGAGCCCTGTACGGTCACCGGCAATTTTGGCTCCGGTGACGACTCTTGCATCAAGGGGGCGATGTGTTTCGACATCGACAACAATGGCGAGGGCAGCTGCGTCGGCCACTGTTCGGGTGAGCCGGAGACTCCGATCTGCCAGAAGTCCAATGAGACCTGCGTCACCTTCTTTGAGCCGCCGGTACCGCTCTGTTTTACTGCCTGTGATCCGCTCGTTCAAAACTGCCCGGAAGGGGAGGGCTGTTACATGGACGCGCCCGTTCTCGGCTCGGAGGGCTTCGTCTGCATGCCCACGGTGCTCGCGCCCAACGAAAACGGCGATTACAAGGACCTCTGCTACAACCAAGCGGGCTGTGCGCCGGGGTTTTCGTGTATCTGGCCCAAGAACGTACCGAACTGCAAATACGAGTATTGTTGCTCCCCTTGGTGTGACCTCGAGCTCAACCCAGAGATCTGCGGGGAACTCGATGCGACTCTGGAGTGTGTGCCCTGGTACGAGCCCGGCAATGAGCAGCCCGGCCTCAAAAACCTGGGAATCTGTGCGCTCCCGCTGTAGTTGAGCTGGGGTCTAAAAGCGATAAGAGAGGCGAAGACCGCCGCCGTAGGGGCTTGCGGTGTTCGCCAGGCGCAGGTTTTGAGCCCTGCGAGTGAGACGGAGGCCGTCAGCGTTGAGTGCCGCCAGCCCGCGCCGACGAGAGCGTGAGAAGAGCACTGAGCCGGCGATGCCCATCGACAGACCGGCGACCTGTGCGAGGCCAGGAAAAACCACCATCGCCACGCGCCCGCGCATGGTGCCGATCTCAGAGGTCGCGAGGAAGGGGCCGAGCACTGGCACCATCAGCGATCTTCCGAGCTTACGGCAGTCGTAAGTGTCGGAGGCGCTGCAGGTATCGATGACCACGGCGCCAGAGAGCGCCGTGAGAGCGTAGCTAGCGGTGAGCAGCGACCAGCCGGTGATCATCAGGCCGAGCCCACGCTTGCTCGGTTGGTAGACCGGAGGCGGCTGGGGTTGGGGTTGCGGTTGCGGTTGCGGCTGGCTGTAGACGGGCGCGGCTTCGGTCTCAGCTTCGGTTTCGGGCCCTGAGATCGTGGTCACGGTGACCGTTTCGGTCACCACCTCGTCGCCGATGGGCTCGTTGTCGGGCGCGGCGACGGCGACATCGGCGACGAGAAAAGTGGTTGCGGTGATCAGTCCAAATAACAGGCGATAAGACATAATGGGAGATCCCATCGCCATCGTAGCAGCGTCAGGGGCAAGGCGCGAACCTCCGTTGGCGCCTGCCCTTGTGCACGACCCCGGTAAGTATGTTTAGAGGCCTGCGGTTAGGCGGCTGGCAAGGTGGCGATCGACAGGCGCGGGCCGAGTTCGAGATCGATGCGATCGAGGCCGTGAAACTGCTCGCCGTCGATGACAGGGTTGATGCGGTCACCGTTCGCGGCGACGATCGATACCCGGCGGACGCGATCATCAAAAACCTGTCCGCCGCGGATCGGCATGCCAAAGACGATATTGGGCATGTTAAAGACCGCACCGACCGGCGAAGTCGAGATCGCTTGAAAGTGGAGAACGCCGCTCTCGTTGGCCCGGCGGAAACAACGGACGACACCCGCGAGGTTGATGTCGATGGCGCCGATCTGCAGCGACATGAACGAAGTAAAACCGAGGCGTTTGCCGTCGACCTCGATCTCGGCGATCGTCGGCCGAAAGAAGTCGCGGTAGTTGTCGTTGGCGATGAAGCGGCGGAGAGAGCCCGCGAAGGTGTCGACCAGGGCCGCGCCCGCAGCCGCGCCGATCACCCCGGCGATCGCCAGGGCGCCGCGACCCTTGGGCAGCGCGTAGTACTTGTCAAAGAAGTTGTTGGCGACGCCGGCCAACGCGGTCGCGAGTCCCAGGCGATCGAACTCGATAGGTTCGCCGTTCGCGTCGGTACCGGTGCCGCGGTGACGGCAGGTATCCACCCGCACGGTCGTAGGCTCGCGACCTGCATCGATTTCGCGGACGAGGCGTTGCACGATCGAGATCGCGTCGCCTTTGAGCCCGGCCTTGCGGGCGATGAAGTCGACGGTGCCGCCATTGGTCGGCACGATCACCGGCAGGTCTTCGCCCTCACCGCGGGCGCTCAGCCGTTGATGCAGGGTATTGAGTACCCAGTGCAGCGTGCCGTCGCCGCCGTCGCAGACCCAGTATTTTGTGCCTGCGTCGAGGAGTTCGTCGACCGCCTGCGGGAGCTCGTCCAGGCTTTGGGTCTCTTTGACGATCCCGTGAGGACCGAGCGCCCGCTGCAGCACATCGCTGCGTCCGGGGTGGCGCCAGTTCTTTTTTGAGTTGGGATTGGTGATGACACCGATGGTGTGTTGCATGGAGTCCTCTCCGATGACCGACAGAGGATAGGAGAGCCGCGCCCGTGATCGCAAATTACGTCTCTTTCAGATCCGCGCTGTAGACGGTGCTAGGTTGGCTTATAGGCGGTTTTCTGCACGGGTGCGCAGCCAAGTTCGCAGTGTCCTGTGCTCCGCTCCATCAGCCTCTGTGTCAACGAGAACAGGTGTTGAGCTTTGCTCTGCGCAAAGCTCTCTGCGTGTGCCGACGGGGATGTGCATCGACATGCACACCGGCGGCCCGAGGGTCGCGCGAGAAATATTAGCGTTCGCCGGGGCTCTTGGCCGCTCGCGGCCCCCTGGCCCTGCGGTCAGCTAGCGCGGCGAGCTCTTCGGCGATCTGATTTTGGACCGATCGCGCGAGCTGTGTCTTGCCGCGACTGATGTCGCCGATCAGGATCGAGAAGGCGAGCGGCGGCTTGCCGGGGGCACCTGCGTAGCCCGAGAGCGCCGAGGATTCGTTGAGCGTGCCGGTCTTCGCTCGCACATATCGGGTCGCCGCTCTGTCGCGGAGTCGTCGACGCATCGTACCGTCGACACCGCTTATCGGCAGCGAGGCCAAGAAATCGGAGCTCACCCTGAAGTCGTTGTAGGTGGCGACCAGGAGCGCAGCGAGCTGGGCCGCGGTGATCCGGTTGGCGTCGTAAAGGCCGGAGCCGTTGGTGAGCTGCAAACCTTCGCTTGGGATGCCGAGGCCCTCGAGGTGTTCGCGGACTTGGGTTAGGGCGCCCGTAAAAGTCGCGGGGTGATCGTCGCTGAGGTCGAGCGTCTTTAGGATCTGCTCGGCCATGAAGTTGTTGGAGTGTTTGTTGACGCCGCGGCAGAGTGCACTCAGGGGTCGAGATGCACGGCTCAGCAGGGCCCGTGCACCGCTCGGTACGGTCGCCGCTCGGATCGAACGCCGGCCGATCTTGATGCCGCGTTGCCGGAGCACGAGCGCCAACACTGCACCCGTATGCTCACTTGGGTCGGCGACCGGATAGCGGAAGTGGGCGACCGGTGCGTCGACGCCAAGAGTGCCCGTAAAACTGAGCGAGAGGCCGTCTTTGTTGGCTTCGCGAGTGACCAGTGCTTGATTGCGGCGACCTTCGACAGTCGCGGTGTTCGACTGCAGCGAGATGGAGGGCAGGGCTAGATCGAGACTCACCGCGGCTGTCTTGCCGGCAGCGGAGCCCGGGGTCATGTGCACGATAAAGGTATTAAAATTGACCGCGGAGGCCGAACTCATCGCCCGGTACGAGGCGAACTCGTCCTTTTGATCGTAGGCAGGTGGCAGCTCGTCGCGATCAAAGGCGCTCGAGTCGATGATGATGCCGCCGGTGATCTTGCGGATCCCGAGAGCGTGCAGATCCCCCGCTAGCTCGTAGAGATCGCCGGTGACGAGCCACGGATCGCCGCCGCCCTTGAGGTAGAGGTCACCGTCGATCGTATCCCCCTTCAGCGCATTTTTGCGGACGTAGAGGCGGGTTACGTAGCGATGCTCGGGGCCCAAGATACTGAGGGCAGCGGCGGTGGTCAGCAGCTTGATGTTACTCGCCGGGTTGATCGGTGTGTCGGGGTTGCGGCTGTAGAGCACCTCGCCGCTGGCGGTGTCGATCACGACGACGCCGATCGTCGCCTTGGCCAGGCGCTTGTGGTCGAGGATGCGATCGATCGTCGCGCCGAGATCGCTGGGCTCCGCGGCCGCCGAGAGCGGGGCGTTGGTCTTTGCGAGCAGAGCGGCGGTGAGGGAAGCTACAGGCGCACTGATCGCGGTAGCGCCCGCGAGGACAAGCGAGGCGAGGAAGGAGCCCATGGGCCCGCAGGGTACCGCTTCGGGCCGCGGACGTCAGATCTCGAGGTCGCTCAGCGGACAGCGTTATTGGAGTAAACTAGCGGCGATGCGCGCCCTTCGACGATCTCAGCTCAACGGTACAGGCCTAGGCTTGGTCCTGGGCTTGGCTTTGGCTGCGGGGCTCGGTGGCCTGTCGACGAGCGCGAGTGCATCCCCTCCGGGGTTGGTTCTCGATCGTGTGCAGGCCCGGCAGTTGCCGCTCTCTTCGCTCCGCGGGATGATCGAGCAAAGTACAATTCACCTCCACGGCATCCCTGTAAGCGGCGCATTCGAGACCGCCGTCGTCGATCCCCAAGGTGTGCGCCGGGTGGTCGCCCAGAGCACGCCGACAAAGGCCCCACAGCTCGTCCCCGAAGAGGCGACGGTAAGCGAGGCCGAGGCCCGCGAAATCGCCCTAGAACATGGTTTAGATGGCCGTTCTACAAATAAGGCGATCCAAGGATCGCGTCTGGTCTACCGCCTGATCCTAGAGTCGCCGGTGCTCGCTTGGGAGGTCGATCTGCCGCTAGTGCTGAGCCCCGAGCCGAGCATGAAGACGATCTGGGTCTCGGCGTTTTCCGGCGTTGTACTCGACGAAGTGGAGCAGGTGCGAGCGTCCAAGGCCGAGGTATTTCCTTACAACCCCGCGCATACACCGGTGACGATCATCACCGAGCTTTCGGGTGTGCACGCAATGGGCCCCGGCGAGCCGCTGATAGGCGAGCGCGTACAGGCCTTTAACTGCACGCTCGAGGCCCCCGAAAACGAAGAGGACATCTCTCCGTGGTGGGACGAGGGCGAGTGCTACGCGGTGCACGCAGCGTTCTCAGACGAGAACGGGGACTTTTTCGTGCCGATCCCGGACGTCAAATACCCCGAAGAGAACATCCTTGGCGACGACCTCTACGCCGAGGTCTCGATGTACTACCACGCCGAAAAATTCCTCGACCATATGGCCGGTCTTGGCGTCGAGACCTTCAAGTGCGAGTTCTCGTCGATGCTCTCGAACTACCGCTATTCGAAGATCTCGCAGACGTACCCAGATCTCGACTACGGGCCCCTCAACAACGCCTACTACACCAACCAATGCGATCCCGAGAAAGGTCCAACGATGATCTTTGGTCAGGGATCCGGGGTGGATTTTGGCTACGACGGCGACGTCGTCTACCACGAACTGGGTCACGGCATGGTCTCGCACTTGACCCCGGCGGGGCTGTCCAAGCGGCGCCTGCGATCCGACGCGTCGCTGGTCGATGCAGGCGGGCTCAACGAGGCCTTTGCCGACTACTTTTCGCTGATGATCACGGGCCAGCCCGAACTCGGTGATTACGTGGCACGCTTTTGGGCGACCTACGGCCGCGCCTACATCCGCACCGGCGAAAATACCAAAACTTGCCCCGCCAATACCGTCGGTCAGGTGCACAACGACGGTGAGCCCTTCATGGCCGCGCTCTGGGCGAGTCGCAAGCGGATCGGCGGCGAAAAGATGGATCAGGCGTTCATCGAGATGTTGATGCGCCTGCCGCCCGACTCTGATCTCGAGACCGCCGCGCACACCCTCTTCGAGGTCGCCGAGGAGCGCCGTGGTGTCGGTGAGTGGGACGACGTCGACATCCAGCACCTGATCCGCGCCTTTGATGGGCGCGGCCTCTACGACTGCCCGCGACTGATCACCGATCCCAAGAAAGTCGGCTCTGGGCGGACGATGTATCTGCGCGGCAAGGCTGCTGCGGTCACTCCTTTTTATCCGGGACCGATGCAGCTGCGCCACGAGGTGCCCGAGGGCAGCGACAACATCATCGTGCGCTTCCGCCTCTCGCCCCGGGGCACCTCGACCGGCAACCCCAATACCAATCCGGTCGGGGCGCTAGTTTTGATCAAGCGCGAGGACTCACCGATCGAGTTTGAGTTCGATCTCACTGAGGTCGAGGGCGCTGGCGATCCCGACGATAAGAGCGACGTCGACGAGATCATCCAGGTCCGCGGCGATTGGGATATCGAGCGGGCTGCGAGCTTGGTGACGGGCTCCGAAAACCAACTGATCATCCGCGGCTTTCACCCGGGCGAGGTTGTTTGGGTGACCCTGGTCAACGTTCTCAAGAACGAGGCGGTCGCCGGTTCGGTGTCGGTGATCAGCATTGATCCTCAGCTTCTCGATCACGGTTCATTCCCCGGTGCAGGCGAGAGCGAGAGCGAGAGCGAGTCGGATTCAGATTCGGACTCATCTGAATCTGGGGACATCATCGAGAGCAGCGAGCCGGTGACGGCCTGCGCCTGCCGAGCTACGGGATCCGCCGAGGCGGCCCTGGGATCGACGGCGTTGATGTTGCTCTGTACACTGCCGCTTTGGCGCAGGCGGAGGAGACAGGCTTGGGGGCGGGTTCCAGATTAAGGCGCTTCGCAGAGGCTAGCTGGGCGCTCTTCTTGGCGGCGTTGATCGTCGTGCCAGCGCTACCGGGATCCTGGCAAAGCGATCTCAGCCGCGAGCTTGTCGCCCTGACCAAACGCGTTAGTCTGTCCCAGCGCTGGGCGATGTACGCCCCCAATCCGCAGCGCGGGCTGGCTTATATCAGCGTTCGCGGCCGCCACCTAGACGGCACGGAGGAGGCGCTCGAGGAGGCGCAGGCGGCCGATCGCGGGTGGGGCACAAAATGGGTTTGGGACAAGCGAAGAAGCGATATTTGGGCGTTTTACGCGGCGATTTCTAAGAAAAAAGGCGGCAATTTACGGCGCACTTGGTACGTCAAATCGATATGTATCCGAGAGGCGAGGCGCAGCGAGGACCCGCCGCGAATTCTGCATGTCGACAGGCTTAGCCGAGGTTTTACCCACCCCGATGCGGTCCGCAAGGGAGCCCCGGATCTCGGGCCGGTGATCCGCTTGCCGGTCCAGCGGATCGACTGTGCATACCCGCCGATCCAAAAGATGATCCAGGAGGACAAGTACCGTCATGGCGAGCGAGATTGAGGTAGGGCCGCCGCAGGGGCATTGGCGTCGCTTTGTCGATCGCGCGCTGCTCGGGCGCGAAGATCCGACTGCGCTCGGGCTGCTGCGCGTGGTGCTGGTCGCAATCTTTACCGCCAACATGCTCGCCCATGTCGGCGCTGTCGCCGAGTACTTCTCGGAGGCCTCGCCGCTCTTCGGCGAGTGGGCAAAGCAGGCCTTTCCAGGGCGCCTGTCGATCTTCTTTGTGGTCGAGTCGACGGCGGCTGTGCGAGCGATCTTTGCCCTCGGGCTGGTCGCGCATCTGCTTTGGTTGGTGGGGCTCTTCACCCGGCCGGCGGCCTTGGTCGCGGTCGCCGTGTGGCTGTCGATGGTCGGTCGCAACCCGCTTCTCTACTCGATGCCCGATAATCTGCTGAGCGCGCTCGCCCTCTGGCTCGCGCTGATGCCGAGCGGCCGCGGGCTCTCACTCGACGCGCGCTGGCGGGGTAAGGGCGGGCCTGTGCCGATCTGGTGTCGCCGTCTCTTGCAGCTGCAGATCGCGGTGGTCTACACCGGTACGGGTCTGCTCAAGACTGGCGAGACCTGGAAAGAGGGCACGGCGATCTACTATTCGCTGGTCAATCCCTACAACCGCCATTTTGCCGCTAGTGGTTTTTTGGCGGCGATTCAGCCCTATATTCTGCGGCCGATGACCTGGGCGGTGCTGGTTTGGGAGGTCGCCTTTGGCGGCTTTGTGCTTCTGCATTGGATCCGCGAGGCCAGCGGTCGACGGCGGATTCCCGACCTTCGTCTGGCCTTTCTGGGCTTCGGAGTGGCGATGCATTGCGCTATTCAGAGCATGCTCTACGTCGTGTGGTTTACGCCGCTGATGCTCGGTTCGTATCTCGCGTTCCTGCGGCCGGATGAGGCGAGCCGACTCCTGACCTGGGTGGCGCATCGTCTGCGGCGATCGCCCGGCTCAGAGGTCCGCGGATCCTGAGTTCGCCACGTCCTCTGTGCGGGGGGATCCTCTCCGCTCATCTGAAGACCAGGGGGCTGGGGGCGGCTCGTTCTGGGTCGGTGGTCGAGCGGAGATAGGCGAGGGCGGTCGATTTTGGCAAGCCTGCGGAGAATCTGCGATCTCAGGGAGGAGGCAAGAGGAGCTCGGTCTCGAGGCCGAAGAGCGCTGCGATAGATGACCGCGGCGGCGAGCTTTGGCTAGACTGCCCACCATGGCCAAGACGCTGGAGTACAACGCGACGCTCGTCGAGCGTGAGGACATCACGCCGCTGCTCGCGGTCTTTCGCATCCGCCCCGACGTGCCGCTGTCCGGTGATGGCGCATGGTTTGTGCCGGGTCAGTACATGGTGCTCGGCCTCAACAACGAGGGCGTGCCCGAACTCGGCGGCGTGCAGCGACCCATGTCGATCGCCTCGGCTCCCGAACGGCGGGATCTGATCGAATTTTACATCCGCTTTGTCGAGAAGCCAGAGTCCAACAACCCCTTTACGCACCTTCTCTGGAATATCCAGCCAGGGGCGCGTATGTACGCGCGGACTCGGGCGACCGGTAAATTCACGCTCTCGGGTACCTGCGGTGACGATGATCCGCGGCTCAAGGTAATGGTCGCCGCCGGAACTGGGCTCGCGCCTTTTCTCTGTATCGCCCGCTCGCGTTTTATCAACGAGCCCGATCGTTCGCAGGCGGATCTGGCGATCATCCACGGGGTCTCCTACTCCGCGGATCTCGGCTACATCGAGGAGCTGCGTACACTCGCGGAGAAGACTGGCCTGCACTACTTGCCGACCGTGAGCCGGGCGAATCGCGATCCCGATGGCTGGCAAGGGCACGCCGGACGGGCCGAGAGCTTTTTCTTGGCTTCCGAGATCGAGGCCTTTGAGGAGAGCCTTGGATTGGGTGCTGGCGGCATGATCCCGAGTCGAGTTCAGATTCTGATCTGCGGGCTCGAGGGCACGATCGGCTCGACGATCAAGCGGCTCTTGGGACGCGGCTTTGTCCCCGATAACCGCAAGCTGCGGCGGGCGCTCGAGGTTCCCGATGAGCTGCCGGCGAGCATTTTTTACGAGTCGTACGACACGACGCCGCCGATCGATGTGAAAGATGAGGCACTCATCGGTGCGCTCAAGGCGGAGTTGCACGCGGCTTTGGGTGCTCAAGGGGAGACTGCGAGCTAGCTGGGGGAGAGGCGGAGGCCGTGTTGGGGGAGAGGCGGAGGCCGTGTTGGGGGAGAGGCGGAGGCCGTGTTGG
>CAYYUP010000022.1:0-3558 GCA_964474905.1 uncultured Nannocystis sp. | reverse complement strand
GGCCCTCCTCGCCCGTCCCAGCATTACGTCCTCCATGCCGTTAGTCGGGAGCCGGTGTGTGGGGGCTGGGGGAGAGGCGGAGGCCGTGTTGGAGGCCGGCCGAGGAGGGCCCCACTCTTTCAGACAGGTCGGAGTGCGCGTCGCCCCCTAAAGGGGTCGATGCACATCCTAGACTCATTCGCGGGGCCCTCCTCGCCCGTCCCAGCATTACGTCCTCCATGCCGTTAGTCGGGAGCCGGCGTGTGGGGGCTGGGGTGGTGGTCAGGGCGGTGCCTTGGGGGGCGCGTCCTGTAAGGCGTACGTCGGGAGCTGGGGAAGAGGGCTGGGGTGTCGTACTAGGAGTATGTTTGATGGGACATGTTCGGAGGGGCTAGGTATTTGTCAGCATCGAGGCCGGTAGGTGGCCGGTGTCGTTGTAATGTACGAGAGCCTCAAAACCGTCGGAAAATACCTTTATTTCGGTGATTCCGCAGTGTGAGCAGTCGAGACGACCCCATGCCTCTAGGGGCAGGTGAAGCGTGCCGGCGACGAGGTAACGGATTAGGTTTCCGTGGGTGAAAATTAGGTAAGTGGTCAGCTTGCGCGCGGGGTGGAAGAAACGATCTCGGACCCGGGCGACCTGGCGGACGGTGTTGGCGTGGTTCTCTGGGGTGGTCAGCGGTAGACCATGGGCAGCGCCAAAGTCCCGGGAGAAGGAGGCGTCGACCAACGGCACGGACTCGTGCAGGTAAGGCTTGATCGTCACCCGCTCGCTGCCCATTTCGCGAGCGCTGATCTCGGCAGTTTGCCGGGCGCGCGGCCAGGGGCTGGCGAAAATTCCCTCAAAAGTAGGGTCGTGGATGTCGAGAAGCTGACCTAAACGGCGACCGGTCCGGGCAGCCTGCCTTCGACCTAGCGCAGTGAGATCCCAAACCGTGTCACCGAGGTCACCGACTCGCTCGTAATGCCCGTGCCGAATCAAGAGGATTCGCGTGGCTGGAATCTCGACTGCACCGCTCATCGAACGCAGGGGGGTAGATCTACGTATCACGACGGCAAAAGAGGCTGCTACGGTCATTTTTGGCCGAATTTGGCACTTTCGCCCGGAGTGGCGCGGTGAGCCTTGGGTACCTGTCGACAGGCAAGCGGGCGCTTGTTGGCGGGGTGCACAGGTCGTTGTCAGGGGCTTGTTCGCCAGTGCGCAAGCAGGTGTCTGCGAGATGTGTGAGCGGTTGTTCTCTGCCGGTGCTTCTCTGGGCTGGAGGGTTGATCGCGGCTGCTGGTGATCGCAGCGCTGTTTGGGCTAGGCGCGCCGGCTTTGGGCGACGACTTCGAGCAGTCCCAGGCCGTAGCGGTCAGCCTTGGTGGGGCCGATGCCGTGGGCCATCTTGAGCTCATCGAGGGTGCGCGGACGGAGGAGAGCAACGTCGCGAAGGCTGCGGTCGCTAGCGACCACGTAGGGCGGTACGCCATCGGCCTTGGCGACCTCTAAGCGGTGCGATCGCAGGGCCTCGAAGACGGCCATCGCGGCGGCGTCGAGCTCGGCTGCAGGTGCGGCGGTGCGCCCCTTGGAGCGGCTGCGGGCAGCGCCCTTTCGGGCGCTGCCCGGGAGGTTGCGCGGCGGCAAAATGAGACGCGCGGGTAGTTCGGCTTTCATGACCCGACGACCAGCTTCGGTGAGCACCGCGACCGGGCGATCATCACCGCTGAAATCAACCCAGCCAGCAGTGACGCAGCGCCGCAAGAGACGGGTGAGCCACTCTGCAGGGCGATCCGAGAGGCAGCCGAAGGTCGGGGTGTTGTGGAGGCCCGCGCGTTGCAGGCGCTTGTCGTCGGCACCCTCGAGCAGCTTGGCAGCGGCGCTGAGACCGTAGCGGCGGTGGATCCGAGCGACCGCGCTGAGGGCCTTGCGCACGATCAGAGTGACCTCGTCGTCGTCGATCTCGTCGTCGCTATCGAGGCTCACGCAGATGTCACAGCGACCGCAGCCGCCGAGCTCTTCGCCCTCGTCGCCGAAGTAGCGGAGGATGGCGTCGTGGCGACAGGTGCCGCCCTCGGCCCAGCGCATCAGCTCGAGAAAAAGACCCCACTTGTGTTCGATGATCGCCGGGTCGACGTTGAACTCGTCGGAGGGCCGCTGGATCAACCGCTTGCGCAGGACAATGTCGCGGGCAGTGAAGAGCAGAAGGCCAAAGGCATCTTTGCCGTCGCGACCGGCGCGGCCGACCTCTTGGTAATAGGCCTCGATCGAACTGGGCGGCGCGAGGTGAATGACCGCCCGCACGTCGGCGCGATCGATGCCCATGCCAAAAGCGTTGGTGGCGACGACGAGGTCGAGATCACCGCCCAGGAAGGCGCGCTGGGCCCGATCGCGACGGTCCGGGGTGAGGCCGGCGTGGTAGGGCATGACCCGCCAACCGAGCTTGCCGAGGCGAGTGGCCTCTTCTTCGGTGGCCTTGCGGGTGGGGGAGTAGACAATCGCCGAGCCAGTTGGCGCCTGGTTGCCGCGCGGGGAGCCGCCCAGGGCAAGGGCGAGCTGGTTGTCGACGAGGCTGTTGCGATGCTTGCGATCCCCCGCCTCGGAGACCCGCAACGCAAGGTTGGGTCGGGCAAAGCCGCGGAGCACCTGCGGGGTGTCGGTGCTGAGCCCCAGGCGGGCGAGGATCTCGTCGCGCACAACCGGCGTGGCAGTGGCAGTACAGGCGAGCACGCGGGTGCCGAGAGTGCGCACGAGTTCGCCGATTTGCAGGTACTCCGGGCGAAAGTCGTGGCCCCATTCGGAGATGCAGTGGGCCTCGTCGATGGCGAGCAACGGGATCTGGATCCGGTGGATGAGGTCGTGGAAACCAGGGGCCGAGAGGCGCTCAGGGGCGACGTAGACGAGTTTGTACTCACCGCGAGCCATCGCCGACATGCGCGCGATAACTTCGGAGCCGTCGAGCGTTGAAGCGAGATAGGTGGCCGCGACGCCCCGCTTTTGCAGCTGCTCGACCTGATCCTGCATGAGTGCGATCAACGGCGAGATGACCAGGGTCGTGCCGGGCAGAACAGTGGCCGGCAACTGAAAGGTCATGCTTTTGCCGCCGCCGGTGGGCGCAACCAGTAGCAACGCACCCTCGGTGAGAACGGCCGTGATGGCCTCGCGCTGGCCAGGCCGGAAGGCGTCGAAGCCGAGGCGCGCGAGACCGGTTTGCAGGACCTCTTCGATCTCCTGGGCGAGAGGGCCGTCGTAGGTCGGGTCGGACAAGGGAGGCGAGCATGCTGTGGGTGAGTCGGTGATGCAAGATGCCGATGCTGGATTCGTGCCAGGTTTGTTGTGGGGGCGTCGGAGGTGTTTGCGGAGGGCTTGTGATTTTTTGGTGGCCCTGGGGAGGGACGGTGGTCTGTTGGTGGGACGGCTTGTGGGGGTGGGACGGCTTGTGGGGGTGGGACGGCTTGTGGGCGTGCGGAGGCAGTGGTGGTTTTCGGTGGAAGGCCTAGGACTGTGGCCGTGAAGGTAGTGGGCGAAGCAGAAGCCGTGGCGTAGGCCGGGCAAGGAGGGCATCACTCTCTCAGACAGGTCGGAACGCGCGTCGACCC
>CAYYUP010000021.1:6426-87444 GCA_964474905.1 uncultured Nannocystis sp. | reverse complement strand
CTCAAGACTCGCACTCGTAGGTCAGCACCTGGTCTGTTTCTGAGGCCATGTCGACTCTGGCGGTGGTTTGCTCGCAACCCATCGCCTCGAGCAACAGCGGCCGAAGCTCGCACTTAAAGGGCTCAGGCCTGCACTGTGGGATCTCGAGGGTAAAGCGACCGTCGGCGTCGGTGATCGTGCTGACGCAGTTGTCATCGCCCTCCGCCACCGCGCAACGCTCGCCCAGGCAGGTCCTGACCTCGACATCGGCGAGGGGGTCTCCGTCGGCGTCGATGACCTGAGCACTGACCACGGCCTCAAACACACACTCGCCACAGCCGCTGTTCACGAGGGGAGCAAAAGCGAGCAGAAGCGCATGAAACACGCTGAGGGGGCGAATCTGAGGCATGGCGGCCAGAGTAGCAAAGGAGCGCGAGCGCCCGCTCGGCGAAAGGCGCAATCAGCGCGCAAGCGCTCGCTTGACAGCCCGCCGACGATCGGCGATTCAGCGGCTGCCCTGGCATGAAGTGCCCTGATGGCCGCCCCTGTTCGCCCTCTCTCTGGAGGATCTCGGTGAATACTTTCATCGGCGAAGGTGCGCCTGCGCCCGCTAAAGCAACCGTCTGGAGGCTTTCATGAGCCCCGAGCTAGTGATCCTCCTCGCCGGCCTCTTTGGCTTCTACATGGCGTTTAACATCGGCGCCAACGATGTCGCCAACGCGATGGGCACGAGCGTCGGCTCCCGCGCGATGACGATCAAGCAGGCGATCCTCGCCGCTGCGATCTTTGAATTCGCCGGGGCCTTCTTGGCCGGCGGCGCTGTCACTCACACGATCGGCGCCGACCTCCTCGATCTCACGGTCTTCGCCGGCAACTCGATGGCCTACATCCACGGCATGCTGGCAACGCTGCTGTCGACGGCGATCTGGCTGCACCTCGCCACCCACCTCGGCCTGCCGGTTTCAACGACCCACTCCGTGGTCGGCGCGGTCTGGGGCTTTGGCATCGCCCACGGCGGCCTCGATGCGGTGATCCTCGACAAGGCCGGAGCGATCGTCGGCTCGTGGTTTATCTCGCCCATCAGCGGCCTGCTGCTGGCGCTGCTGATCTACAGAATTGTCGATCGAAAGATCTATCAGAGTTCCTCGCCAACCCGAGCGACCCGACGACTGGCACCGATCTTTGTCTTTGTCGTCGTCGCCATCCTGGTGCTGTCGATGATCTACAAGGGCCTCAAGGGCCTGCACCTCGACCTGCCCTTTGTCGGTGCGCTCGGCCTCGCGGTCGGAGCCGGCGCACTCGCGGCTCTGGCAGCGCATTTCACCTTCCGTCGCAGCCTCGCCGCCGCCAATGGCGAAGCCGAGGAGCACCTCGCGGTCGAGCGGGTCTTTGTCTTCCTGCAGATCCTCACCGCCTGCTACGTCGCCTTCGCGCACGGGGCCAACGATGTCGCCAACGCGGTCGGTCCTCTCAACAGCATCATCGCCGTGCTCGCCACCGGCACCCTCGACGTCGGCGCGGCTGCAGTGCCGCCCTGGGTGATGCTCATCGGCGCAGCTGGCATCGTCATCGGCCTCGCCGCCCTCGGCCACAAAGTGATCGCCACGGTCGGCTCCAAGATCACCGAGATGACCCCGAGTCGCGGCTTTGCGGCCCAATTCGGAGCGGCGACAACAGTGCTCGGGGCCTCCAAGATGGGCCTGCCGATCTCGACAACACACACCCTTGTCGGCGCCGTGATCGGTGTGGGCATCGCCCGCGGCTTCGCTCACCTCGACTTCAAGGTGCTCCGCGACATCATGGCCTCGTGGTTCATCACCCTGCCCTTCACAGCGCTGCTCACCGTGCTCATCTACAAGATCCTGCAGGCGAGCTTCTGAGCCCTGCAGGCCAGCCGCCGCGCTTGCCAAGGCGGCGCCCGCAGTGCACCCTTTGCCGCACGAAGAGGCCGCGAATACGATGAGCTACGAGTTCTACAAAGCCCTCCACATCCTCGGGATCGCCCTCCTCTTCCTCGCCTTCGGCGGGCTCGCGGGGCACGCTCTCAACGGCGGCACCAAAGAGACCAACAAGGCACGTGGCCTGATGCTCGCGAGCCACGGCATCGGCCTCGTACTGATTCTCGTCGCCGGCTTTGGCATGCTCGCCAAGATGGGTGGCAGCGGCGGCATGTTCCCATCGTGGATCCACCCCAAGCTGCTGATCTGGCTGCTGCTGGGCGCCGCGACCATGCCTCTGCAACGCAAGAATGCGCTCGCCAAACCGCTCTGGTTTGTGCTCCCGCTGCTCGCCCTGACCGCCGCCTACCTGGCGCTCTCCCACTCGTAAAACGCCCAGCCCAGGGTCGCTCAGTCGACCTCGGCGCCAACGAGCAGGGTCCAGTAGCTGCGATGAGCGGGCACGGGATCCTCCTCTTCGCCGATCGGCACGTCTTCTTCGAACTCAGGCTCGGGCAGCATGACAACGCCGATGCCGACGCCCGTCAGCTCGGCGGCAAATAGCTTCCAACACTGGCTCTCATCGCCGAGCCAGGAGTCGACCGCGTTATCTGCGACCGTCCACCCCGCGCCGATGCTCGCGGCCCAGATCGCGTAGTCGTAACCGACATCTTCGAGGCGCTGGAGCAGCCCGATCTCGTCGGGGGCAACAAAGCCAACGTAGTTGTCGGTCACCATGTCTAGGCTGTGTAAGCGGGCGGCACAGTGCAGCGCTGCGTTGCGTTCGATCGGTCCCTGGGGTGCGTAGGTTCGATCGCCACAGCGCCCACCAGTGCGTCGCTCCTCGTTGATTCGCTCGATCACACGATCCTCGAGGAGCGTGCCCTCTGGCGACCAGTCGAGCACATTCTCGCAACCCTCGACATCCGCGAGCGACACAGCAGCCACGCTCTCTGGCGCATCACAACCAGCGAAGATGCCGAACGCGACAACCGTCAGCATCTCAGCGCGGAGGAGCATGGCTTCAACTTAACGAGAGCCGAGCGCGCTTGGCAAGCGTCTGCGCGAGCCTGCACCAGCACCCTTAAAAAAATGAACGCCGGAGGCCCGAAGGCCCCCGGCGAGAGCGGAGCAAGAAGGGTGTTGGGCGCAGTCGCGCCCTGGTTCTAAGGCAATCCAAGATTCGCGTGAGCGATGGCTGGGTGATACGGCGCTAGCGTCGGATCACCAAAAGTCTCGCGAAAAAATGAACCGCGGGATTCGCGCACGCATCTTCAAGGGACCGCCTCGGTCGCGCAACGGGGCAGCAGAGCGGCGAGTAGACTGCTAGCATGGCCAAAGAGCGGCGATGGGGCAGAGCAGGCGACGATCGTTTTTAAGCGGCGCCGCGGCGCTGACGACCCTCCTCACGGGTGGCCTGGCCAAGGCGCGGCTGCCCGCTCTGCACCCCAGCGCAGACCCACCCGAGATGGTTCTCGAGGTCGATCTGCCGCAGCTCGAGTACGCCGGCAACTGGAACCCGCGCCCCGGAGCAATGCGCGAGCTCGCCATCGAGGCCCGCCTGCGCACCCGCCTAGAGCCTCTGCGCGAGCCGACAAGGGTCAAGGCCAGCTCGGCTGCGCTTTTTAATACGCCCTTCCTCTACATCGCCGGCGAGGGCGGATTGCCGCCCTTCGAGGACGCCGCCGCGGCCCGCTTGGCCCGTTTCCTCGACCTCGGCGGCATGATGGTCTTCGACGCCGCCGACGGTGGTACAGACCGCAGCTTTGAGCGCGATGTCAGGGCGCTCTTAGAGCGTATCGCACCGGGTTCAGGCCTGGCCCCGGTCTCTCCCGAGCACGTTCTCTACCGGTCGTTTTATCTCGTCGATTCCCCACTCGGGCGTACCGCCAACGCCGAGCGAGCGCTCGGCATTGAAGACGAGGGCCGGCTGAAAGTGCTGCTGCTCCGCAACGATCTGGGTGGCGCGCTCGCTCGCGGGCCCGACCAACTGCCGATCCACCCCTGCGTACCCGGCGGGCCCGTACAACGCGAAGGGGCACTGCGCTTCGCCATCAACATCCTGCTCTACGCCACCTGCACCGACTACAAGTCGGACAGGGCCCACGTCGAAACGCTGCTTCTCGGCCGCAGGTGGCGATGAGCGACCGCTGGCGGATCATCGCCGGGCACAGCCCCGACACCTGGTTGCTGATCCTGCTGGCCAGCGCAGCGACGATCGCCCTCTTTGATGCCTGGCAGGAACTGCGACGGCCGGCGATCGAACTCCGGCTGCGAATTCGCCTCGGCCTCTTCGCGCTTCGTCTCCTCGGCATCGCGATCCTAGGCCTCGTCATCGGCGAGCTGACGATCGCAGTGGAGCAGGTCTCGCCAACCGGCCCGCGGATCGTCGTGCTCGTCGACAGCTCGGCGAGCATGGCCCTCAAAGACAGTGACGGGCATGGCGAGGCGACGATCACTCGGATCGAGCGGCTGCAGCGGTTTTGGCGAAAGAACGCCGACATCCGCCAGCTCTGGCGCTCGTCGGGACTGCACGTCGACCTGCGGAGTTTCGCTCGCAGCACCGCTTCGCTGACCCGCGCCGACGCAGACAACCTGTCTATAAATACAGACGGGAAGGATTCAGATCTCACGGGCGCGCTCATCGAACTCGGCCGTGCCCTCGAGACCGGTGAAGCGAGACCGCTGGCCGCTGTCATCGTTCTCTCGGACGGTTTGGTGGTCCAGGATCCCGCGGCCGAGCCCCCCCTCGTGAGTGCCGCGCTCGCACTCGACGTGCCGATCACAACCGTCTCCGCAGGTGCCCCGAATATCCGAGATTTAGCCGTTCGCAGGGCCTGGGCCGGCGAATTCGCCTTCGTCGAAAACGTCAGCGAGATCGACGCAGAGATCATCGCCCACGGCCTCCAAGGCGAGGCTGTCACCGTCAGGCTCGAGCGCGACGGTGAGGTCATCGCCGAGACAAATGAGATCGCCCCCGCCGACGGCATGCCCCTGCGCCTGCACTTTGAGGTCGCGCCCGATCGCGTCGGTCATTTTGTCTACGCGGTATCGATCGAACCCGTCACCGGCGAGGCGACGCTCGCCAACAACCGCTGGTCTTTTGTCGTCAAGGTGCTCCGAGACAAGGTCCGAGTGCTGCACGTCGCCGGCCGCCCCGATTGGGACGTGAGAGCCCTACGCACCCTGCTCGGCCGTGATCCCAACGTCGAGCTGCTCTCGTACTACATCCTCCGCAGCGTCGACGACAGCGAACGCGAGGATCCGAGTGCTCCCCTGAGCCTTGTCGCGTTCCCCACCGACCAGCTCTTCTCGGACGAGCTCGGCTCCTTCGACCTCGTTATTCTCCACAACTTCGATGCGCTCTCCCACCAAGTCGGCCGCTACCTCGGGGATGTCGCCCGCTACGTCGAGGAAGGCGGCGCTGTCGTGGTCATCGGTGGAGATCTGGGCCTCGCTACTGGCGACTACAGGGACAGCCGTCTCGGCGCGGTGCTGCCGATGACCGTCCAAAACCCGGCCGGACTCGAGACCGAGAGCTTTCGCCCCGAGATCGCGGAGGCCGGCCGTCGCCATCCGATCACCGCCTGGCTCAGCGACCCCCGTCTGAACGGCTGGCAGCGGCTGCCGGCACTCGACTCCTTCAACCGCCTCAAACTCCGGGCCTCTGCCCGCGGGGCGACGACACTGCTGCGTCACCCCGATGGTGCGCCGCTGCTAGCGGTCGCCGAGCCCGGCCGTGGCCGCAGCGTCGTACTCAGCACCGGCGCGAGCTGGCGCCTGGGCTTTGCCCCCGACCTGCCCCTGATCGACGGCGCCCGCCCCTACGATCTGCTCTGGCTCGGCATCATGCGCTGGCTGCTTCGCGACGCCGCGGCCGATCGCCTGAGCCTCGAGGTCGCCCCCCCAAAACTCGCGCCCGGCGAGGCCTTTGATCTGCGCGCTGCCACCCTATCGGCGAGCTACGCCCCCGAGCCTAACGTCGCGATCGAGTGGGCGATAAGGCCACTCAACGCCGGCACTGACGCAGACATATCTGACACATCTGACACATCTGACACATCTGACCCAAAAGACAGTCTCGAGAGTGCCGCGATCGTCTCCGGCAGCTGGGTCACCGACAGCCTTGGACGGGCCTCCACACGCCTCGACGCCCTGCCCGCCGGCGCCTACGAGGCGTTGGCCCATCGCAGCAAGCCCAGCGATGACAGCATGAGCAAAACCCCGCTCGCCAGCGCCCGCAGGGTTTTGCTCGTCGAAGCCAGCCACAATGAGCTCGCCTTGGTCGACGCCGACACCGGTGAAACAAGACTCGCCGATCTCGCAAAGCGCACCGGCGGCGACGCGCTGCGGGCCCGCAAGGGCGATCGGCTGCCGACAACGCCCAAGCTCCGTGAAACCGTGGGTCGGCAAACCGGCGACCTGCGGATCGAGAGCCGCCGCGAAATCCCTCTCTGGGACGGATTTGGCGCCCTGACGCTGCTTGTACTCGCATTCGGCGGCGAGTGGATCCTGCGAAGGCGCCTGGGCCTGCGCTGACACGTCGGCTAAAACTTGAGGCGAGCCTCGAGGCCAAACGTGCCGCGAGCTGGCCCGGAGATCGCCGATCAAGAGCTGCGCAAACGCGGCGTGCACGTGCTCACCGTCTACCCGGGACTTGTCGCCTCAGCGCTCGATCGCGGTGCACGGGCGGACTATGGGAACTCCTGGACCCGTCACCTGCCGAGCGGCAAGCCGCAGGTCCTGGCGGCGCGGATCGTCGACGCCATCGACCGCCGCACCCCGCGAATCGTCTACCCAAAGCTCGACGCGATCGCTGCACGTATTCCCCCGCTGAGCCGCTGGATCGCCGCTCACTTCGGCCCCACGCCGACGAAGTGAGCGGCCGGACGGGCGCGCGAAGGTATGAGAATGCGGTAGATTCGCGGGGATGTCGGCGAACAGGCCCCACGACTCCGATCCTGACAACAGCGATAGCGACGACAGCGGGGGCAAGAGCGCTTCGATCATCGCCCCGCCCCCCCGAGTCTCGCGCTACATCCAACCCCTCGGGCCGCGAGTGCTCGTGCGCCTGCTCCGCGGGCCCGATCGATCGGAGTCTGGCCTCTTCCTGCCGGCAGGTGCCAAAGAGGACCACAGCGAGGCGCTGCTCGCCGAGGTTATCGAGGTCGCGCGGGCGATGCCAAAGACAGCCTCTCCCGGCAGCGTCGACGACGACAATGACGATGACGACGACACCGAGACGACTGCGGATTTCGGCGCCAATGTCAGCGGCATCCCCCTCGGCGCGCAGGTGCTCTTTGGTAAGGAACAGGGCACAACCGTGCCCTGGGACGACAGCCTGCGACTCCTCGAAGTCCGCCGGATCCTGGCGATCGTCGAAACGATCACCGAGGACAAACTGCAATGAGCCGCGCTCACGCTCGCCCCGAACAACGCACCCCGGGACGTAAACTCGAGCTCACGCTCGGGCTCGCGTTCCTCGTGGCGAGCGCACCGATGACCGCCCAGGCGCAGGCTCCGGTGGCCATCGACAGACCGGTCAGCGCCGGCATCGATCGCACCTACAGCGACTACTCGGGAGAGGGCGACGCCAGCAGCATCGAGCTCAACCCGGCGCTGCTGCAGGCCGCAAAGGGCTTCGATTTGGTGCTCGCGGGCTATCGCTCGATCAGCCCCTATACTCGTGGTACTGGCATTGGCGGCTTCTTTAGCCTCAACTTGGGCCTCGGCTTTGCGACCGGCTTTGGCGTGCAAGCGATGCGACCCGGCTTCGCCGGCGTCTACGACTTTGATCGCGCCCACAACCCGGATATCACCAAGATCTCCTGGGCCGCGAGCGCGGGCGACAGCAAGGTCGCAGCCTTCGGCGTCGCCGTGCACGGGATCCGATCGGGCAGCCAATGGCTACGACGTCCCGACCTCGACATCGGCATGCTGGTAAGGGTCCGCAACTACGGCTCCTTCGGGGCCGCTGCTCGCTTCGGTCCGGTCGATCTGCTCACCGACGCCCTGCCCTCGGAACTCGGACTCACCGGCGAACTCAGCCTGCGACCCTTGGGCACCCGCATGATCGAGATCGCCGGCGGCGTGCGGGGTCGCTTCGTCAGCGATGCACAGGGCGTTCTCGGCGGCCTTACAACCCTCGGTGTATTCCCCCGCGGCCGCCTCGCGCTGCGCTGGCAGGGCATCGAGTTACTCGCCGAGGTCGAACAGATCCGCAGCGCCGTGCTCGACGAGCAGACCAAAGAGCTGGTGCGCTCGGCCAAAACTGTCCGCGGCTCAGTCGGTCTCGGCGTCGCCTGGGATCTGATCCAGGTCCGCGCCGGCGCACACGCGGGCATCTCCGAGGGGCTCGATGGTGTTGGTTTCGCGGCCCACCTGTCCGCGCAAAACCAAGGCCGGGTCTACTGGCCGCGACACGTCGACGCCGAGCGCATCCAGCTCAAGCGGATCAAAGGCGAGCGCGGGCTCATCACCCTCCTAGAGCGGCTTAGGAGGGCCGAGAAGGCCGGTAAACGCTCGATCCTGGTGATCGAACCAGAGGGTCTCAAGCTCGGTTGGGCGAGCCTCCAAGAGCTCCGGCAGGCGCTCATCCGGGTACGTGCCGCGGGCGGACATGTCTTCGCCTATCTCGAAAATGCCTCGCTTCAGGAGTACTACCTGGCGTCCGCCGCCGAGCACGTCTATCTCCACCACGCAGGCGAACTCGGCATCACCGGGCTCAAGGCGCGTTCGCTCTACTACAAAGCGGCGCTCGATCGTCTCGGCGTCGCGGTCGAAGGTCTGCACATCGACGAGTACAAATCGGCGCACGAGGCCTTCACCCAACGGGGCCCGTCAAAGGCCGACAGCGAACAGCGCGGCGCCTACATCGACGATATCTACGCCCAGCTCATCCACGACATCGCCCAGGCCCGCAGCCTCGGCCAGGCAGGTGTGCAAACCCTGATCGACGGCGCCCCCCTAGGCCCCAAACAGGCGCTCAGCAACGGGCTCATCGACGAGGTCATCTACCGCGATGAGATCACCGCCTCCGTCTCCAAAGCGATCGGCGCCAAGGTCGACTTTCACAGCTTTCGCGACACCTCTGCGGCCACACCAACCTGGTCGACGCGGCCCTACATCGCGGTGGTCCTGGTCGAGGGCACGATCAGCGACGGTGAGAGCCGACGAATCCCCTTCCTCGGCATCAACTTCGCCGGCGGCGATACGATCGCCCGCGATCTTCGGACACTCCGCAGTGATCCTGCCTGCGTCGGTGTCATCCTCCGGGTCAACTCGCCGGGCGGCTCGGCACTCGCCTCCGACATCATCTGGCGTGAGGTCGAGCGCACCCACGCGGCCCACAAAAAAGACCCCCGCCATTACCCGCCGGTGGTCGTCTCGATGTCAGATGTTGCCGCTTCGGGCGGCTACTACGTGGCGATGGGAGCCCCCCAGGTGTTCGCGCAACCGACCACGCTCACGGGCTCGATCGGCGTCGTCTCGTTGCACTTCGATGTCTCCGGGTTGCTCACAAAATTGGGCATCGACGAGAGCACGATCACCCGGGGCAAGAGCGCCGACATCGGCGGCATCTACCGGCCGATGAGCGCCGACGAGCGGGCGCTGCTGATGGCATCCATGACCCGGATCTACGACCTCTTTCGCGAGCGTGTCGCCGCCGGCCGCGGACTCACCGTCGAACGCGTGCACGAACTCGGCCGCGGCCATATCTACTCGGGCCAGGACGCCGTGGATCTCGACCTTATCGACGGCTTTGGCGGCCTCCACGAAGCCATCGCCTACATCCGAAAAGAAGGGCGCATGCCGCCTGCGCAGCGTGTCGAACTCCGAATCGTGCCCAAGAAACTCCGCCTCCTCGACATCGTTTTACTCGCCCTCGGTAAGCCCGCAAAGGGGCGCCGAAACTCACTCGCCCGCTCCCGTGAAGAGACACAGGCGCTGCCGCTAGCGCTCTCGCGAGCACTCGCCCGCATGCCGCTCTCGCTCATATTCCTGCCCCAAGAGACAGCATCTTTGCTGATGCCAGCGCAGCTCGACTTCGACAGTTGAGCCCCCGCAAAAAAAGACATCCCAGACAGGCCGACGATGATCCGCACCCGCCTTCGTACTCGCATCCGCAACCAGCGCCCGCTCCCCGCCCTCGCCGCCTTCGCAGCGGCCCTCGCCCTCAGCCCCGCCTGCACGGTTAAGATCCAGGGCACCTCCAATATTCCCAAGGGCGACCCGGCGAGTCCGCAGGGCGAGAGCACCGCCGACGTCGCGACAATCCTCGCCGCCTCTGACCTACCCGAACCGATGGCGACCGCCCTCGGGGGGGATGCGATGGGCGTCACGATCCACCGCCTTCGCAATGGCGTCACGGTCTACATCAGTACCGACCGCGAGGAGCCGAGCTTTAGCGCCTGGATCGCCGTGCGCACCGGCAGCCGCAATGACCCCGCCGACTCCACCGGCCTCGCTCACTACCTCGAGCACATGCTCTTTAAAGGCACAGAGCGCCTGGGTACCCTCGACTACGCCACCGAAGCGCCGCACATCGAGCGCATCGCAGCGCTCTACGACGAGCTGCGCGAAGTTCATGACGAGGCGTCACGGGCCGCCCTGCTCGCCAAAATCGACGCCGAAACCCAGGCGACCGCCGCGACCGCAATTCCAAACGAGTTCGACCGGGTCTACGCAAGCCTCGGCATCACCGGCGTCAACGCCTTCACCAGCGACGAAGAGACTGTCTACATCTCGAATGTGCCCCGCAACCGCCTGCAGCAGTGGGCGACGATCGAAGCGGACCGCATCCAACACCCGATCTTTCGCCTCTTTTACCCGGAGCTCGAGGCCGTCTACGAAGAGAAAAACATGTCCCTCGACTCGCCCGAAGAGCGGGTATGGGAGGCGACGCGGCGGCTGCTCTTCCCCGCCCACCCCTACGGCACACAACCGACCATCGGCATCGTCGATCACCTTAAAACGCCCGCCTACGGCGATATGGCGGCGTACTACCGGCGCTGGTACGCGCCCAACAACATCGCCATCGTGCTCGCCGGAGACATCGACGCCGAACAAGCGCTACCCGTGATCGAGCAACAATTTGGCGGCTGGGCGCCCGTGCCCCTGAGCGCGCCAACGCCAGCTCCCCTACCGCCGCTGCACGGGCGGGTCTTCGAGGAGCTGGTCGCGCAGGGCGAACAAAGTGTCGGCATCAGCTGGCAGACCGTCGATGCCAACCACGCCGATGTGCCCGCCCTCGAGGTGCTCGACATGCTGGTCGACAACGCCGCCAGCGGCCTCCTCAACGTCGACCTCGTGCTCACCCAAAAAGTGCCCGAGGCCGAATCCTTCGGCGAAAATCTCCGCGAAGCCGGGTACTGGGCGATGAGCGCGACAGCCCGCGACGATCAGACCCTCGAGGAGATCGAGCGACTGCTCATGGGCGTGACCAACAGGCTGCGGCACGGCGATTTTAGCGACGAGGATCTGGCGGCGATCGTTCTCCACAGCGAGATCAACGACAAACGGCGCACCGAGAGCAACTCCGGCCGGGTATCACGGATGATGCAGTCGTACATCCTGCGGACGCCCTGGGCCGACGTCATCGCCCACACCGATCGCCTGCGCGCAGTGACCCGGGACGACGTCATGCGTGTCGCCAAGACCTACCTCGGCGGCGATCGAGCGGTCGTCTACCGCCGCCACGGCAAGCATTCACCGCCCGCGATCCCCAAACCAAAGATCACACCTGTCCCCCTTGATCCCGGCCGTAGCTCCGCCTTTGCGACCGATCTCTTGGCCGTGCAGGTCGACCCCATCGAGCCTATCTGGCTCCGCGAGGGTGAACATTACGTGCACCACGCCATGCCCGCGGGACCGCTGATCGCCGCCACCAATCGGCGCAATGATCTCTTTTCCCTGAGCTACCGCTTTGAGGTTGGCAGCCGCCGCCGGCCGCTGCTCTGCCACGCGCTCGAACTCCTTGCGCTCTCCGGCGCCGGCGATCTCGACGCGGCAGCCCTGCAGCGAAAACTCTACCGACTGGGCACCTCGGTCGACAGCTCCTGCGACGATGAACACACGACCCTCTGGATCCACGGCATCGACCGCAACCTAGAAGCGAGCGTCAAGCTCCTCGAGCGCTGGCTTCGTGAGCCAAGATTCACCGAAGCGACCGTCAAGTCGCTGGTCGCCAACAGCATCAGTCAACGCAAGGACGCCCTCGAGGATCCTGACTTTCTCGGCGCGGCTCTGGCCGCCTACGCGAGCCTCGGACGCATGAGCCCATACCTCGCGAAGCCGAGCAACAAAATGCTCCTGAGGACAGGTCGAAAAAGTTTCGCCCGCGAACTCCGCGACCTGCCAAACCTCGCCCACAAGACCCTCTATTTCGGTCCACGCGCAGCCGCGGAGGTGGCCAAAGTGGCCACGCTCGGCAGTCGACACCGCAGCCTCGTGCCGCGCTCTCCTCTCCGCTACCGGGAGGTCAAGACGCCCACGCTCTACTTCACGCAAAAAAACATCGCCCAAGCGAAGGTCCAAATCGTCACCCCACAGCGCCCCCTAGCCCCCGAGGATCGGGCCAGCGCCGCCCTCTACACTCAGCTGCTCAGCGGCGACATGAGCGGGCTTATCTTCCAGGAACTCCGGGAGGCCCGCGGCCTCGCCTATCGCGCCTCGGCCTACTTCAAGCGCGGTGTCCAAGTCCGCGACGCCTCCGCCCTGATCGGAGTGATCGGCACCCAGGGCGACAAGACCATCGACGCCCTCGGCCTGATGCTCACGCTGCTGCAGTCAACGCCGGTCTCCGAAGAGCGCTTTGTCGCCAGCAAAACCGCCCTCCGCGAGGACACACGCACGGACTACATTCCGCCGCGCGCTCGCCCTTGGTCGGTCTATCGCTGGGATGCCCAAGGGGACGCCAAAGACCCACGAGAGGCGCTCCTCGGGGCTATTCAGGCGATCGATCTCGCCGCCCTCCGCGAGTTCGCCGGTCGCTTTGCCGAGGCTCCACCGGTGATCAGCGTGCTCGGCGATCGCGATCGCGTCGACCTCGAGGCGCTGCGCAAGTTCGCGACGATCGAAGAGGTCCCGATCGAGGCACTCGTAAGTTTTGGTGCCTTCCCCAGGACGCGCGCAACCAAGTAGCTGCGCGCGAACACAGGCATATGCACATATCTTCATGTATGTGCATTTCGAAGATCTGCGGCACGAAGGCCGCCACGATCGAGCACGTTCGAGAACGACCCGACCGCGGACAACGGGCGACTGTGGCCCCCGTAATACATAGGCGCGCCCCTCTCCTTCAAGAACGCACACAGCTGGTCACCAATGCTCGACAACAACCTGTCCCATGGGCAATATCGTCTAAATCTCCTGATTGACCAGGGAAATAGAAGATTGGTAGCCTCCGGCGCAAGGAGTACGCCATGCCTACTTTCCGCCGTTTGGACCCGAATAAACTGATCGATGTAAAACTCGATCGAGCCCTCGCCAAGACTCTCACCCAGATCCCCATCCGTCGGGCGAAGCCCTCGCCTGACCAGTTCAAGGAGGCACTCACCCGCCTCGCCGAGGACAGCGGTTACCGCAGTGAGGCGATGAAGAACCCTGGGCAGATCCTCGAGGACTTCAACCTGACCCTCAAAGAGCTCAGCGCACTGCGGACCGTCGCCAGCATGTCAGGCGCGGACCTCAAAGCCGTCGATCATCTGACAGCCTCCTCGATCTCCCTGCGTGCCGATGATGTCGGCGCCGCCGCCGACTGGGACGTCTCGTGCTGCTCGTGCTGCTGCTGCTGCTGTGGTGAGACCGCAGCTGCCCCAGGCATCTAGCCGCCCGGGACATCGCCGCAGGGATCCGCGCCGAGGAGTATTGTCATGAAGACCGAATGGAACACCGAGGTAGATGAGCACCTACACCCGACGCTCCCTGAGCGTCTATCCGCCCTCTACCACGAAAATTCCAAGCTCTCGCCTGAGCTGGCACGCCGTCTGGCGGCCGGCTTGGCGGTGAGTCCCTTGGAAAAATACATCTCAAGTCGCGGCTTTCGGCAGCACCCACACCTCCCGCAGGTGCCGCTTCCGGAGGCCGCTTCCCGTGATGTGAGCCTCACGAGCGTGCTTCGCTCCCGACGTTCACGGCGAGAACTCAGCGAATCCTTCACGCTGCCACAGCTCTCAGCGGTGCTGCAGCACGGGTTTGGCCCGACCCTGGTCTATCAGACAGAACCAGAGAACATCACCCAGGCTGTCCGTGCCTGGCCCTCGGCGGGCGGCCTCTACCCGATCGATGTCTACGTCGTCGCCCAAAACATCGACGATCTCGATCCGGGCCTCTACCACTACAACATCTCAACCTGCGCCCTCGAGCGCCTGCCCTCCCGTGCTCCTGGCGAGATCCTGCGCGATGGGTTCTTCTGGCAGGAATGGGTGACAACTGCCGCGGCGACAATCCTGCTAGTGGCATCATTCGAGCGCACGCTCGCAAAGTACGGCGATCGAGGTTACCGCCTAGTTCTCCTCGACGCCGGCCATGCCGCCCAAAACGGCCTCCTCGTCGCCGAAGAACAGGAACTTTCGGCCTGTGCCGTCGCCGGCTTCTGCGACGATGCACTCGCGGCAGACCTCGACATCGATGGCGTCGACGAGGCCGTTATCCACGCACTCATCCTCGGAAAACCACCGGGTTGATATGTTTGAGCGTAAGGACAACGAGTTCATCGCCTGGTACCCGACCACCGTCAGCGCCGACGCTGCGGACGGCGTCTGGAAGCAACCGCAAAAGCGAGCTGCCTGGTACGTCCACATTCCCTTCTGCACGGCGATCTGCGACTACTGCGGCTTCGCAGTCGAGCGCGCCCGGGAGGCAGCGATCCCCCGCTACCTCGCGGCCCTCGAGGCAGAGATTCGCCGCTACGCCGAACTCGGCCGCCTCAGCGAGCATCGCTTCGAATGTGGCCATTTCGGCGGCGGCACGCCTTCGGTGCTCGAGGCCGTCGATCTGCTCCGCATCAAAGACCTGATCTGCACATCCTTTAATGTCACGGAGGATGCTGAGATCACGGTGGAGGTCAACCCGATCTCCTTCACCGCCGACAAGGCCCGGGCCTATCGCGACGGCGGCATCAACAGGATCAGCTTCGGCCTTCAGACCTTCGACGACGGGCTCCTGCGGATCATCGGCCGCCCACACCGTGCCCGTGACCTCGAGGCAACCCTCGAGGCGATCAAGGCCGCAAACTTCGAGAATTTCTCGCTCGACATCATCTACGGGATCCCCTCCCAGACCCCAGAGCAGCTCCGCGATGACCTCACACGGGCCGCTGCAACCGGGGCGACCCACCTCTCCTGCTTCCGCCTCGAGATCATCCCCTTCACCGCGCTCAAGCTCCGCGAGTCCGCTGCCGACATCCCGCCGCGCCTCTCCACCGAAGAGCTCGACGCGATGGATCTGATCGTCAGCGAAGAACTCAGTCGTCACGGCTACCGCGAGTACGGCGCGTTTAATTTTGTCAAACCTGGCTACGAGAGCGTGCACAACGACATCGCTTTCGTCGCCCCGCAGGACGAGTACATCGGCTTTGGCAACAGCTCGTACTCGTTCATCAACAACCACGTGTTTTGCAACCACGCGGCGATCGAGCGCTACGAAGCCGCGTGCGCCGAGGGCCGCGATCCGATCGCACTCGCCCACCGACTCAGCACTCACGAGGCGATGTCCCGCTATTTTGTGCTCGGCGTAAAATTTCTCAGGGTCTCCAGGGCCCGCTTCATCGAGCGCTTTGGCCTCGATCCCGAACTCGTCTTTGGGCCCGTGATCCAGGAACTCGAATCCTCCGGCATGTGGACCCGCGAGGGCGAGGATTGGGTCATCACGGCCCTAGGGCGCCAATACATCAACAATGTAGCCAAGGCCTTCTACGTCGGAGATAGCCTTGGACACCGTCAATTCGCCCAGTTCGTACCGACACTCACCCCCGACCAAATCCTCCGCTTCGCCCGGATGGCAAAGCGCAACGCCGCCTCGCAGGAGCAACAGTGAGCGACAATACCGACAGCCCCCCCCAGGACTCCTCCCGCCTCCAGCTCCGTCCCGGGGCCCAGATCTTCGCGATCTCAGCGGACGAAGTCCAGATCATCGCAGTCAACCACAGCACCACATTCACCAGCATTCCCGTCGTCCAAATCGTGCTCGCGCTGGTCGAAGCCCTCGCCGATTCGCCGACCCGCAAAGAACTCTCAGCTTCGGTCGCAGAGCAGCTCGAAGAGAAGCTGGCGCTGGTCGACTATGTCGCCGAGTTGATGCGCAATACCGGCTGCATCGTCACTCGCAGCCCTGCCGAGGGTGACGAGCCGGCACAGCTCGATGCTCGCGGCGAATTCTACGCATCCCTCGGCCTCAACCCCGAGACGGTCGCGGCGACGCTCGCCGAAGCGTCACCGGTGATCATCAGCCCGAGCCCCAGCGCGCCGATGATCGTCGAAGCACTCGCTCGCGTGGGCATCAGTGGCGCACTCATCGAGGCCGCCGTCGGCTCCCCCTGTGGCGACGTTCTCGACAACGTGCGCGAGGCCCTCAAAGACTCTGAAGGCCCGCTCGTCATCTGGGATGTGCCCTGGCGAATGCCCTTTGCTCGCCTGCTCAACGAGTTCGCGATCGAAAACGATCGACCGATCCTCTTCGGCGTCTGCGAGGGCGCCGTCGGCCGTCTCGGCCCCTACGTGCTGCCCCGCAATACACCCTGCTTAGAGTGTGTACAGACCCGAATCCTTGCCAACGCTGGCGACAATGAGATCCGTGTAGCCTCGAGCTATCGAACCCGCCTCAGCGACTCGATCCCGCCGCCGTTGCCGGCCCACCCAGCGTTTCGACAGGCGCTGGCCAATCTGCTCGCCATCGAGCTCTCGCAGATCACACTCTCGCGACCGCCGATCACTCTGGGCGGATACATCGAGTACCAATTCGGCGCTGCCGGAGGCCGCCGCCACCCCGCGCTCAAGGTCCCGCGTTGCCCGGCTTGCTACTCCAACAAGCCGGCACGCATCGCCTGGAACGCCCGCTTCCCCGCCCCCCTCGTCAAGAGCGGTGCAGCATGAGCAGCATCCAAGAGTCCCTCGGATCCTTCGCACCGCTCGTCGATCGCAAGACCGGCATCATCCGCTCGGTGAGCATCATGAAGCTCAGCGAAGACGACCCGCCGGTCTACCTCGCCCACGCTGAACCATCGGACACAGTACCGATCACAGGCATGCGCGCTGCCAACCGAGGCGCTGCCTGTTCGATCACCGCAGAGCGGGCGATCATCCGCGCCTGCGGCGAGTCGGTCGAGCGCTACTGTTCGGCGATCTACGACCCCCGCGAACTCCGCCTCTGCCCCGCCTCCGAGATCGAGGCCGAAGGTGAGCGGGCGCTCCAGGTCGATACGATCTACCCCTTCCCGGCAAGCGCCTACGACGAGCCCGGGTTCCCCTACCAACGGATCGAAAAAGATCAGCCGATCCGCTGGGTCCCCGGCAAAGCCCTGGCCTCCGACGAACGAGTTTGGCTACCGGCGAGCTGCGTCTACGTGCCCTACCTCTTCGATCGCGCGGTCGAGCCCTGGACCCATATGCCGATCTCGACGGGCCTCGCCGCGGGGCGGACAATCGAGCATTGCATCACCAAGGGCATCGGCGAAATCATCGAGCGCGATGCTCTGATGATCAGCTGGCTCGCCCAGATCACGCCGCCCAAGATCGACCTCGATAGCTGTCGCGGCTACTCCCCTGACATCGATCGCCTGCTCGACTCGGCCGCGATCACGGGGGGCGCCTGGCATCTCAATGTCCTGACCCTCGACATCGACGTACCGGTGATCGGCGCAGCGCTCATCGATCCCCGCAACCCTCCAAAAACATCCTTCGGCATCGCCGCCAACGATGATCCAGTGCACGCACTCCGCCTCGCTCTCGAGGAGGCTGCGCTCACGCGTACACTGGTCAACCGCAGCGCTGAGCTGATCGACAAGCCCGACTACGTACACGAAGAATTCCGGACGCTCCGCGGTCATCTGCTCGCCCACGCCACATCTGCCAGGCTTCGCGAGTGCCTCCGTTTTATGACCGACGACGGCGATACGATCCGCTTTGAGTCACTGCATCGTCAGCGGGCGCCGCTTCGCGAACGCCTCGCCGCCTCGGGCATCGAGGCTTTTTGGGTCGACGTCACCACCCCGGACGTTCGCACCTGCGGCTTCCGGGTCACCCGCACGATCATGCCGACGATGCAGCCACTCGACAATGATCACAGCTTCCGCTACCTCGGCGGCAGTCGCCTCCGCAGCGTGCCGCCCCTCTTTGGACGTGATCTCGAGCGCGACGGGTTTAACCCCGATCCTCACCCCTTCCCCTAGCTGCCAAAGCGAATCCCCGGCAGCAATACGCCGCGGAAGATGATGACCACGGCGAGCACTAGGAGCACCCAGGGCCACAGGGAGACCTCTGTCCAGAGCACCTCAGGGAGTTCTGGGGGGATTACGTTCCGGGATCGACGCACGCTTACGATGAGAAAGAAACCGGCGAAGAAGGGGTAGACGAAGGTAATCCAATGCGGCGACGGCCATGAAAAGGCGCCGATCACGAGACCCCCAAGAAGCCAGGGCGCGACCCCGATCGCCATCATATGGCGGCTCCGCGCGCCTGCATCGACGAGGGTCGCGGGATCGACAACAAATGCGAGCAAGGGTTCACGAGCCCACAACCCGATCACGGTAATCGCCGTAATTCCGCTGCCAAACAGCCCCCAGCGGACGATCATCGGCAATTCGAGATAGGTGGCGATCTTGCCGAGATCGGCGCTCTCGACAAAAGGTGTCGTGATCAAGTAGCCGAAAAAATTGACCAGACCGTGAATGCAGAGCCAAATGATCGCGAGGCGCAACGCACTTGGGGCAGCGCTGATGCTCCGCAGCACGCCCAGCAGCACAACGCCCTGCACCAGGCTGACGAGCGGACCCGCTGCCGATACGATCGCTCGCGCTCCGCCCTCGATCTCCTCGTGCTCGACAAAGACGTGGTGCAGCACCGGCTTTCCGCCCAGAAGGTACGAAGTGAGCGCGTGCCCGACCTCGTGCAATACGGTGGTCAGCAGAAATGCCAGGACGTAGATGACCAGGCTAAAGAGTACGACGCGAGCGAGTGGTCCTGTCATGATGAGCCCTCTGAAAGGGTACCGGTCCGCCCCTCCGCACGAAAGCACAGCCGATGATCGACGCCTCAAAGCTCCTCAGCTCGACCGAGCTAGGCTCGCTAGCAACCGCCCTCGACAGCGGCTCGGCGCTCTATCTGCCCGGCTCAGCCCAGCGCTTTGCCGGGCTCTTTGACGAGAGCCGACTGCGAGCCGTGCTCTCGCGAATGGGCGACAATACGAGCGGCTCCGGTCCGAGCTTTGGCGTGATGATCGCAGATCCTCTTGGCGACGGGCTGATGCACGCAGAGTCGATCTCGGACCTAGCCGGCAACGGCCCAGACGATCCGATCGATGTGGCATTGGGCTGCGGACATACGATCTGTGCGACCGACATCGCCGGCTTTGATGACGCCCTCGAGAGCTCCCTTGGCAAGATCCGCCGCGCCCTCGCCTGCCCAGGCGACCTCCGCTTCAACGCCTACCTCTCGCCAACCGGCGCCAAAACCCGGATGCACACAGATGTCCGGATTTCAACGTCGTTGCAGCTGAGCGGCCGCAAGCGCTGGCGCTACCAACGACAGGCTGCGGTCGCACTGCCGAGGTCCGCCGCCCAAATCGATCGCTGGGGCGAGGTGCATTGGATGAATCCGCTCGCCAACGCCGGCCCGCCGATTCCAAGACCGATCCCGGCAGAGATCGAAGAGGTGACCCTTGGGCCAGGTGATCTCCTGAGCGTACCAGCCGGGGCCTGGCACGAGGTCATCACCGAGGAGCACGGGCTCGCCCTCAACCTGAGCATTCGACCGACACCGATGACTCGCATCCTGAGCGCGCTGATCGACGGCAGCCTCGGCGCAAGTGAGAGCTGGCAGCGGGGCCTGCCGATCCTCAGCGCCGACCACCGCGACGGACCCTTGCCCGCAGAGGTACGCGCTCGCTTGCTCGCTCGACTCGCTGAGCTGCGCACATGGATCGACGAACTCGACCCCGAGGCAGATGAACTCCTCGGGCTCTGGCGCGCACTGATCGACGCGTAATCATGGGCACTCACTCAAAGCCGTAGGCGTCGCAGAGCGCCCGGGCTGCAGTGGCCGGGAGAAAGGAGATCATCTTCGCGTACTCGTGCCTCAGAATGAGGCGGTACTCGGGCGGAAGACGCGGTCGCTGCTCAAACCAATTGGCCAGGTGCAACAGACAAAGATCGGTCAATTGCTCCTCGTCGATGGCGATCGGCTGCCCGTTCAGGCGATTGCGCAATTCGTAGGGCGGGACCCCCTCTAACGCGGCGAAGAAGCTCGCATTGACCATCACACCAAAGAGATACGCGAGCTGCTCGGCCTCGCTGCCCACCTCCTGACGGACCCGGTCTCGCATTTGACGATCGATGATCGATCCCTGGAAACACTCGGTTCCGTACACCGAGTGGACAAGACCGGCGATGCACAGCGTCTCGCTCGCCTCCCAGATGCTCAACTGATTCATTGTGCCAAGCAAGTGGTGCAACAGTGATCGGCCTGAGTGGACATTGTTGGCGGCTCCATGTGCGATCAGAAAATCGACGATCTCGCCGATTTTCTGCTCGTCAAAGCTCATTTCCTGCACTCTCGACATCGTCCGCCCGATCACCCTACCGGGCCGACCCGGCTCTCAACGCGCAGTGCCGCTACCGAGCAATGCCTCGATGGTCGCTCGCGGCACACCGACGTCTGCGGCCAACTCGTAAAGCGCCGCCTGCTCCCGTCCGCCGCGCTCGCTGGAGTTGACCAGCGGCACCAGCTGATGGAGCACCTGCACCCGCTCGTCCAGGGCTAGCTCCGCCAATGCGCTCGCCAACGGTTCGAGTTTGGGCGGCTTGTGCAGGAGCGTCGCGAGCTCCAGGCGATGGCCGATCGGCACCGGTAGACGCTCTAGCAGGTTGTCGAAATGGATCGCCTCGCTAAAGCCGAGTTCGCCGTCGAGATTGGCGAAGGCGGCCGCGAGCCCAGCGGTCATCTCGGCGCGATGGAGCGCAGCCTCGTCCCAGGCCTCGCGCCACTTCGTCGCCAGCGCTTCGTCGGCCCCAAGGGCCTGAACTACCCGCTCGTAGACGGTCGCCTCGATCTCAGAGTCACCGCCGTCGACCAATGCCATCGACCAACAACGCCGGAGGATCTCCTCGTAGTGCTCGGCAGCTGGCGGGATCAGGCCCGCGAAACGCTCCTCGACCGCGTCTTGGTCAGCGAGCAACGCCCGCCAAATGGCGGCGTCCTGCTCTTCGCTAATGACCTCCGCCACCAGCCGTAACATCTCGTCCCACTCGCCGATGTCGAGGATCTCATCCGCGTGGGCGATCAGACCGCAACCGATCAAAACCCACTCCTGCACCCGCGTAACCGACATTTCTCGCTCCAAGGGGGAGGTTACACAGCGCTCTCAAAAATAGCACGGGCCTTTCTTCGCCTAGACCATGTTTTGCGCAGACATTCGCCGAAACGAACACCGCCCACAGGGTTAGATCGACTCGATCGCGAGCTCGGGCGCCATCGCCAGCTCGTCCGCGCTCGGCACCAACCACAGATTGACCGGAAGACGGCGCAAGACCGGCAGCAAAGGCCCGAGCAACGTCAGCTCCGCACCGCCGAGCGCGGCCTCCGAAGCATCGATGTCACCAGCCCCCAGCGTCACCGAGAAGGGCAGACGCAGACCCCCGAGCGCGGAGAGTTGACCGCGGATCCCGGGAACCGCCGGCAGGTGCACGACCTGCGCCCGCGCCCCCCTTCGACCGAGCAGCTCGCGAGCATGAGAGATCGCGTCGTGAAGACCTCCTTCGTGATCTGCGAGACCGAGCTGAAGCGCCCGAAGGCCCCTCCAAACCCTGCCGCGGGCGATCCTGTCGACGGCCTCTAGATCGAGCCCACGGGCGTCCGCGACCCGACCTGTGAAGATTTCGTAGCTCCGTTGGATGCCCGCCCGCGCGACCGCCCGCTCGAGATCGTTGTAGGGCTTGGTCCACGATCCCGTCGCTGCAGCTGCGCCAAAGGCCAGGCGATCAATACCGACACCGAGCTTGGCAAAGAGCCCCGACAGATCGATCTTGGCGAGGAAGATACCGATGCTTCCGGTCGCCGTTAGGGCATCCGTAAAGATCACCGATCCCGCAGTCGCCACGTAATAACCGCCGCTGGCGGCGACGTTCCCGAAGGAGATGATCACCGGCTTTTTCTCGGCGGCGATCTCCAGCGCCCGGGCGATCGCCGCAGCTGCAGCGACCGAGCCTCCGACGCTGTCGATACGAACGACGAGTGCACCGATATGCGGGTCTTTGCCGGCCCGATCGATCGCCTCGGTCAGGGTCTTTGAGCCGGCGATCCGCTGACCGACAAGCGGCACCCGGAAGCTCGCACCGCCGCGCAAAATACCGTCGATGTGCACAACGGCGATCTCAAGACCGCGGCCGAGCTCGCCCGCATGCCGCCGTTGTCTGTCGACCGCACGGATCACAACCGACCTCCCAAGCCAGGCCTCTAGGTCCGCCTGAATGTCGTCAGCATAGGCAACCGCGTCCACCAGACCGCTGGCCCGAGCCTGCTCCGGCGCGAAGGGGGCAGCGTCGACCCACTCGCGAACGCCCGCCACGCTCACCTCGCGTCCGTCAGCGATCGAGGCCAGCACAGCGCCAAAGAGATCGGCGTAGGAGAGCTGGCGCTGATCGGCAACCGGCTCGGTCGCGCTGCTTCGCCCGTAAGTCTCGGGCCGCGATTTGTATTCGGCGATCCGCAGGAATTCAGCGCGCGCGCCGAGCTTCGCCAAGAGGTCGCCGTAGTAAAAAACCTCGACCCGGATGCCGACGATCGACAGTCGACGATGCGGATGGGCGATGATGCGATCGGCCGCGCTGGCGACAAAATAGGAACCGAGCGAGGCGCCCTCGAGATAGGCGACGACCTTGCCACCGCGATCGCGAAGCCGCATCAGCGCCTCTCGGACCTCCTCCGCCTGGGCCCAGCCGTAGCCCATGCCGCGGGTCTCGATCAGCACGACTGCGCCCCGGGCTTGCTCCTCTAAGAGGTCGACGAGCCGTGCCATGCGACGATCGCCGCGGTAGTCACGGAGACGAATCCGCAGGACCGCACGGCGCCCCAATCCCGAGAGGATCGGCGCATCGTAACGCTCTGCGGAGAGACGGAGCCGCAATGCGCCGCCGTCGAGACTGCCCGCTCCGCCCCCGGGTCCGCCGGCGATGCCGACATGCCGAAGATCGATAGAGAGCCCGCTCTGCCAGCGTACGCCCGCTCTGTGTAGGATTTCGCCACCAGCTGCTTCGACGCCCAAACCGATGCGCTCGACCTCCGAAAAGAGACCGACGCGACCGATCGAGAAGCGCGCCCGCAAGCGCGGCTGCCAGGACAAGGGCCACGAACGTTCGCCGCTCGCACGCAAAGGAATGATCCGACCGCCGACCGCGATCTCGAAGTTCGGGATCCCGAGCGGCCGCAGGGCGACCTCGGGATCGATCTCCAGGGGATGCACGTCCCAGGCCCCAGCACGCGCCACCTTGGGCACGTTGACGCCGCGAAGCACGAGGCCAAAACCGACCCGTCGATGTGCTCGATAGCTGAGCGAGAGATCGAGCTGCTGCACACCGTCGGCGATCGGGTTGGAGCGAGAGAAGAGCCGCGAGTAGCCAACGCCGAGGCTCAGTCCGTCGACCCAGCGACGCAGCGGCAGGGCCAGCGCCGCCGTCAGCTTGTGAAAACGGGCATCGCTCAGATCAAAGCCCGGCTGCACATTGAAGGCGTCGATCTGCCGCGGAAAGAGCACCTGGTAGCCGACACCGAGCGCCACCAGGTCGCGGAGGCCGAGGGCCTTGATGCCGAGCGGCAGACCGACAAATGCACCGAGACCCGAGCCCCTACGCGCCGATGCAAAGGTCGCGAGCGAGCCCTCGATCACACCGCTGAGGCCGCGAAGAAAACCGAGATTCGCCGGGTTCATCACCGTCGCAGCGCCGTCTGCCTCGCCCGCGATCACAGTGGTCGGGTGATCGAGATCGCGGAGGATCGATCGATGCTCGCCCACCTCTGGATTCGCCAAGGCTGGACCGACGGGCCCGGCGACACTGATCACAAGCCCAAGGCAAAAGCCGAGCCTCACCCCGCGTCCAGAGCCACGTCGAACCCGCGCCCATCCGAGGCCGCTGCGCATGTCCGCGACCATACCCGAGGCAGCACCGCGGCGCCTGTCAGACTGCGCGTGCCCGCACTCCCAGGACAACCTTATGGATCGAGCCAGACGATGGTCACCGAAGCGCCGCCCTCCGCGGGGATCCCTGAGCGCTGCCGCCGGACAAAGGCCTGCCGCTCGAGATGCTCACCCACGACCTTGCGCAGCGCCCCCGAGCCGTGACCATGACGGACAACAATGACCTCCTGATCACTGAGCAATGCCCTGTCGAGGAAACGCTCGAGCTCCCGAATCGCGTCGTCGGCCCGCGATCCCCGGAGGTCGACGACGTTGTCGACGGAGCGCAGGACCGCCTTGGGCTCGTCGCCAAAATGGACCGCAGCCGTCGACGCTGCCCACTGACGGATCGGCGCCGCCGACTGCCGCTTGACCTTGCGTTTCGCCTGCAACTCTTGCCCGACCGAACGCAGATCCGCCCGGCGCACCGTCGTCCGGATCGCACCCACCTGGACGACGATCTTGTCGCCCTTCACCACTGCGACCTCACCGCGACGATCGAGAGTGACGACGTGCACCGTATCGCCAACCGCAAGCTGCCTCGGCGGCTCTCCGGGCGTTGGTTTTCTTGGCTCGTGCTGCTCGTGCAGGCGCTCGCGCAGCTCTTTCTCCGCCCGTCGCCCGTCGCTGAGAGCCTCGGGATCGTCGCGCTCACGCAGCCGCTTGCGCAATCGCGTCACCTCGTCGCGGAGCTGTCGAAGCTCGACCGCCGCCTCGACGTAGGCTTTTTGCTTGCGTGAACGCGCCTTTGAAAGCGCCGCCGCCTCGCGCTCGCGGGCGCTCTCTAAACGCCTGCGCGTCTCCTCCTGTGCGGCGCTTAACTCGAGACGGGCCGCCGCTTGGGCCTCGCGCTCGGCGCTCACCTGTAACAGCAGCTCCTCGAGGCTGCGACGGCTCGTCGAGACCCGCGCCTCGGCATCGACAAGCACCTCCTCCTGCAGCCCCAAACGACGCGCGACCGCGAAGGCGCTCGACGGCCCCGGGATGCCCAACGTCAGGTGAAAGGTCGGCGCCATGCGTTCGATATCAAAGCCGACCGCCGCGTTGATAAAGCGCTTGGGCGCCTCACCTGCGAGCTCTTTGAGCCGCTCGTAGTGGGTGGTGATCACCGCAGTCGCGCCCGCAGCGACAAGGTTTTGCAGGATCGCCTCGGCCAGCGCTGTGCCCTGCTCCGGCGCCGTGCCGACGGCGATCTCATCGAGCAGCACCAGGGTACCGGCGCCGTCGTGCGCAGCCGCAGAGATGGCCTCTCGGACATGTGCGATGTGGGCGGAGAAGGTGCTGAGATTGGCGAAGAGCGACTGGTCATCGCCGACATCCGAGATCACCTCGCGAAAGAGCGGCAGAGTCGCGGGCGCTCCGGTGGGCAAGCGGATGCCCGCCTGGGCCAGGAGCACAAAGAGACCGACCGTTTTGAGCGCGACTGTCTTGCCGCCGGCATTGGGCCCCGAGATGATCAACGCCGCGCCGACGCCCAGGCTTAGATCGTTGGCGACCACATCGACGCCCGCGAGTTCGAGCAGCGGATGCCGCATCGCCGGCATCTCGATCGACCTTCCGGGCCCCGGGTGCACGATGCGCGGCGTGACGCCACCGATCGCTCGGCTCAAACTCAAACGCGCCCGGATCCCGTCGATCGCGACGATACCTGCGAGATTCGCCGCCAACGAATCAGCCGCCTCCGCCACCCGCCGCGAGAGCGCCTCTAAGATCCGGCGGACCTCGGCGGCCGCCAAAAGCTGGCACTGTCGCAGCGCGTTGTTGCTGGGAATGAGCGCGGTCGGCTCGACGAAGAGCGTTCCGCCGCTACCGCTGGTGTCGTGGATGATCCCGGGGTTTGTGCCCTTGGAGTAGGCGTCGGCGCGCATCGGCAGCACCACCCGCCCCTCTCGCTCGGTAAAGAAGGTGTCGCGCAGAGCCTCGCGGATCGGAGCTGTACGCATCAACGCCTCGGCCTCGCGACGGAGACGCGCCCGCTGCTCGCGGATGCCTCGGCGAGCGCTCTTCAGCGCCGGGCTGGCACCGTCAACGACCACAGCCTCGCCCTCAGCACCGTCACCGATCGCCCGACCGAGTTCCCCACTGAGTTCGGCAAGCGGATCGAGCCCCTGCAGGTGAGCGCCCAGATGGAGCCCGACCGCATCACCGCCCTCCTCACAGATCTTGGCGAAGCAAGCGACAGCGCGGAGGAGATCCCGGATCGCTCGCAGATCATCGGCGCTCAGACGGGCGCCGTGCTGTGCGTGCTCGAGCGCCTTGCGGACGTCTGAAACCTGCGCGAGCGCATCCCCTAACGTCGTCGCCGAAGCCGCTCGCGCGAGCGTATCTTCGAGTTCGTCGAGTTCGGCAAAACGCCGCCGCACGAGCTCGACGTCGGCGCTTCGATCACCGACAAAGGCCGTTCGCGCGTTTGTTTTAGCGGACCTGGGCTCGTCCGCACCATGCCGCGAAGGACCTCCCCGCCCCGCCAGATCGGCCTCTAGATGCGCCTCTAGGTAGGCGGCTGCCAGCGGCGTCGCCAGGTGTCTGGCGAGCTGCTCACAGATGTCGATCCAACCGAGGTGGTGCAGCGCTGCGCGCTCGTAGCTCACGCGGCAGAGTATGCAGCCTCGCCAGCGCGACGGTCATCCTATCTCAGAGGGCCCGGACAGCGAAGTGCACAGAGCGACCGCAATGGAGATCCCTGAACATGCACCGAATGCGCGCGAGCGCAGTTGATATCCGCCACCGATCCTTAGCTATGAAAGATCAAAGCGCGCGCATTTTCTTGTATCCATCACGGCCCTCCACATACTAGCCTCTGCCCTACGCAACGATGCGATATGTGACCTGCGTACTCGTGCTCTGTGGCTTCTACGCGCTCCTCTCAGGGCAGTTCCACAACAGCCTCCTGATGAGCGTAGGCGCTGCCTGCATAGCCCTCACGGTCTTTTTGAGCGCGAGGATGGGGCTCGTCGACAACGAGAGCTACCCCGGCCTAGGCGTCTGGTTTCGCGGGATCCTCTACGCGCCCTACCTCATCGGCCAGGTGATCGTCTCGAACATCGACGTGCTGAAGCGAGTCTGGAGCCCCGACCTCGCGATCGCGCCGCACCTCATCAAGGTGCCCTGCACGACCAAAACAGCCTTCGGCACGATCACCTACGCAAACTCGATCACCCTCACCCCGGGCACCGTCACCGTCGAGGTCGGCGACGACGGCCTGCTCATCCACGCGCTCACGGCCGAAGCCGCCGAGGGGCTCCTCGACGGGGGCATGGAGAAGCGCGTCAAACGCGTAGAGGGCAGCTCCTAGATGTACATTGCGGCCATTTTAGCCCTACTGGTTGGGGCCCTGCTCATCCTCGTTCGAGCGCTGCGCGGACCCACCGCCTACGACCGAATCCTGGCGATGAATGCGATGGGCACCAAGACTGTTCTCGTCGTCGCCCTGCTCGGCTTTGCCAGCGGTCGTCCCGACTTCCTCGACCTCGCGATCGTCTACACGCTGGTCTCTTTCATCACCACGGTGGCGATTCTTAAGTTCATCGAGAAGGGTCGTCTCGACTGATGCACTGGCCGGAGATCGTCACCGCCGTGTTCCTCGGGATCGGCTGCATCTTCTCGCTGACCGGGTCTCTGGGCCTGCTCCGCTTCCCCGACTTTTACAGCCGCCTGCACGCCGCCGGCAAGACCGACTCGTTCGCCCAGGCGATGATCCTCGGGGGCTTGCTCTTTGTCTCGCCCGACTGGGGAGTCAGCGTTCGCCTGGTGCTCATCGCCGTACTCCTGCTCTTCACCGCCCCCACGGCGACGCACGCGATCACCAAGGCGGCGCGACTCGACGGCCTCGCGCCCTGGACCCGCAACCGCGACCAAAAGCTGGATTCGAGCATGGCCACCACCCGAACCGAGAGGAGTGGCGACCATGAATGAGGTCCTGCTCATCGACTCGGTGCTCCTCTTTTTGGTGACGATCTGCGCCGTCGCGATCATCGAAGTTCGCTCCCTCTACGCGGTGGCGATGCTCTCCAGCGTCTACTCGCTGCTGATGGCGTTGGTCTGGACCAACATGCACTCGATGGATGTCGCCTTCACCGAGGCGGCGGTCGGCGGCGGCATCTCGACGATCCTCCTGATCGGCACTCTGGTGCACACCCGCCGCGACGCCAAACCGGCCAAGCACCGGCTGCACGTGCCTGCACTGCTGGTCACGCTGCTCACCGGTGCGGCGCTGATCTACGGCACCTTCGACATGCCGCGCTTCGGCGATCCAAACGCGACGATCCACCACTACCGGGTGCCCGAGATGATGTCGCAGACGGTCGCCGCCGCCAGCCACCGCCAGGGCAAGCAGCTACCCGCCGAGGGCACTGTGGCACCGCCGCGCATGACCCCGACCGCGGCGATCGCTGCCAACAAACACGCGAGTGCCGACGCGGGCCATCACGACGAAACCGCCGAGCATCACGAGGGCGCCCACAAGCACCCCACCGACGACTTCAACGGCCACGTGCCCAACGCCGTCACCTCGCTGCTCGCCGACTACCGCGGCTTTGACACGATGTTTGAGACCACGGTGATCTTCACCGCCGGCATGTCGCTGATCCTCCTGCTGCGCCGCAAAGAGGAGGACGCCGAGCTCGAAGGACCCCAGGTCGGTGCGACTCTGCGCGGCCAGGTGATCCTCCGGGTGATGACCAAGATGTTCATCCCCTTCATTATGGTCTTCGGGTTTTACGTGATCACCCACGGCGAGATCGGACCCGGCGGCGGTTTCCAAGGCGGCGTCATTCTGGCCACCGCGTTTATCCTCTACGCGCTCATCTACGGGCGAAACGCGCTCTACCAAATCGTCTCGCCGCGCACTCTAGAGGTACTCGCCGCCATCGGTGTACTGCTCTACGCGGGCGTCGGCGTCGCCTGCATGCTGCTCGGCGGCAAGTTCCTCGACTACTCGATGCTCAACACTGCGAGCCCCGGTGACGGCGAAGCGCTCGGCATGACACTCGTCGAGTACGGCGTCGGCATCACGGTCTGCACCGTTATGGTCATCATCTTCAACCAGCTCGCCGAGCTGCCGGCGAAGGCCAAGGCCAAGGCCAAGACCCAGGAGAACGTGTCATGACCGAGCTCCTCGGCATCTACAATTACTGGATCTACATCATCCTGATGATGATCGGCTTCTACGGCGTGATCGCCAAAAAGAACCTGGTCAAGCAGGCGATCGCACTCGGGCTCTTCCAGACCGGAATCTTCCTTTTTTACATCTCGATGGCAGTGGTGGACGGCGGCACGGCACCGATTTGGACCACCGTCGGCGACGGCACGATCAAGTCCCTCGGGCCCTACGACAACCCGCTTCCGCACGTTCTGATCCTCACCGCGATCGTCGTCTCGGTCAGCGTTTTGGCGGTCGCCCTGGCGATCATCATCAACATCAAGTGGTCCTACGGCACCATCGAGTACGACGAAATCGCCGAGCTCGACCGGCAAACACGGGGGCGTGAAATCGATGATGCTTGATATCCAAGCCAACCTCCCGGTCCTCGTGGTGCTCACGCCGCTGCTCGGGGGCATCATCGCCACCTTCACCGGCCGCGGCTTTCTGCCCTGGGCGTGGGCGAGCCTGGTTACCGGCACCACCTTCGCGCTCACCATCCAGCTGATGATGACGCTGCTCGCCGGCACCGAGCCCTACATCTCCTACGAACTCGGCAACTGGCCGCGCTGGTGGGGCATCGAGTACCGCGTCGATTTTTTGAACGCCTTCATCCTCCTGGTGGTCGCCGGCGTCGGCTTCATCACCACGCTCTACGCCCAGCTCAGCGTCGAGGATGAGATCCCCAGTGACCGCCACAATTTCTTCTATTCGGTGTGGTTGCTGGCGATCACCGGCCTGCTCGGCATCACGGTCACGGGCGACGCCTTCAACGTCTACGTGCTCCTCGAAATCTCCTCTCTCACGGTCTACGCCCTGATCGCGATGGGCAAGGATCGCGATCGGCGGGCCCTGACAGCGTCGCTGCGCTACCTGATCCTCGGTTCGGTCGGCGCCTCGTTCATCCTTTTGGGCATCGGCTACCTGATGATGGTCACCGGCACCCTCAACATGGAGGACATGCACAGCCAATTGCTGCGCATGCAGGACCTCGACCAAAACCGCACGGTGCTGGTCGCCTTCGCCTTCTTGGTCGTCGGCCTCTCGCTCAAGATGGCCCTCTACCCGCTGCACATGTGGCTGCCAAAGGCCTACACCTACGCGCCCTCGGCGGTCTCCGCCCTGCTCGCAGCGACCGCGACCAAGGTCGGGGTCTACATGGCCTTCCGTTTCCTCTTTGGGATCTTCGGCGTCGGCTTTTCGTTTTACGCGATGCCCAGCCACTTCGTGCTCCTGGGCATGGCGAGCCTCGGCATCGTTTTCTCGTCGCTCACCGCCTGCCGCCAGACCAACGCAAAAACCCTGCTCGCCTACTCGAGCATCGGCCAAATCGGCTACATCGTCGCCGGTTTCTCGCTCGCCAACCCCAACGGCGTCGCCGGTTCGATCGTGCATATCTTCAACCACGCGGTGACCAAGGGCGGCATGTTTATGGCCCTGGGGGCCATCGCCTACCGGGTCGGCGGCACCGAACTCCGCGACCTTCGCGGCCTCGGCAAACGCATGCCGTTGACCGCCAGCGCCCTCGCACTCGGCGGCCTGGGTCTCATCGGCTTCCCGCTGACCGCCGGTTTCATCTCCAAGTGGTACCTGGTCAGCGGGGCCCTCGACGCCGGCTTCTGGGGCCTCGCTATCGTCGTGCTCCTGGGCTCGCTGATCGCTCTGGTCTACGTCTGGAAGATCATCGAGGCGCTCTTCTTCCACGAACCCACGGGACGCTCGGCCACCGCCACCGAGGCGCCGGCATCGATGCTGATCCCGATCTGGATCCTGATCGGCCTCAGCATCTACTTCGGCATCGACACCAGCTTCACCACGGATGTCGCAACGCGGGCCGCCGCTAGCCTCCTGGGAGGCACACCGTGATCGGCATCGAGCTTCCCCTGCTAGCGATGCTGGTGCCGGCCACCGGCGCCCTGCTGATCGCACTCTTCGGTCGCTGGCCCAACCTGCGCGAACTCATCACGGTGCTCACCTCGGTGGCTCTGCTCGGTGTCGTCCTGCAGATGCTGCCAACGGTTCTCGCCGACGGCTTCTGGCAGACCACCTGGGCGGCGGATCCGATCGTGCTCATCGAGATGCTGCCGGGCCTGCCGCTGATGCTCAAGTTAGAGCCGCTCGGCATGATCTACGCGCTCATCGCCTCGAGCCTGTGGATCCTAAACTCGCTCTATTCGGTCGGCTACATGCGGGCCAACCGCGAGAAAAACCAGACGCGCTTTTACGTCTGTTTTGCCCTCGCGATCGCGTCGGTGATGGGCATCGCCTTCTCGGGCAACATCCTGACGCTCTTCGTCTTTTACGAGGCGCTCAGCATCTCGACCTACCCGCTGGTCGCCCACAAAGGCACGCCCGCAGCGGTCCGCTCGGCGCGGATCTACCTCGGCATCCTGGTCGGCACGTCCATCGGTCTGCTGCTGCCGGCGATCATCGCCACCTACTTCTTCACCGGTGACCTGGCCTTCGCGCCAGGCGGCGTATTTACCGAGGCGCTGGCGAGCGGTCGCCTGACCGGGCCGATGCTCGGCGTGCTCTTTTTCATGTACATGTTCGGCATCGGCAAAGCCGCGCTGATGCCGATGCACAAGTGGCTGCCGGCGGCCATGGTCGCACCAACGCCCGTCTCGGCACTGCTGCACGCCGTCGCCGTCGTCAAGGCCGGGGTCTTCTCGGTCGTCAAGGTGTGCATCTATGTCTTTGGCACCGCCAGCCTGGTCGACGCTGCCCAGGGCGAGTGGCTGGTCTACGTCGCCGGCTCGACCATCCTGATCGCCTCGTTCATCGCCCTCTTCCAGGACAACCTCAAGCGACGCCTGGCCTACTCGACGATCTCGCAGCTCTCGTACATCACGATCGCGGCGTCGCTGCTCTCACCGCTCGGCTTTATGGCCGCGTCGATCCACATCGCCGCCCACGCCTTCGGCAAAATCACCCTCTTCTTCGCCGCCGGCTCGATCTACACCGCCGCCCACAAAACCAAAGTCTCCGAGCTCGACGGCATCGGCCGCAAGATGCCGTGGACCATGGGCGCCTTCGCGATCGGCACCCTGTCGATGATCGGCGTGCCGCCGACCGCTGGTTTTATCTCCAAGTGGTACCTGCTTGGCGGCGCCTGGGAGACCGGCCACACCTTCGTGATCGTCGTCGTCCTGATCTCGACCCTGCTAAACGCCGGCTACTTCCTGCCGATCGTCTGGCGGGCGTTTTTTAGAGCACCGCCGGATCACGACAAACACCTGCCGTTAAGCGATCCCGCAGATGACAAAGCCAAGCCCGGGCACGACCACGGCGAAGCGCCGCTGCCGATGGTCTTCGCACTCAGCTGCACCGCCGCCTGCACGGTCCTGCTCTTCTTCTTCCCCGACATTATTCTCGGCCTCGCCCAGCAGATCTTCAAGGGATTGCCACTGCCATGAGCGACCCAAACCAAGGCCTGATCGCCAAGCTTCGCGCACCCTGGCAATCGATGCTCGACGAGAGCCCGAGAGCCGTGCGGGCGTTTTGGGTAGGCTCTGGCATCGTCCTCCTCCTGCTCGCCTTCGCCGACGTCTTTGTCCACCACCACGCGCATTTTGGCATCGACGGAACCCCGGGTTTCTACTCGCTCTACGGCCTGGGCGCCTGCATCGTGATGGTCTTCGTATCGAAGTTCGTCGTCGGTCTGGTGCTCAAGCGAAGGGACACCTTCTACGATGATTGAGTTTCCGCCGGGGCTCATCTTGGTGCTGGGTGCCCTCCTGCTGCCCTTTATGGGTGGTGTGGTCAGGAGCGCCTACAGCCTGCTGCTGCCGCTCGCGACCCTGGTCGCGGTCTGGCTAGTGCCCGACAACGCCCACGTGACCGTGCCCTTTATGGGCGACATGGAGATGACCCTTCTCCAGTGGAACCCGCCGACGCGGGTCTTCGCGACCATCTTTTCGCTGATGGCGTTTGGTGGGGCTCTCTTCTCGCTCAACCAAAACCGCAGGGTCGAGCTGCCGGCGGCTTTTGTCTACGCCGGCTCGGCGATCTGCGTCACCTTCGCGGGCGACATCCTCAGCCTCTTCATCTTCTGGGAGATGATGGCCGTCGGCTCGACCATCGTCGTCTGGTGCGGAAATACCGAGGCCTCAGGCCGCGCCGGTCTGCGCTATGCCGCGGTCCACTTTGTCGGCGGCGCGGTGCTCATGGCGGGCATTCTGGCCCACGTATTCGCCCTCCAAAGCGGCGGCGTGCAGAGCCCCCTAGGCCTCGAGTACTTCGCCTTTGGCCCCGCCGGTTTTGATGCGCTCTCGTTCAACGGCCCCAGCGACATCGCGCCCTGGCTCATCCTCATCGGCATCCTGATCAACGCCGCGACCCCGCCCTTCGGCTCCTGGCTCGCCGACGCCTACCCCGAGGCCTCCGAGAGCGGCACCGTCTTCCTCTCGGCGTTCACCACCAAGACTGCGGTCTACGTGCTCATGGTGCTCTTCGCGGGCACCGAGCTGCTGATCTACGCCGGTCTGATGATGGCGGTCTACGGCATCGTCTACGCGATCCTAGAGAACGACATGCGCCGGATCCTGGCGTACTCGATCGTCAACCAGGTCGGTTTCATGGTCTGTGGCATCGGTATCGGCACCGAGATGGCCCTCAACGGTGCGGCCGCCCACGCCTTCGCCCACATCATCTACAAGGCGCTACTGCTGATGTCGGCGGGTTCGGTCGTCTACATGACCGGCAAGCGCAAGTGCACCGATTTGGGCGGGCTCTACCACACGATGCCGATCACCATGTGGTGCGGCATCATCGGCGCCCTGGCGATCTCGGCCTTTCCCTGGACCTCGGGTTTTGTCTCCAAGTCGATGATCTCGACGGCGGCGGCCGACAACCACCTCTTTGTCGCCTGGATGATCCTGACCGCAGCCTCGGCCGGCGTCTTCCTGCACGCGGGCATCAAGTTCCCCTGGTTTGTCTTCTTCCAAAAGGACTCCGGGCTGCGGCCACCTGATCCGCCCTGGAACATGAAGGCCGCGATGCTGCTCTTCGCCGGGCTCTGCATCCTGATAGGCGTCGCTTACGAGCCCCTCTACGCGATCCTGCCCTTCCCGGCAGCCGCCGGTGAGACCCTCTACGAGCCCTACACGGTCTCACACGTGGTCTCACAGCTGCAACTCCTACTCTGGAGCGGACTGGCGTTCTTCCTGCTGCTACCTGTCCTCAAGCGCACGCTGACGATCACCCTGGACTTCGACTGGATCTGGCGGAGTTTCGTGCCCTGGCTCTGGCGGGGCATCCTCCGGCCGCTCGTCACCGTCTTGGGGTGGTTTCGCGATGTGTTTTTCATCGAGGCCAAGCGTTTCGGCGCAGCCATGACCAGGCCCGAGACACGCGAAAACCAGGGCGGGTTCTTCCGCGAGTGGAGCCTCGGCGGGGCGATGGTACTGCTGACATTTATGCTCTTGGTCTTCCTGGTCGTCGGCTTTCTCGACTGATCCCGCGAGGCCCCCCGACAATCACGTCGTGTGCGGCTAGCCAACACTGCACAGTGGAGAGCTGCGCGACGCAGCTCCCTGAGAAAAGCATGCACCAAGCTCACCGAGATGTCGGGCTGCACCGACAGGACCTTTGCCGCTGGGCTATCCTGCGCTCTCCTCTGGCTCGCTCATGCGCCTGCTCGTCGCCAATACCGATCACGGCTGGTACCAGCATCTGCTCGGTCTGGCTGCGCGCCCCAGCGGCCTCGACGAGGCCAACTTCTGGCGGCCCTCTGGACGCGCCGGTTTTGCTGCGCTCTCCTTTGGCGAGCCGCTTGTCTTCAAACTAAAAAAAGCCCATGGCCATGCTGTTGTGGGCTTCGGCCTCTTCGCCGCCTTCCGCCGCCTGCCCGTGCGCGAAGCCTGGATCGCCTTCGGAGAGGCCAATGGCGCCTCTTCGCTCGACGAAACCGAACGTCGCATCGCAAAGTACCTGCGCCTTCGAGCAGGTGCCCCCGTGCCGCGCAGCCACCGTATCGGCTGCGTACTCCTGGCCGCGCCCGTGCTCTTTCCAAAAAACCTGTGGGTACGCGGTCCCACCAATTGGTCCGACAATACAGTGGCCGGCAAGGGCTACGATTCGCAGATCGGCGAGGGCCGCCGGATCTGGCAGGACTGCCTCGACCACGCCGCAATGCAAGACCAGGCCGTCGAACTCACATTTGCCGGTACCTCGATCGCGGCCGAGCCCACGGCGCGCTATGGCAAGACACAGATCATTCGCCCCCGCCTCGGGCAGAGCACCTTCCGCTACGCGCTGGAGCAGGCCTACGGCCGCTGCGCCGTAACCGGCGAGCACTCGCTTCCTGCGCTCGACGCTGCTCACATCGTGCCCTTTTGCGAAGGCGGCCGCCATGTTCTCGAAAACGGCCTCCTGCTCCGAGCTGACGTGCATCGGCTCTACGACGCAGGTTACGTTACGGTCACGCCGGATTACCGCTTCCACGTGAGCGACCGACTCCGCAAAGACTTCGATAACGGAAAAATCTACTACGCCCACGAGAACCAGCGAATCTGGACACCAACCGCCCCCTATCCGTCACCGGATCGCACGGCACTCGATCGCCACGCCACGACCCGCTTCCTCGACGCCTGACACCGCGCAGGCCGGGTTCTTCCGCGAGTGACACCACGACCGCGGGTCGCCTCGCGATCAGCTGCTAGATTAGGAACGCAGGCAGGATGGGTAAACTCAGATCACGAGCCAAGAGCGCGTCATTCATGACGACATTGCTCGCCGTCGTGTTCGTCACGACCGGCCTCTGGATCTACGCCGTTGGTGCACTTTTTGGCGCCGAAGAGATCGACGAACTCGCCATCGTGCACAAGACCAACGGAGCTCCAACGCTCTTTGTCAGCGAACGCGTATCGCACCTGAGCGACATCCCCGAACTCGACACCATGTACACGACGAGACTCGCCGTCTACGACCTCGAGACAGGCGCTCGGATCTCGCGGCGGGTCATCGGTTGGATGAAACCAGATACGCTCTCGTTGCGCCCGCTCGGGCCAGCCCCGGGCGGTTTGTGGTTCTTCGACCCTGTGGGCGGAGTTCAGCTGATCTCCGAGGACGGCTCCCTCATGCGTACGCAGGCCCAACTGCTGTCCGCAGATCAAGAGTCCCGCCGGCTTCGCTCCGGCGATATCGAAGATCGCGTCGCCTACCTCCCGGGTTCGCGAGAACTCATCGTCATGCTCAATGATGGATCCAAGCTTCGAGTCTCGGCTGACTCAAATACCGGCACGCCCTTCAACGGTGAGTCCTCGCAGATCGATCAACAATCCAAACCAGCGCACGTCACGATTTTGCAGACACCCGCCGGCAAGGCCCAACTGCGACATCAGGACGGCGATCCTGCGACCTCCTCCCGTCTCGAATTTCGCGGCCGCACGAGCAAACGGATCTACTTTGATGCCTTCTTTGTCACCACGAATCACAACGATCCCATCCTGTTCTCCGATCCATCGAGCACGCTGGTCATGCACACGTCAAGCCTCGAGCGCGATGCCCCGCAGGTCATCTCCCGGGTGCAGCTCGACAGCGGCAACGATCTCTGGACCACCGAGATCGGCGACCGGGTGCAGCTGCGGCTCGCTCAGGCGACGGACACAATCCTCTGCCTGGCGCTGCTGGTCGCCAATGGCGACACTGAGCTGCTCGGACTCGACCCAATAAGGGGCACTTTTACGTACCGAGTCGATCTCAACTGAGCAGCACAGCGCGCCCTGCGAGACAACGGCTGCTAAATAATGTCGCTGAGCCCAATCTCTAGATCGCAGCCCGACACGCCTTTGACGAGTGCCTCCTCAAGCCAACGCCCGTCGTTCAACAGGACAATCTCCAGCGCAATCGCATGCGCCAAGAGATCGCCGCTAGCTCAACGACGGTTCGCGACTACGAGCGAACCCACATCGTCGAGATCCTGCGCACCCGGATTCTCGCGATCATCAGTGACCGCCTAAACATCGACCCAGACATGGATTACCGAGCACCGCTGCTCACCAGCCTCTTCATCGAACTCCTGGTCTCTGCAAAGCGTTGGATCAACTCGGCGGTAACCTGCTAACCGAGATAGATCTCGCCTGGCAAGCCTTGGACACTCTCGCTGTACTCGACCGAACCTAGACGTTAGAGCACTGCTTCGATTTGCTGCATGCCAGTAGCATCAGCGAAGCTGTGGGGCCGATTCACCGCCGGTTCTGCTGGCACGTCACTCGCCGCGGTCCCTCAGAGGCCGGCGGCTTTGGCTTGCTTGAGAGTCCGTTTGTAGCCCGCGACGGCGTCTTTATCCCGCGGGCGGAGCTTCTTGGCGATCGCGAAGGACTCAGAGGACTCTTGCCATTTGCTCTGCGCTTCGAAGGCCTCAGCTCGCATCAGGTGACCGTCAAAACTCTTGCGATTAAGCGAGAGCAGGTCGTCGGCGACGAGCAGCATTTGCTCTGGATCCTTGACGAAGCGGAGGATCTTCGCCTCCTGCTTGAGCGCCGAAAGAAAGCCCTTCTTCGCCTTTTTACTTTTGTACTTCGGGTTTATCCCGTAGAGGTCGCGGTAGGACTCGACGGCGTCGTGCCAGCGCTTCTCGCCCGCGGCGATCTCGGCCCGCGCCTTTAGCACGACCCCCGCCTTGCGCTGGATCCGAGTGAGCGACTCGTGCTTGGGATCGAGGGCTTCGATCTTCGCCATGTGCAGGGCGACGTTGTCATCGGCAGGGTGCCGCCAGCGGTTCTCGGCGGCGGCAAGTTCGAGCTTGCCCACCAAAAGCACCAAGTCCGGCTCGCCTGGTCCTGGTAGCGCACCCGCGGTCGTATCGCCGCTTGTGTCACCGGTACTCGCCGTGCCCTGCGTGCTGCTACTTGAGCTGCTGCCCTGCGTACTGCTGCCCTGCGTACTGCTACTGCTGCCCTGCGTACTGCTGCCCTGCGTACTGCTGCCCTGTGTACTGCTGCCGTCAGCCCCGTGCACCCCTCCAGCGCTGCTGGACGGCCCCTGATCCACCGGTCGCTCGAGCAAAACACCGGGCCAGACGAAGAGAACGATCGCCACTGCAGCGGCCCCCAAGAGCGCGATCGGGATGATCGAACGCCCCGCCCGATCTGCGGCGACGTCCGGCTCTGTGAAGGGCTTGACGAGACCCGAGGCAGAGACCCCGGATGCGGCTGGCCTCGCCCCCGAAGCGGTCAAGATATCCATCGGCGCCTTCGTCGATTCGGACGGCGCGGTCGGCTGTGAGAGCGGTGCCGACAGGGGAGAAATCGGCTGCGGCGTCGGCATGCGAGGCACCGGCGTCGGTGTACGCGGCAAGGGCGTCGGCATCGGCGGCAGCGTCGTCGGCATCGCTGCCTGCGCGGGCATCGGCGGGCTCAGGAGGGAACCTGCGGCCGGCGGTGGCGGCAGCGGAGAGAAACCGCTCGACTCGCTGCGATCGCGATCGGCGAGTTCCTGGGCCCGCATCAGTTCGAGCTCGACGTGCCGCATGGACTCGGGTCGCAGCTCAGGATCACGAGCCAAACACTTGGCGATCACATCGGCGTGTGAACTCGGGATCGTGCCGTCGATCGCGTCGACCCGCGGCGCTTCGGTGGTGCCCTTTTGCCGGAGCACATCCATTGAGTTGCGCCCCGAGAAGGGCCGCGTGGCGCTCAGCATCTCGAAGAGGATGCAGCCGAGCGCGTAGATGTCGGAGGCGGCGTTGGCCTCGGCACCCGCGGCCTGCTCGGGCGCCATGTAATCCGGCGTGCCGATGATCGTGCCCGGCGAACTCGCGCTGCCCTCGCTATCGACCTGCTTGCAGATGCCAAAGTCGACCACTTTGACAAAGTCGAGGTCGCCCTCTTGAGCCACAAGCACAACGCTCTCGGGCTTGAGATCGCGGTGGATAAGAGAGTGCTCGTGGGCCGTCGCCAACGCCCGACACACCTGGGTGGCGATGTGCACCGCTCGGCTCGGCGAGAGCTTGCCCTCCTCGCGAATGATCGTCGCGATGCTCTGGCCGTTGAGCAACTCCCTGCCCGAGTAGACCGAGCCGTCGTCTAGACGACCGACATCGAGAACCCGGATGATGTTGGCATGACCGAGCTCGGACACCTCTTTGATGTCCCGCAAGAAGCGGCTCGTCAGCTCGGGATCGCGGGTGTAGGACTCGGGCAGCACGCGCAGCTCACAGGGCCCACCGCGCTCCCGATCACGTGCCCGATAGAGGGCACCCATGCCGTCAAAGGCGATCAAATCCTCGATCCGAAAACGATCGGCGATCACGGTCCCCCGTCGTTGTTCGGCGAGCTGCCGCGGCGTCAGGACCTGTTCTGGTGCGTCGGTGGGACCCATGCTCTTCCTAGGTCGATCGATGTCGTCGGAGATGCTCATGGACTCGCCATGCGCCTGCCCTCGAATACGTGAAAAATCCTCTTGGAGGTAGCCGTTGTGCTCTTCAACTCCTGAGCGGTAATCGCGCTCAAAAATGTCTCGAATGAAGAGTGACGCGGTCTCCGCATCATAGCTCGGAAAGAACCGACTCAAGATCTCTGATAATCGGGCACGGAAGCGCCCAGCGGTGGCACAGCGGCGATCTCGTTCGATCGCCAGGGCCTCGAGAACGACCCGATCGAGCCCCTCTGGAATGCCCACGACCAGCTCCGAGGGCGGTCGGATGTTCGGGTTTCGCGCAGCCGCAAGCGCCGATGCAGGGCTGCGATGACTCGCCGCGAGCAGTTGTCGACCGGTGAGGAGTTCCCAAAGGACGACCCCCAAGGCGTAGATATCGACGCGGTGATCGACCTCGATGCCGCGCGCCTGCTCCGGCGAGAGATAGGAGTGACGCCCCATCAACATGCCTGGCCCGGTGATCTCGCGACCGAGCGTGCTCTTGGCGAGACCGAAGTCCGTCACCTTTACCCGGCCGTCGTAGCCGAGCAGGATGTTTGGCGGAGAGATGTCACGGTGCACGAGGCCGAGACCCATCATGTCGTGGGCGTACGCGAGCCCCCGCGCGACCTCACAACAGACGTAGATCGCGAGATCGATCGGGATCCGCCGCCGCAGCTCAGCACAACGATTCCAGAGCGCCCGTAAATCCTGCCCGTGGACAAATTCCATCGCCAAATAGTGCTCACCGCCGACCGTGCCGGCGTCGATCACCCGCACCAAATTTGGGTGGTGGAGGCGAACCATCACCCGGGCCTCGTCGATGAATCGAGTGCGAAGCCCAGCGAGCTCGGCAGCGCCGGGCAGAATCCGCTTGATCACCACCAGCGGATCATTTGCTTCACAGTCACGGTCACGAGGGAGCGCCAAAAAGAGCTCGCCCATGCCACCGCGCGCCACCTCTCGGAGCAGCGTGTACTTGCCAAATGAGCGCGGGAATGTCCTGTCACCGACGGAGCTCAAGGCTCGCCTCCAGAAGCGGGCATCATAACGATTTGTGGATCCTTGAGAGCCCTCAGAGGCGATTCTCAGAGTTGTATTTCTTGTAAGTTGGGATCCAAAATAAACTCATCGATCCGTCCCGATCTCGACCCTGATCCTGAGTTCTGGTTCGCCCTCGCTAACCGTCACACGCTGTCGCAGGGCAACCCCACCCGGCGGTTGCAGACGGAGCGTATAAACGCCGGGCAGAACCTGGCCCACCCGGATCTCGCCCCGTCGATCGCTCACTTGAGCAGTAAAGGGACCGCCGTCGACGCTCACACCCGCCAAGGCATCACCGCTTGGCCCATCGATCACGCGCAGGGTCAGAGCGATGCCCTCTGCTGGCACCAAACCCCGCAGTTCGATCTCGACACCAGCGACCGCCTCGGCCGTCGCCAATTCGATCCCGTCCTGGAGCGCTCGCAACTCGTAGGTGCCCTGGCCGACCTCGGCTAACTCAAAGTCTGCGCCTTCGATCGATGCACGATGGATCTCTGCGGGCTGCTCCAGGGACCGGGCAAGGATTTTCGCCCGCGGGTACGCGCGCCCGTTGGCGTCGACCAGACGACCCCAAATCGCCGGCCCAGCATCCGCGAGTTCGACTCTCCAGGGTGCCTTGTCGGCGAACTCAACCTCGGTACTCGCGCTGCGAAAACCGGCGGCGTGAGCCAGCAGATTCAGGGTTTGAGGCCCCTGCTCGGCAGCCGCCGGAGCACCCTCCAGATCGTCGCAGGCACCCGTCAAACGGCGACAGGGATCGCAGGGGGGCGTTTCCACAACGGCAAAGCTAAAGAGACCATCACCGTCGGTGACTGTATTTCGGGTCGTAAAATTATCTGTCTTTTCGGACATGTCTAAGACCAAGCGCGCGCCGGCAATCGGATCACCGCGCGGGTCGACGACCTGACCCTGCTGGCGAACGAGCGGCCGGGCCCGCAGCACCGCGGGGCGCCCGACCTCGAGCAGCCAGGGCTCGCTCTGGATCATCGACGGGTGCACAAACTCTGCGCAGGTCATGCGTTGACAGCCGCGAACGCGAAAGACCCCTTCGTCATCGAGCGTATGGACCGTGCCTTCGACGCCCTGCGATCCCTGCCCTGTGGCGCAATGCAGACGGACCTTGCCGTCGACAATCGGCTGCCCGTCCGTATCTTCAACCCTGCCCTCGACCCAACCTTCGGCGAGTCGACGGACCCCGCCTGCACGGGCCACAGGGGCATGCCTCTGTCGATCCGGTGAAGTCGCAGGAGCCCCGCGCGACGCCCCCGGGGACGCGATTTTTGACGCTCGCAGAGGCACCCCGCGCCAGCCAATTACAAGCACAGCGAGAAGCCCCGCGGCGAGCGCGAGCGCGAACGCAAACAATCGGCCTCGGCTCATGCGACGAGATAGGGAGCCATGATCGCCCGGGCCTTCGACTCGGCGTCGGTGAGCACCCGCTGGATCAGACCGTCGACATCGATCTTGATCGCCGAAAGCGCGGCCTCTTCGACCCGCCCCTGCGAGCGCGCGAGTGCGTAGATCTTGAGCTTGGGCTCGGTGCCCGAGGGCCGAAGCACCAGTCGACAGGCGCGATCGCCAGCCGCGAGTTCAAAGAGCAGCACGTTGCCCGGCAGATCGCGGGTCGGCGAACCGGTCGTGCGCGGCTCGTAACGATCGTCGACAGAGACCACGTCGAGACCGGCGAAAACCTTTGGAGGATCCGCCCGCCAGGCATCCATCACCGCGGCGATCGCCCGCCGCCCGCGGATCCCGGGCTCCACCAAGTTGGCGGTGCGCTCCCGGTGATAGCCGTGATCGCACCAGATCTCGTCGAGCACCTGCAGCAGGGACTTGCCGTCTGCCCGCGCCGCCGCCGTGCACTCGCTGAGCAGAAGAGCGGCGATCGCCCCGTCCTTGTCGCGGATCTCGTTGCCGCGCATAAATCCGTGGCTCTCCTCGCAACCGAAAACCAAGGGCCGCTCGGGGTGCTCGTTCATCATGCCCGCGTGGTGCTTAAAACCGACCAGCAGATCGTCGACGACATCGATGCCAGCGCTGCGGGCCAGGGTCGCCACCAGCGGCGAGGTCACCAAGGTCGTGAGCACCCAACCATCCGCGGGCGGCCGGCAGTTGCGGAGCACATGGTCGAGCATCAGCACGCCCAGACGATTGCCGTCGATGGGCAGATATTCGCCGCGCACACGCACACAGGCGCCCAGGCGATCGGCGTCGGGGTCGGTGGCGAGCACCAGCTCTGCGTCCTCGGCCCGGGCGAGCTCGATCGCCATCGCCATCGACTCAGGAAGCTCGGGGTTGGCGGAACTCAGAGTCGAAAAATTGCCGCCGTCCGGATCGCATTGCACCTCGACCGGCAGCACTTGGAAGCCCCGTGCACGCAGCACCGGCAGCACCGAGGTGTGGCCAACCCCGTGCAGGGGCGTGAAGATAATCCGCAGTTTCGAGGCGCTAAGATCCGCCTCGAGGACGCCCTGCTCCCGGACATAGGCGTGGTAGGGATCGTCGACGTCGCGACCGATGGCCTCGCCTTCGATCACCTCGATGGTCGCGATCTGCTCGGCGGTCGGAACCGGCAGCTCGGGCAGCCCGGCGACCGCGAGGATCGCCCCCATCAGCGCGACATCCCGCGTGCCGAGAACCTGAGCGCCGTCCGGGCCGTAGATCTTGATGCCGTTGTCCTCCGGCGGGTTGTGACTCGCGCTCAGGACCACACCGGCGCCGCAGCCCAGGCGCCGCACTAAGAAGGAGAGCTCTGGGGTCGGCCGCGGCTCATCGACGATCACCACCTGAATGTCGTTCGCGGCCAGTTGCTCGGCGACTACCCGGGCGAATTGCCGGGAATTGCGGCGGGTATCAAAGACCACCGCGACCTTCGGCGGATCCCCGGCGCTGTGCAGAGCATTGGCGATGCCCTGGGAGGTCTCCCGAACGACGACGGTATTAAAACGATTGGGACCGGGGCCAACCTTGCCCCGGCGACCGCCCGTGCCGATCGGCAGGGTCCGCGAGAAGGCGTCGACAAGCTCGTTTTTTGCCAACGCCGAGCCCGCTTGGGCCTCTTTGAGGAGCGTTTGCAAGCCCGAGCGCTCGCCTGCGTAACGTGGTTGAAGCATCCAGCGCTCGATCGCGTCGATGACCTCCGCGCTGAGACCGAGGCCATCTACGGCCTGAGAAATTTCCGGGTTCACGGATGAAATCCTATCGCATCCCCAAGCGTTCAAGAACCAAGGCTGGTCGCCCCAAGGCCCGGGATGTGGAACACTTGGATGATCTGGCTGTCTGACGCGTTGACCCTATCGAAAAGGCGGAATCTGTCGTGACCGAGCGAACCCCCAAGGCCCCGGACGAGCGTCCGAGCACACCGAGCACGAAGCGCAAATCGCGCAGGAGCCTCTTCCGTAGCCTCCGTCCCTTCCTCCGTCGCGATTTAAAGCCGCGTCTCATCTCGGCCACCGTCGCCGCCAGTCTGGTCGGCGGGCTCTCGTGGCTTGGAGTCTCGGCACTCACCGAGATGGACACCCCAGCCGCGCGTGATCTCCGGGTCAACCTGCAGATCGAGGGCGAGTGGGAGGCCTGCGGCGGTGCCAAGCTGCCCGCCTGCTCCTTTGATAACCGCCTCCAGGACGAGGTCGACGTCGCCTTCGCCGCAGAGCAACGCGTCCGGGTCGCGATCCTCGACGAGCTCAGCCGCCGAGTCGACCAGGCGATCGCCAACCTCGACACCGCCAAAAAAATCCTCGAAACCGGGGCCGTAGATCTCACCGGCGAGCCGATGGGCGGGCACAGTGATCTCACCGAGCTGCTGCTGACCACCGTCGACTTGCGACCGTTGACCAGCCGCGAACAGGATCAAGAGCGGACCAACGCCCTCCAGCGTGCGGCCTACAGCGTCTCGATCCGCAACGGCCTCATTCGCGAAGGCGGCCAAGAGGCACTGCTCCAAGAGATCCGCCTCCAACGCGGTCTCCTCGAGGCCGAGCGCCGCAAACTGCGGACCATCGGTGCCCGCGAGATCGCCGAGATCGACACCGCCGGTAGCGATCGCGGTGCTCTCTGGGCCGAGCTTTTCAACAGCGATCCCTACGGCGAAGGTGGCGAGATCGCCGGCTGGTTGCTGGCCTCCGGCGGCCAAACCCAGGTCACCAATACCCTCGCCCATCTCAGCCGCGAACGCCCCGGCGAGCTCGCGCAGGCGCTCTTCAACCGCGACGCCGATATCTGGCGCGGGGCGTTTGATCCGACCATCGACATCACCGAGCCGGTCGTCGCAGCCTCCGTTCGCTACGAGTCGCCGGTCACGCCCGCACGTCGCTGGCAGCTCTTCGGCGCCTCGCTGCTCGGCCTTGCATCGCTCTTCTTCTTGGTCGTCGGTCCCGTCGCGACCGCCACCCACACCGCCCGCGAGCGCGAGGCCGGCACCCTGCCGGTGCTGCGCATGACCGGGCTCTCGGCGGGCGAGCTAGCCTTAGCGATGGCCCTCGGGCCCAACGTCTTTGCGACGGTCGCCGGCGGTCTGCTGCTTCTCCTCGGGGTGCTCACGCTCGGCCTCACTGCGGGCTTTGGCGCCCTACTGCTGCCACTCGCGGCGTTGCTCTTCCTCGGCGTCACCACCCACCTCATCGCGATAGGTCTGGGTGACGCGCTCGGCCATCGGGTCAACGCCCTGATGGTCGGCGCCCTGATGGCCTTCGGCATCGTCGGGCCGGGGCTCTTTGGCGCGGCTCTCTGCACCGCCAACGTCGCCGGTGCGGGGCTACTTTTCGGGCCCTTGCCTGCGGTCCTCGCCGGCATCACCGAACTCACCGGCCTAGGCGGCACCGCCGATGCGATGATCGCCTACGACTCCGGCTTTGGCAGCACCATCCTCGGCTACTCGCTGGCGGTCCAGGGCTTGCTCGGCGGCATCTGTCTCCTGAGCTGGCGCCGTCGGGTCGAGCAGGCATGGACGCCGCTCTTCCGCCCAGCAGAGGGCATCGCCCTGGCAATCGCCAGCATCGGCTGTTCGGGCCTGACGCTCTTGGATCTCTCCGAGCGCCTCAATACCCAGAGCTTCGACAACCTCAACATCGTCACCTTCCTCGCCTCCTCCTTCCTGCTGCCGCTGCTCGGCTGGCTGCTCGTCGCCAGCCTTCGGCGACCCGCACGGGCTTCGGCGGTCGCCGACCATGTCGAGACTCGTCGGGCCTTCTGGCGCTTCCAGGGGGTCCTGGCCCTGACGATGGCCATTGTCGGCATGACCTACCACTTTGTCATGAACCGCTCCGGGCTTGGGGCCGAGCCCTCCGAGTTGATGTGGGCGACGCTCGCCCAGGTCGTACTCATCGCCGAAACCGCCATCGGCACCCTGCTTTGGGCCTCGCGTAAGCGTCAGGGCAAACACCGCGCGGTGATGCTGGGTACCGCCTTGCTGGTCCTCCAGACAGTCTTCGCGGCCCTGGTCTATCGCATCGAAGTCGACTTTGTCGCCATCACCCAGAGCGCCGGCAAACCCTTCCTCATGGGCATGGACGCCTCGCCCTACTGGGTCGCTCTGATGATCCTGCTCTGGGGCGCCGGCTTTGGCCTCATCCTCACCGCTCTGCTCCGCGACCGTGACCGCATCAGCGCCGAGCGACAGGCCGACAACGACGAGTCCCACTACGAAGGCGAGAGCGAGAGCGAGAGCAACGACGGTCCCCACCGCTGGCTCCACTAACAACACAGCTCGCACTTCGCCCTTTTGCAGGGCACACCAAGGCCCGCAGGTCCCACCTGCGGGCCTCTTCTAATTCCTATGAGCCTCCCGATCGGCCCTCCTTTTACCTTGCTTGTGAACAGCCAAGAGCGGTACTCCGGCGAGCGGAGACGCCCCAGTGGAGTGGTTTTACGAGCATTACAAGGACCTCAGCGCGATCGGCATTCACATCAAGGCGCTGGTCCACGAGGAGACCAGTCCCTTCCAGGTGATCAAGGTCTACGACACAGTTGGCCACGGCCGCCTGCTCACCCTCGACGACATGGTGATGCTCACCCAGGTCGATGAGTTCGTCTATCACGACCTTCTCTGCCACATGCCGCTCTGCGCCCACGCCGATCCGAAGGACGTGCTGGTCGTCGGCGGCGGCGATGGAGGCAGCGTGCGCGAGGTCCTCAAACACCCCGGAGTCCGGCGGGTCGTGCAATGCGAAATCGACGAGCGTGTCACTCGGGTCTGCCAAGAATTCATGCCCTCCGTCGCGGGCTCACTGACCGATCCACGGGTCGAACTGGTGTTCGCCGACGCCCTCGAATACGTGCGCGCCCACCCGGCCAGCTTCGATGCGATCCTCGTCGACTCGACCGAGCCCATCGGACCGGCCGCTGATCTCTTCGGCCGCGACTTCTTCGTCGATCTGCGCCGAGCCCTGCGTCCAGGGGGCCTGATCAGCGCGCAAACCGAGTCTCCCTTTTACGCAGCTGACACGGTGCGCGCGGTCTTTGGGGCGCTGCGCGGTGTGTTCTCTGAGGTGCACGCCTACTACGGAGCGATCCCGACCTACCCGAGCGGCTGCTGGACCTTCGCCCTCGCCAGCAACGATCGCACCCCGGAGATGATCGATCTGAGCCGCGCCCGGGCGCTCGAATGCCGCTACTTCAATGCTGCAATCGCCCGCGGAGCCTTCGCCCTGCCAGAATTCATCCGTCGGCTGGTCGACCCCAAAGCAACGACAACAGCCCGCTAGCGAGCCCGCTGCCGCTCGGCTACGCTGGCTGCATGTGGCGCCCGCTCCCCTCCGTGATCATGCCTGTAAGCGCAGCGATGATCACGGTGTTGAGCGCAGCCGTGACGATCGCGGCGCCGATCGAACTCTCGACACCTCCGCTGCCCTCTGCCCACGGCGACAGCTCCGCACGGGCGGCGGGCAACCCCACGACCCTCTTTGTCAACTTTGACGGCGCGGTGCTCCGCAGTGGCTGTGGCAACGACGCCAAGCGCGATTGCTCGACGCTCGCCGACTTCTTCGACGGTTACGTCGGGCCCTTTAACGGGAATACTACACAGGTACTGTCGATCCTCCAGTCGGTGCGCAAGGACCTCGAAGACTTCGGCGTCACAGTGGTGACAAAGCGACCCACCGACAACCGCGATTACACGATGATCCTCTACGGCGATCTCGGCGAACAGACCTTCGCCGGCGTCGCGCCCTACGTCGATTGCGGCGACCTCTGGCCCAGCGACACCGCCTTCACCAACGCCTACAACTCGTCGAATACCGGCTCAACCGTGATCCTCCAGGAGGCCGCCCACACCTGGGGTCTAGAGCACGTCGATGCGCCCTTCGACAACATGAACCCCTTCAAAACAGTGAGCGTGCAGTCGTTCACCGACGTCTGCGAGAAGATCGTCGCCAATACCGATCTCGAGGAGACCGGTGGGATTTGCAACCAGGTGCATACGCTCTTCTGCGAGCTGGGTGAGCAAAACAGCTGGCAGGAAATGCGTCACCTCTTCGGGCCGCCGGTGCCCGACACCATAGCGCCTACCCTCGAGATCACCAGCCCCGAGCCCGGATCGATGCATGTCTTTCCGGTCAGCTTACCGCTCCGCGGCATCATCGACGACGACCGCCACATCCAGCTCTACGAGCTGACAATTTTCCGTGACGACACGATCATCTTAGAGCCCAAGGATCTAGAGCTCGACCTCGAACTCCGCGATCCTCCGCCCGGTGAGTACAACCTGATGATCCGGGTCGCCGACGAGGCCGGCAACAGCACCGAAGAGAGCATCAGCTTCACGATCCTGCCTGAGGGCAGCGTCCTGCCCGAGGATCCCGACGACGCAGACGAAGCTGCAGGCTGTCGCCAGAGCGGCCGGAGTCCGGCCGGGTCGACGGTCTGGCTGCTGCTCCTCCTGCTCGCGAGTCGCCGACGATCCGCAACTCGCCCCAGCCCTCGCTCGTAGGGCCAAGGCAGCCTATTCAGGTGTAGCGCAGTGACGAACATCGCGCTACACCATGCGGACCATGCCCCTGCGCCCCGCTCTCCTGGTCTCCGCAGCTGCCCTCCTACTCGCGGCGTGCCCCCAGCAGGTCGAGCCCCAAGCGGTCAAAAAGAACCCCCACGATCTCAGCGCCGAAGACCCCCGGGTGGTCGCCGATACCGACGACCTCTATCCGTTAAAAAATCCGCCCCCCGAGGGCTCCAGTAACCCAGAGCCCACCGGCCCAGCGCCGGGTTCTGGGGTGCCCGACGAGACCAACGGGGTCTGTCGCCTCTTCGCGCCCAAGCTGCCCAAACCCGAGTGTTGCGTGCAGGATCTCGGCCTCGACGTCGAGGTCGCCAAAAAATCCTGCGACCACACCCTCTACCTCGGCGAGTCGCATCAGATGACCTGCGGCTACTACTTTGCCACCGAAGAGACAACTCATCTGCCGAAGTGGCTGCGCCTCTCGGTCACCCTCGAAGATGATGTCGACGCCGCGGTCAAGGCCCACGACCGACGGATCAGCCTGCGCGTGGCGATGGATCCCGACTTCCACTCCGTCGCCGTGCCCGGAGTTCAAGGTGCCTTCTGGAGCACCCACAAGGGCCTTCACTGGGCGATCCTGCCCGGCTGGTCCAAACCCCGCTTGCTGACCTGGCGAGACGACTCCTGCAGCGACGAGGGCATTCAAGAGGTTATGCGAGCGCTGATCAAGACTCCCCAGGTCGCGGCCGACAGCGTGCGTACAAGCCTCGTGCCCGGTGCAGCGCCCCCCGCCAACCCCGCGAATGCTGGCACGACGGACCCGCCGACGGCCCCCAAGTAACCTCGGCACTCGCGCCCTGCGCGACAGCAGACACGCAAAACATAGTCGACCACGCCGCTTGACCCTCACGCGGCGTGAGGCCCTACGTTGCATCTGTGGCGGACAAACAGTACCGAGTCGGCGAAGTCGCCAAGTTTGCAGGCGTGAGCATTCGAACCCTGCACCATTACGACCAAATTGGCATTCTAAGGCCCTCAGAGCGCTCAACGAGCGGCTATCGCCTGTACAGCGCAGACGATCTTCTGCGCCTCCAACAGATCCAGATCGGCCGCAGCCAGGGCCTGCCTCTTAAGAAGATCCTCGATCTGCTCGATGATCCGAACACAGACCGCCGCACGATCCTGCTGCGCCAACGTGCTGCACTGCGCGAGACACTCGCAAAAACGGGCACCATGATCGCATCGATCGATGCAGCCCTACAACTCCTAGAGTGCAATGAAACAACCCAAAGAAAGAGCGAGAGTGCAATTATGAGTACAACGATTCAGCCACAAGATTTATTCGCGGGATTTGATCCTGCACAGTACCAGGATGAAGCCGCCCGCCGCTGGGGCGAAAGTGACATCTATAACGAATCTATACGTCGGACCAAGGATTACAGCGACGGGGATTGGCGAACTCTTCGCGACGACATCGAGGACATCGAATCACGCTTTGCCGAAGCCCTGCGCACAGGCACAGCGCACGATTCACCTCAAACGTTGGCGATCGCCGAAGCCCACCGGCAGCATATCGACCGCTGGTTCTACGCCTGCTCACCCGAAATGCACCACTCGCTCGCAGCGATGTACACTGGGGATCCTCGCTTCTCTGCGCATTACGAACGCCGAATAACCGGGCTCGCCGAGTACATCGCAGCTGCGATCAAGGCCAACTCAAATGCCCCCTCGTCCTAAGCTCGAATCCTCTGCCCGCATGCTCCCAGGACGACATTAAGCCATCACTCGTGCTCATCGGCACCGTCGACTTCTTCGGTCAACAGGCGCCGGCGATCCACGAGTTCGTCATCGCCGCGGCGGATACGCACGACCGTTCCCAGAGCATCTGAGTATTCGTAGGCGGTCGTCCACCCCTTGGGTACATTTGGTGTGGTCTCCGCGAAAATATAGGCGGCGTCACGGGGTGCGAGATTGATGCAGCCGTGACTCCGGCGACGACCCAGACCGCGATGCCAATAGGTCGCATGAAAGGCGAAGCGCCGGTAAAAATACTGCACCCAGGGCACGGCCTCGACGTAGTACGAGTCGGGATCGTCGGGCTTGTTTTGCATCTTTCCGAGGGCGAGCTTATTGCGGATACGAAAGATGCCCCGCGGCGTCGGATTGCTGCCCGTACCGGTCGAGACCAGGGTGATAAAGAGCGAACGCTCGCCGCGACGAAGCCCCAGGATCTGCTGCTTGATGTCGACGTCGATCCAGGTCTCGTCGTCGCCGATATCCTCCATCGCCGGACCTGGATCCCAAACCCGGACCTGCTTGGCCTCCGCGTAGGCATCGGCCCCGTCCTTGCCAGCCCCCGGGATCCGGTACCAACGTACGCCCGATCCGGCGATCGGAACCGGATCAACATCAAAGCGCTGGTGATACTCGATCGAGCCGATCTCCTTGCTGCGACGACGCAGGCTCGGCTTGTCCCGGAGCAGCGTCGGGATCGACACCGCCCACCCAGCCGTCAGCCCCGGCGCAGGCGGATCCAGCTGGAGATCGCGACCAAAGAGATCGCTCGGCTGCTGCACCCTGAGACTTTTTCCTGCGACTGCTTGCCCCTCGGCATCGACGAAGATATGGCCGACACTCGGCCGCCAGATCCGCTCGACAAATGCGTAGAGGCGGTTGGCAACCAGCGAATCCACCTGCCCCTGTCGCCGACGGAGATGTCGATATGACCGGTAGCGGGGGATTTCAGCGTCGAGATTGCCCTCTCGATCCTGCCGTGGCTTGGCGTAGATAAAGGGCACAATTTGTCCCTCTGGCACCAGTGGAAGCTGCGAGGGCTCTTCTTCGCTTTCGTCCGCGTGTTTTAGGCAGACGTACCCGCCGAGCTCCACGGCCACCCAACGGCTCTCCTCACAGCCCACTCCCTCGACCTCGGCGCTCGCCCAAAAAGGAGAATCAGGGTCGATGCGCCCGCGGATTTCGCTACCCCATGCCGGCTCGGCGTAGACGATCGTCGTCCGCGGCGAGACAAAAATTCCGAGCCGCGGCCGCTCACTCTCCGACGGCACTGCGGGCTCCTCCAGCAGCTCTGTCGGTGGCTCTGTGGGCGGCTCAACCTCATGGGCGGGCACCGGCGGCAAAGCGGATTCCTCCCCGATCACATCGATCGACTCCACCACACCGACCGCTAAAGCCGGGCGAGAAGCCTGGCGATGCAGAGCCGGCGCCCCCTCAACCGCTCCGGGTCCCACGCACGAAGCCAACGCCAGTGCGGTGACCAGCACGACGAGCGAACCTCGCAGCGATCCTGCCATCATCAGAGTCCATCGCATGAGTCGGCCACAAACGCGAAAAGCCGACCCCCAGCGCCCTCCGAGCCAGCCTATGCCATACTCCGCGACGATGCAGCCCTTCCTAGGTACCGACAGCTACATCGTCTCGCCCGAGCTCTCCCGGGCGGTGGACGTCGCGATCGCGCTCCGGCGACCGCTCTTGATCAAAGGCGAGCCTGGCACCGGAAAAACCCTCCTCGCCCGCGATATAGCCCGATATTTTGGGTTTCCGCTCGAACGCTGGCACGTCAAATCGACCACCAAGGCGATCGACGGCCTCTACACCTACGACGCCGTGCGCCGCCTGCACGACAGCCGCTTCTCGGCGGGCAAGGTCAGCGACATCCGCGACTACATCAGCCTCGGGCCCCTCGGCCGGGCGTTTAAACGCGACGAAAAAGCGGTGGTCCTGATCGACGAAATCGACAAGGCCGACCCCGAGTTTCCAAACGATCTGCTGCACGAACTCGACGCCATGGAGTTCACGATCATGGAGACCGGCGAAAGCATCGCAGCGCGCGAGCGACCGGTGATCATCATCACCTCCAACAACGAGAAAGAGCTGCCCGACGCGTTTCTGCGCCGCTGTGTCTTCCACTGGATCGAATTCCCGGACCGCGAGCTGATGACGCGGATCATCCGCGTCCACCACCCCGACGTCGAAGACAAGCTGCTCGCCGGGGCACTCGAAGCCTTTTATCGCCTCCGCTCGATCGACGGCCTGCGCAAGCGCCCGAGCACCAGTGAGTTCATCGATTGGATCGCCGCCCTCCGCCACGCCGGCCTAGACCCGACAACGCTGCAGGGCACAGGCTTGCCTTTCCTCGGCACACTGCTCAAGAAAGAGCAGGATTTTGCGACCTTCGAGCGACGCTCTGGACGAGGATCTGGCCATGGCCCAGGACGCCGATACTGACCTGACCACAGGAACATGTTCTTAGATTTCTTTTATAATCTCCGAGCCCACGGGCTCAAGGTGACGACCCACAATTGGCTCGCGCTTCTCGACGCGCTCGGCCAGGGGCTGCACGGCCAGAGCCTCAGCGGCTTCTACCAGATCGCTCGCTGCATTCTGATCACCAGCGAGGCCCACTACGACGAGTTCGACCGCGCCTTCGCCGAGAGCTTCCGTGGGGTCGTCGACGATCGCGCGTCGATCTTAGATGATCTGGAGGATTGGCTCGCTTCGCCCAAACGCCTCGAGTTCCTCGATCCAGAGCTGGCAGCGGCCCTAAAGACCCTCGATATCGACGAGCTCCGCCGCCAATTTAACGAGCGCCTGGCCGAGCAAAAAAAACGTCACGAAGGCGGTAGCCGCTGGATCGGCACCGGCGGTACCAGCCCCTTCGGCACCGGCGGTCATCACCCCTCCGGTGTGCGCATCGGCGGCGGTGGAGGGCGCTCTGCGCTGGCAGTCGCCGATGCCCGACGCTTCCGCGAACTCCGCCGTGATCTGATCCTCGATACCCGCCAAATCGCTGCTGCACTCCGACGCCTGCGCAAACTAACCCGCGAAGGAGGCGAGCCCGAGCTCGACATCGACGGCACGATCAAAGCCACCGCGCGCAACTGCGGCGACCTCGAGATCATCATGCAACCACCGCGTAAAAACGCGGTGCGCCTACTCCTACTCGTCGACGTCGGCGGCTCGATGGACCCGCACGCAGAACTCTGCTCGCGCCTTTTTTCGGCGGCTCACCAGGCCGGCAACTTCCGCGAGCTGCGCTCCTACTACTTCCATAACTGTGTCTACGGCAGCGTCTACGAGGATGCCCGCTTCACCGAGACCATTTCCACCCAAGAGCTGCTGACGACGCTCGACCCCAGTTGGTTCGTCGTGCTCGTCGGCGACGCTTACATGCACCCGGGCGAGCTGATGATGTCCGGCGGCGACTGGTGGCTCGACGGCCGCGGCCCCACAGGCATGACCTGGCTCGCCCGCCTCGCCAACCGTTTCCCGCGCTCCGCCTGGATCAACCCAGAGCCCAAAAAACTCTGGTCGACCGGCACGATCGCGGAGATCGCCACCGTCTTCCCGATGTTCAACCTCAGCCTCGAGGGCCTGGACTCGATGGTCGCTCACCTCCGCCGACCGCCGAGCCCAGCGCGTGCCGCCAGGGTCGCCCGCCTCGCCCAAGACGCATAGGCCTGCCCTCGTAGCCCGGCCGGTACGCATACCTGTCCCCTACGACATCCGACGTCGCCTCACCGTCACAAGCAGCAGCGCGAGCAACGAACCAAATCCCGCGCTCCCGGAAGGGCCGCTCGTGCAACCACAGCCACTCACTTCGTCGGCGCCACCCGAGGCTCCCGCGGTATCCGTCGCACCTCCGGTCGATCCGGTTGCGCCCGTTCCTTGACTATCGGATCCGGCGCTGTCGCTGTCGCTGGCTGTAGCGCCTCCGGTACCAGAGTTAGAATCGCCGGTCCCGCCCCCGGTTTCGGTACCCGAAGATCCAGCTGAATCGCCGGTACCCATCGTCCCGCTGCCACCGGTCGAATCCGTCGTGCCGGTGCCATCTGTCGGATCGCTCGTCACCCCGGTATCACCGGTGGTGCCTGTGTCGGTCCCGCCGGTGCCATCTGTCGTGCCCGAATCCGAGTCTGTGTCCGTGTCTGTGTCCGTATCTGTATCTGTGTCCGTACCGCCCGTGGTCGTCGGATCGACCATCACACAATCCGGATCGGGGTCATCGGGACACTCATCGCAGACATCGCCAATTCCATCCATATCCGCATCGATTTGGTCTTCATTCGCATCGTTCGGACAATTATCATTCGGTTCGCAGATCAAATCTGCGTCAGAGTCACCGGTACTGGCGACCTTGGTGCATGCTTTTGGCCAGCCCACACAGTCGATGCCTTTGACCGAGGTTACCAGATCGGAAAAATCGTTATCACCGCCCTGAAGCAGGTCTTCCCAGGCGAAATAGTAGGTGCGTGGATTTTTAAAACTCGGATAGATCAGCAGGTGAATGTAGGGATCTGGGAGATTATTGTCGGGGTTGTAGTCGGGCTCACTATAGACAATATGTTTTTTATTGCCGACATTAAAAATAGTATTGGGATTTTCGACATCTGCACAGCTGCCGACCGCCTGAAAAAAGCCGATCTCCCCACCCGCGTAGTCTGGGTCATCCAGAATACTGACATCCTTGCTAACACCCGGCCCGTCGGTACACTTAAGAATCTGATGGAGATCGGCGATATCCGGGACATCGCCGGTCACGTTGTACCAGCCAAAGGAGTTTTTGTAGGAGGCGAAGCGCGCGTGCACCGTAAACGATGCAGTGCAGCTGGGGAGAAAACGCTCCGGCTCGACCTCCGCATCCAGGACCGCGTCGACGGGGTCATTGAGGTTATCAAACACCCCTTGCAAGCCATTTCCCTTCGGAATCTGCGTATTGTCTGGCTGAACGATCGGGCCGGCCCCTGCGGTCGAAGCAACCCCTGTCACCAGCAAAGCCAAGGCTCCACCGATCCCCCACCCCATTTTTGAATGCATCATCGTACTATGCTTCCATCGGCCCATGAGCCTCGCAACTGTAAATTGAAGTGGGGACTAGCTAAGAACGCCTGGCACGCCAGGTCGAAGGAGCCTCTGCATGGTCACAGAGGGGCACGTACGGCCACTCTGGAGCAAGATGAGCGAAGAAGTGAGGGCGTGAAGGAACGAACCTGCCGGCAGCGGCAGGAGTGCGAACGGAGCGAAACTGGCAGCGGGTTGTGCTGTCGTCACAGGCCCAGTCACCGCGGGATTGGAGGACACGAAGCGAGCTTCGAGGGGATCTGGGAAACGGAGATCGAGCCGCGAGGTCTTGTTGTCGATCCTCCTGTCCGCATTTACTGTCTACAAGCCGATCCGTTTATTACATTTGGGACCCGTGGCGAGTCCATTATACACATATACGTATGACACCAAACACACAGGACCAAAGGCCTCCTCCGATCGGTTGACGTCATGCACAGCGGAGAGTGCTCCCTCTCGATCTTTACATCATTGATTCAAGTAATTTGCCAACAACCAGCAGGCCTACCGTGCAGCCACTGGACGCTGACAAATCCGCCTTGCGCTAGCGCCACGCCTAGCCTATGCAGAGGCGACGATGCTCGATCAAAAATCCGCCACCACACGTAAGCTTCTTCTCGCCTGCCGTCCGCAGGGAGAGGTCAAGGACTCGGACTTCAAGCTCATCTCCGCCGCGCTCAAAGAGCCCGCCGCGGGCGAAATCCTGGTCCAAACACTCTACCTGTCGATCGACCCCACCAACCGGATCTGGATGACTGATGCGCCGCAGTACATGCCGCCCGTCGCGATCGGTGAGGTGATGCGAGCACTCGGCGTCGGTATCGTGCTTGCCTCTAAGTGCAAGGGCTTCGCGGTCGGGGATCACGTAACCGGCACGGTCGGCTGGCAAGAGCACGCCTGCGGTCGTCCCGAGCAACTCGGGCTCCAGCGCGTGGAACCTGTGCCGGGCCTGCCTCTAACCGCATACTTGGGGCTCTTGGGCGCCACAGGTGGCTTTACGGCGTATTTCGGTCTCCTCGACATCGGTCGCCCGCAAGCGGGAGAGACCGTCGTCGTCTCGGCTGCAGCGGGATCCGTTGGATCGATGGTCGGCCAGATCGCGAAAATCCACGGGTGTCGGGTGATCGGCCTCGCCGGCGGGCCCGAAAAATGCGCCTATGTCACAGACGAACTCGGCTTCGATGCCTGCATCGATTACAAATTGGGCGACCTCGAAAACGCGATCGCAACCGCGTGCCCGGAGGGCATTGATGTCTATTTTGACAACGTCGGCGGCGCTGTGCTCGACGCCGTTCTCTGCAACCTCCAACTCAAGGCGAGAATCGTCCTCTGTGGCCTCATCTCCACCTATAATTCAGAGGTTATTGTAGGCCCCAAGCACTTCGAACAGGTGCTGATGCGACGAGCGCGAATCGAAGGCTTTATCGTCCTCGACTACGCAGAGCGATTCCCCGAAGCCGCTCCCAAACTGATCGAGTGGTCGAAGGCGGGCAAACTACGCTACCGCGAAACCGTACTCCAGGGGCCCCTGGAGATGGCTCCAGAGGCGCTTCGCCGCCTCCTCCGCGGCGAAAAAAAGGGCAAGCTCTCGCTCCAACTAAAAGCTCTCGCGTAACTCCCAGCCGTGCTCCGGCGGCCTAGAGTCCCTCTGACGCGACAACGGGCGTCACTTAGTCGCCAGCACGGGTCTGGACCTGGGCGACGTACCAGTCGCCCCACTCCATTCGCAGCTGCATGACCAGGCCACTGCGTGACGGCGTGCTCAGAGTGATCACGGCCTTCGGCGCGTAGACCCCGGGAATCACCTCGACATCTATGATCTGCACCGGGCCATCGCCCAGACTCTGGCTGAGCGTCGCGAAGGCGAAGGTGCGCGCGGCGTCGAGGGTGCCTAGGCGGCCCATCGCGGTCTCGATGGCCTCTTCGGGGTCCTGCTCGCCGTGATAACGAGCGCTCATGTAGGCCTTGCCGAGCTCAAAGAAAAACGACACCACCAACTCGCTGTCGACGCTGCCCGTGACCCCGAGCATCTCGCGAAATTCGTCGCCGCCGGTACGCAAGACCAGCTCACGAAAGTCCTCTAACTGCTGGCTCTCGCGGCCCTCCTCGAGCCCCGCGACCAGCTTCTCTAACGCCGCAAAGAAAAAAGAGACCGCCTCGCCGCCGCCTGCTGAGACCCGCTCCGTGATCAAATCGAGGGTCTGCGAGCGGATCGCCCGAGCGTACGTCGGCGAGAGCATGCGCCGCGCTTGATCCATGTGGCCGGCGTAGACAGCATCGACAAATTTTGTGGCTCGTGCGCTTGCCCGAGCTCGCTGCTCGCTCGCCAGCTCCATGCGCGGACGCTCGAGCAACATACGCGTCGCCTCGTCGATAGGAATCGCGTAGCCACCGACACGATGGCGCCAGGTCCAGGTGACAATCCCGACAGCGCGTCCAAAACGATCGAGCACCGGGCCGCCGCTTTGCCCCTCGCGCACATCGTTGCTGAGCCCAACAAACGCGCCTGTACCGAGCGCGGGGTTGAAGACCTGCAAATCGTTGACGCTGCCAGTGTGGGCGATGAAGGTCTCCTCGGCCCCCTGATTTCGAGCGAGCAAGAGCACCCGATCGGCGGCTTTTAGGTACGTCTCGACCGGCGCGGCGCTGTCGGTACCGAGCGCCAGCGAAGCTAGGGGCTGCCCGGCGTCGACGTGCAGGAGGGCCAGGTCGCGCTGTGGATCGATGTAGACCACCTTGATCGCGGTGAAGATCTGCGGCGGATCGAGACCGGGAAAGGAGATCGACTCGACATGGCTGCTGTCCTCGATCACGTGCCGGCTGGTGATCAGATAACCGGCCGGATCGACGACGAAGGCGAGACCGCGGCTGTTATTGGTGGTGACCACGGCGACCGACGCGGCGCCCGCTCGGGCGACCTCGGCAGGCTCAAGTGGCCGCCGGGTCGAGCCTTCGACGAGAGCAATGCCGCCGATGTCGGTGCTCCGAGCCGCACATGCGCCCGTCAGCGAAAGGGCGACGAGACCCAGCAACGCGCTCCTCCATCGCCATCGAATTGTCACCTCCTCTAGGCTACGGCAGCGCGACGGGTGGGGCCAGTCACAAGCCGCGAGCGCTGCTGATCGCCCGCGGAGAAACGCGCAGAATGGGCGTCTTAAAGCCTCTAGGGGGCAATTACAGACGGCCTAGCCAGTCCCGCGGCTTGGGCCCAGATCGCGGCGAATCTTTTCGCCACCACGAACGTATATGCTCGGCAGCCATGGACGTCGAGCTACACGGCCTCGGAAAGACCTACGACGGGACCACCTGGGCGGTCCGCGATCTCAGCCTCAAGATCCCGAGCGGTTCGCTTTTTGGCCTCATCGGTCCAAACGGCGCCGGCAAGTCGACGACCCTGCGCATGCTCGCGACCGTGGTGCATCCGAGCGCCGGCGATCTGCTCTTTGACGGCAAGCCCCTGCCCAAAGACCCCAGCGATCTCCGGCGACAGATCGGCTTTCTCGGCGATGGCAACCCGCTCTACAAGCAGATGACGCCCGCCGAGTACCTCCGATTTTTCGGTCAGTGTTATCGCATGGCGCCGGCAAAACTCGAGGCCGCGATCGAAGAAACGCTGCTCACCTTCGATCTGATAAGCAAGCGCAATACACCCAGCGGTCAGCTCTCTAAGGGCATGCGCCAGCGCCTCCTGATCGCCCGCTGCCTCCTGCACAAACCCCGCCTCCTGCTCCTCGACGAACCAGCGGACGGTCTCGATCCGCGCTCCCGAAGCGACCTGCGAGCGGCCCTCCTGCGGACCCGGGACAGCGGCGTCACCATTCTGGTCTCGTCGCACATCCTCCGCGAACTCGACGATCTCTGCGATCGCATGGCGCTGATCCAAAAAGGCCGCCTCGTGGTCTCGGGCGCCGTCGCCGAGATCATCGAGAAGTACGACGTCAGCCGCTTTGTCTATCGCCTGCGGATCCTCGACGACGAATCCAAGAGCGGCCTCGATCGCGCGCTCGCCATCCTCCGCGAGCACCGCGTGCTCGTCGAGGACAGCGGCATCGAAGACGGCCAGCCGACACTCACCCTCCAGGTCCAGGGCGATGAGACCCTGATGGCCGATATTCTCGCCGCGCTGATCAGCGGCGGAGTCCGCGTAGTCACCGCCAGTCGGCTCCGCAGCCGCCTCGAAGACGTTTACAATCGCCTCTCGGACGATCAGGTCAACTGATCCGCAGGAGCCTCCATGTCAAAGCTCGCACAACTCCGCAGCGCCGCGCTGCCCTTTGTCACCCGCGTACACCGGGGCGGACGCCTGCGCCGGTTCGTGTTGCTCTCCGCATTGCTCTCGGTCCTGACGCTGATCCTCGGCGTCTGGATCTCGTTTGGCAGCGGGTCCTTCGAGTCCGAGATCCGGCAGGGCTTCGATCTCGAAGAGTCACGCTGGGAGCGCGAGCAATTCGAGCACCTGATCGTCGTCGACTCTGTCGGAGAAGAGTCGATCATCCTCGCCGAGATCCAAGACCTGCACTACGGCGAGTCTGATGGCGACTACTGGAGCCGCGCGCAGAGCAGCTACGACGATGCCCTGAGGTTCGTGCGTCAGGCCGCAAACGACGAGTCGCCCCGCGGGTTCCGCCAACTCCAGGCCAGGGCTCAGGCTAGCCTCTCCGCCCACCACGTTTTGCAGGTCGTGCCCGACGCTGACGCCTACTACACCTACTTCAGCTGGCACGACGCCCAGCAGGTCCAAAGACTGCGCACAATCCTCGACGCCAACTTGGTCCCACGGGTCGAGATCTACGAGTCGCCGCTCACCCTGGTCGACGGCGTTCGGCTCACCGGGGCGATCGCGAGTGCCTTCCTCGCGTTCCTCTTGCTGGTCCTCGGACCCGTCTTAGTCGGCACGCAGATGGCCCAAGAGGTCCACGAGAACACACTGATGCCGCTCACCGGCACCTCGCTTCGGACTCGCGAGCTGATTCTCGGGCTCAGCGTGGGCGCCCTGTCGATCGTCGGCATCCTGGCGATCCCGCAGGCGCTCATCCTCCTGCTCACCGTCGCCTTTGTCGGCTACCTGCTCCCGGCCCTCGCCGGCATCCTGGTGGCGCTCGTCGGCTGCTTCTTCCTGTCGGTACTCGCCCAGCTCGTCGGCTTTGCCCTGGGCTCGCGGCACACACCCGGCATACTCGGCATGGGCATGCTCTCCTTTTTCGGCGTGCTCGCAATGATCGGTGCCGCCATTGGCATGATGCCGGACCGCCAGAGCATCGGCATCTTCGCCCTCATCCCAGAGGCCGCGACAGCCCACCTCTTCCGCTCCTCGCTGCTGCCCGACGAGCTCTTTTTCAACAACTGGCACCTCGCCCACGAGGCTGACTTCGCGATCGCGATCGGCACTGTCGGCATCGGCCTGCTCGCTCTGCTCGGCCTCCGTGCCCTCGAGCGCAAGGTGGGTCGCCAGGGCACGAGCGCCCTGACCCGCGGCGAAGGGCTGCTCGGCGCCCTGGTGGCAATCGTGCTCATCTCGCTGGCCAACCCCGCCTATCGAAACGCCTACAACAACACCGAGACATCCATCCTGATCAATCTGGCGCTGGTCACCCTGCCCTTTGCGATCCTCCTCATGATGCGCACGCCCACCCCAGACCTCGGCGAGAAGAGGGCTCCACCGCCGATAGGCTCGCTCCTGGGCGAACTTTTCGCCTGGACGGGCATGCTCGCCGTGCTCACCGTCGGCATGCTGCCAAACCCCGGCCAGATCACAGATGTGCACCCGGCCTTCGTATTCTTCCTCGCCTGGTACCTCGCCGTCGTCGGCCTCGCCGCGATCCGCATGGTCTCGGCGCCGACGGGATTGATCGCTCGCACTCAGATCGGCCTTGCCGCGTTTTTCGCGCTGATGGCCTTCCCCCAGATGGCGGCTGCGCTTCGCAACACGAACAGCGCGAACCTGCTGCTCTTCTCCGAGATCAGCCCCTTCTTGGGCTTCGTACAGGCGGCCATGCTGGTCGTCGTGCCGGTGGTCCTGCTGCGCTCGATCCGGCGGGGCTCCTGCTAAGCTCCGGCCATGCATCGACCTGCGAGCCTCGCCCTCGTCGCGATCCTATCTATCGGCTGCGGCCAAGCAAAAACTGAGCCCGTAAAGGCCGAGCCCGCGAAGACCGAGTCCGCGAAAACTGAGCCCGCAAAGACCGAGCCCGCAAAGACCGAGCCCGCGAAGACCGAGCCCGCACTATCGGCTGCAGATACGCCCAAACCTGCGCCGCCCCTCACCGCTGAAGAACTCGAGCTCATCGCGGCCGATCCCGCAGAGCTGACCCCAGAGTTTCGGCGTAAACGGGCATTTGCCCTGCGCAAAAAAATCATGCAACACCCCGAATCCGAGGCCGCAAAGGCCCTCGAGGACATGCGGCGGAAGGTGGAGTCCGGCGAGGTCACGCCGCAGCTCCCGAGCAAGAAACTCAGGCTCGATACACCACCGGGCCACCCGCCCTCGACGATCCCCGAGGGCGGCGCCACCAAGCCCGCCAACTGAGCCATGCCCGTCCTCGAGACCTGCATCGCCCCCAACCTCCTGCTCTGGACCCTGAGCAACCCGCCACGACGAAACGCCCTCGACCCGGAGATGCTCGTGTGGATCCGCGAGCGGGCGAACTGCCTCAAGGGCCAGGTTGTCTTGCTCACCGGCGCCGGCGATCGTGTTTTCTCTGCGGGCTTCGACCTCAAAGCGCTGCCCCGACTCGCCGCGGCTCACCCCGGGACGCCGCCAGATCAGCTCTTGCTCGACGCCTCCGCAGCGATGACCGGCGCCGATGCGACCTTCATCGCGCTGCTCCAGGGCATCGTCATCGGCGCAGGTGTCGAACTCGCCTGCGCCTGCGATTTTCGGATCGCTCATCCCGGAGTGACCTTTATGGTGCCGGCGAGCAAGCTCGGCGTGGTCTATCACGCAGCCGGGCTCATCCGTTTTCACGCGGTCTTTGGCCCCGCGCTCGCCCGCCGGCTCCTGCTCGTCGGGGACACGGTGAGCGCCGAGCAGGCACTCGCAGCCGGTGCGCTCGTCGAGATCGTCGACACCCAGGATCTCAGCGATACCGGGGTGGATCTCGGCCACCGCCTGCTCGCTGGAGCGACGCACTCTCTTCGGGCTCACCGCGACTTCTTCCGCGCGATCGAAGGGCAAGATCTGCCCGCCAAGCTGCTCCAGGCCCACCAAGCGCTACGCGTTAGGACCTACGCAGCGGCCGATCTCGAGGGCGCACACGAACGCGCCCTCGATCGCAAAAGCTGAGCTACCATCTCGCGGCCATGAGCAGCGAAATCCGCGATCAGATCGATACCATCCTCCGTCAAGCACGACGTGGCCGCGACGCGCCGACCCTGACAGTGGTCGGTATGCTCAAGAACAAGGTCCTGACCAAGCTCAAAGATGGCAGCGGCTGCGAGGAGACCGACGAACTCTGGCTACAGATGATCGCCAGCTACGCCAAGGAGCTCAAGAAGGCCATCTCAGCCTTCGAAGCCGCCGGTGAACGCGGCGCGACCTTGCTCGCCGAGAACCGCTTTGAACTCGCGTTCTGCGAGAAGTTCTTGCCTACAAAACTCGACGCGGCAGCCACCCTGGCCCTCGTCCGAAAGGTGCACGCCGAGAGCGGGATCAGTGATCCTCGGCAGGCCGGGCGGCTTATCGGCGCGGTCATGAAAAAGCACCGAGACCAGGTCGAGGCAGCCCTGGTAAAGGATGCAGTCGCGAAGGTTCTCGCCGAGTAACAGACGCCCCCGGCGTGTGGACTCGCGACGCGATCAGGTCGGCCTTGCCCGAGCGAAACGGGCCTCATCGCGAGGAGACCCGATGCACATCGCATGTGTTCTCCGCCAATTTTTTGCTGCCCTGATCGGTGCCGGCTAGGATCTGGGCACCGTGAAAAAGCCAGTCCTTGCGCTCTGCCTCGCGACGATGATCTGGACCCTGCCCCAGGTGGCCGCCGCTGCGCAGGCGAGCCACTGTGCTCCCCTCAGAAATGCCGTTACGGCCCCGATTCGAGCCTCTGAGGCATCCCTCCAAGAGTTTGCATGGGCGGAGATGGCCGATTTTTTCGCCACCGCACAGCCAGGCGACGAGCCCAGCCCGCGCGAAGATGGCGAGAGCACTAGCGCTGCGATTCGCCTCGAAGAAGCTCTGCTCGAGGTACCCAAAACGAGACGCGAAGCTATCCGCGCCCTCTCCCGAGAGAGCGTCGTCGATCGGCTCAGCATTGACGCGAAGCGACGCCGCCATCGCGCCCTTCGAGGTCTGCCCTTTGCTGCGATTTCGGCGCTGCTCGAGGCCGATGACCCGAGCATGCGCGCCAATACTTGGCTCTGGCTCGCGACCCCCTCCCACGGCACATGCGCCCTGCGAAAGCTCGAGCGGGCCCGCCTTGCCACAGCCCTCGGCGATCTCAGCGAAGTCGTCGAGAGCGGTGACGATTTGGTCCTTCGAAGAGTCGGAGACTACGCTCTGCTCGCCTATCTGCGGCGCCTCAGCGGCGATGCCCGAGCCACCGATGCGCTGCTCCTCGAACTCGCCGACGACGACGACGGACAAACGCTGCCGCCGAGAATGCGGGCCTTCGCCGCAGCTCTCCTGGTTCGGCGGGCTCACTTCGATCGAATCGGCGGCTGGCTCCTCTCAGACACGCCGGAAACTCGCCTGGCCGTCGCAATCGCGGCTCTCGAAAGCGGCCAAGCGCGCTGGCGACCCGCCATTCTCCAGCTCGCAGCTGATGACAACAACGATTTGGTGACCCAAGGTATCGTCGACGCGATCCTGGATCGCAACGAGCACACAGCGAACCCCATTGAGTTGATCCCGGACAACGCCCGCCTCGCCGAGGCAACGCTCCGTTGGCTGGGCGAAGGTGATGCACGCAGAGCGCTGCCCGTCGCGGCTCCGCAAATCGTCGCACCAACTCCGCGGGGCTACAACGGCCTACTCGCCGCCCGCTAAAAGAGACTAGACCCGGCTCGCCTAGGAGAGGCGCTCGTCCTCCCCGAGTTCGTCCTCCCCGAGTTCGTCCTCTCCGAGTTCGTCTTCTCCGAGTTCGTCCTCCCCGAGCACGTCCTCTTCAAACTCATCCTCTTCAAACTCGTCCTCTTCGCGCTCGTCCTCCTCGAATTCATCCTCCGCGAATTCGTCCTCCGCGTACTCATCGTCGACATCCGCGTCGTCTTCGTAGGACCCGTCGATGGGCTCGTCTTCGGCGGGGTACTCATCTTCGCTGTACTCATCCTCCGGAGATTCAGCGCAGTTCGCAGACCTGTAGAGCGCCAAGGGGTCTCGCATTCTTCGCTGCATGTCGAGCCTGCCGATCGCGAACCCCATGGACAGCAATTCAGACCCGAACACGGGGCACAAAACGACCCGCTCGATGACGGTGTCGCTCCACAAGAGGTTCGATCGCAACCTCCATCAGCTCCTCGACCTGCTCCGGGGCTCGCCCTATGTAACGCGCCGGATCCAAAACCTCATCGTGCACAAAGGGACTCAACAGAGGATCGCCGGCCATACGCACCATGAGATCGTTGGCTCGTCCCTCTTTCATCTCCGCCGCCGCAGCCCAGGCGTGCTGGCGAATCGCCTCGTGCAGCGCCTGGCGATCCTGACCTTTGCGCGTGCCCTCCATGATCACCGCCTCGGTCGCCATAAAGGGCAGCTCGTCGGCCATGTTCGCGGCGATCTTCTTGGGGTACACGACGAGCTTCTTGGTCACGTCGACAACCAGATTGAGGATCGCATCCGTCGCCAAAAAAGCCTCCGTCAGTACCAACCGACGGTTGGCGCTGTCGTCGAGAGTACGCTCAAACCACTGGTTGGCGTGGGTTTCGCGCGGGCTCGAGGCCAGCGAATGCACAAAGCGCGCGAGCCCGCAGATCCGCTCGCAACGCATCGGATTGCGCTTGTAGGCCATCGCGCTCGAGCCTATCTGCTTGCTCTCAAAGGGCTCCTCTAGCTCGCGCTTGTGGGCGAGAAGGCGCAGATCGACAGCGAATTTCGCTGCCGATCCGCAGATATCCGCGAGGGCGCTGACCACCCAGGTGTCGATCTTCCGGGTGTACGTCTGACCGCTCACCGGGATCGCACGATCAAACCCCATCGCCCCGCAGATCCGGGCATCGAGCTCCCGCACCTTGGCGTGATCGCCATCAAAAAGCTGAAGAAACGAGGCCTGGGTGCCAGTCGTGCCCTTGACCCCGCGCAGGGGGAGACGCGCGCAGAGAGCCTCGACGGTCTCGAGATCCAGGGCTAGATCCTGCGCCCAAAGACAGGCTCGCTTGCCGACGGTAGTCAGCTGCGCCGGCTGCAGGTGAGTATAGGCCAGAGTCGGCAGCGACCGATGCTCGCGGGCAAAATCGGCGAGCTGCTGCACCGCCGTATACAGACGATCCATGAGCAGCTCCAGACCGTCGCGCAGCATCACCAGCTCTGCGTTGTCGGTGACAAAACAGGAGGTCGCACCCAAGTGGATGATCTTCGCAGCATCCGCGCCAGCGACCTCGCCAAAATGATGCACATGGGCCATGACGTCGTGCCGCAATTCGGCCTCGAGCGTCGCCACCCGCTCAAAGTCGAGGTTGTCGCGGGCACCCCTGAGACCGTCGATCTGGGCCGCACTGATCGGCAAGCCGAGCGCACGCTCAGACTCGGCGAGCGCGATCCAAAGATCACGCCAGAGCAGCGCCCGCCGTCGCTCTGCAAAGTTGGCGACCATCGCCGCGGTCGCGTAGCGGGTCGCAAGCGGCGAACGATACTCAGGCCTCAAACTCTCGGTGCTCATCGGCGCGGAGGGTACCGCCACGGCAGTCAAAAATCGCTCCTTCGCAGACCGCAAACCCGAAGCGAGCACACGTACCGCCTAATCCTGCACATCCTGCACATCCTGCCCATTGGCAGAGGGCCTGCTGCTGCACAAAGCCCGATCCGATGCGCATCCTTGCGCTACGATCTGCCCGGGAATAGCCGCGGCCCGCCCCGGGTTCCCCTCCCAATCATGGATGCGACCGCTCGGCAGGCGTTCGAAACGACCGCCCTTCCCCACATCGACAGCCTCTTCGGCGTCGCGCTGCGCATGACCCGCAATCGGGCCGCCGCAGAGGACCTCGTGCAGGATACGCTCGTCCGCGCCTACCGCTTCTGGCACCGCTTTGAAACCGGCACCAGTATCCGCGCCTGGCTCTTCACGATCCTCCGCAATACCTTCGTCAACAGCTACCACCGCAACGTCCGCGAGCGTAAACACGCAGATCACCTGACCCATCAGGCCAGCACACTCGCGGAAAGCGGGGCGGCTGGGCTCGCGAGCGGTCCGCCTTCGCCCGAAGCTGCGGTTGCCTCCAAAACGATCGCCGAGGCGGTGCACCTAGCGCTCGAAGAGGTGCCCGAAGACTTCCGCCTCGCCGTAGTACTCGCCGACATCGAGGGCCTCTCCTATAAAGAGATCGCCGCCGTGATGCAGTGTCCCGTCGGCACCGTGATGAGCCGGCTCTATCGCGGTCGTCGCCACCTCAAGAAAATCCTCGAGCGACAGATGTCCCAGGAGACCCCCACTCACGACGCGCCGATCCGCCTCGACGCCTACCGCAAACGAGGCCACGCATGAGCCGCACACGCCCCAGCACCGATCCCCTGATCCGCCGGCTTCAGCCCTATATCGACGGTGAACTCAACAGCGAAGCCGCTGCTGCCGTCGCGGCCGAGATCGCCGATGACCCTGCCCTCAAAGACATGGTCGAAGAGCAGCAGAGCGCCCGCCAAATCCTGCAAGAGCTACCGCGAGAGAGCGCCCCGCAGGCACTGCGAGCGAGGGTTTTACTCGAACTCGATGCCGTCGATCGCGAGGCCGAGTTCGACGAAGAGGCAGCCCGTGAGCGCGGCTGGGGCCGTCTGCGCAGCTTCTTCCGCGGAGCATTGGTACTCACGCCCGCCGCCGCCGCTGCGGTCCTCCTCTTTGCGCTCATCCGGGTAGATACACCCGCGCCCACCGATCCTCCGGTCGCCGTATCTTCTGCCCCAGAGGACATGTCCTTTTCATCTTTGCAGCCACAAATCGTCGGCCTGCCCCCGACTGGCGCGGCAGCAGGTGTCAACTTGGTGAGCCTGGACGAACTCGACGGCAGCGGCAATCCGCAACCAGAACTCTTTGAGTACCCCCTGGGCCGGTCCGGAGCTCGAGCCCTCGAACTCCGACAGGTGAGCCACGGCGGCGCCCTCCGAGGGATCCGTCAGAGCTACCGCGGCCGCATCTACTACCTCAGCACCGATCGCATCGGCCGGCCCGTGGTCACCTACGACGACGGCGCGCAGCTTCATGTGCTGATCTCGACAAACTCCGCCGAGGGCGGTGATCTCCGGGCTCTCTTAGATCTCGGCGATCAGCTTCGCCAGAGATCGACCCGCTAGATCCTTCAACCGCCTCGGCGCTCGGCTGCTCGCTCCAGCGCTTGCGCCCGGGCCCCGGATCTGGCGAGACCTCTGAGATCCCCTCCTCCACTCCCCAGGAACAGGGGCATTGCGGCCCCCTCGTGCCAGCGATGATGCGCTCACCCAAACCCACGCGAGCGCGATTCGACAGACAGTGCGCTATCGCTCTGGCGAACCCGAGGGCTGGTATTGCGAGGGCCGCCCGGGCTATCTTGCCGCGGTGTTCTCTGCGCTGATCATCGACGCTGACGCTAAGACTCCCACCGTCATCCAGGACATGCTGGCCGCCTACCGCTTCGAATTCACGGTGACGGAGAATGGCCCTGAGGCGGTGAATGTGGCGCGAACCGTCGCGCCCAACATCATCTTTATTCGAGCTGAGCTGCCCCTGACCTCGGGTTTCTCTGTCTGCAATCGCCTGCGTCGTAACAATCAGACGCGGCAGATCCCGATCATCATCTACGCCTCGAGCGTCAGCCAAGACGTCTTTGATCAGCATCGCAATCTCAAGACCCACGCTGATGGCTATCTCAAGATGCCACTCGACGGCGATGTGCTCGTCGAGACCGTGCGACCGCTGCTGACCATCGGCGAGAGCGCCAGCGGCGAACCGGCCTCGGTGACCAAGGCGACCGAAGATCGCATCGAACAGCGCATGGACGGCGATCGCAGCCAGGGCTCCAGCGAGCGCAGCGGTCGCCGCGCGGTCGAAGAGTTCAATACGATCGGCGACTCCGACAGCCACGGCGAATCCGACGCCGTCAGCCGCGATCGCACCCACGAAACATCTGGCTTCCGAGTGCAACGTGAGGTCCTCGAGATTCGCGCGACGCTCAACGCAAAGAAGCGCGAGATCCTCTCGCTCCGCGACGAGATCGAGAACCGCGATCGAGCGATTCTCGATGCCGGCTCACGCAACCGCAAGCTCCAGACCGTCAACTCCGACCTCGAAGGACAACTCCTCGAGGTCCAAGAGAAGCTGCTCTCGGCCCGCGAATCGCTCGACGCCCTGTCCCGCGATCGAGCGACCGGCCGCAAGCGCGAGGAGGGTTTTAAGGCCCGCCTCGAGCGAATGACCGACAAGTTCAAGGACATCGAGGCGGAGTACGCCGGCGCCCAAACGAGCTTCGAGCAGCAGCAAGAAAAGGCCGCCAAAAGCCTGGTCGCCACCATCGACGAACTCTCCAAGGTCCAGGATCGGGTCGCTCGCCTTGAGACCGAGCGCGACGCCCTGACAACTCAGCTGATGGCCGCCACCTCCGAGGCGGCCTCGCTCAGCGAAGAGCTGGCCGACAAGCGCCAAGCAGCCAGCCAGCTCGAGGCCAGCCTCGCCGAGCTGCAGCTGCGCACCGACGAAGAGCGCCAAGACACCGCAGCCGAGCACACTCGGATCACCGAAGAGCTGCGCAGCGCCTACGAAGGGCACATCCACGAGCTCAAGGAGGGCCACGCGATCGAGCTTGCCGAGGCCGCAGATGAGCACCAAAGCCAACTGCTGCAGGCCGAGCAATCCAACGCCACTCTGCAGAGCGAACTCCGCGAGACACACGCGGCCCAGCTAGCCGCTCTCAAAGAGCTGCACGAACTCGAGATCGGCGATCTTCGCCAGCACCAAGAGCAGGCGATCGTCGACCTTCAAGAGCAGGCCGGCGGCCAACTCAGCGCCGCCAGGGCCGAGCATGAGGCGCGCGTAGAGGAGCTCACGACCGATCATCAGGCCGAGATCACCGGTCTCCAAGAGGTCGCCGCCGAGATCAAAGCTTCGCTCGAGTCTCAGCTCACCGAGACCGAGCAAGAACTCGCCGATACCCGCGAACTCGCGGCCGCCGACAAACTCGCGGCAGAGCAAGAACTCACAGAGACCCGCGAACTCGCCGAGCGATCCAATCACCAACTCAACCAGCTGCTCGACGAGACCAAAGCTGAGTCCGAGCGAGCCATCGAGGAGATCTCAAATACCCTCGCGACCTCCCGCGAACAGGCCGCAGAGGCCCTCGCAGAGCTAAATCTCGAGCTGGTCGAGACCAAGGACACGATGGGCGCAGAGATCGAGCGCCTCGCCGCTGCCCTCCGCGACTTAGAGGCCTCCACAAGCGCCGAAGCGAGTGCACTGCAGGCTCGCATCGATGATCTAGAGGGCACCCTCGCCGACGTCGAAGGGCGCCTGGGCGAGACCAGCGAGACCCTAGGTGCCCGCAACAACGCCGGTCACCGGGCCCAGCAAGCACTCGCGGTCGCCCTCAAGCTCCTCGAAGAGCATACTGTCGCCCCGTGAACTCTCGCTCGGCGATCTTTGGCGACACCCAAAACCTCAAATCCAACCAGGCGAAGACCCTCGCCCGGCTCCAAGATCGACGCGTCCCTGCGGAACAGGTGATCTCGGCGACGCTGGCCCGCGACCTACTCGATCTCTCCCACGAACTCGGTCGACAGCTCGGCCTCTTCATCGACCGCCGCGGCCGGATCGAGAGCGTCATTCTCGGCGACGCCCACTCGATGCAGCTCCCAGAGTTCGCTCGAGTCCGCGGCACTGGCGGGCGACTCCGGGGTGTTCGCCTGGTGACGACACACCTGGTCATCGACCCGCTCTCCCGCGAGGAGCTGGCCGACCTCGCCAAGCTCCGCCTGGATCTGGTCGCCTCCCTCCACCGCGGCCCCGCCGGGATCCAGATCGACATCGCGACGCTCGCCCCCCCGGCCCCAGGCAGCTCCGAAATCTTCTCGCTCCGCCTCTGGCCGCGCACGCCGCTCAGCCTGCTCACCCGCGACGCAAAACGCGAGTCGGAACGCGAAGTAGGTTCTGACCCAAAAGACAGCATCGACCCACCAATCGCCGCGCCCCAGCCATTTTTGGGCTTTGTACGCGAGCTCGAAGCGGAGCTGGTGGCGACAACGCTGCGCTCCCGCGAAGAGCGAGTGGGCACCCGGGCGATGCTGCTGATGGTTCACCGCGGTGGGCCCGATGTCAGCGCCCGCAGGCACGAGCTGCACGAACTCTGTCGGACCCTCGGTATCGCCGTCATCGACGTCATCGAACAGCGCCGCGCACACCCCGATCCGCGGACCTTCCTCGGCTCTGGCAAGCTCCGCGACGTGCTGGTCCAGGCCCTCGAGCATGACGTCGAACTCCTGATCTGCGATCCCGAGCTGACGCCCTCGCAGGCCCGTTCGATCTCCGATCGCACCGACCTCAAGGTCATCGATCGCACAATGCTAATCCTCGACATCTTCGCCCAACACGCGAAGTCCTCCGACGGCAAACTTCAGGTCGAACTCGCCCAGCTCCGCTACCGGATGCCCTTTATGGTCGGCCATGGCACGATGATGTCGCGACTGGCCGGTGGCATTGGCGGTCGCGGCCCCGGTGAGAGCAAGCTCGAGCTCGATCGACGCAAGGCCAAAAAGCGATCGAATGATCTCGAGAAGCGGCTGAAGCAGCTGCACAAACAACGCGACCAGCGTCGATCGAGGCGCCGCCGATCGGGGGTCCCCGTGGTCGCGATCGTCGGCTACACCAACGCCGGCAAGAGCACTCTCCTCAATACGATCACCGGCTCCGAAGTCACCGCCGAGAACAAGCTCTTCGCCACCCTCGACCCGACCGTCCGCAGGATCCGCTTTCCCGAGGATCGCGAGGTGGTTCTCCTGGACACCGTCGGCTTCATCCGCGAGTTGCCGCCAGCGCTGATGCAGGCCTTTGCGGCAACCCTAGAGGAGGTCGCCGAGGCCGATTTGCTGCTCCTCGTCGCCGACGCCAACGACCCCGATCGCGACCAGCACCAGGCGACCGTCGAGCGCATCCTCGGTGACCTCGGTGCAGGTGAGGTCCCGCGCATGACCGTGCTCAATAAATGCGATCTGCTGAGCCCCCAAGAGTACGCCCTCGAGCAAGAGCGGGCCGGCCCCGAGACGTACTTGGTGAGCGCCCTCGATCGCCGGAGCACTCGGCCGCTGATCAACTCAGTCGAGGCCCATCTCTGGGAGCGCGGCCGAGTCGAGCGACCGAGCTACGCCGCGGCCCGGCACGAAAGTCCAGCCGTCGACGATGCTGACAACCCTGACAACCCTGACAACCCTCTCGATGCCGGCGACACTCTCGATGCTCTCGAACTCGACCAACCCGCAAACTCGACCGATGCCGGCAAAATAAGTCCGACAGGCGAGACCGATCTCGCCGAATGACGATCCTGGCCGATCTTAGTCCCTACGAGGCCCCCTCCGCAGACACCTCGTGCTCCGCAGGTTTCTGGGGAGCGCCGGCACTAGCGGGCTACAAGGACGCGTGCCAGCAGCACTCAGCCCCGCCCTCGCGGCTGCTCTCGGCGCCCTTCAAGGGGTCGCAGAGTTCCTTCCGATCTCGTCGTCGGGGCACCTGAGCCTCGCCCAGCGCTGGCTCGACATCGATGCCGCCGCCGCGGGGCACCGCTTCAACATCGTCGTGCACGCAGGCACGCTGCTCGCGGTTCTTTGGGTCTACCGAGCGGACCTCCTCCGCCTCCTCCGCTCGCTCGCTCCGGGCGGCGAAAAGCCAGCGCGACGCATGATCCTCTCCCTGGCGATCGGCACTCTGCCGCTCGCACTTGTACTTGTACCCGCGGTCGAGGAGGCAGTCGTGGCCATGGAGTCGCGACCGGTGTGGATCGGCGGCGGTCTCCTGCTCACGGCGGCACTCCTCGGTTTTGCCCACCGCTCACGCAACCCCAGAGGTGACCCCGAGGCGGTGCCCACCGCGGGGCAGGCGTTGATCATCGGCCTGCTCCAGCTCTTAGCGATCGTGCCCGGTATCTCGCGTTCAGGATCGACGATCGCCGCCGCACTCGCGCTCGGTCTGCCTCGCCTGCCCGCGGCTCGCTTCTCGTTTCTGCTCAGCATCCCGGCGATCCTCGGCGCATCGCTGAAGGAAGTTCTCGAGATCGTGCAAGCACCCGCGAGCGCCAACGCAGCTGATCCCCTGCCCTACTTGCTCGGCTTTTTGACGAGCTTTGTCGTCGGCCTCTTGAGCCTGCGCCTCTTGGTGCACCTGCTGGTTCGCGTCGGCCTTCTGCCCTTTGTGCCCTATCTGATCGTACTCGGTCTCGCCGCGTTGCTGATCGGCTAGGCACTCACGAGCAACGCGACCCCGCCGAAGACCACCATGATAAGCACCGCCCAGCGAACGATGCCCGCCCCCGCCTTGAGTTGCAGACGTGCGCCCAGCCATCCGCCGATCATCGTGCCCGCGCCGAGCGCCAGGCCTTCGCGCCAGACGATCTGATCGGCGAAGGCAAAGATCGGCAGCGCGAGCAGGCTGTAGATCAGCACGAGCCGCGCCTTGATCGCATTCGCGACCACAGCCTGATACCCGAGCGCGGGGATCAGCAGAGCGAGCAGCGGGAAACCAACCCCCGCCTGGAGAAATCCGCCGTACAGACCGATCAGCAGAGCGCCCAGATCGCTGCGCCACGTCGGTTGTGCAGGCTCCGGCGGCGGCTCCAAAAAACGCCCGGGCCGCAGGGCGAGCACGATGCCCCAACCGACGAGCACAACACCGATAAGCGGCCGAAATAGGACGTCATCAAAGCGACTCGCCAGCAAGGCCCCGGCGATGGCCCCCAGGGTCACCGGCAGGGCGAGACGTAGGGTGATCCCGTAGTCGCGCACGCCCTCGCGGTGAAACGTCCAGGACGAGCTAAGGCATTGGACGACGACCCCGACCCTGCTGGTGCCGTTGGCGACCGTTGGCGGCAAACCCAAGCCGATCAGGAGCGGCAGGATCAGAAAGGAACCGCCGCCCGCCAGCGCGTTGATAACCCCGGCGACAAGCCCAGCAGCGGCGAGGATCGCCAGACCAAGTCCCGGCGTCGCCGGGACATCAACGGCAAACGCTGGCACCCACCGAGACTACGCGATCGCTGAGCTAGCGGCGAATCACTGCGTTCGACGGACCGCCGACCGCGAGTTTCCACGGAGAGTTACAATCGCAAATCAACCTGCAAAATGCCGCTGGCGAGCAAGACAGCACGGCCGCGCCAGACTCCGCTACTCTCGAGTCGTGCGCTGGTTCGTCGGTGATGTCCAAGGGTGCGCTCGTGAGCTCGATCGGCTGCTGCGGACGATCCGCTTCGATCCGACCGCAGACGAGCTGTGGTGCGTCGGTGATCTGATCAACCGCGGCCCCGACTCGCTGGCGACGGCTCGGCTCTGGCGCGACGTCGGCGGGTACGGGGTGATCGGCAACCACGAGGTCTACGCTCTGCTCGCCGCCAGCGGTCGCTGGCCCCGCAAAGAGGACACCCTAGAGCCGCTCTACCGCGCCGATGACGGGGCGACGCTGCTCGCCCGCCTGCGCGCGCTGCCAGCCCTCGCCTATCTGCCCGGCGGCCCCGGATACGCACCGGTGTGGGCCGTGCACGCGGGCCTGGATCCGCGGTGGAACGACTTGCACGCGATCGCCAAGAGCCTCAACGCGGCGCCGCATGATGACGCCTGGCTCGAGCACCCAGATGTCTCGTTTGCCACCCGCGTGCGCTGCTGCAGCGCCGACGGTCAGCGCTCGCGCTACGATCTCGGCCCGGAGGGCTGCCCCCCACCACATGTCCCATGGGATAGTTTGTATCGAGGCAAAGTACGGGTCGTGCACGGTCATTGGGCCCGCCGCGGCCACTATCGCGGCCGCACTACAATCGGCCTCGACTCCGCCTGCGTCTACGGCGGAGAGCTCACCGCGTGGTGCCAGGAGGACGACCGCGTCGTCCAGATCCCGGCGCTTGGCTGAGCCACCTGTGATTGCCCAAATGACCTCTAGGGGCGATCTGCGAGCATGTAGGCCATCAGAGCGAGCGCCGCCGCGTTGCCCTCGAGGTGCGCCGGATCGATTTTGTCGATGGTATCGGCGTCGCTGTGGTGGAGGTCGAAGTAGTGACTGATGTCCGGGAAGAGACCCAGGCTGAGCACACCGTCCTTGGTCAACGGCGAGATGTCAGCGCCCCCACCACCGCGGCGCAGGCCGCTGGCACCGAGCACTCGTAGCAGCGATCCGTAGCTCTCTAAGACCGCAAACTCTTCATCGCTCGCGCTCGCGGAGAAGCCCCAAGGAGCCCCCGAACCGACATCGGCCTCGATCGCCGCGACGTGTTTCTCGGCGCCGTGGACCTTGTGATAAGCGATGCCTCCGCGCAGGCCGTTCTCTTCGTTGGTAAAGAGCACGACGCGGATCGTTCGTCGCGGCCGCAGACCCGCCTTGGCGAGGAGACGCACCGCTTCGATCGCCATCAGACAGCCGCTGCCATCATCGCTGCTGCCGTCGCCGACGTCCCACGAGTCGATATGACCGCCGATCACGACGATTTCGTCAGGCAGTTCGGTGCCCCGGTAGTCGCCGATCGCGTTGCCACTGAGGGCATCAGGAAGGGTCTTGGCGCCGAGGGAGAGTTCAACCGAGACCGAACCCCGCGCTGCCAAACGGGCGAGGTGCTCGGCGTCCTCGACCGAGAGCGCCGCCGCCGGGATCTTGGGCACGCCATCCTCGTAATGGAGGCTCCCGGTATGCGGGCTGCGGAGCGAATGCGCCGTCACCGAGCGAATGAGCAATGCCTTGGCACCGACCCGTGCCGCCGCACTCGGACCACGGACGCGAATTCCAACCGTCGGCCCGTAGTGGGGATCACGCGTAGCTTCGCTGTAGGGCGGCATCGCCTGGTTGATGACGACGATCTTGCCCTTCGCCTCGGCCGCACGCTGCTCGAGCTCCTCCAAGCTCGCGACCACCATCACCGGGGCCCGAAGCGGGCGCCTGCCGGTGCCGACCGTTCCTCCGAGCCCAAGCAGCTGCAGCTCACGACCGCCGATCACCCGCGCCCGCTCCTCGCCGCGCACCCAATGCGGGACCATCACCGGCTCGCGATGCACGTCGTGCAGGCCGTCGCCGCGCATCACCTCGAGCGACCAGTCGATCGCACTCTCGAGTGACTTAGAGCCGCTGAGACGATGACCAAAGGCGTCGACCATCTTCGCCAGCCGCGTCCACGCGGTGGTATCGCCATCAGCCGCCGCAGCGATCCTGGCCGCAGCGTCGATCCACTCCGCCGGCAATTGCGATTCGGGCTCAGCTGCCGGCTCTTGCTCGACCGGCTCGCTCGTCGGGCTTGGCGACGGCGGCTCGGCGATGGCGACGCTCGGCGGCTCGCTCTCGACCTGCGTTCGACAGCCGAGGCCAACGATCAGTGAAACAAAGAAGGCCTGCGCGCTCCAACACCCGACGCTCATAGGCTACCGCTGATACTCGGGGTTGCGCCGCCTTGCAAGGCGAAGGCGAGATAGAACTAGAAGGAAAGGCCGCCGGCACGCAGAGCTACACGCCCACCGGACCGCGACCTTCGGATTCTGCTCTTGCCGCCGACTGCCATGCCGACCCCTGCGATCAAGGTGATCGCCGCCATGCCGACGACCAAATACCCCTCGTATGAGCGCCGCGCAGGATCCGCGTAGGACGTCGTATTGCGGACCATCACCGCCCCCATCGCGACCCCCGTCGCGCTGAGCACTGCCAAACCGATACCGGCACGTCGCTGCTTGCGGGAGCCGGCACGCACGTCGAGCGCCAGCGAACGACTGTCCTCGGGGAGCTGGAAACGGGCCGAGCGGGAGTGGTCACGCGCGCGATCGCTGGGCACGCGAAGCTGCGATCCAGCCGGCACCATCGCCCGACAGGGGGCAAAGCAAAGCGGGATCCACTCGCCGAGCTGAGTGTCAAAGCGTTCGACCGCCACCTTCTGTCGTGAGCGGAGGTCGACTGTGGTCATCGCCGGAGCCACCACGCGGACCGGCGCCGCTCGGACGGGAGGTGCTGCCGGAGCCAGGGGCATCGCGGGTGTCACGGGTGTCGCCGGTGTCGCCGGTGTCGCCGGTGTCAGCGTCGTGCTCTGGCCGTCGACGATCTCGTACTCGACCGAGTATCCCTCGGGAACCTCGATCTCGATCACCTGCTCGCTCGGAGCCGGAGCCGGAACCAGTACCGGAGATCGTGGGGCGGCGACCGGCGACGGCTCATCAGCGAAGAAGGGATCGTCCTCGATCTCGAGATCATCGTCGCGATCGGGCAACGCCTGATGCTGTGATTGCCCGCCCTGCGACTGCGACTGCCCGCCCTCGGGCGATTGCGACTGCGACTGCGGGGCCGCGCTCGAAGTGATCACAGAGGCGGCGAGCATCGACCCATCTGCAACCCCTATTGTGCCAGCGGCAAGCGGTGGCCCTTCGAAAGAGATCGTCGATCCGGGGGCCCATGCGGCGGCCATCACCTCTGCGGGCAGCGTAGCGCCGATGAGCCCGACGACGAGAGCGGTCGAGAGACACCGAGCCGATAGCTTGCCCACCATAGAGATCGAGGTTGGTCGGAGCTAGCGCGACTGTCAAGCGCAGACCCCGGAGCTGCCCTCTGCGAACCATGATCGACCGCGCGGCCCGTTGGATACGGTCTCGATCGCCCAGCGACGACACGCACTCGCGCGCCCTGGTCCCCCCACATTGCCGGAGGCGATACCATCGCCGCCATGTTGCCGGTGACCTCTGTAGTCCTCTTCAAGCACGGCGTCGGCTACTTCGAACGCCACGGTACGATCGCCGACGAGGCGACCGTCGAACTCGCGTTTCGAGCGAGCGAGATGAACGACGTGCTCAAGTCCTTGACGGTGCTCGATGATGGCGGCGGCACGATCACCAGTATCTCCTACGAGTCGACCCAGCCCCTCAGCAAACAACTCGAAGACTTCGCGATCCAGATCCCCGAGAACAAAGCGATGTCCGGGCTGCTCGCCCAGCTCACCGGTAGCCGGGCGATCATCTTCCGCAGCGATGGCAGCAGCGCAGGTGTGATCGCCGGCGTCGAGCCCAGCCGTCGCCGCGAGGGCGAGGCCACCATCGAGTCGCACAGGCTGAGCCTCTGGGTCGACGGTACCTCCCTCGAGAGCCACGACCTCGCCGACATCAAGCGCATCGAACTCTCTGACCCGGTGCTGCGCAAGGATCTCCAGCACCTGCTCGATATCCTGATCTCCGCGAAAAAGAAGGACCTCAAGCGGCTGACGATCTTCACCCGCGGCGAAGGTGAGCGCAGTCTGACGATCTCCTACGTGATCGAGACCCCGGTCTGGAAGACCTCCTACCGAGTGCTGCTCTACGGCGAGTCGACCGCGATCCAGGGCTGGGCGCTGGTCGACAACACCCAGGACGAAGACTGGGAGCAGGTCTCGCTGACCCTGGTGGCCGGCTTGCCGATCTCCTTCGTGCACGACCTCTATTCGCCGCGCTACAAAAAGCGCCCCGTCGTCGCCGTCGAAGAGGAATCGGCCTACGCTCCGCCGATCCTTGAGGACGGGATCTCCGAGGCCGCCTTTGGAGCTGCGCCCTGCATGGTAGGTGGCGCACCGCCGCCGCGACCTGCCTCCCCTGCCCCCAAACGCCGGTCTCGTCGGGCTGCCCCACCGCCTCCGCCCGCACAGGCCTTGGCAACCCACACCCAGGAGGTCGGCGATCTCCTGCAGTACACGATCGATCATCCCGTCACCGTGCGCCGCAAGCAATCAGCGCTGGTGCCGATCCTCCACCGCGAGTTCGAGGGCAAGCGCATCGCGATCTACAACCGAGCGATCCGCGACGGCAACCCGATGTCCGCGCTGCTCTTTAAAAATTCGACCGGCCTCACCCTCGAGGGCGGCCCACTCACGGTGATCGAAGAGGGCTCCTACATCGGTGAGGCGATGCTGGCGACGATCAAGGCCGACGAAGAGCGCGTCATCCCCTTCTCTGTCGAACTCGGCTGCAAGATCAAGGTCGAGCCCGGCAGCAAACTCCAAGACGTGCACCGGGCGCGGATCGCCAACGGTCGCCTGCTGCTCAACCGCTTCCGCCTCAATACGACGGCCTACCTGATCGCCAACAACACGGATCGGGCGATCGACCTCTTCCTCGACCACCCCTTTATCGCCGCCTACGAGCTGGTCAATACGGCCAAACCAGAGCAACGAACCGACTCTTTTTACCGCTTCCGCTTCACCGTGCCGGCCCGCGAGAACCTGCGTTTTGTCGTCACCGAAAAGGGCGAAGAGCGCGATACGACGACGATCAGCTCGGCCGACGGCGAGACCTACATAATCTGGCTGCGAAACGGCTACATCAACGAAAGCACTCACAGGGCCCTCGCCGAGATCGCGGCTCTCACCTCCGAGGTCACCGAGCTCCGTCGCCAAGTCCATCTCAACGAGCAGGCCATCGAAGAAATTTTCAGCAACCAGGCGCGCCTCCGCGAAAACCTGGGAGCCCTCGGATCTGCAGCCAACGAGGTCAGCCTTCGCGACCGCTACATCCACGAGCTGGGGGCCGAAGAGGACCGCCTCGCCGAACTCCGGCGCGCCATCAAAACGCTGACCCAAGAGCGCGAGACCAAAGAACAGATGCTCCGGGCAAAGATCGCCGCGCTCTCCTTTGACAGCGCTGGCGCCTGACCGCAAAACACGTTAAGCGGAGCGCTCGCCGACCAACCTGCGAGCGGCACAGGCCGTGCCGTCTTTAAGCCGAACGACGTCGTAGTCGGCGAACTCAAAGCCATCAGCGACCGCCGCTGCGAACTCTGGAGTGACGACGATCAGATCGGCCGCGCCCATCGACTCCATGCGCTGAGCGGTGTTCACGGTCTCCCCCCAGACGTCGTAGAGAAAACGATCATGACCGATAATGCCGGCCGCGACCGGACCGCAATGCAGGCCGATCCGCAACCTCAGCTGGTGCCCCGCGAAGGTCCTGGATTCGACCAGAGCGATCATGTCGAGGGCAACGCGGGCCAGGACTTGGGCGTGATCGGAGCGCGGATCGGGGATGCCCGCGGCCGCCATATAACAGTCACCGATGGTCTTGATCTTCTCGGCCCCGTGGCACGCGACGAGCTTGTCGAGCGCGGCGAAGAGTTCCTCTAGCATCTCGACCACGGCGGTCGCCTCCATCGTCGCCGAACGCCGCGAGAAGCCGACCAAGTCGGCGAAGAGGATGCTGGCCGAGTCGACACGATCGACCACCCGCTCACCACGACGCAGGCGTGGGATCACCGAGCGCGGCAACGTTCGCGAGAGCAACGCGTACTCGGCCCGCCGGCTCCGCTCGAGCGAGCGCAAGGTGAGCGCCCCAAGCACACTAAGTCCGCCCATCATCATCAGCGCCCGCAGGGTCTCGGGATGATCGATCGGCCACGGCAACGGCACCACGGTGAAGACCGCAAGCATCACCAACGATGCGGCCGAAACCGCAGCGTACATGCGCAGCGGCGGTAGCAAGTAGACCATCAACAGAAAGGTGGTCCAAACCGTCATCGCCACCGGACGAGGCGGCAACAAGGAGGCGATCAAAACCATCACGCCGATGTAAAAGAGCGTCAACCCAAAGGCGATGCGAGAGATGCCCCAGGCCGTCGTCGGCGGCCTCCGCAGGGCGACGACAAAGACCGGCAATGCCGAGAAAACCCGGAGCATGACCACCTTAAGAAACGTCGCGTCGTCGGTGATCGCCCGGTCGGCGGCGACAAGAAAGACTGTGAGCAACACGAGCCCCAGGGCGATGGTCTGGATCCTGCCGTGGCTCTCGCGGGCAGTCGCAATGCGATAGGCCTCCTCGTCACGCTCACAGACAAACTCGCCGCTCCACCTCGAAATCCGGAGCGAGCCGTCGAAGCTGCCCGCCTTGCGCGCCCTTGAGAGCGCGGCCGAGACGTTCTCCGCCGGTGCAACAACGCTTTGTGTGCTCCCCATCGACGACCCAGGAGGCTGCCGCCTCGCCGCAAAGTGTAGACGAGGGAACACCTGGACCGCGAACGAGCCTCAACGCACGGGTTCGCCCGATCCCATCGGGCTCACTCCTGAAAGAGCGCGTCGAGATCGCCCCACTCGTCGTCGTCGTCCGCATCCGCGACCTG
>CAYYUP010000021.1:0-6326 GCA_964474905.1 uncultured Nannocystis sp. | reverse complement strand
ACGACCTGCGGTGCGGCAACCTGTGGCGCGGCGGCGGCCGGGAGCTTGGGCGTACGAGTCGGCAGGCTCAAAGCGGCCTTGCTACCGACAAGATGCGGGAGGTTGAGCCGTGGCGGACGAGGCACTCGCGACGCCGAAGGGGCGGCTGAAGGTGCGGGCGGAGGCTTTGATGCCGACCTCAGGACAGGCCCCGCAGGCGCGGCTGCGACCCGCGCGGCTCCCTCGAAAGCCCTCACAAGAGGTGGCAAAACGACGCCTGCCCTCGGAGATCGAGCGGCCACCTGCGCCGGCTTTCGCTCCTCCGCGCGCGCCGGCTTTGCTGCCGACATCGCCGAGTTGTGCCCGGCTTGCACCACGGCCTCGGCCTTCACCGCGGCCTCGGCCTGTGCACTGCGTGCCCGGGACTGCAGCTCGCGCTTGCGGCGGGCGGACTCCTCGGCTCGCCGCTGACGCTCCTCGGCCTTCGCCCGGCGACGCGCCTCGCGACGCGCCTGCTTGCGTGCCTTTTTGCTGCCCCGCGGGTTGCGGCGATCCTTGGACTTGCCCGATGTGTGCTCTTGGCCGGGCTCCTGGCCTTGCTCTGAAGCCTCGCGAATAACCTTGGACTTCGATCTGCGCCCCTCCCGTTGAAGCGACTTTCGGTAGGCCCGAAGACCCTTCTCGGCGCGCTTGAGCAGGGATTTTGCGAATTCATCATCCGCCGTTTGGTTGGCGGCCTCGCCGAGTGCAGCGGCCTCTGGCAGCGTGCCCTCTCGCTCGTAGGCGAGGGTTAAGCCAGCGAGGATCCAGGGGTGATCACCGAGCTGCTCGCGTGCATCGCTGAGATCGGCGACACCAGCCTCCCCGCGCCGTCCGGCAGCGAGCAGGAGCAACGCCTGATGGAGGCGATCCCAGGGGCCTGTGTCGCCGAGCTTCTCGCGGGCATCGCTGAGTTCACCGGCTTGCTTGAGGTCGTTCGCGACCAGGTAGGCGTGCACCTGGGCGCTGAGCAAGAGCGCCGAGGGCTCGCGCAGACGGGCGAGCCGACCGGTCTCGGCAAACGCCCGCGCAGCGGCGAGCCCATCCCCGGCAATCAGATGGAGCTTGGCCTCCTGAACCTTTAGCCAGGCGTGCGGCGCGAAGATGCGGACGATCCTTCGTTCCCGAAGCAGCCCCAGACGATGGCTCGCATTCCTCCGGGTAGCGCTAGCGACCTGCCGCTCCAGCGGCCGCAGGAGAATCCGGAGGATCCGGGGATACACGAGAAAGGCGATGACGCCCCCTGCAACCCACGACCACCGTGCTACGGGATTCTCAAAGAAAAAACCGACCCAGACGAGCGAAAACGCGATGTAAAAACGGATCACCGTCGCCCATCGCGGGCGGCCTGAGCGGCCCCAGATCGAAGGCGGAACCTCAGGGCGGAAAAGGATCGGGGTGTATGCGCTCATCGAAGCGCAAAGATGCCCGAGCAAGCCCACACTCCGCAAGTGCCGGCCGACGCATCTACACGAATTGAAGACGGACGGACCCAAAGGTCCGCCCGTCGTCATTTCGAAGATCAGCGAGGCCGATCAGGGCAGGATGCAGGCGCCGAGGTTCTCGGAGCCGGGAGGGGCCTCGCCCTCAGCGAAGTAGAGTTCGCAGCTGGCGCCGTCGTCCTTCAGCAAACACGCATCGTCCTTGTTGGGGTCGCTGTAGTCGCAAAACTCCGTGCAACACCCGGTGGAGACACATCCGGGCACAAAGTCGGCCCCCGCGCAGAAGAGACCGGGATCGCAGGCGTTCAAGAACTCGCAGGGATCGCCTGAAGCACCGGACTCGCCCGAGGCATCGACGATGCAAACAAACGAGTCACTACCCGCTGCCGGCAGACAAGCCGCCGCACCCGAACAATCTTGCAGCACCGGGTCGCAGCTCTTGCGGCAGAGGATCAGCACGCCGTCGTTCGATATCGAACACTGATCGCCGAGATCTGCACAGGAGGGATCCTCTGGGGAGCCGATGCAGAAAGGCACACACACACCCATGCCGCTCTCGCCGTCGACGTAGTAGCACATCGATCCGAGCTCGCAGTTGTCGATGCCGCTGACGCCACCACCGTCACAAACATCGCCGATGAGCGAGGCGTTGGCATCGATCGGTGTGCACTTGGTCGCGTTCCAGGAGTTGCCGCCGTCGTTTGCCCACGGCATGCACTTTTCCTCTGCGGGGCAATCCTGGGCCCAGATATCGCACTCGGCCCCACCGCCGCCGCCGTCCTTGCAGTCGATGAACGAACAGCCGGTCTCGGTGTCGCTGCTCGTGGAGCCCGTACCCGTAGTGCCCGTCGCACTCGCGCTACCGGTTGACGATTCGGTCGTCGAATCACTGGTCGGTGCGGTCGTCGACCCCGATGTGCTCGTCGTGTTGTCACCGGTCGGATCTGTGGTCTGACTGGTCGACTCGGTGGTCTCTGGATCCTTCCCGCAAGCGGCGAGCGCAACGGCTCCCCCAAGGAGAAGGGCGAAGAAGGAAGATGAATTGCCGCGGATCATGGTCAAGATCAGACTATGCATAAGTACTGCATCCTAGTCGAGTGTTTTCACGGCACGAAGCACCGTCCCGTGATCTTTGGATCGACCCGACGAACATCGTTAGGGTTTCGCCGCTGACAAATTTCGCTGCACTGGGCAGAGAGACTCGTAGTCGCCGCGCGGAGACGGGACCATTTCGGCCGGCCGAAATGGATCTTTGAACCGCCTAGAGCGCCTTTCCTTGGGTCGTTTCGTCGGCCGTCGCCGCTCGCACTGACAGGATTTCGACCGACATCTTGAGGGCCTTGCCCGCCAGTGGATGCACCATGCGCACGACGACCTCGTTGTCGTCAGCTGTCTTTACGACCAGCTGGATCGTATGACCTCCCGGCAGGTCTGCGGCGAACGAGATGCCAGGTTTGAGATCGATCTTAGCCGGGAACTCACTGCGAGCGATGATCTTCTCGGGGGCGTCTTCGACCTGGCCAAAGGCCTCTTCGGCCGTCAACTCGAGGACCTCCTTGTGGCCGGCCTCCATGCCCTCTAGGCGCTTGTCTAGGCCCGACAGCATCACCCCCTTGCCGTGCATGAAGACAAGCGGTCCGCGCTTGGTTGAACTCTCGACGATCTCGCCTTTTTGCGTGGTGAGTTCGTACTCCATCGATACGATTCGGCCTGGCGCAATCTTCATCCCGCCATCGTAAACGCCGACCGTCGCCGTGGCTAGGGCTGGCCTTTAGAGCGTGATCCCTGCCTCGCGACAGCGCGCTTCAACCGTTGTTCGCCGAGCCCCGGTGATCTTGCCCAACAGCTGACGCGCCCGATCGCCATCGCGTCGAGCGCAGGACGCCAAGGCCATTAACTCGAGCGCATCGGCGCTCCGATGGGCCACCAGGCTCTGGCTGGCAAGGCTGTAGGCCGCGGAGAAGTGGCCGCTCTTGTAGGCATTACGAGCCTTGGTGAGGCGTTCCGACGCGCGCGCCTGATCGGCCGGAGAAGGCGCGGTGTTCGCTTTTTCCTGCGATCGCTGAGCCTCACTGCGCTCCCCATCGCGGGTCCTCTGCTCGCGCGCTTTTTTCTCGCGCATGTAATGTTGCACCTGCGAGAGAACGTCGTCTTCGACCTCGTTCCGGATGCTCGCGGGTTCCTTGGACATCTCCGCTCGCCGCGTTTTCTTTGACCGCTTGGAGCCTTTCGAACGCTTGGAGTTCTTCGAGTTCTTCGAGTTCTTCGAACGCTTCTTCGAGCGCTTGGAGCTCTTCGAATTCTTGGGCCCCGTCGATGCGCGGGGTTCCGAGCCCTCCACACTCGCCGCCTGGCCTGGCTCAGGAGCGCCCGAAGCGGACGCCTGGGCCGAGGGATCGGGCTCAGGAGCGACCGACTCAAGAGCTCCGCCCTCCAGCGCAGGGGCGACAATTGCCACCTCGTGCGCGGGTCCCCTTTTCGGCGGATCTGGAGGGGACATCAGCGCGAGCGCGACAGAGCCAGCGAGCAACGCCCCGACCCCGCCGAGCGCCCAGGTGATCGCCGCCCGCGAGGGCCCCGGCCGGAAACTGCCGCCATCGAGGGTCTCATCACCGACCATCGCAGCTTCGATCGTCGTGCCGCCTGCCGCATCTCCGCCGGGCAGATCATCTGTGCTGTCGTAGAGGCTCGCCTCGGGGGCATAGGCCAAAGGCGCGGCTCCCTGCGAAGCATTGCTGCCCCGCGATCGAGTCGCTGCCACACCGGCGACTTGCGCACTTGCACCGCTCTCCGCAGCCGGCGTCCACCCTTCGCTGGTGCTCTCCCCCGGCGCCCGCACATCGACGAGATTGACGATCCGCCGCGACCCGCTCGCACCCGCGGACGAGCGCATCGAGCTGCTCGCACTGGGATGCAGGTTGTCATCGATGCGACCGTGCATGCTGCTGTCGCCCGGCAGAAGATCGATGATCCGACGGCCACTCGCGCTCGCATGAGCCCCCCCGTAACTGCGACGAAGGCCGCTTGCAGACGGCGATTGCCCACCACCCGGGCCGACTGGCGATGCCGAGGCAGGCCCGTTTAGGGGCGATTGCCGGGGATCGCCCGCAACGACAGCCGGCACCCCCAGGCTCGCCGCGACAGCAGCTGCAACCGACGATGACGAAGTCTCTCCCGGTACCGAAGAGGCGACAAGAGAGGGCAACACCAAGCCTATCAGCGTCGGCTCATTCACGGCTGAAGCCAAGCGCAGACCCAAACTCGCCGACGAGGGCGGCGACGGCAGGCGCGACGACAACGGACTCAGCTGCGCCACCGAGTTCGCAGCCTGTGCTCGCGCAGCTGGTTTCTCGGTCGCCACAGGCACCTCTATCTGTGCTCGCGCGGCTGGTGTCTCGCTCGCCACAGGCGCGACCCTAGAAGGATCCTCCGCGACCGCCGACCTCGCCCTCAAGATCCCGAGGCCCGCCGAAAATTCTCCCATCGACGCCCAGCGATCCGCAGGACACTTGGCCAACGCCCGCAGGATCGCAGCGTCGGCCGCAACCGGAATGCCTGCATTCGGCGCGACCTCGCAAAGCGGCGGCACAGGGCTCAACATGTGCATGGCCAACGTGCGCTGCGGACTCGAATCCTCAAAGGGCACCCGCGCGGTCAGCAGCTCGTAAAAGATCACGGCCAACGAATAGATGTCCGCGGCGACTCCGACCTCCTCCGCACTCGCCTGCTCAGGCGACATGTAGCGCGCCATCTCAGGCGTCGCCGTGCCCACGAGAAAAGCATCGACGCCGTCATCCAAAAACATGACCCTTCCGCCATGCCCTAAGATGCATTTTCGTGACTGCAAGAAGCCGTGGACCCGGCCTCTTCTGTGGTAGTCGGCGAGCGCGCTGCAAAGGCGGGAAAAGAGCCCCACAGCCTGGGACCAGGGCAGCGGCCCAGATCGCCGGAGCAGGCTCTGCAGGTCATCACCGACCACATAAGGCATGACCAGGTAGACCAGCCCCGACGCCGTTTTGCCGATATCGATGACATCGACAAACTCCGCGAGGGCCCCAGGATCGCTCTTAGCGAGCTCTATGTTGCGCCTAATCCTCGCCTGGATCACCTCGACGAGATCTATCTCTTCGGACAGCTCCGGTCGCAGGAGCTTGATCGCCACGCGCTCACGGGTGCCGATATCATCGGCGCAATACACCGCCCCGGTCGCACCGTCTGCAACCTTATGAATGATCCGATAGCGGCTCGCCAAGAGCGCGCCGATCGTATCGGGCGGAGAACGCCAGGGGGAGAGGAGCCGTCCTCGTAAGTTCACCATCGTCCATGACCTCGGTGCGCAGCGACGCGCCGATCCATTGGACCAGCGAGCGAGCTTTTTTCCAAGGTCCTCCCCAAGCGAGGGCGATCACCCGCTGGCCAAGCGAATGTTAGGTGTTCTTACCTATGTCTTTGGCAGTCTGTGAAGCACTCGGCGACGTCTTCGATTGCAGCAGCTGCCCCATGGCCAGCCCGTGCAAAACCTGCTCAAAGCGGCACAAGCTTTAGATCGAGACCACCCGGATACCAATAGGAACCGTAGTTCAGCACCCCGTAAACACTGATTCCAACCTTTTGGTTCGCACTCACAGTGTGGTTGCCGTTGCCACTGTTCGAGAGCTTGACGTGAGCGAGCGAGAACCCTGTCGCACCGATCGCCACAAATCCGCCTACATCTGCGTCATCAACCTTCACGGTCGCCCCTTCGGGAGCAATGATATCGACGTAGTTCGCGCTCCACCCGGTCGGTGCATGGAAGAGGTAGTCGGTCCGGTACTGCGCCGTCGCCACCGCGATCAACATCGCCGGATCGCTGGTACCAAAGCCCGC
>CAYYUP010000020.1:44298-88202 GCA_964474905.1 uncultured Nannocystis sp. | reverse complement strand
GGTCGCGGAACCCCCCTCGCTCGTCCCAGCAGCTCGTCCTTGAAGCCGTAGATAGGGAGCCGGCGAATGGGGGCTGGAAGGAGAGGCGGAGGACGTCGCGTAGGCCGTAGATAGAGAGCCGGCGAATAGGGGGCTGGGGAGGGGAGGCGGGGACGTCCCAGGTCGTCCTTGAAGCGGTAGATGGGGAGCCGGGGGCGGGCGCTAAGCTCACTCGGTGGTTATTTTTGGCCGGGTTGGCCATCGATGTGCTAAGTGAGCGGCTGTGAGGTGTCCGTGCGGGAGTGGGGCGGCGGAGGTGGTGTGTTGTGGGCCCTATCTGCGCCATGAGAGCCTGCCGCCGACGGCGGAGGCGTTGATGCGATCTCGCTACAGTGCCTACGCTCTCGGTGACTACGAATACCTCGTGTTCTCCCATGATCCTGAGACTTGCGAGGTCGATGCCGCGGCCCTGCAGGGGGGCTGTCGACGGCTCACTTGGACAGGGCTGAGAGTCGAGTCCGTCGAGGCCGGAGAGGTCGATGATGAGCTGGGTATTGTTACCTTTACGGCGATTTTTTTTGACGGTCGGCAATCGGGCGAACTGCGGGAGCGCTCGCGCTTTCGCCGGGTCGACAGTCGATGGGTCTATGTTAGCGGCTCGCGGCCCCCAGCGATGTTGCAGGACCGAGGTGGCGATGGGCGAGCAAAGCTCAGCCGTAATGCCCCCTGCTCCTGCGGTAGCGGTCGCAAGTACAAGCGCTGCTGTGGTGCCTGATGGTCTTTGTGGGCGGCTCATGGGGCGTCGATCGAGGGGCCGCTGCCCGCTTCGTCAGCGCAGTCGGGGCGCCGGCGGTAGGGTCGAGGGCACGGTGTAGTGGGTGCGACCCTTGAGGTGTTGGCCCCGTTTGAGGCCGCGAATCTTGTAGACCGAGCGAACCTTGGGGTCGCCGACGCGAGCCTGGAAATCGGCGCCGTCCTGGACGATGTATTCGAAGCCGGCGGGGCGGCCCGGGAGGGTGCGCAGGACCTGGCAGTTCTCGGCGAGCGGTAGGGCGAGCATGTTGGCGCGAAAGGCCTCTTTGTACATAAAATACTGCTCGGCGTTGGAGAGGTAGAGCAGGGAGATGTCGAGGTCGGCTTCGTCGAGCCTGCGCGCTAAATCGCGGACCTGTCCAGAACGCGTGAGGTCGCCGCGGAGCGCGAGTACCCGATCGGTGCGTGCGAGCTTTGCGACGCGATCGTAGAGCGCCTGGTCGCTGAGGAACCAGGCGACATGCCGTTGGGCAAAGCGGCGTGTGAGGTCGGCGAAGCGGCGCTCGATGGCCGGCCTTGCCTCCGCGTAAATCGCGAGCAGCCGGGCCGCGTCGCCGGTCTCCTCGGCCGCGTTGGTGATCAGCTCTTCGGCCGTCGCGACGCCCTTTTTGTGCCAGAGTCGGCGAAAATCCTCGCTGTTGTCAGCGGCCCGAAAGAAGGCTGCGTAGATCCGATGGAGGTCGACGATCGCCGGGTCGAGATCGACAAATACGAGCGCATCTGCATCGGCCCAGGCGGCGAGCGTATAGCCGGGATCTGCAGCGACGGCGACGATGAGGCCGCCGCGATCCTCGACATCTTCGGCGAAGAGATGGAGGTCGCGCTCGTTCGAGGCGTAGTAATGGCGACCATTGGTCAGTGGGCTCTGCTCTGTGTCGTCGACGTCGCTCTCGGAGCTGGCGCGCAGCTGATCGACCTTCGACTCGATGTCATTCGAGGTGAGAAGGAGCGCGAGTGAGAGCCACCATGCGGTTGCCATGTCCAGGGTACGCGCTCCTGCAGGTGGCGATTCCCGGGGTCGGCGAGCCCCGTGTAGAACCATGCGGGGGCTCTAGCGCGCGGCGTGCTGTCCGGGCGCGTCGATGCCGACGGATTCGCCCGGTCGCGGTGCGTCTCTGCCCTTTGGTCTGCAGAAGCTGGACGCCCTGATGGCATCAGAGCATCGTAGATCCGTGGGTAAGCGCTCGGCCGCGACTTCAGAGCCGACGGTGGCGATCGTCGGTGCTTCGATGGGGGGACTTTGCACAGCGATCCTCTTGGGCCAGCTCGACATCGAAGTCTGCGTCTTTGAGCGCTTGCTGGCGGGCGCTAGGCCCATCGGTGCGGGCTTGGGAATCGACCTCGATTTGATCGCTGCCGTTACCGGTGATGTCGACCGCGAGCCGCCCCACATCCTTTTGCGAGAGCGTCGCGTGATCATCGAAGGTCGCTCCCGGGGGGAGCGCTTTGAGCTGCCGGTGACCGCTCATCATCTGCTGATCGACTCTCTACGCGAGCACGTTCAGGACCGCAAAATCCGGGCGCCGGCGACGGTCGACGAGGTCATCTTGAGCGACCAAGAGCCCCTGCAGATCAGGATTGGCGGCGGTCGTAATCAGCGCTTTGACATGGTCGTCGGCGCCGATGGTCGGCGCTCAGTGGTCCGCGATGCGGTGGTCGGCGAGCGCCTGATCCCCGAGTACGCCGGTTACATCCTCTGGCGCGGTCTCCTAGAGGAGTCGGCCCTCAGCGAGCCTGCGCGGGCGGCATTTTTTGGCAATCCGGCGCTGCATATCGTGCCGCACGCTCGGCAGCATTTCATCGCCTACCCGGTCCCGGGGGCCGGTGGTGAGGTCCTAGAGGGCGCGCGTCGGCTTTCCTGGTCCTGGTACTACGGGGTCCCCAAGGAGCGCCTAGGGGCCGAATTGGGCCTTTTGCAGGATGATGTACAGCATCGTTTTGGGATCGCGAGGGGCGACTGCTCGCAGGCGGTCCAGGACGATCTTCACGCGAGCATCGAGCCTCTCTGGCCGGCGCATGTGCACGAGCTCATCGAGCGCTCGGTCGAGGTCGACGCGGTGACGCTGCATCCGGTGCAAGAGCTGATCGTTCCGCGTATCGCCCGCTCCGGTGCGGTCTTGATCGGCGACGCGGCGCACTTGGCCTCGCCGATCACCGGCAGTGGTGTGCGCACGGCGATCTACGATGCGCTCATCCTCGTGCGCTCGCTCGTCGACCTCCAAGAGATCGACGCTGCCCTCGGTGTCTACGCGGCCCGTCGTCTGGCACTGGTGCAGGCGATGGTGGAGCAGGGGCGTTCACTGAGCTGGGGTCTTCGGCAGGGGCGCGAATCCCGATGATTGTGCTCCCGGCTCCGACTTCTTTTCGCGGATCCAAGCGGCTCCCCTTGCTGGCCTTGGTTATTGGTACTAGCGTCCTGTGAGCCCGAGAATCTGATGCCGCTTACCGTAGGAATGGTCGCTCCCGAGTACGCCTTCACGACCCTCAGAGGCGAGGCGCTCAAGCTCTCCGAGCTTCGCGGCATGCCGATCTGGCTTTCGTTCTCTCGTTTCGCCTCTTGCCCGCTCTGCAATTACGAGATCCACCGGATCACAGGCGAGTGGTCGAGCCGCTTTGCGGGGGTCCATTTTCGTCATCTGCGCTTCTTTCAATCGGCGGCGGCGAAGCTCCACGAGTACATCGCCACCAAGGCGCCGCCCTTCGATTTGATCGCCGATCCCGAGATGGACGCCTACCGCATCTACGAGGTCGAACGATCGCTCCGCAAGATGTTCACGCGCGCCTCGTTGCGCTACGGCAAGGTCGCTCGCGAGGCGGGTTTTATCCCCCATGGCGAGGTCAACGGCCCGGTGACGCGGGTGCCCGCCGACTTTTTGATCGATCCCGAAGGCGTGATCCGTCTCGCCTTTTACGGTGAACACATCGCCGATCATGTCGCCCTCGATGTGGTCTCGCGCTTCCTGAGCGAGCACGCAGTCGGTAACGCTTCGCAGTCCTAGGTCGTCGGCGAATCCTCGGGCTCACTGGGCACCGCGCAGGGCAGCTCGACCTTAAAGATCGAGCCGCGGCCGAGTGTGCTTGTGGCCGTGATGCTGCCGCCCATGAGTTGACAAAGTCGCTTGCTGATCGCGAGGCCGAGCCCGGTGCCGCCGTAGCGGCTGGAGGTGGTGACATCGGCCTGGATGAAGGGCTGAAAGAGGCGGGCGAGCTTGTCCTCGGCGATGCCGATGCCGCTGTCTTCGACTTCGATCACGATGCTCGCCGCGTCGCCTAATAGTCCGCGCTTTGCCCGTAGGATGATGTCGCCAGATTCGGTGAACTTGCAGGCGTTGCTCAGGAGATTGAGGAGGATCTGGCGGAATTTGGTCGAATCACTGTGCATGGTGCCGATCATTGGATCGACCTCGACCGTCAGCCTGTTGTTGTGGGCATCGGCGAGCGGTTTCAGAGTCGCGATGACCTCGCCTAGGATCACTGCGACCTCGAGGTGCTCGACAAAGAGCTCCATCTTGCCGGCCTCGATTTTTGAGAGATCGAGGATGTCGTTGATCAGCCCGAGGAGGTGGCGACCGGCGGCGGCGATCTTGGTGATCACATCGGCGGATTCCTCTTCATCGATGTCGCTGCGCTCTTCGACGAGGAACTCGGCGTAGCCAATGATCGCGTTTAGCGGGGTGCGCAGCTCGTGGCTCATGCTCGCGAGAAAGGAGCTTTTTGCATGATTTGCCGCGTCGGCGCGTTGCCGGGCCTCGTTGAGTTCGTGCTGGCGGATTTCGGCGGCGACCAACTCTTCGCCCAGGCTGTCTCGAAGTTCGCCCTCGAGCTCGATCTTCTCCTCGAGCAGCGCCATCGTCTCTTCGATTTTGACGAACTGTGCGGAGACCAGGCGGGCTGTGGTGTCCGCAGCCTCGCGGGCGTCGGCCAGGGCTTTTTGTAGGCGCCTGTTCTCCTCTTCGAGCTCGCTTGGCGTCGGCCGTGTGTGCTCGTCGGCGGTCATGCTCGCAGGTTCACTATCGCTGAACAGCGCCGTAATTGCGATCTGCGGCGCCCCTGGCCGCTGAATGTGCCAAAGCAGAAGTTATTTTGAGCGACTTTGGGCCCCTGCGCCCGGATTTTGATCGCTCGCTCGTCGGTCCCGCGCGGAGCTGGAGCGGGTCGGTTGGGCGCGGTCTGTCAGGCCTCGAATCGGCGTGTCCTTGAAGAAATGTGTTCGGAGGTCCGTGGCCGGTGGCGGTGCCCGGCAGACATTGCGTTTGCCCGCTCAGAGGCGCTTATTCGCTTGCTCGGCGTTCGCTCGGCCATCACTCTCGGGACCGGAGAATACCGATGCAGATAGCCGACATCATGACCCCGTCGCTTGTCACCGCGAAGGCCACCGACACCGTACGCCGGGCGCTCTCCCTCCTCGAGGACCAAGATATCCGTCACCTGCCGGTGATCGATGACGAGCGCCGGCTTTTGGGGCTGGTCTCCGACCGTGATCTTCGCGAGTACCGGCTGCCGGTGATCGAGGAGCTCGATCATCCAGAGCAGGCGGACGGGCTGATGGACACCGCGCTCTCGTCGGTGATGAGCACCGACGTCGTCAGCGTTGACTCCGGCGAGGACGTGATCGCGGCCTGTGATCTGATGATCGAGTTTCGGATCGGTGCGTTGCCGGTGCTCGACCGAACGACCGCCGAGCTCGTCGGCATCGTCAGCTACATCGACCTCCTGCGGGTCGCGCGAGAGCTGCTCGCGGCGGAGTAGGGCGGCCTGGGTTATGCTGGCGGCGGCGATGAAGCGCGCGCACGGCATGTTGCTCGCCCTCGGGCTCGGCATCGGGGCTCTGGCCGCACCTCGGGTCGCGAGTGCCCAGACGAGCCCTGGCGAGGTGCTGGCGCCGCTGCGGGTCGGCACCAAGGAGACGCCGCCCTTTGTCGTGCGTGCTCCGACGGGTGAGCTTGAGGGTCCGAGCTTGGAGCTGTGGCGGGCGATCGCTGGCGATCTCGGTGTCTCGTTTGAGCTCGAAGAGCGCGATCTCGAGGGTCTTTTTCGCGGCCTTGAAGACGGCACGCTCGACATCGCGGTCGCGGCCCTGACGATCACTGCAGAGCGCGAGCGACGGGTCGATTTTACCCATCCCTTTCACACTACGGGGCTCGCGATCGCGATCGCAAAGGCGCCAGGCGAGGGTTGGTTCGACGTCTTTGTCGCCGTGTTCACGGCCTCCTTTCTCCGTTTGGTCATGGCGTTTGCCCTGCTCCAGATGCTCTTTGGCGCCCTGATGTGGCTCTTTGAGCGACGCCGCAATCCGCATTTTCAGGGGCCGCCATCGTCGGGTCTAGCCGCGGGTATCTGGTGGTCGGTGGTGACGATGGCGACCGTCGGCTACGGCGATAAGGTGCCGGTCACCGGTGCCGGTCGGGTGCTGGCGATGACCTGGATGTTGGTCTCGCTGATCGTGCTGACCACCCTGACCGCTTCGATCACCACCTCGCTGACGATCGGTCGCCTCGAGGCTCGGGTCAGCGGACCGCAGGACCTGAGCAAGCTGCGGGTGGGCGCGGCTCGGGGCGCGACCGGTGAGGCTTTTCTTCGCGAGATGAAGCTCAACTACCGCTCTTTCGACGACTCGAGCGGGGGGCTGTCGGCGATCGAGGCTGGGCAGATCGACGCATTTGTCCACGACGAGCCGATCCTGAGCGTCGAGATCGAGGCTTCGCACAGGGGCTCGATCGAGCTGTTGCCGCGTACCTTCCAGCGTCAGGACTACGCATTCGCGCTGCCGACCGGCAGCTCGCTCCGCGAACCGATAAACCAAAGCCTTGTCCGTCGGATCGGCGAACACGGGGAGCGGGGGGGGCTCGGAGTGGTCAGGGGTCGGTAGCGGGGGTGTACGTCACCGTCGCCGCAATGGGCGGAGATGCACGGATTCGGGAGCAGGGGAGCTGTCGAGCTGTCGAGGTTCCCTCTCGGGTAGATCTATGTGAGAGTCACCAAACTCCACTATGTCCGTCTCAAGCTGTCGACTCCTACTGCCGTTGTTCTTCGCCCTCTCGCTCGGCACTGGTTGTGCGGGTCTTTCGCATTACGCCGAGGGTCCCGAGGCCCCGGGTCCCTCCGAGGACGCCGCGCGGGTCTATTTTGTGCTGGCGCAGGGATTCCCTAGCGGAGCGGGCTATGTTGTCGAAGACACGGACCTGCTCGGCTACATCGGCAACAACCAGTATTTCTATGTAGATGTGCCCTCGGGTGAGCACCAATTCATGCTTATCTCAGAGCAGGACGAGGCCGTGAGCGGCAATTTTGAGGCTGGCAAGATCTACCACTTAAAGGTCTACATTACGCCGGGGCTCTTCCAGACCCGCACCTATTGGACGCCGCTCGAGGCCACCGGCGAGGATGCCCAGTCGAGGGCTGAGGACATCGCAGACTGTCGGCGGGTCGAACTCAACCCCGAGCTTGCGGCCAAGTGGGAAGCCCAGCACGCCGAAGACAACAGCAGCCGCGCCCAGAGCTTCAAAAGCGGCGAGGACGAGGCGACGCCGATCGAATCTGTGCACGGACTCTAGGGACTTGGCGGCGTCTGGGAGCGCTTGTTTCGGCGGCGACGGAGCCATACAAAGAGGCCGCCGCCGAGCAGGCTAAGCAGGCCGATCGGACCTAAAACTTCGGTCCAGGCCGAGGTCAGCAAGATGCTGCGGACCAGCGAATCGTGCTCTTTGCGGGTGTGGGGCACGTCGCCGGTGACGGCTGCGATATGGTGCAGCAGGTCGACCGCCAGGCTCGCGCTTGGCAACTCTTGGTGGCAGCCCAGGCAGACGTCGTGGCGGTCCAGGCTTTGACGTTGGGCGTCGGAGAGAGGACCTGAGCCGCGGAAGTGATGGCCGACGGTTTGTAGCTGCTTGCCCTCGGGACTGACGATTGCGGACCAATCGATGAGCCCGGCGATGCCGGCGATTTGGGTCTGCGCACGCTGTGGAATCACCTGTCCGTCGGCGGTCGCCAGGTCGACGATCTTGTCGGTATTCCAGGGGGCTGTCATCGCACCGCCGCCGATGCCGTAGCCGAGCGCCTTGGCCGAACCGTGGCAGGATTCGCAGCTGCGCGCCTTGCCGACGGTATGCGGGTGCACCGGGCTCATGTCGATCGAGAGCTGGCCCTTGGCGCCACCGCCCTCGGTGCCGGGCGGGGTCCTGTAGACCTTGTTTAAGGTCAGCTCTTCGCCGTAGGGGCCGAGCACTGTCGCCGACACTTGGCAGCCGGGGATCAGCGGGCTCACGCGGCCTTCGCCGTTGATGCCCAGGGGCGGATCCTCCCAGCGCATGTAGGAGCGCATTTCGGTGACCTTGCCCAAGAGCCCGAGGTCGTAGCCGGCCTCGCCGCGGTCGCTGCGGTGGGCGGGATCCTGGTGAAGGCGACCGGCGGCGACCCAATCAAAGGTCTCTGACTTGCGGTAGTCGATCTCGACGTGGCAGCCGTAGCATTGTGGGGCCCACGACGAATGGCAGGAGTAGCACTCCATGGTTTCGATATGTTTATTGGCGTGCACCATCGCCACCTCGGCCTCGCGGGAGAGGGCGCCAGTGTCGGCCTTGAGGCGCAGTGGATCGAGCCAGAGATCGCGGCCGCTCGCGAGGTGCAGGAGGATGCGATCGCCGACGCGTACGATCTCTGGAAAGGGGTTGCCGCGGGCGCTCAGCAGGTGGCCGTCGTGCTTGCCCTTCGCGACCGCGCCGCGTCGCAGGTGCTCTTCGAGTTTGGTCGCGACCCCGCGCGCCGGGCCCTTTGCGGTCTTGCCGGGGCCGTTTTCGTCGCCGTAGCCAAGCGGTAGCTCCCAGGGGTAGCTGGAGGGCGTGCCGTGACAGTCTGTGCATTCGATCTCGATCGCCCCCAGGTTGGCGCCGACCAAAAAACCGTCGCTGTGCACATCGCCCGAGGTGTGGCAATCCTGGCAGAGCATGCCGCGCTCCAGGTGCACATCCTTCTCCATCGAGATGTAATGCTTGGAGTGCAGTTGTAGCTGACCGCCGCCGCCTTCGGTGTAGGGAGAGGCCCAGGCGGCCTCCATCAGCCCTTGATACGAGACCCCGATCCGTTTACCGCGATTGTGGCAGGTGGTGCAGGTCTCGACCGGGATGCCGCTGTAGGCGATGCCGGCCTTTTTGTGTGCTGCATCAGCCCGGGCGACGTCGGCCTCGGCGGCATCCCGGTCGAGGATCACCTGCGCGTCGCGGGTGGCCTGGATGCTGTGCACCAGCATATGTCCGGGCTTGTCCGAGACCTGTGCATCGCCGCCTTCGTAGCGTCCCTCGTTGCTGTAGGGGATATGACAGGCGCCGCAGCCCATGCCGCGGTAATCACCGCGACGCGAGCGGCCCTTAACACCCAGGTGACAGCGTTGACATTCGCTGCGGATGTAGGTGAAGACCGCTTTGGAGGGATCGCGGCGGAGTTCGTCAAAGGTCTCGAGGCTCGGCGCTGGCGGCAGGGGCAGCTGTTCGTCGGTAAAGACGTTGGGGTGGGCCTTAGACTTGGCGGCCATGTATTCGCGATAGGCGTCGGTGCCGATTCTGTCCGCGGGATCGTCGGGGTTTTTGGCCGCGTAATTGCCCCAAATATGTTTATAGGGGTCGGCATCAGCGCTGGCGCCAAAGGACCAAGTTGTGCCTTGGATCTTGCCGGCTTCGGTCATCATCAGGCTTGCCCATTGGGCGCGCACCAGCTTTGGGTGGCAGAGCCCGCAGGTCTGCTTGTTGACCCAGGGCGAGGCCGGATCGGCGAAGAATCCGTCGGCGCCGCCGGCTGCCGTGAGCGAAGCCGGTGAGCCGCGGTGGGCCTCGGCTGCCTGGGTTGCCTGGGGATCGCCACCGTGGCAGACGATGCAGCCGTCGGCATCGCCGTGCTTGCGGCCGAGTTTTTGCAGAGCTTTAAACATGCCCGTTTCGGGTCGCCGGATCGGCTCGATGCCGCCGTGACAGCCCTGGGCGGTGCAGCCTTGATCGCTCCAGAGACCGGCCGGCAACGCCGGTGGCGGCGGGCTTGCGGACGCAGCAGCTGCGTCGTTGCCCTGGGTGGGCGCAGGCGTCGGTGCGCTGGCTCTGTCGGTGTTGCTGGGCTCTTCGTCGGACCGCTGCATGCAGGCGCCAAACACCGCGGCCGCGGTGACCAAGCCGAGCGCGAGCATCTCGATTTTCCGGGGCTGGGGGCGCTTATCGGACGCGCTCAGGTGTCGAGGGGGCGAGCTGGAAGTTGGAGAGGGCATCGGCGGCAGCGGTGAGTCGACCACTGTCGTCGCTGCGCCGGGCAAGCGCAAGCTCTGCGGTTAGAAGACGCGCGATTTGCGCGCTTGTAGGGTTATTTGTCGTGTTCCGAGGGCATGCGGATGAGGTCGGTAGTGCGGCCGCCGAGATCGACACCGGCTCGCTCAATTCGAGCCGGTGTATGTCGGTTGAATCGCAATCGTGCGGCTTGCGGCTTGGACTTGTGAATGCACATAAATGATGTGGGGCTGACGCGGCAAACAAAAGCCGAACTTCGAGCATTCGGGACGACTCGGATTAGGCGTTCGGCTCCATCGAATCACGAGTGCCCGAACCCCCTTGTAGAAGGCACGCACGTTGGTTGTCGTTCGCTTGTTCGTCGGAACATTTGTCCTTGATGTGGGCCTCGAGAGAGTGGCCTTCGGACGAGCGATGCGCGACCGGGGGCGCTCCTTGTCGGCGGCTTCCTCTACGAGTTCGTGTGTCCTTAGGGGCTCCGCTGTCGATGTAATTTGTCGAGTAATTTCACGGTTTCAAGAATACGATCCTTTCTTTCACGGCGAGAGGCAATGGAAGAAGTCGGTGTGGCCGGATTGCTAACTTGTCGAATCAGGAGTGCGTGCTCGTGTGTGCGATTGTGCTCTTTTGACCTCTCCCTTGGCCATCTCAGTGCGATACATACTGGCCGGCCGTAACGCCAGTCACGTCGATCACGAGCAGAGTCTCTGTGCATTTACCTGGCCCGTTGAGGATGATCCGTTTAACCTAGAAAGAGTGACGTGACCCCATGAACTCAGCCGCCAAGTACTACACGCTGAACATCTCTTTGTATCGAATCGGAGAGGTCTACCAGATCGAGCTCTCGCATAATGATCCGGACAGCCAGGCCCAGGTCGCCCCGTTGCGCGGGATCGCAGTCTTCGATCTAGAGCGCTTGCTCAGTCTGCAGCGAATGCACGTCGACTACGGCAAGGCCTTGGCCGAGCAGGTCTTCTCCGATGCAAAGATCGCTCAGCGATTCATGCAGGTCGAGACCGCAGCACAGGCGTCCGAGAGCTTCCTGCGCGTGGTTCTTTGCATCGACCCCTCCGCTCAGGAGCTGCAGGGCCTGCGCTGGGAGTTGCTCTGCCACCCCGAGAGTGGGGTGACATTGAGCACCTCCGAGAAGCTGCTGCTCTCGCGTTTTATGGTGTCGCGTGATTGGCGACCGGTAAAGTTGCGAGCACGCACCGAGTTGAAGGCACTGATCGCCATCTCGGCGCCGAATCCCGCAAAATTGAGATCGATGAGGCTCGCCCCCGTCGACTACGAGGGCGAAAGTTCTCGAATTCGCGAGGCTCTCGGGGGAATGAAGGTCCAGACGCTCGGCGGGCCAAGCTGCCCCTTGACGTTGGATCGGTTGATGGATGCGCTCCGCGACGGGGTCGACATCCTCTATCTCGTCAGCCACGGGGTCTTCGGGCGGAGTACCGGGACACCCGCGCTCATTCTCCAGGACGACTCGGGCGACGCCAAGCCCGTCCGCGGTGAGGATCTGGCGCTTCGGATCGCCGATCTCCAGAAAGGACCGCGCTTGGTGGTGCTCGCGTCCTGTCAAAGCGCAGGCGACGGCGAGCCGATCGAAGGGGGCCAACGGACGACGGCGCAGGCGACCTTGGCCGGACGTCTCGCCTATGCTGGAGTCCCTGGGATCATCGCGATGCAGGGTTACATCACGATGGAGAGCGTCAAGCAGATGATGCCGACCTTCTTCACCGAGCTCCAACGCGACGGTCAGATTGACCGCGCACTGGCGGTCGCTCGGGGCGCGGTGCGGGGCCGCGATGACGCGTGGATGCCGGCGCTCTACACCCGCCTGACCGGCGGTCGTCTTTGGTACATGCCGGGCTTTCGCGCCGGTCAGGGCAAGGATAAGGATAAGGACGTCTGGCGCCGCCTCCTCAAGCCCGTGGCAAACGGAAAGGTCGTTCCGATCATCGGCCCTCGCCTCCTCGAAGAGGCCCACGGGGCGTCGCACGAGACGGCAACACGTCTGGCGACAGCCCATCAGTATCCGTTGGCCTCCCACGAGTGGGACGACCTCCCGCGGGTCACAGAATTCATGGCCGCCAAGGAGTCGCGCTACAATGTCGTGCAAGCCTACCAGGAGCAGCTGCTCTCGGATCTGATCGACCAGCACCGCGCCTGGCTGCCACCAGAGGAGCTGCCACCGGCGGTCAAGAAGCCGAAATTTGGCAAGTTGCTCTCCCTCGTGGGCGAACATCTGCGGCAAAACCAGAGCGATGTCTACCGTGTGCTCGCAGAGCTGCCCGCGTCGGTGTATGTGACGACGAACTTCGATCCCTTGCTCGAGTGGGCGCTTAAGGCCAATGAGCGCCAGCCGCAGCAGCTGCTCACGCGATGGCGCTACAAGAGAGCGCCGCAGAGCGCCGACGCCCAGAGCATCGCCGAGCCCAAGGCCAGCACTCCGCTCGTGTATCACGTATTCGGCGCGTTTGGCGGCAAGAGCGATGATAGTCTGGTGCTCACCGAAGATGACTACTTCGATTACCTTATCGACACCGCCTCGGCCAAGCTGATCCCGGCCGTCGTCGAAAGCGCGCTTGTCGACAATTCACTGCTCTTTCTCGGCTTTCGCCTGACCGACTGGCACTTTCGCGTGCTCTTTCGCCTGATGATGAGCCTCCCAGGGCGTGAGCGGCTAAAGCAGTACTGCCACGTCGCTGTACAGCTCGATCCCGATATGGAGACGACGGCCGACGTCGAAGGGGCCAAGGACTACCTGGCCCAGTACTTCGGCAAGGAGGCCAACATCGACATCTTCTGGGGCAGCACCGAGGAGTTCCTCTCCGCCTTGCGCGACGAGTTGGCGGCGGCGGGCGATCTAGAGGTTAGGGCAGAGGAAGAAGAGGTCGAAGATGAGTGGGATTTCTGAAGAAAACCCGTACGTCGGGCCGCGGGCGATCCAGACTGGGGAGCGGCTCTACGGCCGAGATCTCGAGATCTGCGAGCTTTTCAACCACCTCCAGGCGCGGCGGATCGTCGTCCTGCACTCGCCTTCGGGGGCGGGCAAGAGTTCGCTTGTCCAGGCGGGGTTGATCCCGCGGCTGCGAGAGGCACATTTCGACGTCTGGCGGCCGATTCGAGTCAACCTCGATCCTGCCGGGCTTGAGGGCGTCGCGCCGGGGACCAACCAATACCTACTGAGCGCAATGGTGAGCCTCGAGGAGGAGCTGCCGGCGCAGCACCAGCGCAGCCCTGCTGAGTTGGCGAAGCTGGGCTTCCTCGAGTACCTCGAGAGCCGCCCCCGTCGGAAGAGTCGGACCCCTCGCTCGGTGGTATTGCTCTTTGATCAATTCGAGGAGGTGCTGACGACCTCGCCGCGGGCTGTCCAGGCCAAGCGAGACTTTTTCGAGGCGGTCGGCCAGGCGCTTGATACCGAGAAGTACTGGGCGCTCTTCATCCTCCGCGAGGACTACCTGGCAGCTCTGGCGCCCTACCGCGATCATCTCCCGACGCAGCTCTCGAACACCTTTCGGCTCGACCTCCTGGGGCTGGCGGGCGCCCGTGAGACCGCAGAGCAGCTCGCCTTGGCGGGGGGTCGGAGCTTTCCTGGCATCGACCAGCTGATCCACGACTTATCGACAGTGCAGGTCCAACAGACAGACGGTACCTTCGTCGCCGAGCAGGGTGCACATGTGGAGCCGGTGCAGCTGCAGGTGGTCTGTCGGCGATTGTGGGAGGCGATGCCGGCGGACGACCTCAGCATCGACGCGGAGGATATTGAGGCCTACGCCGACGTCTCGACCTCGCTGGCGGGATACTACGCCGATGCCGTGCACGCACTCGCGGGCGGCAAGAGGATCGTCGAACGCGAACTTCGGGAGTGGGTGGGTCAGCGGCTGATCGTCGGCGGCATACGGTCACAGGTGCGCCAGGGTACGGAGAATAGCGGAGGTCTCGCGAATGATCGTATCGACGGCCTGCTCTCGAGCTATCTTGTGCGCGCGGAGCAGCGAGCTGGGGCGACCTGGTATGAGCTGAGCCACGACCGAATGGTCACACCGGTCCAAGAGGATAACGAATCGTGGACCCGACAAAACCTGCATGCGATGCAGATCGCGGCGGCGCGGTGGGAGGCGGGTAAGCGCGGGCAAGCGCTCCTTCTCGAGGCTGACGTCCTGGCGGACGCGGTCAAATGGGCGCACTCGAACCCCGAGCTGCTGATGCCGAGCGAAGTGGAGTTTCTCGAGCGTTCGCGAGGGCTGCGGCGCGAGCAGGCGTGGGCGCGGCGCAAGCGGTGGGTGTGGGGTGGCGTGCTGACGGCATTGGTCGTCGGCGCGAGCGCAGAAGGCTATCGTCGCTACGACCTGCGGCAGCGGACGCTCGCCTGTCAGGCGACCGGTGCGGAGGTCGAGGTGGCCTGGAGCGCCGAGCGCCGGCAGGCGGTGCACGACGGGCTGATCGCGACCGGAGCTACTTACGCACCGGTGACGGCCGAGAAGGTGATGCCGTGGCTCGAGCGGCAAGCCGCAGCCTGGAGCGGCGCGCGGGTCGAGGTGTGCATGAAGACCAATGTCGATAGGCGCTGGGACGCCGATCTTCTGGATCGTTCGCTGTGGTGCTTGGAGGATCACAGAGTGCAGCTAGAGTCGCTGGTCGACGAGCTGACCAAGGCCGACACGATCGTGCTACAGAACGCGATCGTGGCGGTCGCAGGACTGGAGTCGGTGGACGGGTGTCGCAGCGAGGCGGTGCTGACAACTCTTGCAGCGCCGCCGGTGGAGAACCGTGAGTCGGTGCGAGCCGTACGAGCCCAGGTCACCAAGGCCGGGACCCTGCAGGCCGCAGGCCTCTACCCGCAGGGCCTGGAGGTGGCCCAGGCGGCGCTCGAGCGAGCCCAGGAGCTCCAATGGCGGCCGCTCACCGCAGCGGCACGACTACAGCTGGGGTCGTTGCTGAAAGCCACCGGGGCGTTTGACGAGGCCGAAACGACGCTTGAAGAGGCGTACTTTGAGGCCGCTGAGGGGGTCGCACCGGGCATTGCCGTGCATGCTGCGAGTCTGCTGACCTATGTGGTGGGCTCCGACCTGGAACGGCATACGGATGGGCGCCGGTGGGCTCGGCATGCAAAGACGGCATTGGCGGCCGTCGAGGATGGCGAAGGCCTGCATCGAGCAGGGACTCTCGGCAATCTCGCCGACGTCCTCCACTCCATGGGAAAGTACGAAGAGTCCAAGGCGCTGAATGAGCGAGCGCTCGCCATCCGCGAGAAGGCACTCGGCCCCGACCACCCCGACGTCGCCGACAGTCTCAATAACCTCGGCATCGAGCTCTACGAGATCGGAGAGTACGAAGAGTCCAAGGAGCTCCATGAGCGAGCGCTCGTCATCTTCGAAAAGGCACTGGGCCCCGACCACCCCTTCGTCGCCTTCAGCCTCGTCAATCTCGCCAGCGTCCTCAAAAAAATGGGAGAATACGAAGAGTCTAGGGCGCTCCATGAGCGAGCGCTGGCCATCCTCGAGAAGGCACTGGGCCCCGACCACCCCTCCGTCGCCACGAGCCTCAACAACCTCGCTGCCCTGCTCTACAAGATGGGAGAATACGAAGAGTCCAAGACGCTGAATGAGCGAGCGCTCGTCATCGAGGAAAAGGCACTGGGTCCCGACCATCCCTCCGTCGCCACCAGCCTCAACAACCTCGCCAACGTCCTCCAAAAAATGGGAGAGTACGAAGAATCCAAGGCGCTGAATGAGCGAGCGCTCGCCATCTTCGAAAAGGTACTGGGCCCCGACCACCCCGACGTCGCCGCCAGTCTCAACAACCTCGCCGGCGTGTACTACAGCCTGGGAGAGTACGAAGAATCCAAGGAACTCCATGAGCGAGCGCTCGCCATCTATGAAAAGGCGTTCGGCACCGACCACCCCGACGTCGCCGACTCGCTCCGCGGCCTGGCCCGCATCGAGCTTGAACTCGATCGACCCGAGGCTGCAATCCCCTTGGCGGAGCGCGCGACGTCCATCCTAGGCACAGCTGAAAACGCCGGGCCCAAGCTTGCCAAGGCGCGCTTTCTCCTCGCTCAGGGGCTCTGGGATGCACCGGCCTCTGCCGGTCGTGATCACCCGCGAGCGCGGTCGTTGGCCGAGCAAGCGCTCAGCCAGCTGGTGGACAGCGGAGACAAGCAGGCCGAGCTGCGCATCGAGGTCGAGACCTGGCTCAAGACCCACGGAGGCGTGCCTTGACCCGTACATACCCCCTACGTGCCCCCACGCCATCGGAGCACAATCCCCAGTCCTCAATCTCCAATCTCCAATCGCCGACCGAGTTGGGCTCAGCTCCGAAGAAGAAGGCCGTCATGAGATGGCCCTATCACGTGGAGTCGCGCTTCGAAGATCCGTACCACTTCCACCTTAGGGGGCTATCATGGCACTCGACGAACCTGATTTCGACACAGATGCACTAGTCCACTTTAACGGCATCAATGCTGACGGTGGCTACTTATTCGATCCTATGAGCACAGAAGAACTCGCCGCCAGAGTGCTCGGGAGGGCCGGCGAAGGTGGGAGCGAAGAGCGTGCTCACCAGGCGGAACTCAAGTCTCGGCGTGATCGCCACAGCGATGCCCACCTGGGTGTCAAAGAGGGGATCGATGCGACGCTCGTCGAGCAAGCGGGCTGGGGCGTGATCTTGCCGGCGGTGAAGGTAGGAAGCGACGAAGCCCGCGAGCAGCAGGCGATCCTCGAGGCGCTCTCGCCCCTCCTGGCGCTCCGTCGTCAGCAGGCCACGACGGTAGCCGACCGCTACAGGGAGTACTGCGGAGAACTCGGCTACCGCCCGGGTGAGAGCAAGCAGAGGTACCTCGCGCGTCTGGGCGCCGGCCCTGGCCCCGCAGATCCCGACGTCGTTCCCTATTATCTGCTCATTGTCGGCTCACCGCAGATGATTCCCTACTCTGTGCAGTACCAAATCGATGTTCAGTACGCCGTCGGCCGCCTGCACTTCGAGACCGTTGAAGAGTACGCTAATTATGCTCGCAGCGTCGTCTTGGCGGAGACGGGGGGGGCCAGGCGGAGCCGCGAGATCGCGTTTGTCGGGGTCGCCAACCCGGACGATCCGGCGACAGAGCTCAGCCGTGAACACCTCGTCGCGCCGCTCGCAGACATGGCCGAAGGATGGCCTGAGGCGGCTGACTGGAGGGTCCGTCGCTACTTCGACGAGGCCGCGAAGAAAGCCACGATCACCCAGGTCTTCGGCGGTTCGGAGACTCCTGCGCTGGTCTTCACGGGCAGTCATGGTATGGGCTTTCGCAAGGGACACCCCTTGCAAGAGCGCCATCAGGGCGCGTTGCTCCTGCAGGATTGGGAGGGTCCGAGCGAGTGGAGGGGGCCTATCGGCGAGGACCTCTACTTCTCAGGGGACGATATCAGCAGCGATGCCGACCTGAGCGGGCTTGTCGCCTTTAACTTTGCGTGTTTCGGTGCAGGAACTCCGGAGTTCGATGATTTCTCCAAACAGGCATCAAAACGACGGCGGCGGATCGCCGATCGAGCCTTCGTCGGCGGTCTGCATCGCAAGCTCCTGGGTCATGCCAAGGGGGGTGCGCTCGCCACGATCGGCCACGTGGAGCGGGCGTGGGACTACTCCTTTGTCTGGGGGAGCAGGGGGAGCAGGAGGAGCTCGCGGACGGTCCAGCTCGCGGTCTTTGAGAGCACCCTGAGGGCACTGATGAAGGGGGTGCCGGTGGGCATGGCGCTCGAATATTTTAATGAGCGTTACGCAGAGATGGCCTCCGACCTCAGCCAGCAGATCGAGGAGATGGAGTTTGCGCCTGATGCCTACGATCCACGCTCGCTCGTTCGCATGTGGACAGCTAGCAATGATGCGCGTGGCTATGCGGTGATCGGCGACCCCGCGGTGCGGCTGGTATTCCCACAGGCCAACAGCGAGGAGCAGGAACCTGTGTCGATCGATCTCCGAGGTCTGGATCAAGCGGCGGAGGCGACCGGAGCGGAGGGTGCGAGCGGTCGCTCCGAGGGTCTCGACGCGGATAAACCCGCGGCTCCGGAATTCGTCGAGCCCCGCTCCGACTTGCGACCCTTGCACAATCTTGCCAAGAGCTTGCTCGATCGGCTGAGCCGGGCCCTGGATGGCGACATGAGCATCGAGATTCGCACCTACGTCAGCCGTCAACCGGGCGCGAACGCGGTCGCACATTCGGTCCCCGAGCAGGGCGGAGATCTCCGCGCATGTACCAGGCTAGGTATCGACGGCAGTCTCGACACGGTTGTCCCCAAAGGTCACAGCACGGTGGATGCTGAGCTCTGGAAGCTGCACCTCGAGCTCGTGCGACAGGCCCAGGCGACGCGAGCGGAGACGCTTCGAATACTGCTCTCAACCCTGTCGAGGATGGATCTTTCATCTCCAGACGAATGAGGTGGTCCGCATGGCCCCGTCCCGTGGCATAAATTAACCCCGTGAGTCCCCGCAGCGCCCTCGCCGATGCCCGTCGGATCGTCGTCAAGATGGGTTCGAGCGTGGTCACCGATCCGGTGATGGGGGGCATTGCGCTCGGTCGGGTGCACGGACTAGTCGAGGTGCTCGCCGGGCTGCAGCGAGCGGGCAAGCAGGTGATCATCGTGTCTAGTGGGGCGGTGGCGATGGGGCGGGCAGAGTTGGGGCTCGGTCCCGAGGCCCTGTCACTGGGGTTGCGGCAGGCCTGTGCGGCGGTGGGGCAGGGGCAGCTGATCGGGCTTTACGCCCGGGCGTTTGGCCTGGTCGGGCATCGGGTCGCTCAGGTGTTGCTCACCCAAGAGGACCTGGGCGATCGCGATCGACGGCTTTGCCTGCGGACGACGTTGATGCGGTTGATCGAGCTGCGCGTTGTGCCGATCCTCAACGAAAACGACAGCGTCAGTGTGCGCGAGCTGGCCCTGCGGGATGTTGCGGGGGTAGGGGGGGCGCCGATTTTCGGGGATAATGATGGCCTCTCGGCTCGCCTGGCGCTGGCGCTCGACGCTGATGTGTTGGTGCTGCTCACCGATGTCGATGGCCTCTACACAGCCAACCCCCAAGAGGATCCAAAAGCCACTCGGATAGCGTCGCTCGAGACTGTCGACGAGGCGATCCTGGGCATGGCGTCGGGGGCCTCGAGCGCGGGTACGGGTGGCATGGCCAGCAAACTCGCGGCGGCGGCCTTTGCCAACGAGCGCGGTTTGCCGGTGCTGATCGCTCGCGGTGAAGGTCCTTGTTTGCTGCGGGCGCTCGCCGGTGGGGATGAGGGCACGCTTATCGGCGGTGCTCTTCGTCGGTCGGCGCGCAGGCGGCAGATCGCGGTCAGTGGTCGGGCTTGCGGCGGGCTTGTCCTCAACGACGGCGCGATCGCTGCCCTGACCAGGCGCAAGGCCTCGCTCTTGCCGATCGGTGTCGTCGGTGTCGATGGCGAGTTTGCTCGCGGTGATCTCGTCGAACTCCGCGATGCGAGCGGGCGAGTGCTGGGTCGGGGCCTGGTCAACTACGGCGCCCGCGAGTGTCGGGCGATCGCCGGCCATCACTCGGGGGAGATCGAAACCTGCCTCGGATGGCGGGGATACGACGCGCTGATCACTCGCGACAATCTGGTGATGACGACCTGCTGATTCGAAGGGATGGGGACGATGTCGGTGCGAGCAGGACTTGGTTCAGATGCAAATACGGCCACCCGAGATTCGGTGCGGGCGGCCGCGATCGAAGCGCGAGCGGCGGGGCCGGTGATCGCTGGGCTCTCGGCGAGCGCTCGTCGGGCGCTGCTTCGGGGGATCGCCGATGCTCTCTGCGTGGCGAGCGTGCGCGATGAGCTGCAGCTCGCCAATCGCAAGGATCTCGATCGTGCCGCGAGTTCGCAGCTCGCCGAGGTCAAGCGGGCGCGTCTGCATCTACGTGACCAAAAATTGGATGCGCTCGCCGACGGCCTTCGCCAGCTCGCCGCTGCACCCGAGTTGCTGGGCAAGGCCACGCTCCGCCGCCAGCTCGACGAGGGGCTTGTTCTAGAGCGCATGCCCTGTCCGCTCGGTACCCTCGGAGTCGTCTTTGAGGCCCGTCCCGACGCGATCCCACAGATCGCCGGCTTGGCCCTTAAAAGCGGTAACTCGCTACTTTTAAAGGGTGGCAGCGAGGCCCTGGAGAGCAATCGAGCGCTGGTCGCCCTGATCCGGCGCCAGCTGGTCGCACACAACCTGCCCGAAGGGGCAGTCTGCCTGCTCGAGCGGCGTGAGGATTTTGCCGCTCTGCTCGGCATGCACGAACTCGTCGATCTGATCATCGCTCGAGGTTCGACGCCCTTTGTCCGTCGGGTGATGGCCTCGACGGAGATCCCGGTGATGGGGCACGCCGAGGGGCTCTGTCATATCTATCTCCATCCGCCTGTCGATCCGGTGGGTGCGGCACGCATCGTCGTCGATGCAAAATGCTCCTATCCGGCGGCTTGCAACGCGGTCGAGACCTTGCTCTGGCACCCCGGGGCCGGCGAGGCGTTGGACGCTTGCATCGCGGCCTTGGCTGCCGAGGGTGTTGAGCTCCGGGGCTGCGCGGCGACTCGGGCCCGGGCGCCGGGCATCGCCAAAGCGGGCGCCGAAGATTGGCATCGCGAGTACGGCAGCAAGATCCTCGCGATCCGTCAGGTCGCCGATCTCGAGGCCGCGCTGGGGCACATCGCCTGTTACGGTTCGCGGCATACGGAGGCCGTGCTCAGCGAAGACAAAGCTACCTGCACCCGTTTTGTCGCTCGGGTCGACGCCGCCGCGGTTTTTGTAAATGTCAGCACTCGCTTCACCGATGGCTACCGCTTTGGTCTGGGTGCAGAGGTCGGGATCTCCACCGGCAAGCTGCACGCCCGCGGCCCGGTCGGTGTCGAAGGGCTCCTGACCTATCGCTGGATCCTCCGAGGAAGTGGCCAGATAAGCGCCGACTACGGCCCCGGCAAGCGGATGCTGATGCGGCGTGATCTCAGTATTGATCTCTGAATAGGGGTCCTAAAGGCCACTCTGAGCCGACTTCCGACGCCGATATCTTCGCTACTTAAGCCCTTCAGAGTGGCATTTGCACGGTTTGGATTGATCGACGACGATCCTCGGATTGGCTGCTCCGGCAGCTGCTTGGCCGCGAACCGCTCCCGTAGTCATCCCGCGAGGAAGGGCGCCCGCGCCCTTCGAGATCCGCATCGCAAAGGTGCTCAGATCCCATCCTCAAGGAATTCGAGGAAGGTGTGGTAGAGGAAGACTCGCCCGCGGGCTCGCCCTGTGATCTCGCGGATCATGCCGAGTGATTCCATTTTCGTGAGCACCCGACGCACGGTCGGCGGGCTGATATCGAGCTGGGATGCTGCCTCCGATGCTGTGGCGACGAGGTGTCTGCAAATATAGTCATAGACCTTGAGGTTGCTCTGAGCAGCGGCTGCCTGATAAACACTACCTCCCGGTGCGCCGAGCTGCGCGCGATGCTCATTCATCAATGCATCAAGCTTGTCTATCGTCTGGGTCGCCGAGTCTGCGACGGTGGCGACACCGTCGAGGAAAAAATCCATCCAGCCCTCCCAATCGCCGTGACTGCGGATTCGCTGAAGACGCTCGTAGTACTCTTGACGATGGCGCTTGAAATGCAGGCTTATGTAGAGGAGCGGCTCTTTGAGTACGCCTTCATGGATCAGAATCATCGTGATTAAGAGCCGACCCACCCGGCCATTGCCGTCGAGAAAAGGGTGAATCGTCTCGAATTGCGCATGTGCAAGCCCAGCCTTGATAAGCGGCGGTGTCGAGGCATCGTGGAGAAACTTCTCTAGATTGTTCAGCGCCTTGGTCATCTCTGGCACAGGCGGCGGGACGTAGCGTGCGTTTCCGGGGCGGCTTCCGCCGATCCAATTCTGTGTTCGTCTAAATTCACCCGGCGCCTTGTTGGCTCCACGGGTCCCCTGGACGATCTCTCTTTGCATCTCGCAAATCAACCGACGACCGAGCGGGAGTCGGGTTCGAAGTGACTCAAGGCCCGTTGTCATTGCCCTGACATAATTGGAACTGATCTTTACGTCATCCGCAGCCACTCCGGGCGCCTGGGCGTACTCGTGCAACAGCAGATCCGTGACGGTCGATTGGGTGCCCTCGATTTGGCTAGACAGGACGGCTTCCTTCCGGATGTATGTCCACAGGAAGGCATCAGGGTTACGCAGCCGGGTCGCAACTCCGTCGAGCCTGCCGACCGCACTTGACGCGCGACCGAACAGGGAGATCATCTTGGGGCCCATCGCCACATTGGGCTCAGGCGGGAGAGGCGCGGGGATAAACGTCTGAAACGCGTCATGCCCGCGCCCCTCGTTACGAAAAAAACCTGCACGATTATTTTTGATGTGTGCCACAGAAGGAGATTTTCTTTCCTTACTCTGACCACAAGAGAAATAAATTGCAGCTTAGTTTCCTTAGAATCTGGGAGGAGTGATGTTGCGCTCCGGAGGAGTCCAATAGATTCGGTGGGGGCGTCTTCGCTAGCGATCGCGCAGCGAGCGCCAGCCACAAGCGCATGCCCTTAAGGAAAATAGTCAGATCGTCCTTTAAACTAATATAACTAACCTGCAATCTTAGGAACATGGGTTATCAACGCCGAATCTACCCCGCCCGTAGCGCCGCCTTGGTCCTCGCCTGCGCCCACCTCGCCTGCGTCCCAACCCCTGAGACCACCGGTACGAGCGCGTCTACGAGCGTCGGGTCGACCGGTGTCGGCTCGACCAGCGTCTCTGCCTCGTCGACCTCTGCGGGCCCGACGAGTACCTCCGGAACCTCGGACAGCACTTCGAGCTCCGGGAGCGATGGCTCGGCCGGGACGAGCGACGGGACCTCCGGGAGCAGCGATGGCTCGACCACCGACTGCGACTTCATCTGTGATCTGACCTGCGGCGGGGATGCGGTCCTCGGCCCAGAACAGAGCGTCCGCTGCCGGCCGCCGAACTGTGACCCCTGGCAGCAAGATTGTCCCGAGGGTGAGAAGTGTTCCGCCTACGCCGGCGGCGGCGATGACGTCTGGAGCGCGCTGCACTGCGTCCCAATCGAGGGCGACGCCAAGCCTGGAGAACCCTGCGTCGCCAGCGACGGCCAGTTCAGCGGCCGCGACAGCTGTGAACTCGGGGCGATGTGCTGGAGCATCGACCAGGAGACCCTCGAGGGTGTCTGTGTCGGCCTTTGTGACGGCACTCCGGACGAGCCGACTTGCGCCCAGGCCGGAACGAAATGCACCATCACCAACGACGGAGTTCTCAACCTCTGCCTGAGCGCATGCGACCCGCTGAGCAACGAGTGCGACGACGGAGACACCTGCGCCTTCGTCGAGGATGGGTTCTCCTGCGTCCCCGGCGAGGACCTGGGCCTGGGCGACCCGTGCAATGGACCGACCTGCTCGGACGGTCAGCTATGTATACCGGCGCCCTATCTCCCCGACTGCGGGTCTGAGAACTGCTGCACTCCCTACTGCGACATCAAGGCCGACGATCCCTGTGCGGAGCTCGACGGTGCCACCTGCATCCCCTTCTTTATGGAGGGGGAGGCACCGGCGGGCCTGGAGAATCTGGGCGTCTGCGCCTTTCCCCCATGAGCGCAGGGCCTCGGCCCAAGTCACCCGTGCCCGGGGGGCGTCCCCCTTCGCTCGCAGGTCAGCTGGCGCGGCGAAGGAGAAGGCCCCCAGGCTCCATAAAAGACAAATTTAGTGTTGACTCCAAAATTAGAACGGACTACAACATTGACCTCTCCCGCCACGAGGTCTCCCCATGTCCCTTCGCCAACGCAAGGCTGCCAATACCAGGATCGGTCTGATCGAGGCCCTTCTCGCCCGGGTCGATGACCGGCCCCTGGCGGCCATCTCCGTGACCGAACTGTGCGAGGAGGTGGGCATCAGCCCGGCCACCTTTTTCAACTACTTCCCTACGAAGGAAGCCCTGCTGGTCTACTTTGTCCAGCTTTGGTCGGTGCAGATGGCCGCCGCCGTCGCTTCCCACCCGGAGGACGACCCTCTGGGCGCCATCGAGGTGCTGTTTCAGGCCACCGCCGCCCAGCACCTCCAGCACTCCGGGGTGATGGCGGAGATCGTGGCCCTGCAGGCCCGCTCAGACCTCAAACCCTGCCCCCCGCCCACCGATGCCGACCTCCGCCGCGCCTTCCCCGGTGAGCCGGAGCTGCTTGAGGCACCCCGGGACGCCGGTCTGGAGGCCCTCATCCCGCCCTTGCTGCGGCGCGCCATCGCTCTGGGTCAGCTTCCCGCCCACACCCCTGTGCAGATGGTCTTTGCCGCGATCGTCGCCATCTTCTTCGGCACCACGGTCGTCGGCCGGCAGCTTCCGGAGGGCCAGCGCGCCACAACGATCCCGGCCCTCTACCAGCAGCAGCTCCAGTGGCTGTGGGCGGCACTGGGACGCAGCGAAACCCGTCAGAATGGGGAGGCGCTGTGAGAGATTCATCCACATCCGTGCCCACCGTTGCGCTGGCCCTGGCCGGTAGCCTGTTGGTGGTGGCGAGTGGCATGCGTTGGGGCGTGCCCCTGCTGGCCTGGATCGCTCCCGTGCCCTGGCTGCTGTGGATCCGGCGCACCACCTGCTGGCGCCAGCGCTTCGGGATCTTGGCCCTGCTGATCCTCGCCACGGTCGCTCAGGTGGGCAAGATCGTCACCCCGCCCATCCCCGAGGTCTTCGCCGTCGGCTTTGGTCTGCCCATGGCCCTCGGCAGCTGGTTGCTGTTGTTGGCTTGGGACGCCCTGCGCCGTCGCACCTCGGAGGTCCACGCCCTCTACGCCTGGCCGGCCCTGATCGCCCTGAGCGAGTGGTCCAGCTACACCTTCGGGCCCATGGGTGTGTGGGGCAGTGGCGCCTCCACCCAGCCCGACAACCTCGCCCTGCTCCAGCTCACCAGCCTTCTGGGCGTCGCCGCTATCGGCGCTCTCATGGCCTGGGTCGCGGCCCTAATCGCCGCCGCCCTGGCCGTGCCCAACGTGCCCTGGCGCCGCCACGGTGCCCTGCTCGGGCTGGTTCTCGTGGCCGTGGCCTCCTTCGGCAGCTGGCGCCTGAGCCAGCCCGGCGTCGGTCCCACCGTGCGGGTGGCTGCGGTGGTCACCGACCTGGGCCTCTCCCCCGACGGCCTGCCCACGCCGCAGGAGCTGGAGGCCAACATCGATCTCCTCTTCGACCGCTCGGCGCTGGCCGCCGAGCAAGGTGCCCGGGTCATCGTCTGGAACGAGGGAGCCAGCATCGTCGAGCGCTCGGACGAGCCTGCCCTGCTGGCCCGGGCCGGCGCCTTTGCCCGGGAGCGGGGCGTTGACCTGGTGCTCGCCTACATCGTGCCCACCTCCCACGATCCCTTTCGCTTCGAGAACCTCGCGGTGTTCCTCGACGACCAGGGGCAGGAGCTGGCTCGCTACCACAAGCGCCATCCGGTGCCCGGCGAGACCGAGCCCTCGGACAACCCCACCCCCCGCATCGAGCGCCCCTACGGCGTGGTCTCCCTGGCCATCTGCTACGACCACGACTTTCCGGAGATGTCCCGGCGTCACGCCCAGGCGGGCGTCGACCTGGTACTGCTGCCCTCCTCCGACTGGCGCGGCATCGACCCGCTCCACACCATGCTCGCGCGGACCCGCGCCATCGAGGGGGGATTTTCCACCCTCCGGTCGACCCGTTGGGCGGCCTCGGCGGGCTTCGACCCCATGGGCCGCGTGCGGGGCTGGATGCGAGTCGACGAAGATAACGACCGGGTCCTGGTTACCGAACTCCCCATCCGCCGACGCCACACCCTCTACGCCATCGTGGGTGACACCCCAGTGGTGGCCGGTACCTCGCTCTATCTGCTGCTCCTGGTGGGGCTGGCCCTTCGCCGGCGGTTCGCTCGTAGATGAGGATGATCTGCTCGCCGTCCGCCAGCTCGTAGAACTCGCCGACGGTGATTACATCCCGCACCTGGGGGATGAGTGTCTGCGCAGCTCTTATTTGTTGGAAGTTTCGACAATGACGACGAGTGGGATCGCATGCGTGCCCTATGTCGACATTGGGCCAAACAAACATCGGGGTGTTGGAGCGAGCCGCGAGCTGCCGGAGTAGGTTGATATCGAGACCTCGGCCTCGCGACCGACGGCGTCGTCGAGGGCAGACGGGCGAGTTGCCCTTCCTTCAAGGTCGCACTGCCGCCGACCGCCGAGCGCGTAAGCACCATGCTCGTCGGATCGCCCGATCGCGTACATCGCTGCTCGGTCGTATTCGGTCGTGCTCGGTCGTGGCGAGCGCTCGCGCTGTGAGCAGCCGGGATCACATGACCGACGAGTGTTCGAAGAAAGCAGTGGTTTTTCGCTGCAAACATGGAAATCTTGGGGCAGCCAGGGAGTCGGAGATGCACATGCGATGGTTTGAGGTTCTGGGTTTGTTTGTCCTTGTTGCCGCGTCGCTGGCGTTGCCGAGCTTGGCCCGTGCGGACGGCGTTGTTGTGCTCGAGGGCCAAGTGTTCGACTCTTCGACGTTGGATCCGATCGCGGGCGCGCAAATCCAGACACTGCCGCCGACTCAGACAGTATGTACAGATGCGAATGGCCACTATAAAATCGTCGTGCCAAAGGGGTTTAAGTTCTTTTTGCAGCTGCAGGCGTCGGCGCCGGGCAAACAGCTGGTGGTGCTCGATGCGATGGCGGCAGATCGCGATCGCAGCCAACACGACATCATGATGAGGCCGCCGCTCGAAGGGGAGTGGGCCCCGGCTGTCGGGCAATGCAGGCCCAAGGCCCGCAAGATCCGGGTCGACGAGACTTGGATCTACGGCAGGGTTTTGGATGGCAGGGGTGCTCCGGTTGCCAGAGCGAGGGTGGCGACTCTGCCTTCTACGCGCAAACTATGGACCGACAAGCGCGGCAATTTTGCGGTGATGATAGCCCCGCCCTCCGGTACCAAGCAATACAAGGTATCCGGCAAAAAGCAGGGCTATGAATCCGGTGAGGCTGAAGCCTCTGTGCGCGCGGGCGGCAAACGATCCGCCTCGATGATCATGCTTCGAAAGACGAGCAGGCCGCTCATCACCGCGACCCCGAGCGCAGATGTGAATGACAATACGGGAGATCATATCGATCATAAACCCGGTGCATCGTTGCCGGCAAAGCCTCCCACTTGCATCGTGTTGTCGCCGGGGTTTGTGATCCCGTAGGTGGCAGGGGGGCCGTGCGGAGAGCTTGATGTCCGCTAGAGAGACTGCGCGTATTCGCTCGCAAGTGGGGAGCGTGGGTACTGATCGCGTAGACATTGCGCTCTGCAGCGAGGCCGGACGAGCGTTGGCTCGACTACCATCGGCCTGTGCGGATCTTGCTTCAGCTCATCGCTCTCGGCGCTCTCGCGTCGAGCATGGCCTGCAACGACAGGCCGACGCCGGCTTCCGAGCCAGCTGTCGCTGCGAAGGTCGACCCGCGGCGTTGTCAACCGGGGCCAGGTGCCACGGGTTCGCCGAGCACGATCCAAGAGGCGGTGACGCTGGCCAACGGTTTGCCCATGCCGGTGAGCGCCGAGTGTTTTGTCGAGGCGCTCGATAGGCCCTTGCGCATCGAGGCCTCGAAGAGCGGTGAGAGCTTGCAGCCGGGGCTTGGCGAGCGCAGCCCGAGGATTTTTCTCTGGGGCAGCGATGATTTTGTGATGACAATTGTGCTCGACGGCAAGGGGCGCGACTTGGTCGAGTTTGGTCAACCCATGGGGCCCGGTCGCTCGGTGAAGGGCGAGCTCGGCTTTCCGCTGGTGGAGCCGACGACGGTCGCGGCCGCACTCGACCGGGTGCGCAACGAGGAGCACGCAAGGATCACTCGGTGCTTTGTCTGTCACAACCGCGAGATGGATGAGCCGTCGATGGCCGGCGCTCGCAGCTCGCTGGTATTGCGGCCGCGAAGGCCGAGCATTGTCGAGATCGATTTCCTGCGCGACGAAGGGCAGCACTGCGATAAGGCAGCCGAGCCCGACCGCTGTCGCTGGCTTGCGGCGATCTTCGATCACGGACCCGTCGAACACCGGCCCTTCGACGCCGACGTGCCGGTGATGTGATCGCAGAGCCAGCGAAAAGAGAAGAACGAAGAAAAGAAAAGAAGAAAAAAAAGGCCCTCGACTGGAACGTCGAGGGCCTGCTTTTTTACGGGATCCAACCGGACCCCGCGGCCTTAGAAGGCGTCTAGGAGGGACATTTTTTTGGCCCGGTATTCGTCTTCGGTGAGCAGTCCGGCTTCGAAGGCTGACTTAAGCTTCATCAGCTTGGACTCGAGGGTATTGCCGCCGCCGCCCTGCGGAGGAGGAGGAGGAGGCGGCTGGCCCTGCTGGGGCTGTTGTTGCGGATAGCCCTGGGGCGGCTGGCCCTGCTGGGGCGGATAACCCTGCTGGGGCGGATAGCCCTGCTGGGGTGGATAGCCCTGCTGGGGCGGATAGCCCTGCTGGGGCGGATAACCCTGCTGGGGCGGATAACCCTGCTGGGGCTGCATCACGCCGCCCATCACCTGGCCCATCATGTTGCCCATGCCCATGCCCATGCCCATGCCCATGCCGGCACCCATGACCCCGCCGCTTCCGCCGGGGTTGCGGGCTGCGTCGCGCATCGCCTGCATGCCCTCCCAGGCGAGCGTATTGTCGACCCCACGGGCCGACTGAGCGGCGGCGGCGTCGAGGGCTTTTTCGACTTCGGGCGGCAGCGAGATGTTCTCGATGACAAACGAAGTGAGCACGAGCCCGTACTTTGTGAACTCTTCGGCGATCTGCTTTTTGACCGCGTCCTCGAGCACCGAGTAGTTGGCGGCCATATCGGCGACGCTGAGCTCGGAGCCGCCGGCGGCCTGGCTGAACTTGGAGACCATCAGGCGTTTGAGGAACGAGCTGATGTCGTCGGTGGTGGTGAGCCCTTGGGTACCGACGATCTCCTTATAAAAGACCCCGGGATCGCCGATTTTGAAGTTGTAGGAGCCGAAGGCACGGATCCTGACGCGACCGGGGCGATTGCCGACGCCAAACTCGGGGTCACGGATCAGCACCGGGTTGGACGTGCCCCATTTTTGGTCGATGTACTGCCGGAGGTTGACGTAGTAGACCTCGACCTTGAAGGGGCTCTCAAAGCCGTACTTCCAGCCCTTGAGGCGGGAGAGCACCGGCATGTTTTGGGTCGAGAGCGTGTGCGTTCCGGGCGGGAAGATGTCGGCGAGCTGACCCTCGTTGATCATGATCGCGGCCTGACTCTCGCGACAGATCAGCTTGGCGCCGTTCTTGATCTCGTGGTCCTCGTCCGGGAAGCGGTACACGAGGGTGTAGTTGGTCTCGTCGAGCCACTCGATGATGTCGATGAGTTGGCTCTTGATGAAGCTTAGAAGTCCCATGGGCGTCGCTGTTCTCTTGCTGGGGGGGAGGGGAGAGGGAAGAAGAGGTGTGGATCAGGCGAGGCTCTGGCGGGCCGCTTCCTGCTCCAAATCGCCGAACTCGGCGTTGCTCAGGCCGAACACGTCGGCGATCTCCCCCAGGGCGCGGCGCTCCGCGTCGGAGAAGTGTCCGTCGGACTTGACCAGGGTGATCGCCGAGAGGATGAAGATCCGGCGGAGGTAGGTCGCCTCGAGGGTCTGCGCTGCCTCGTAGGGGATGAAGGTCGAATCTTTGAGGTCGTCGAAGGTGATCGACGAACCTGTCTCTTCGAGGAACTCGGAGATCAGTGCGGTCTCCTCCTTCTCGATTCCGTCGACGCTGGCGAGGTGGTAGAGCCCGCGGGCGAAGATCTCGACCTCTTCTGTGGATAGTCCGGCTGCCATGGCCCGAATGCTACGGTCCGGACCTAGGCGAGTCCAGTCGGGCGAGCGTGCGGATCGAGCTTCGCCCGGGAATTTGCGCGCTCAGGGCAAGAAAAAGACCCGCGCTCGCGACAGAGCGCGAGGGCGGGTCGACCGGGCCCCGGGGATCTACTCGCTGAGGATGACAAACTCGCGCTCAAAGAGGGACGCCTGCGCGCCGCTCTCGCTCGGCATGCTCAGGATCTCGATCGTCCAGGTGCCGATGCTTTCGCGATCGATGCTGTGGCTGCTCGCCATCGCCAGCGTGGTCGAGGGAGCCAGCACGCCCTCGACCTCTTCGCGCTCGCCGTCGTGGGTCCAGACAAAGACAACCGGCCTGGGTGTCGCCAGGCGGTCGGCGCGGAGGTGGAGATGCACCGCTTCTTCGCCGGTGGAGAAGGCCGCGGCATCGGTCAGCGGACCTTCGGTCTGGGTGGCGAGCACAGCGGTGATCTGGACGGCGGCCTGATGCTCGGCGTCGACCCGCGCGGCGAAAGCGCCCTGCTCCATGCGGGCACTGTGGAGCTGGCCATCGGGGTCGAGATGGGCGGTGGTCAAGGGCGCATCGACGCAGCCGAGGGGGAGCAGGACTGCGGGCACGCAGAGGACAAGAGTGCGGAGGAGGTCGCGCAAGACGAAAACTTGACAAGCGAATCCCGTGCCATCGCCGGATTGACGGTTTATTGGGCATTTAGGGGAGCGAAGACGATCGCTGCGAAATAATGAATATATTTGGAGACACAAATGATAGCAATTAAAACGAGGGCTGCGATCCTCTGCCTTCGCCGCGGAGGTGACTCCTGAGCGCGTTGAGCGCCTGCCTAAGAGGAGGCTGGATACCGACGCGCAGCTGCAATTAATTAAAGGTGAGATCACTCAGGAGCCGATCTACGAGAGCTCGGGCTGGACAGCTCGGCGTTGTGCTTGCCCTGTGTCGATCTTTAAACGACGGGCGGAAGCCAGGCTCGTTGGCATCTGGGCTGCGTCGATCTCAGGAGCTGGCGTCAGCATGCTGTGCTGCGAGTGCAGGGCAGGCTCATGATCTTGCCAACGAGGGGGGCGCGTGTGACTGTGGCCGTGTTCGCCCCGCGAAGATCTGCTCATGAGAGAGTGCAAGCTCCTGACATCGTCGCAAGGCGGCACCCCGCAGGTTTTTATTCCCCGATGTCTGGCGGCAATGCCGGTCTTCTCGACCTTTGTCTCGGGCCAAGGGCGGTCGAACGGGTCCGGGAGAGTCCTGCGGGAAGCAGGTGTTGTGCCGGGCTTCGAGAGGTCGCGAAAATCGTTGCCTGAGGGTGGTCAAATAGGGCATGAATGTCCTCAATGTTTGCAGGGAGAAGAATAGTGCCTCTCTCAGAGGAGCAGCTCCGCGGGCTCATCGGCGCGATGGAGAATGATCGAGTCGAGCGAAAGTCGTCCGCCTCTGACATGACAAAGGTCAGCCGGACGGTCTGTGCATTTGCCAATGATTTGCCCGGCAGTCGAGAGCCAGGGGTTGTCTTCGTCGGTCTTAAGGATGATGGCACTCCCTCATGCCTCGACATTACAGACAAGCTACTCCAGAAGTTGGCGCAGATTCGAAGCGGCGGAATCCTCCCGGTACCGTCCATTGGTATCAGCCGTTTGAGTCTCGGTGAGCACGCGATCGCGGCCATCGTTGTCCAGCCTTCGTCATCGCCCCCTGTGCGCTACAATGGTCGAGTCTGGGTTCGAATCGGTCCGAGCACACAGCAAGCGGGTGAGGAGGATGAGCGTATTCTCCGCGAGAGGGCCCTGAGTCAGAGCGAGAATCAACCATTCGATCGGCGCGCCGCAAGAGGTGCAAACATCGAAGACCTCGATATTCGGTATTTTAATGAGGAATACCTGCCCTCTGCCGTTTCCCCGGATGTGCTCGCCCAGAATCATCGTACCCTGGAGCAACGCCTCACCTCGCTCCGCCTCCTCGTCGGCCAGGCGCCGAGCCATGGGGCGTTGATCCTCTTTGGTGAGCGCCCGGAGGACTTTGCCCCGGGATCGTTCGTCCAGTTTCTCCGCATCGACGGGCATGAACTCGGTGATCCGATCAAAGACGAGAAACGCCTGGACGGCCCGCTCCACCGGGTGATCCGTCAGCTGGATGACCTTCTCGAGCTAAACATCTCGACGCGGGTGGATCTCACCTCCGCGGCAAGGGAAATCCGAGCGCCTGACTACCCTTTGGCGGCACTCCAGCAGCTCGTGCGAAATGCGCTGATGCATCGTAATTACGAGACGAGCAACGCCCCTGTGCGCGTTTATTGGTTCCGTGACAGGATCGAAATCCACAATCCAGGAGGGCTCTTTGGACAGGTTACAAAGGACACCTTCGGTGGGGGAATCACAGATTACCGAAATCCATTGATCGCCGAGATGATGGCGACCCTCGGCTATGTACAACGATTTGGCTACGGTATTCCGACTGCTCGCAGGCTGCTCAAGGAGAACCTCAATCCGCCGCCGGAGTTCGATTTTGGTAGCGCAACCAACTTTCTCGTGACACTGAGGGTGCGCCCGTGAAGACCATCGCCTTTTTCAATAACAAGGGAGGCGTCGGTAAGACGACCCTTGTCCACCATCTGGCCTGGACTTTCTCGGATCTCGGAGTGAGAGTACTCGCCGCCGATCTCGACCCGCAGTCCAACCTGACATCGATGTTTCTGGACGAGCAGCATCTCGAGCAAATTTGGCCCGACAATGGCGTGCACTCGCGCACAATCCTCGGAGCCGTGACGCCGATCATGCGTGGTCTTGGAGATATCGCTGAGCAGCCGATCGAGCTTGTCGCCGATAATCTCGGGTTATTGGCTGGAGACCTAGGGCTCTCTCGATTCGAAGATGACCTGTCCCAGCAGTGGCCGCGATGCCTCGACAGAAAAGAGGATGCGTTTCGGGTGAGCACGGCTTTTTATCGAATCATCCTTGATGCCGCCGAGCGTCATCGGGCGGATGTCGTGCTCATCGACGTCGGGCCGAACCTTGGGGCGATCAACCGCTCTTCGCTCTTGGCCGCCAACCACGTGGTGATTCCCCTGGTGCCTGACCTCTTCTCGCTCCAAGGGCTGCGCAACCTCGGCCCTTCGCTCGGCACCTGGCGCGATGAGTGGAACGACCGGCTGCAGCGTGCTCCCAAGGGTCTGCCGGCTCCGAAGGGGGAGATGAAACCTGCCGGTTATGTCGCACTCCAGCATAATGTACGGCTGAATCGACCGGTGTCGGCCTACGAAAAGTGGATGGTACGGATCCCGGCGGAGTACGAGCGCTCCGTCTTGCAGGTCGAGCCCTCTGGGGTGGCCCTCGAGCAGGATCCGAATTGCCTCGCGCAACTCAAGCACTATCGAAGCTTGATGCCCATGGCGATGGAGGTCCGCAAGCCCATCTTTCATCTGCGGGCAGCCGACGGAGCGCTCGGAGCTCACGGGACCGCCGCGCGCCGCTGCGGCGAGGACTTTCGCAAGCTCGCGGGAGCGATCGCCCGTAGCTGTGATTTCGCGATGCCCACAGATTTGTGAGCCGTCGAGCAGGGGGATCGGTGTCATCGAGGGCACGGGGACGCGCATTGCGGTACATAGAAGTGCGTAGAAGCGCGTAGAGGTGCGCAGCTGCAAATCGCGTCGCATGCGGTGCTGAAAATTAATGGCGAACGAAGCGGGGTCGCTGGCGGCTATGCTTGCAGTCGATGCGTCGCACATCGCTCTCCGCTCTCGCGTTGGCTTGGCTCTGGGGCGCGGGGATCGCCTGCTCGGGGGATGCGCCGGGCCCCGCTTCAGATTCCGCCGGGGTCAAGGCCGAGGGTGCCGAGAAGATCGATCTCGAGGCAGCCCTGGAGCGCAGCGAGTTTCCGCTGCTGCTCTGGGCGGCCTACTCGGTGCAAGAGGAGTACTTCGACAAGAGCCGCTTTGACGGTCGCGAGCAACTATCGTGGGCGCTGCACGATCTCAGCCTCAGGTTTCCCGAGCTTTTCGCGAAGTTGGTCGGAGAGCGTATTGAGATCACCGTTGGCGAAGCCAGCGAGAGCTTCTCGGTCGGCGAGTTGGGTTCGCCGTTGGTGGTCGCGGGGGTCTTGGAGCAGGTCTTGATCTTCGCCAAGGCGCACCTCGATCTCGAAGACGAAGAGGCGTTGCATCGCCTCGAGTACACGGCGATCAACGGCCTGCTCTCGCCCCTGGATCCGCACACGATCCTGCTCACGCCGGAGGAGCGCAGCGACCTCGGAGTCCGCACCAAAGGGCAGTTTGGGGGCATTGGCGCCGAAATCATCCAGGAGGAGCGGCGGATCCGAGTGGTTCGCGTGTTGCCCACATCACCCGCCGAAAAGGCCGGCCTCAAGGGCGGCGATTTGATCCTGCAGATCGGCGATCAGTCGACGGTCAACATGGCCGTAAGCGCAGCTCAAAAATTACTTCGCGGTCCGGTCGATACCGAGATTATCGTCAAGATCCGGCGCGACAAAAAGGCGCTGAAGATCGCGATCACCCGGCAGATCATTTCGATCGAGAGCGTGCTTTCGGCACGTCTGCCCGCGGATGTCGGCTACCTGCGGCTGATCACGTTTCAGGAGAATACCGGCGAGCAGGTGGCGACGGCGATCCGCGAGATGCAGTCCGAGGTTCCGCTCAAGGCGGTGATCCTCGATCTGCGCCGCAATACCGGGGGTCTGCTCACCCAGGCGATCGCGGTGCTCGATCTTTTTCTTTCGGAGGGCGAGCTCGTGAGCGTGCACTCGGCGATCGGTCGCGAATCGGAGTCGGCAAAGCCGGAGACGATCATAGGTCCCGAGGTGGCGATCGTTGTGCTCATCGATGAGGAGGCGGCATCGGCCTCGGAGATCGTCAGCGGCACTCTCGCGGTCTCAGGTCGCGCCGTTATTTTGGGCCGTCGCTCCTTCGGCAAGGGCACCGTGCAGATGCTCAAGCCGCTCGCCCCCTACGGCCGCGAACTCGCCCTTAAGATGACGATCGCCGAATACCGAGTCGCCGGGGATCAACGGATCCAGAGCCTCGGTGTCGCTCCCGATCTGGTGCTCTATCCGGTCGAACTCAGCGACATCCAAGGGGTCGCTCGCTACTTCGATCTCGAGCGTTTTGAGCGTGAACGAGAGCGCTCGCAGGTCGCCCATCTGCCCTCCGCGCGCCACGATCCAGAGCCCGTGAAGCGGCCGCCGGTGGCCAAGGTTCTCCGCTATCTCGGCGAACTCCGGGACCTCTCGGAGGGGGAGCCGACTGAGCTCCGCGATCCCGAGGTGGCGATCGCACGCGAGGTCGCGTTGGCCCTGGTCGGTATCGACAAAAAGGGTCGTAATGCGGCTTTAAGGGCGGTTCAGGCCCGACTCGCCGATCGCGAAGATTCCGCTTTGGTCGCTCGACTAAAGGCGAAAAAGATCCCCTGGCAGGGATCGCTGGCGGCGAGCGGTGATCCAAAGATCGAGGTTGTTGCGTCGATCACTAGCGATGGCGAGATCAAGGCGGGAGCCCCCTTTGATCTCGCGGTGAAGGTGACGAATATTGGCAGCGAGCCGGCGTTGCGGTTGCACTTGCTCACCGAGTGTGTGCACGACGAACTCGACGGTATCGAACTGCTGATCGGATCGCTGCCGCCGGGTGAGAGCGTGCGCCGCGAGATCAGCCTCAAGGTGATGGGCTGGCACCCCTCCTTTGTCGAGGATCTGGGGCTAGAGGTGCACAGTGGCGAGCCAGGCGAGGTCCCCGACGGCGCCGCGAAGCTCCGCCTGGAGGTCACGGGCCTGCCGCGTTCGCAACCGACCTACGATTATTGGATCGTCGATGATCCGGCATTGGTCGCCGCTGCGCCGGCCCGGCCCGAGGTCGTGGGCCCGGAGATCGGCGAACCTTTTAAAGTCGTCGGCAACGGCGATGGTGTTCTCCAGGCGGGCGAGCGGGTGCTCTTGGCGGTGCGTGCGGGCAATGTCGGGGTGGCGCCGGCGAAGGCCGTGCGGGCGCTGCTCCGCAACAAGTCGGGGGCCCAGGGTTTGCTCGAGGAGGGCTTTCACGATCTCGGGCCGATCAAGGTCGGCGGCCAGGCGCGAGGTGCTTTTGGTATTTCGGTCGCCGCCAAGCCCGATCTCGCGGCGCCGCTCGAACTCGACTTGATGATCGCCGACATCGATCTGCACGAGGCCGCCCGCGAGCGTTTGGAGCTGCGCTTGGTGGGTGAGCGTCCGGCTTACGTCGCCGGTCGCAGGCGGGTGCGAATCGGTGACGAGGGTGCTCGTCTTTACAACGGTGCCGACGGCAAGTCGGCGGTTCTCAGCGAGCTGCCGGCGGGCACAATCCTCCAGGTTGAGGGGGCCGCGGGGCGTTGGTTGGCGGTGATCATCGAGCCCGGCCGGCGGGCGTGGGTGCCCGAGGATCTCACCTCGCCAGCGGGCGCCAAGGCCAAGCTGCGGCCGCTGCCCGCCCGCGCGGTGCTGCTCGTGCAACCGCCGACGATCGAGCTCGCGGCGACGCCTCGGGTGGTGAAGTCGGCGACGCTGCGGATCGAAGCTCTGCTCAGCCATCCGCGAAGGCTCCGCGATGTGGTGATCGGCGTCGCGCCTGTGGGTCCCGGCGAGGTCGAGAAAAAGGTCTTTTTTAAGGCCAATGCCGCCCGCTCTGGGGACGGCGCGAGATCTCTAGCGATCGCCACAGAGGTACCGCTGGTGGTCGGTGGCAATCGGATCATCATCACCGCGCGCGATGGCGACGATGTCGAGGCGAGTCGCGAGATTCTGGTGTATCGCGAGTAGCGGGAACCTTTGAGCCCGTGGGCGGTCTCTCTGGGGGCGTGATATAGCGAGGTGGCTGTGAGCGAGTCGACGACCCAGCATCAGGAAATGGACGAGATCGAGCCCGGCCCCCGGCCGAGGCGACGGCGTTCGCCGATCATCGACGCGGTGGTCTCGGCGCTCGGCATCTACCTCCTGGTGACCATGTGGGGCGACTTCCACTACTGGTTGCAGAGCAGCGAGCCCGTCGATCTGGGCAGCGCCGCGACGCTCTTCGAGGACGGTGTGCCGGACGATCTCGACGAGTCCTACGTGATCCTTCGCGGCACCCCAGATATCCAGCACGCGGCTCGTCTTAAGGTCGACTCGCGGGTGGTCTCGTACATCCGCCTTGTCGAGGGCGGCGGTAGCCTCTTTGCCGCCGCCAAGCGCCGCGAGGGTCAGGCGCGCAACCAATTCGAGGGTGTCTATGCCGGTCGCATGCGTCGTCTCGGCAAGCTGCGCATGTACCCGTGGATCGAGTCCTTTTTTAACGCCGAGTCGATCCGCCAGAGCCACGAGGCCGATGCCGAGTCGCTGGTGGCGGCGCTCTCCGAGCGCAGCGGTGGCGGTCTGCAGCTGACCGACATCGAGGGCAAGCCCTTCTTCGTCGGCGCCGACGAGCGTCTGGGTCTTGTGGTCAGCCTGCCCGATGCACAGATCCAGCTCGGTCGCTCGTCCTTCAGCTCAAAGAAGAGAGCGGAGGCTGCGGTCGCCGAGCTTGGGGTGCCTTATTTCAGCCCCAAAAAGCAGACCAGCGGCTCGTTTTACCGGTTTTACGCGCGCATCCCGGTCGTCGATCGTGAGGCCGCCCAAGAGCGCGTCAGCGTTGGTTTGGAGCCGGCGCCGCGGGTCGACGTGAGCTACGGCGTATCGGTGTTGCCGACCACCGCGACCTACTTCGTACCGGCGGAGTCGATCTCTCTGCAGGGCAGCGCGATCACCGTGGTCTACGGCGACAGCACCACGAGCAAGGGTTTTTCTGTCGAAGGCGATCACCTGGTCGAGCGCAGCCTCGAGGACGGGCAGCTCAGCTTTGATCCGGCGTCGATCCGCCGAGCGTTGCTCGAGCGCGTGGTGACGGTGGATCCAAATGGCTACCTGATCGCGGTTGGCGAGACGCCCTCGTCGCAGTGGATGGCGCCGCTGATGTGGGGCGGAGTGCTTCTGGTCGTCGGCTGGAACCTCGCGAGTCTCGCTTGGTGGTGGCGCCGGCGGAGGGGCTAGGGCACTATGGCCGCCGGTTAAGCTCACGGCGGACCCCTTGGCAGATTCCCCCCAAAAGAAGCACCCGACGCAGACCTCCGGGCTCGTCCTCTACGACACTCAGCAGCGCACCAAGCTCCCCTTAGAGCTCCTCGAGGCAGGTCGTTGTCGGATTTATGTTTGCGGTCCAACGGTCTACGACATGAGCCACATCGGCCATGCTAGGGCGGCGATCGTGCCCGACATTCTCGTGCGCGCGCTCGAGGGGCACGGCGTCGAGGTCACCTACGCCCGCAACATCACCGACATCGACGACAAGATCATCCGCAAGGCGGCGGCCGAGGGCGTCGAGCCAGCGCTTATCGCCAAGCGTTACACCGACGAGTACCACCGCGATCTCGCCGACCTAAACTGCCGGCCCCCGGACATTGAGCCCAAGGTCACCGAGCACATCTCCGAGGTGCTGGCGATGATAGGCACGCTTATCGAGCGCGGCCTGGCCTACGCGGCGGCAGGCGATGTCTATTTTCGGGTCGCCAAGTTTGAGGGCTACGGCAAGCTCTCCGGGCGCAGCCTCGAGGACATGCAGGCGGGTGCACGCGTCGAGGTCAACGAGCGCAAGGAAAACCCCCTCGACTTCGTGCTCTGGAAGGGCGCGAAGGAGGGCGAGCCGGCGTGGCCGAGCCCCTGGGGCGAGGGTCGACCGGGTTGGCATATCGAGTGTTCGGCGATGAGCCGGCGCTATTTGGGCGAGAGCTTTGATGTGCATGTTGGCGGTCGCGATCTGATCTTCCCGCACCACGAAAACGAGATCGCCCAGTCGCAGGGCGCCTGCGGTGCCGGTACTTTTGCCCGTCGCTGGTTGCACAACGGCTTCGTCGACTTTGCCGGCGAGAAGATGTCCAAGAGCCTGGGCAACTTCTTCACCATCCGCGAGGTCACCGGGCTCTACCCGTCAGAGGCGCTGCGTTTCTACCTGCTCGGTGTGCACTACCGTTCGGGCATCAACTTCGACGTCGAGGTCGCATGCCCGAGCTGCAAAAAGGTGCTGCCACTGGAGGCGCAAAACAGCGGAATCTGTCCCTCGTGCCAGGCGACGACAGACGCCGAGGCGCTGCGTCGTCGGGTTTACTTTCCGGGTCTGGAGGAGGCCGACGAGCGCCTCCGTGCGATCTACGAGACGCTCTCCAAGGCCCAGGATTTCTTGGCTGTGCAGGAAGCAAAGGGGGGTACAGCCCCCGAAGAGCCGGTGGTCGCCTCGGTCGAAGCACTGCGATCGCGTTTTCGCGCTTCGATCGTCGATGATCTCAATACAGCGGCTGCGATCGCGGTGCTCAGCGAACCGCTCCGCGAGGTCAACCGGCTCCTCGCCGCCAAGAAAAAAGACGTCGACGCGGTCGCTCGCTGGGCGACGGTCGCTCGTTTCGTCCACGATATGGCGGAGGTCGCTGGTTTCCTCGGGGTCTTTGGCAGCGATCCCGAGGTCTACTTGCGCGCCCGCCGGGATCACAAAGTCGCGCGTTTGGGTCTCGACACCGCTCGCATTGACGGGCTTATCGAGCAGCGAGTGCGAGCGCGTCACGAAAAACGCTGGAAAGAGGCGGACGCGCTGCGGGATGAGCTAGCATCTATGGGCGTCGTCGTGAATGACGGGGCACATCAATCCTCCTGGACCTTGTAGTAGCAACGGACCCCGGTGGCGAACGCACGTCAACACATGACCCTGCGCTTCTTTGGCGCCGGAGGTGCGTTCTCAAGGCGCTACGGCACGACCTGTTCGATGGTCACGCTTAGCGACGGTCGCCGCTGGCTCATCGACTGCGGTCGCCAGGCGCCCGATCAGATCCACGACGCGGGCATGTGTTGGCACGACTTTGAGGGCCAGCTCATCACCCATGTGCACGGCGATCACATCTTCGGTCTCGAGGATTTTGCCTTCCAGCGCTTCTTCTTCAGCGAGGCTGGTGTGCAGTCGACCTACGAGGGCGGGCCGCGGCCCAAGATGATCGCCCACTCCGCGGTTGTCGATGAGATCTGGGAGACGATGGCGCCCTCGCTCCGCTACCGCCGCGACGCCGATGGCTCCAATGCCAACGGTACGCTCAGCACCTACTTCGAGATGATCGACGCCCACAGCTCCGAGCCGCCGCGCGAGAACCCCTGGTCCCACTCCGAGAGTTTTAAGAGCGACCTGATGCGGGTGACTGCGCGGGAGAACGAGCACGTGCCGGGCAAGCCCTCATGCTCCCTCGAGATCGCGGTGGGCCACGAGCCTGACGACGATCGCATCGTCTGGTGGAGCGGTGACTCGACCGTCGACCCCGACCTGCTGATGTCGTTAGAGCCTCGCACCTCGCTCTTCTTCCACGACAGCACCTTCGTCGACTATCCAGGGCAGGTGCACGGCTTCTTCGCGCTGCTCGAGCGTTTGCCGATGGTAGTTCGCAAGAAGATGATCCTCATGCATCACGAGGACAACATCGAGGACCACCGGGCCCGCTGCGAGCGCGCTGGCTTTCGCTTGGCCATGCCGGGTCATGTCTACGACCTGATCACCGGCAAGCGCATCACCTAGCTCGGAGGCGCAGGGGCTCGCGCTATTTCGCTCGGCCGAGCGGCCACGAGAGATGCGTATGGGCACTCGAGCGATCCCTGATTTTGCTCGCGTGGGCAGCTTGAAGAGCGTTACAATTGCGCACATGGAGCATCGATGAGCATCGAATATAGGATCAACCATCCGTTCAGCGCGGACCTGTTCATCGATGTATTGAGGCGCTCGACCCTGAGCGCTCGTCGCCCAGTGCACGACAGAGAGTGCATGGAGGGCATGCTAAAGAACAGCAATCTGCAGATCTCAGCCTGGCATGGTGACACGCTCGTGGGCATCGCGAGGGCGCTGACGGACTTCCATTACGCGTGTTACCTATCGGATCTCGCGGTCGATGTGAGCTACCAGGGCCAGGGGATCGGCAGCCGGTTGCAAAGCCTCATGCACCAGCAGCTGGGCCCGCATTGCAAGCTTATCGTGATCTCGGCGCCGGCCGCCAACGCCTATTACGAGCATCTCGGATATATCAATAACCCGCGCTGTTGGGTGCTTCCTCGGGAGCGCTCGCTCGCCCGTGAGCGCCCGGCGCTCGAGTAGCTCCCAGAGGCGGATCGGCGAGGTCGCGCTCACCGACGCTCGTGGCTCGCTTGATCTGGGTGTTGTCATCCGCGCTGCCGTCGTAAAGTGGGGCAAATCGGAGCACTCTCTAATGCGCATGACATCGACCCAGGCCCACCTCATCCCGCTCGCGTTTGCGTGTGCATTCATCGGCTGCAACGGCGACGACAGCTCCGGCAGCCAGGGCACGACAGTGGGCAATACCACCGTGAGCACGACGGCGAGCAGCGGCGATACGAGCGGCAGCTCGAGCACGGGGGGGATGACCACCACCGGCAGCACTTCGGAGACAAATAGCAGCGGGGGCGAGTCGACAAGCACCACCGGTGTGTCCGCGAGTGCGACGATGACAGACTCGACGACCGATGACACAACAACGACGACGACGACGACGACGACCGGCGAGCCCGAGGGCTGTAAGAAGGTCGATTTTCTCTTTGTGATCGATAACTCGGTATCGATGCAAGGCGAGCAAAATGCGCTCAAGGCGGCATTTCCAGCCTTTATCGACACGATCGAACAGACCCTGCCGACCAGCGACTACCACATCATGGTCGCCGATACTGACGCGGAGGGTCGCTGCAGTCCAAATACCTGCAACCACAGTACCTGCAAGGCTGCGAAGAGCTACGCGTGCAAGGACATCTTTGTTAAATGCGACTCGGTTCGCGGTGCGGGTGTCGATCATCCCGCCGGCGAGGCGGCGAGCAACATGCCCTGTGACTTTTTCGGTGGCAACCGCTACCTGCTCTCCGAGGATCCAAAGCTCGTCGACAATTTTTCGTGTGCGGCCTCCGTTGGTCTTGCGGGCCACCCCTCCGAGCGGCCGATGGACGGCATCGTCGAGGCGCTCTCGTCCACGCTCAACGATCCCGGTGGCTGCAACGAGGGCTTTTTGCGCGACGACGCGATCCTGGTGGTCACTTTCCTCTCCGACGATCCCAAGGTCGAGGACATGAACACCTCCTTGGATACCTACGACGCCGTCGTCGCGGCCAAGGGCGGCGATGAGGATCGCATCGTCATGCTCGGTCTGATCCCGCAGCCAGAGATGGGCTGCGGCAACGGTGGCGCCCATTGGTCGGAGATGATCGGCTTCTTCGGCGAGCGCGGGATCGAAGGCGCGATCTGTTCGGAGGACTACAACGCGTTTTTTCAGGATGCGGTCAGTACGATCCTCGACACCTGCATTATCAACCCTGGCTAAATAAGCTAGCGGTAACGGGGGCGTGTTGTGTGACTATTCACTGCTTTGCGCGGTGGGACCGTAGCCTTCGACCCAGGCCTCGCAGCAGGGGCGGTCCTCGGCACCGCTGATCCAGGCATCCAGGTAGTCGACCGGGGTCGGGCCTAGGCGCACGGCGGTGCTGGTTCGCCAGGGGCATTCGCCACAGACCGGGCCTATGAACACTCCGATCACCGTGAACTCATCGGTTGTTGGATCGCGAGTGTACACCGCACTGCCGCTGTGACCGGCGGAGCCAAAGAGCGATGAATAGAGGAATCCTTCGCGGATAAATTCGCGATCGAGGGTGCCCTCGCTGCCCCACATCGAATTTTCTTGCCTGTCCGAGGGTGCACAGGAGCCGGCGACTGGATAGCCTCGATTGTAGAGCGTGGCCCCCTCGAGTTCTTGGTCGTTTAATGCACGATAGGGCAGGGGCTCGATCTCCATCGGTTCGGCGAGCTCTAAGAGCGCAAAATCCCACTCCGTCGGGTTTCCGCGGTCGCTCCAGCCACATTCGTGCTCGATGAAGCCTTTGGGCACAAAGACCCGGGAGACGGGCACCTTGTCGTAGGGCAGGTCATTGCCATCACGGGCCGCGGCGAATTGCGGCGTCCAGGAGAAACGATCGCCGTCGAAGCCGCTGACGACACAATGACCGGCCGTGAGCACGTGGCGCGGGCCGATGAGAGTGCCGGTGCAGCCACCTAGGCTGCCGATCGCGACCTCGGGCCAGAGGTCTGTGGGGGCGATGATCAGCTGCCTGGGATCCTCGCTGGGGGCGCAGACAGTACTTGCTGTGCACGTACAGGGCTCTGCGCTAGGTGCACGGTTGTAGCGCTCGCAGCTCCTGGCGCAGGCGAGCGGACCAAGGGCGCCGAGCTGCACGAGACCAGCGCAAAGGCCGAGAGAGAGGGCGAGCGCAGTGTGCCGTACTCGCCGGAGGCCTGAGTTTGGCGCAGTGTCGGCAGCAGGGGGCATTTCGATCGGATCATATCAGCGAACTGCATGGTTTTGCAGAGACTGCCGGTATTCCCGACCAGGACAGCCCTGCGGCCAGAGGGACCGCAGGGCCGGGAGCGGAGAGCCCATCCTCGGCGCGGCAGACCAGCGGCGAGGGAAGCCAAGCTGCGACTTTACTCAAAAAGGACGCAGGCGACCAGGTCGACGCCCGGCAAGAGTGAGGCGGCGCAGAGCTTTTCGAACTCCTCTTCGGTGTAGGGGTGATGGAGGGGGCCTAGGCTGCAGTGGACGCCTTCGCAGGGGTAGTAGGGCCTGTCCCCACAGTTCGCGTTGGGCAGGATTTCGGTAATGGCCACCGACGGGCCGCCGCAGATATCCACCTCGTCGCAGCCAGTACCGACTCCGAAGGGAGCACCCCTGGCCAGGCCTTTGCCGATGAATAGATCGCTCCTGCACTCACCGGCTGCGGCGCAGCTATTCCCGCATTCGCTGGCGGAGGCAAAGATGGCGTTGCAGTGCGGGCCGCAGTCGCAGCCGTCCAGCGCGACACAGCCATCGCCGTCAAAGATCCAACCGAGGGGAGTTGCACAGTCACCGAAGTCGACGGCGCCCACGTCCTCACAGACCCCGCCGCCACCGGTGGATGTGCCCGTTGGATCGCCTGTGGAGGTCGAAGTTGTGCCGGACGTGGAGGTCCCGGTGCTCGATGTCGAG
>CAYYUP010000020.1:43038-44198 GCA_964474905.1 uncultured Nannocystis sp. | reverse complement strand
TCAGATGTGCTACTGCTGTCATCGGCGGTGCAGGCGAGACAGAGTCCGACAAGGAGTGAAGCGGAAATCTGTAAGTATGGATGTCGCATTGGCGGGCATGGATACAAGGTGTGTCGAGAAAAATACATGTTTGTTTGCGCACGGGCCGGAGATGTCGCGCGATTATCCTGCGTATCTACGTAGAATAGGTAGCAGAGAGGCTTGATTCGCCTGCTCGATGTGGTCGATTGCAGCGAGGGAACGATCAGGGAATTGCGCAGGTTCCGACGTGCTCGTAGCCCTCGGGTGCCTGCTCCGGTGTATACCAGGGTACACATGATTGTTCGGGGGCGCCGGGGCAATCATTTGGCTTTGTATGATCACAATAGGGTGAACAGCAGCCTCTACCGTCGCAGCCAGGGAAATCCGTGCCATCGACGCAGTAGAGGCCGGGATTGCAATCCAGGGAAGATTCACAGGGCTCGCCGAGACTGTGCTCGACATTGGGCCGACGTACGCAAAAGGGCCCGTTGTAGGTGACGGTGCATTTCTCTCCGGGGGTGCAGTCCTGGAGCAGCGGGTCACATCGCGGGAGGCAGAGTGTGATCACTTCGTCGTTCGAGATCATGCAGGAGGTCCCCGGATCGAGGCAGCTAGGGCGCTCAAGATTGCCTTCGCACAGACTGACACAGGTCCCCATGTTGGTCTCTGCATCGAGATGCCAACACATTGCACCGAGCTCGCAGCTGTCGACTCCGCTGGCCAGCGAACCCTCGACCGTGCAGGGCTCACCGGGTTTGTTGGGACCTACGGGCGCGCACTGGACGGTGTTCCAGGCATCACTGCCGTCGTTGGTCGAGGCGGCGCATTTAGTTTCTGTGGGGCAATCCTGGGCCCATAGATCGCAGGAGCCGCATCTGGAGCCGGCGGTCGCCGGCGAACTCGCGCAGGTGATTCCTCCATCGAAGCAGTCGATAAACGAACAGCCGCTATCGCTAGGATCGGACTCGCCGGCTGTGGTCGCCGTCGTCAACGTCGAGGTCGAGCTTGTGGTGGTCGAGCTACTCGTCGTCGCGCCACTCGTCGTCGGGCCGAGCATGCCGCCCGAGCACGCCAGCGCGAGCATCGCGAGCATCGCGAGCAGGAGCGCGTGGCCGCGGAGGATTTGCTTGAACATATTC
>CAYYUP010000020.1:0-42938 GCA_964474905.1 uncultured Nannocystis sp. | reverse complement strand
GGACTGTATGGGGGATGATTGTCCCGACACGCCCTGTGACGATGCGTTTAATGACCAACGCTCCGAGGGATGCGAGTTTTGGGCGGTGAAGACGGGACTTATCTCCGCGACCAAGGGCGCCTGCTTCGCTGCGTTTGTTGCGAACACTTGGAACGAGCCTGTCCACATCGCCGTCGACTACGAGGGGCAATCGCTCGACGTCGGGACCTTCGCGCGGATCCCGAATGGCCAGGGGGCGAACATCACATACGAGCCCTATGATCCCGAGATCGGACTACCCGTAGGAGAGGTGGCGCTGCTCTTCCTCTCTCGCGGAGAGGGCGGGTTTCCTACCTGTCCGGATCAGCTCGCAGCGATCGCTGGAAACACCGGGGTGGTGGGCACGGGTCGCGGACAAGCCTTTCACATTACGACAGACTTCCCAGTGGCGGCCTACCAAATGCTGCCTTACGGGGGGGGGGAGGTCGCCGCGACCTCGGCGACCCTCCTGCTACCGAGAGGGACCTGGGATTCGAACTACATTGCGATCAACGCCTTCGGCAAGAGCGGCAGTGTCTTTAATGCTCATCCTCTCCTCGTCTTGGTCGGCGATCAGGATGGTACCGAGGTCACGATCAAGCCAATTGTCGAGATCGAAGGGGGCAATGGGGTCGAGTCTGCGGTCGCGCAGCAGCCGGTGACCTACATGCTCGATCGGGGCGAGACGATCCAGATCGAACAAACGGCAGAGCTCACAGGGTCACCGATGCTCGCGAACAAGCCCTTTGTGGTTTTTGGCGGCGCGAGTTGTCTCAACATACCTCTATTTTCATCGGCCTGTGATGGTGCGCATCAACAGATCCCGCCGGTGCAGGCGCTGGGCAGCGACTACACTGCGATCCGCTACCGCAATCGTACTGCTCAGGAGGAGTCGCCGCCGTGGCGTATCGTCGGCGGTGTCGACGGCACAAAGCTGACGTATACCAACAAACCAAACGGGGCTCCTAGTACGATCGACCTCGGTGTAGTCGCCGAGTTTAGCTCACCCGGTCCCTTCCAGGTCAAGAGCCAGGATGGGGACCACCCCTTCTATCTGGCCGGGTACATGACGGGGGGGGGCGTCTATGGCGGTGTGGGGGATCCAGAGTGGGTCAACGTGATTCCTTCCGCACAATACCCACAAAAGTACATCTTTTTCACCGACCCGACCTACTCGGAGACCAGTCTCGTGGTCGTCCGCACTCCAGAAGACGGTGCCTTCTCAGATGTGTCTCTCGATTGTGCCGGTACGCTTGGCGGGTGGATGCCGATCGGCGAGAATGAATACACCCGCATAGATCTCGTGACCGGCAATTTTGAGGACGTCAACGGCTGCTCCAACGGTCGTCACGAGATGAGTAGCGATAAGCCCTTCGGGGTCACGGTCTGGGGCTGGGGCACGAGTGCGAGTGTGGACTTCGATACGCTCTTCGTCTCGTACGCCTATCCCGCAGGCGCAAGTGTGAGGGGGATAAACGACGTTCAGATCATTCCCCAGTAGCTGAATCGGGGGCTGCACGAGATGCCCGCTGATCTCGGATCCACACTCGTTCGAAACCTCACCACCGATGGCGTGAAACGCTTGCGTTCGCGGGGGAACTTGGCCATCCTCCGCTCGCATATGCGCAACGAGGACAGCCCGAGGCGAGAGACGATCGCGGAGTCGATGCTCGACCTGGTGGGGACGACGCCGATGGTTCGGCTGCGGCGGGTGATCGTGGCTGGTGGCTCCGAGGTCATCGTCAAGCTCGAGTCCCTAAACCCCGCCGGTAGCGTGAAGGACCGGATCGCGGTCGCGATGATCGAGGCCGCAGAGCGCGAGGGCCGGCTCAAGCCCGGAGATACGATCGTCGAGCCGACGAGCGGCAATATCGGGATAGGGCTCGCCTTCGCGGCGGCGGTAAAGGGTTATCGGCTGATCATCACGATGCCCGATGACAGCTCGGTGGAGCGGCGGCGGCTCATCGAACACTACGGTGCGCAGGTCGTGCTGACCCCGGGGCGCAAGCTCATGCAAGGGGCTGTCGAGCGCGCCCAAAAGATCACGCAGGAGAACCCTCACTGTTTCATGCCGCAGCACTTCGACAACCCCGCGAACCCGCAGGTGCATCGCGAGACGACGGCCCAGGAGATCCTGCGGGCGACCGGGGGTCGTCTGGATGCGTTTGTCGCGGGTGTCGGCACTGGGGGCATGATCACCGGGGTGGGACAGGTGCTTCGAGCGGCGGTCCCTGAGCTGTTTATTGCCGCGATTGAGCCCGCCGAGTCCTGCGTATTGTCCGGTGGACCGGCGGGTCCTCACCGGATCGCTGGGATCGGCGCGGGTTTTGTGCCGACGGTGCTCGACCGCGAGTGCATTGACGAGGTGCTCGTCTGTGAGGAGGACGTCGCCTTCGCGATGGCCGAGCGCCTGGCGCGGGAGGAGGGCATCTCTGCGGGCCTCTCTGGTGGGGCCGCGGTCTGGGGGGCTCTCGAGGTCGCCAAGCGTCTGGGCCCAGGCAAGCGGGTGATCACGGTGATCTCCGACACCTGGGATCGATACATCTCGCTCGATCGGCAGCGTCCGATCGCCGGGGTGGACTTCATCATCTGAGTACCGAGTGTCTGAGTCGAGCGCCCAACGCCTTCCTGGCTTGCTAGTGACGACCGCGATCGCCGCGGTCGCGATCATTATCCATACTCTACCCTTTGCCCCTTTCACAGTGGGCGAGGAGGGGCGACATCCCGTCGATACGATGCTGATCGCGATCGCGATCGGGATCACGGTCCGCAATCTCCTGCCGATGCCCGTGTTGTTGCGGTCAGGGGTCAAATACTCGGTCAAAAAGATCTTGCCCTTCGCGATCGTCCTGATGGGGGCAAAGCTCGACTTTTTCGAGATTCTTAGGGTCTCCGGGAAAGCTCTCTCGATCAATCTTCTCTGTGTGATGGTCGCACTCGGGCTGACGCTTTGGCTCTGCAATCGCTTTGGTGTGGCCTTTCGCTTGGGCCTGCTAATTGGAGTTGGAACGGCGATTTGCGGGGGCACAGCGATCGCCGTCACCGCTCCGGTGGTCGAGGCAGATGACAATGAGACCGCGTTTGCGGTGACTGCGGTCACGCTCTTTGGCTTGCTCTGGATCGTCGTCTTTCCGCTTATCGGCATGATGCTAGAGCTCAGCCAAACAGACTTCGGAGTCTGGGCGGGCACGGCGATCCACGCGACCCCCCAGGTTATGGCCGCGGGCTTCGCCTACGGTCCAGAGGCGGGGGAGGTCGCGCTGATCGTCAAGCTCGTTCGAGTGCTTTTACTGGCGCCGATGGTCGTGCTCATAGGGGCGCTCTACGCCCGCGAGAAGCGGCGAAGAGAAGAGGCTCACGTCGCCACGAGAACGCGACTGACAACCTTGATTCCGCCTTTTATCCTCGGCTTCGTCGCTTTGGCGGTGGCAAAGACGCTCCATCTGCTGCCGGACCTCACCCTCCATCTCGAGGAGAGCCCGCTTTGGGCCGGAGGGGCTGTCGATATCGGCATGAGTTCCCTGGTGACGACAGTCTCGTCATTTTTAATTGCGATTGCGATGGCCGGCGTTGGCATGGGCGTGCACCTCCGCGGCCTGGCCAAGATCGGGTTTCGGGCGCTCTATGTCGGTCTCTTTGCCGCGGTGGTGCTGGCCGGGTTTAGCCTCCTGCTGATCCTGGTATTTCTCGGCTAGACCGGCCCAGGTGGAGCCCACGGGCCTGTGGACTCCGCGTGGTTGTCATTGTCCAACGGCGTTGCACGCCTGCAACCGCATGATCAAATTATCCTCGTTGGTGAAGAAGTAGTACGCGCCATTGGTCGAGAAGACTGCGCCTGTCGAATAGAGCCCGTAGTCGAGTTTGGGGCCCGTGATCACCTTTTCCCAGGTGCCGTCTGGCTTGACCCGGACAACCGATTGCAGGGTCGCGGAGAGGTGGTAGAAGTGATCGCGAAAGGCTGACGTTGGCGAGGCGAAGCTGAGTTCCTCGCCGACGCCGAAGCCGAGCGCATAGGGGTAGTCAAGCGTCACGGTCTTGTCGGGGGCGATCCTGTGCACACCGTCGATGGTCTGATTGATCGCGTAGAGGCCTGTCTTAAAGGCGCTGTCCTCGGGGGGGATCGCGAGATCGACGACGACCGTCAGGCCCTGCGCGAGCTGGGTCGAGGTGCCGTCCTCGGCGATCATATTGACTGTACCCTTTCCGTAGTTGCTGGCGTAGAGGTGCATCTCACCATCGCCGCGGTCGCCGAAGATGATGCCCTCGCAATTGCCCTGGTGGGCGAAGGTCTCCACCGTACCGTCCGGGTAGATTTTGTGGATCCAATCACCCTTGACGGTCGTGCAACTGTAGAGGATACCCTGATACCCGTACTCTAGGTAGGGATTTGGCGGCAACTTGGGGGTTGCGGGATCGACGAGCCAGCCGGCGAATTCACCATCCTGTGAGATTCGGCCGATGCCACCGGCAGTATTTGCGGTGTTGTTGACGGTGAAGAGTACACCCTCGCCGTCCTCTAGCCAGTAGTCGCCCAGGGCCCGCTCGACGTCGCCTAGGCGGCCGTAGGAGCCCAGGCCCTCGGCGATATCAAAGACAACTCGGGCCGTGTAACCCTCGAGTGCCGTGAGGTTGAGATCCGGCGGCGTACAGTCGCAACCTTCGTCGTAGAGGCCGTTGCAATTGTTGTCCAGAGCGTCGCAGATCTCGGGCTGGTCCTCGCAGGCCACGCCTCCAGTACTGCCTGATGTGGAGCCAGTAGAGCCAGTGGAGCCAGTGGAGCCAGTGGAGCCAGTGGAGCCAGTGGAGCCGGTGGAGCCGGTGGAGCCAGTGGAGCCAGTACCATCGCTCTCACTCGCGCTGACAGCCGTGGCCGAACCGGAGACGCTGGATGTGCCGGTCGACGACTCTGTGCCGCTCGTAGTATTGGCCGTTGTGGTGCTGCTAGCTGTGGGGTTGGTGGTCGAGCCCCGGGAGGTGCCCGAGCCCTCCGTCTCAGCGTCATCGCTGCTGCAACCTGTCCCGAGAGCACACACTCCACAGATCAGTAAACAAGAGATTCCAGAACGTCGAAGAGTTGTCATATAATTTTTCCCAATTTCGACCCTATGGTGCTCTTGGAAAAATTACCAGAGACAGACGAGAACTTGCATCGCAGCGGGCGACGGATGCGCGGTACGAGCGAGTATGAGCTTGCAGGGCGTGCTGTGGTCAATCACGCGCTAAACACCGTCCCTGTGGCCTGTCAGGGTCGCCGGTGGACGACGGGCGAGAGAGCGCCAGGCGAGTGATGTGATGGTTGTCGACTCGAAGACCGATGGAGATGCGCTTTGTCTATATGCATATTGCGGAAGGGTCTATGCACTTAGCGATGGTCTCAAAGAGTCCGAAATGTGCATGGTACAAACGCCCAACGGAGCGATTTGGGGTGTTGAAGGTGCTCAGCGGTGGTCGCGATTCGCTGCCTCGGCGTAGAGCGTCACCTCGTCGGCTGCGGCGCGGGCGATCTCTAGGGCTTGGGCCCACTCTGGGTGACGCACCATCAGCCAGCCGTCGGAGACCAGGGTATGCAACCAGTTGCGGCGAGGGGCCCCCAGGGGCAGCAGGTCTTCGGCGCAGATCCACTGGCGATAGCGGCGGACAAAATCAGCCAGGCCTCTGTGGTGGGTGATCCGGCCGCGGCCGCGGGCTCGCTTGAAGATGATCGCGGTGTTAAAGCGGCGCTCAGTCGAGGCAGCGAAGCGACCGCTGGTGATCGCTCGGCCCCATTCGCGGAAGAGGTCGATGTCTCCTGTAAAATTCATCTGATCGACCAGACGGGCGCCGCCGGGTCGGCAGCCGATTTCGCCGAAGACAACTTCGCCTTCGCGGGTCCGGTACCACTCCATATGAGTGAAGCCGCTGCCCATGCCGAGGGCGCGCAATACCCCACGCCCGAGCTCGATACCCGGGCGGATCACCGGTTGCTCGAGATCGCGAACGGTGCAGATGACCGGCGAGATCGACTCTTCGGTGCGGGCGATCAGCGGCCTGGGCAGGTATTGGGCGACATTTTCGTAGGCCGGTGTGCCGTCGATGCAGATCGTATCGTAGGTGAACTCGTCGCCGTCGATGAACTCCTCGCAGCTCGCCTCGCGCACGTGGCGGATCTGCGGCAAGAGGCGGCGGAGTTCGTCGGCGCTGTCGACCCGGTAAGTATCAGCAGAGCCCGCACCGGCGATAGGCTTGAGGATCAGCGGGTAGCCGATCTCTTCGGCGGCCGCCCAAACCTCGGCGCGGGTGCTCACCCGACGGGCTCGTGGCACCCTTAAACCGGCGGCGGCGACTCGCTCTTTCATGATCTGTTTGTCGCGAAAGCCGAGCACTGTGTCGGCCGACATTCCGGGCACGCCAAAGCGATCGCGGAGGCGAGCGGCGAGCAGCACCAGTGGCTCCCACAGACTCTCGATGCGATCGATCTCGCGGCCGCGGAGCCAGCGATGGATCCGCGGGATCGTATCGGCCTCGTCGAGCAGCCTGGGCACCTGGAGGTAGTCGCTGAGGCAGCGCTTGACCAGCGGTGGCAGCGAGCCCAGGCCGCTGTCGCCGACGCCGAGAACCTGGATGCCGAGCTCGGCCAGGCCGCGGGTAAATTGGGGCATCTCCGGCGGGTAGGCGGGGGCTAAGAGCACGACCTTCATCTCGGCATCACCTTTGCCGCAGGGTACCAGCCAGAGGTCCGAGTTAGCGCTCGGCATGCGCTCCGTGGTGTGTGCTGACCCGGGGCTTTATGGTACCGGTGGAGGAGCGATGAGCACAACGCACGCAGAGGACCCAAAGAGTGCAGAGATCACGACGATCCGCGAGCAGCGATGCTTTGGCGGGCGCATGGGCACCTACAGCCACTTCTCGCTTGCGACCGGCACGACCATGCGCTTCTCGGTTTTTCTGCCGCCGCAGGTGGTCGACGGTGATCGACCGGCGCTGATCTTTCTCTCGGGGCTGACCTGCACCGAAGAGAACTTTTCGACCAAGGCGGGCGCCCAGCGCTATGCGGCCGAGCACGGACTCATCCTGATCGCGCCCGATACGAGCCCGCGCGGGCAGGGCATCGCCGACGATGCCGCCTACGATCTCGGCGGTGGCGCGGGTTTTTATGTCGATGCCACGGAGGCCCCTTGGGCGCCGCACTACCGCATGTATTCGTACATCGTCGACGAGCTGCCGAGGTTGCTCGGTACCCACTTTCCGCTGCGCTCGGGTGCTCTCGGGATCACCGGTCATTCGATGGGCGGCCATGGAGCGCTGGTGCTGGGTCTGCGCAACCCCGATCGTTTTGCCTCGATCTCCGCCCTGGCACCGATCGTCGCCCCGAGCACTCTGCCCTGGGGACAGAAGGCGTTTCGCCACTACCTGGGGGCGGATCGCGAGCGTTGGCGGCAGTACGACGCCTGCGCTCTGGTGGGCGAGGCCGGTCGCCAGCCGGTCGGGCAAATCCTGATCGATCAGGGGCAGGCCGACGACTTTTTACGGGAGCAGTTGCGGCCGGCGCTCTTTGAGAAGGCCTGCGCCGCCGCCGGGCAGCCGCTCTGCTTGCGTCTGCATTCGGGCTATGATCATTCGTATTATTTTATCGCCTCGTTTATCGGCGATCACATCGCTCACCACGCGCGGGCCCTGGGCTGTTGATCCTGGCGAGGCCCCGTGAAAAACTCAAGGCAGGGATGTTGAAGGGGCTCCGCGGGGGAATACCTCTTGGAGCATCGCGACGAAGCGGAGCGTTTTTTGCGGAGTATTGGCCCGCGAGGTGTAGATGGCGTGGAGGGGGCTGCTTTGGGCGGACCATGTGGGCAGGATGTGCTGCAAGTGCCCCTTGTGGCGGGCATCCTCCGCCATGAACGAAGGCATGACAGCAAAACCAACGCCCTGGCAGGCGAGGTCGCGGAGGCCCATCGCTGAGGACACCCAGACCCTAGGCTGAACGGATAGCTTGGACTGGCGTCCATCTGTACAGTGGAAGGACCATCGAGAGGGTTGCTTGAGGCTTGTGTGCACGACCCAGGGGGCGTCGCAGAGGTCCTTGGGATCGCATATCTCGGACCACTGCGTCACCAGAGCGGGGCCGCCGACGATAATTTCGTGGTCGACGCCGAGCTTGCGAGCGATCAGGGAGGAGTCCGGGAGAGAGCCGCCGCGGATCGCGACGTCGATCTTCTCGTCGAGGATGTTGACCGTGCGATCGGAGATGTGCAGGCTCACCTGAGTATGCGGATAGTCCGCGATATAGCGGGCGATCACCGGCATGACGTACTTCTCGCAGAGAATGCTGGACGTGCTCACCCGCAGGAGGCCGCGTGGCTCGTCGGCGTGAGTATGCAGCCGCTCACGGCCTAAGGTCCAAGCTTGGAGCATGCGTTCGGCGTAGGGGAAAAATTGTCGACCGGCCTCGCTGAGGTGGAGGGACCGGGATGTGCGCTCCAGGAGGCGCACCCCAAGGGCGGATTCTAAGGCCTGGATATGGGTGCTAACGACGCTTTTAGAGAGTTTGAGCTCCCGGGCGGCCGCCGAAAATGAGCCCTGTTGGATCACGACAACAAATACGGCGGCGCGGGGGATGTGCGGCAGATCGTACACGGGGGAGCCTCTGGCTCCACCCTATGCGAACCTGCGCTCAGAGTTCAACTTCGATCTTTTGCACGCAGCCGTAGACCCCGGCGCCGACGAAGAGTGCACTCATGCCGGGATCGTCGCGGGGTGTCGTGGCGCCCGACATCGTCCGATCGAAGGCCTCTCCGGTGACGTTGGAGACGGCTGCCGCGCCATTTACGGTGAACGACTGGCTGTCGCTGTCGCCTAGGAGCACCTCGATGGTATTGAGGTCGACGCTGAGGGAACTGAAATCCGTATCGCCAAAATGAGTGTTTGCCATGCCCTCAAAAACGGGCACTGTAACGACGTTTCCGTCGCCATCGACCTCTTCGTCGAAGGCCTGTGTGCGGGTCATGAACCACTCGTAGAACATGGCGCCGTACTGCACCGTGGCGTTGGTATTGCCTGCGTAATCGCCGGGCGTATCGTCGCCGTTGGCCGGGCGGATGTACATAAATTCATAGGGCGTCTCGGCGGTGAACTCCGGGACGATGTTGCCGTCTTCGGTCTCGACGGCCGGGATATGATTGAGGAAGCCGATAAAACCGCGCGATTGTGGGGATGAGCGCAGAAGATCGGCCTGGATGTCGGGGCTGTCGGTGAACATCTCGGCGACGTTCTCATCGGTGACGTTGACGCTAGAGACGGTCATCGTGATCCGCTTGGGCGACAGGTAGGGGATGGTGATGCCCGTGCAGGTGTCGCACATCTCGCGGGTCGCATCTGTCGGTACGCGCGGCGCGAGAGGTACGCCTGTGCCCCAGATGTTCTCGGCGTTCTCGAAGTATCCGACGAGTTCGGGGTAGCCAAAACCGACGTGGCGCTCGCCCACGGCAGCGCAGACCCCTAGGTCCTCCCGCCATTCGTAGTAGACATACTCGTCGGCATGATCATTGTCGAGCCAGTAGAAGGCCTGAGTATTGGCCATGAACCACTCCGCCTGTGCGGGGTCTGTCAGGTCTAGGGTGACCTCGCCGCTCTCAGGGCGGAAGGGATCATCGCCGTCCTCAGGGGGAAGGGAATTGTCGCCACAGGCGCTGAGAATAAAGAGAGGGGCGCTGATCGCCAAAGAGAGCCAACGTGAGCATGTAGACATTGTCGAGGTCCTATCAGTACAGCGGCAGTGCACTGTCGACGGCATGATAGGGTCGAGACTCGCCAGAAGACTACGGCGAAATAGAGAACCCAGGGTTCGCTCTCGTCGAACGATCCTGGGTTCTCTTGGGGCGACCGGCGTATGGCCGGCCTAGAAGCCGTACTCGGGGTTATCCGGCGAGAAGTCGAGGTCGGTGAGACCGACGTTGAGCCGAATATTTTTGTAGGTGTAGTCCTCGAGCAGGTGATCGTCGCGGTCCCAGATGAGCACGCGGACCGGCATATGCGTCCGTGTATTGATGCAAATACGGGCCCTGTGGGCGTAGTAGGGAGACCACCGCGCCGGCGGCGTGGTTGCCTCGATGCAACGCACGGTGGCCCCGGCGATCTTGGAGATGCCGAGGTCGAGGTAGGTGACCGTGTCCTGCGGTCGTGCACCGGCGAGCGTCACATCACGGGCGAGCAGGTTGATCATGATGCCGAGGCCGAAGTCGGTGATCGGATGGCGCTGGCCCCGAGTCGCGAGGCTGCCCTCGGGATCGAGGTCGACCGTGATGTCGGGGAAGGAGCCGGTGTGCGCCCGGATCTTGCCGCCGTTCCAACCCTTCGCGTAGATCAACTCTTGGCCCTCGTGCTTGCCCTGCATCCACCGGGTGTAGATGTTGAAGGGCTCGGCGAATTTGATGAACATGACCTCGCGGGGCCGCAGCCGACCCTTGACGCGCTCACGCTTGACAAAGGTCGCCGTGTAGTCGCTGACGCGGGAGTAGGCCTGCTTCATCTCGTTCATCAGGCTGAGGACATCGGCATGATCCATCGGCGTCCCCTTGAGCACCTGGGTGGCCTGGGTGACGCCGCGGTCAGCTGCGCTCGTGGTGCTCGAGGCCGAGATGGCTCCGGCGAACACGAATGTCAGCGCACCGGCGCGGGTGAGGCGGCGGAGGAGCGTGCGGGGGGTGATGGTGAGACGGGCGAGCATGATGGGTCCGAGCTTGTTCGCTCTAAAAGAGCGCTAAGGGGTAATAGGAGCCTAGCTAGGCTGTTTAGGGGGGCGACAGACGTCGCTGTCGCTGGTTCGATTCATCGATGCGGAAAAAAGAAAGAACGTCGGTGCGGAGGTGGCGGTCTAAGGTGTTTGGCCGCGATGGATCGAATAAGGTCCGCGAAGGGACGGCAGAATAATCCACTCGTTATGCGGCGCAACAAGTAACTTCGCGGTGACATTTAGGGTGGCGCGAGGGTAGAGCGCCGCCTTGGTCCCTTGCAGATCAAGTGACGGCTGGCCGGGCTGACCGACCGCCGGGCTGGCATGCCCCTCGAGAAACGCCCGTCGTCGTACGAGACATGTCGTTGTCGGGTCTTGTGGTCTGGTAAGGGGGTACTTGGGGGCGCCAGCGCCCACTCCTGTTTTTGTGATTTAGATACCTATTTGTCCGTAGAACGGATCTTAAAGATCGCTCTTAAAGATCGAATCCGCGGGCGATTTCTCTCGGAAATTATCGGGTAATGGGTCCATTTTGACATCTTGAGGCGCCTTGACCTCTGCGGCCTCTCGAGCTGCCGAGGTGCGGAGTCGGCCCGGCCGGGCGTGCGCGAGCCAAGGAGGCGAATCTGCCCCAAGAGTCGAGCGGGAGGCGGAACAGGGCACTGGAGATGGGATCACGCGGCGGGCTCGACAGGCATTCCCACCGCTCGATAGAGGGCGCCTGCGGGCCGCAGATTGACAGCCATGAGGGGTGGCGGGACCATCGACGGGTCGCGGCCGTTGCTGCGGGATGGATAAAAAAGGATGCCGAAGCCTGTCGCGGTCGAAGGGGATACTGCAGTCGAGACCAGCACTGCGAAGTTGCAGGCCGACACCAATCAGACCGGCTCCTGGCAGCTGTTGGTGTCGATCGTGCTTACGGGTCCGAAGGTCTCGGTTGGCGGTAAGGCGGTCGAGATTTCGGCGTCGGCCAGCTGGATGTACGTCGGGGGCACAGCGGGCAGTCCTCCGGTTCCGGTGATGGCCGCCGATCAGGCGCAGTTGAGGGGTACCTCGAAGGTGCTCACCGACTCGGGGAACGCCATCCTGCTCGATGGTGATGAGGCGACGGGCATGCTGGACAGCGGCAACAAGATCGCGGTTGCAGCCAGCCAGCAGATCCTGTCCACCGACTGAACGAGCACAGCCAATCGGGGACATGCCCGAGGTTCAGGCGCTCCACTCGACCTGCAGCGGTGTCTGCATCCACGGCAGCTTGATCCACTCAAAGGTCCAGGGAAAACGCTCGAGCACCAGGTCGAAGGGGCGGTGCTCGACCCGGAGGAGCCAGCTGCCGTCGCGTACGCTGAGGATTCCCGGTCGCAACAGAAAGGTACCGCGGAGGCCGGCGACGGACATCTTTTTGAGGATCGGCGCCCGCAGGATCACCGCCTCTAACATGCGGGTGCACTCGCTCGACTCCTCTTCGCAAAGTGGCGCGTCGAGCTCGAAGAGCGCGTCGGGATCGAGGCCGCAGAGGATCTTTGCGAGGGGGAGTTGGAACTCGGCGATCTCGAGGTCACCGCCGGCGACGAGTCGGAGCAGCGCGGCGGCCCGGAGCTGGGTGCCAGGATCGCGAAACCCGACGCCCTCGAGGAGCCCAAGGTGCGTGAAGAGGGGACGAAGAAAGGGCCAAAGAATGACGAGGCCGGCGTCGTCGATGTGAAGTTGTGTGATGTCCTGAGCCCGGCGAGGGGCCCTCTGTGCACGCCTCCGCGGGGCCGGAGGGCTCGCCGTCTTGACCCGTGGGTTGCTTTGGATCGTTTGGCCCGCGGGGGTCCGTGGCTCGATGTGCTTGCGGAGCTCGCCCAGGTCGCGGCTGAGGTCTTTGGCGCTGTCTTTGGCGATCCTTTTGCCAGCATTCGCGACCGCCATCAGGCTGAAGTCGACGCCCTCGCGGGGCAGCGGTGTGCGTCTGTGCTGGGCTAGAAAGAGCGCCGCGATCGATGTCTCAGCGGTCCGCTGCATCGTCTCTCCGAGCGACACGAGCACGTCGACAAGTTGCTTCAGTTGAGCGAGTGCGCGTGCGTTTGGCGGGCCCGAATGGCTTGAGTTTTGGGAACCGATCGTCTCGCCAAGTTCGCTCGCGATCTGAGACCAAATCGCGATCAAGTCGACGAACTCGGCCTCGTTCGGTCTGGGCGGAGCTCGCTTCGAGGCGATTTGTTCGCTGGCGTTTTGCGGGGTCTCGCGCGAGTCGGCTGCAGGGGAATTCGGGGGCCGCGACGTGTCGGTCGATTCGGTCGATTCGCTCGGGTCGCTCGGGTCGCTCGATTCGCTCGTAGTCGACGGCTTGGTCGGGGGCTCGCTCGGTTCGACGCCTCGCTCAGTCGGGCGCTTGGTCGACAGCTTGGTCGGGCGCGCAGTCGATTCGGGCGTTCGCTCAGTTGGGGGTTCGGTTGGGGGCTCGGTCGGTTCGACAGCGGGCTCGGTCGGTTCGACAGCGGGCTCGGTCGACCGCTTGGTCGTTAGATCGTGAGATCGCTTGTCGCCTGCGGATGCACGCTCGAGCTCCGTTGTAGAGCGAGGAGTGAGTTCGCGAAGACGTTGCTTTGCGCCCGGTAGGGTCTGACCTGTGCTCTGCGAGAGAACGTCGAGCGCAGAGTCGAAGAGCCTCTGGGTGAGAAGAGCGGAGCCTGGGCGGCGGCGAGCGGCGGCCCGGAGGAGGCCGAACCAGGCGTGTGTGTGTCGTCGACGGGGGCTTTCATCGGCCAGTCCGCCGGGGCCGCGGAGCAGCTCGCTTAACTCAACTTGAGCCGTCACCGCGTCGCCAGTCGAGGCGATCGATCGCAGCCTTGAGGGCGAGAGCAGGGTGTCGACGAGGGCGCCCAAGGTCTTGTCGTCAAAGTGAGCGGCCAGGCGTTCGAGGGCCGCAGGCACATCCTCAAGTTCGCGGAGCAGTGCGGCGAGCGAGCGACCGGGCCTGCTCAGGAGCAGTTGCATGCGCCGATGCAGCAGCTTGGCGTCGCGTTGCCCGGAGTTCCAGGGCAGGGTACCGGTGCGGGCGAAAAATTCGATCTCCTGGCGAGCGACCTGCTCGTCACTGGTTTGGCATGCCCGAGCTTCGTCGACGCGAACCGACTCGAGACTCGACCGGAGTTGCCGGCCAAGCGCCTCGACGAACTCGGCCTCGAAATGCTCGCCGTTGATCTCGCCAAGATCGATGCTCAGACGATCGATTCTGAGGAGCGTACCGGGGCCGGCGATTCGGTCACAGGCGCGCTCGATGATCGCCTCGATCTTTTGTCTCTGGATCCGAGAGAGGGTGACCTGCAGCCCCTTCGCATCCCCCTGGTCGGCGACCACGACCTCGAAGATCTGACGCTCGATGCGATGAGTCTGGTCGCCCATGTTTTAGCCTACGTCGTCGTGATCGAGACCTCGACCCTGGCCCGGACCTGGAGGCTGGTGATCGCCGGCCGCGTGATCTCGACGACGAGCGTCGTCGGTTCGTTGATCGCGGCGCTGACCAGCGAAAGATCGTCGCCTGTACCTTCGGCAGGTTCGCCGACTGGGGCGTCGTTTTGCAGGAGCTGATAGCGCTGACCGACTGTGCTAGCGGCGATGACGAGAGTCGCACTCTCACCGGCTGCGATCGTCGGTTGCTGCGCGGTGATCGTCGGTGCTGCAGTGACCTCGGCGCTTTCGCTCAGGGCGACGCCGATCCCTGTCATCGCCTTGACCGCATGAACATAGAGAACATCACCGACGCTTAGCGCGGGCGTATCGACCCGCGGCAGTGGCGGGGCCTGCTTCGCGCGGGTATCGGCCTCGGGCGATGTGGGACTGCGTGCGAGCGTGAGATCGACACCGACAGCGAGTTGACCGATGCCCTTATTGAGGCTCGAGTCGACATCGTCACGCTGATGGATATACCCGGGCAGGCCGATGTCGTCGCCATCTGGGGCGCCTCGAAGGTGGTAATAGACCCCCGGCTGACCGCCTAGGATATCAACATAGCCGCGGGTCTTGCCGTCTTGCAGGGCCACGCGGAGTTCGATTGTCGGCGCTGGATCGGGGGCCACGAGGGTCGCAGCTGGGTTCTCTAGCTGGACTGTGCTCTCGATGGGCGACAGAGCGCCCGCGGTGCTGTGTGACTTGCGGGCGTGGACGATGACCAGAGTGTCGCGGGTGAGCGCTTGGATCGGCAGATCGAGCGCGCCTCCGGTGCCAACGAGTTCATCGCCGATGGCCTGAAAGTCAGCGGGATTTGACCAGAGCTGAGACCAAGAGGGCCTTTGCACGTGTGCATGGGCAGTCTCGCCGAGGGGGATCTCCATGTGCGAGGCGTCGCCCTTGCCCGCGAATTCTCGATCGCGGAGATCGCGGATGAAGAGCTGGTAGTGGGTGCTCTTCTGCGTAGTTGTGATGTGCACGTTGGAGGCACCGCCGTAGTTTGTCACCGGAGTCGCGGTCACTGCGGAGCCGGTGTCTGCGAGGATCCGCAGCGGCAGGATCGCATCGAGGAGGGAGATTTCGGTATCGCGGGCCTCGGAGAGGCTAAAGGACTTGGTAGCTCGGACCCTTAGGTCGACGTCTTCGTAAAGCTGTGAAGATGTGATCGTGATCGTGTGCTCCTCGCCCTTGCCGCGGGTCTGCCCGGGGCTGCGAAGCTGCAGGCTCTGGTCGTTGTTGATGCTGACCAGGTCGTAGTCGACGCCCTCCTGGGCACCGACGATCGCGACCGTTGTCGTCGCTCCGAAACTGATGATTCGTGCGTCTCCGTCGCCCCTGGCGCTGGGATTGAGGTAGGTGACGCCGTCGGCATCCGTCGGCACAGAGACAGGCAGCTTCGTATCGAGGCCGACCTTGATCCGCGTTTGTTGGTGCAGGTAGACCGCGCGCACGGAGTCCTCATTGCCGGGTCGCGGGTGGCGTTTGGTCGCGAGCACGGTGAACGTGATGTCCTCGTCGACCGTCGGCGTGAGCAGCAGCAGCGCCGCCCCGTTTCCGTCGCTCGCGACGCTTTGGCCGTCGTCGATCCGCTCGATCGCTCCCTGGGGCCGGGCTTCGGGATCGTGCCCGGCGTGATCGCGGAGTTCGTAGCGGACCTGTCTTTGGCTGTCTGAAACGATGATGCGCGCGCTGGAATGGAAGGGCACTACCAGCTCTTCGCTGACGCCGAGATCGCGCAGTGGGTAGGTCTCGCCGATGCCCAGGAGGTCGACGATTCGATCGCGAGAGTCGCGGAGTCCGAGGTTCTTGCTGTCGCTCATCGTGTTTTGTGTACCTCGGCTAGAGGGCTAGAGGACCGTCCGGCTCGATCGGAGCCTCAGCCAGCGCTCACGGGCTGTGCATATGCTGGTCCAGGCATCCGGGTCGACCCAATGCACATAGACTGTCAGGTGGGCGGGCGTCTCCTCGCGCACCGTGTTCTCGACGAAGCTGCGAAAACCGGGGTTTTTCAGGCGTGCGGGCCACTCGGTCAGGACAACGCTGAGCTGGAGGGAGTAGGGGTCTTTGGTGCGGGTGGCGGCGAGTAGCGGGATTCGGCTGCCGTCTTCGTCGCTGCTTTGCAGGCGGTCCTGCTCCATCGGCCGCAGGAGGATGTGCTCGATCACCCGAAAGTCCTCACCATCCTCGGAGCGCAGGCCGAGTTTGAGGCGGAGGCGCTCGCCGAGCCCAGAGCCGTTGTCGGCGCTCTCGGGCACGAGCACGTCGAGAGCGGCTCCGCGATCGCTGGAGATCCGCGGATAGCCGCGGAGAAAGCGGGCCTTGTCCTCGGCAAGGCGAGCCCGGAGTGCGGTCGTATCCAGGCCCCCTTGTTCGCCCTCCACCCCAGAGCCGCGGGTCGCTCCGTAAAGCAGCAGCGAGTAGTCGGTGAGCTGCTCGTTAAAGCGGGCGAGTAGGTGGTTTAGAAAACGATCGCGGCGCGGGAGAGAGTGCTCCTCAGAGAATGTCTCTTCGACCATGTCCTGGATTTTTTGCGGGCTCGGCGGATCGCCTCGCCAGACCTCCGACATGGGGATCGTCGGGTCGTCAACGGGCTGGCTGAAGTAGCTCGTGCTCGATCCCTGCAGGGCGAAGAGATGCCGCACGTGGGCGAGCTGGCTAAAGCCGTTGGCGAGCAGTTGATCGAAGATCGTCAGGTAGGCACGCAGCTGCTGTGCGTGGGCCTTGCGTTCGGCGGAGGCGGATGCCGGCAGGCCCGGCGAGCCGATGCCGTAGGCCGCCGGAAAATGGTGCTGGACCGAGGTGTAGCGGTCTAGCGCACGATCCCTTCCGGCCGCGGGTAGCAGCTCGTCATGGGTTTTGGGGTCGGGTTTGGGTCGCCGCGCCCGCTCGTTTTGCCAGGCACGGTAGCCCTGCATAACGGCGGGCTTGTCGACCTCGATGGGCATGCGATCGCGGAGCAGTTTGATGCTCAGCTCCTGGGGCTTGGCAGCGCTCGCGGTCAGCCGCAGACGCGGTACGCGATCCTCGCGAAGCTCGACGCTCCAGGGCGCGGGCGGCTCATCATCTAGCGAAACCGAGATCTGGCGGATCGCCCTCACCCCGGGGATGTCAGTGATCACTTGGATGAGATCCGAGGTGTAGAGCAGCTCGCGGCGCTTGAGGGCTTCGAGTGCGTCGCTGTCGATGAAGCCGTGCTCGAGCAGCGGGCCGTCGTAGATCTCATCGATCGTCCGGCCCGAGGCGAGCATCTCTGCAAGTGTTGCGAAGCGGATCGTCGGCGACATGTAGGTCGCGATCGCCTGGTAGATCTGGACTAGCAAGGCTGCCGAGTCCTCGACGGCATCGATCTCGATCGCGGCGTGCACCCGGGTATCTTGGGGATCGAGAACCACGACCTGGGCGAAGTCTTCGCAGAGATTGCGATGTTTGTGCAGGCGTTTGGCGACCGCTTCTTCGACCTGTGCGCCTCCCTGCCAGCTGAGCTCGGAGCGCTCGATCGAGACCCGGTAGAGCCCCCGCAGGTGCACGCGTTCGGCGGTCTCGTCGTCGGCGCGAAGGCTCAGCTCGCGTCGACCTTCGTGGTAGTAGAGCGCCGGCTTGGGCTCGGCGATGGGCTTGATCCAGGCATTTTGCACACCCTCGACGTCGAGCACGATCTTGCGAAGATCGGTGAGGGTGACCGGTGCCGATGTGAGGATCTGGGCGGGCGTAAAGAGGTGCGGGAAGGGCTGCGCACCTCGGGGCACGGGCTCGCTCAGGAGGTCGGGCAGCGAGTGCGAGATCCTGTAGCCCAGATCGGTGATCGCGTAGCAGAGCTGCTCTAAGATCGTGATACCGGGGTCATGGGCATTATGATCCGTCCACGTCTGGCCGCTGAGGCGTTGCAGCAGGGCGATGCCCTCTTGGCGCAGCGCTTCGTAGTCGAGGGCGGGGTGCTCGGCGGCTGCCGTCGAGATCGTCAGGCCCGCATGTTTGCTCGCAGGGCTCATGGCCGGAAGGAAATCCCGTCGAGGCTGACCCAACCGTTGTCGCTGATCTCCGTCGGCACGACTCGACCGTTGGTGCGGATGTCAATCCTGCCGAAGAGGCCTTGTATCTTGACGACATGGATTTCGCGGGAGGGCGGGCGGTAGCCGGAGGGCAGGGTGAACATGGTCGCGCCATTACCGATTGCACCGAGCTTGATCAGGCCCCGCAGGTAGACCCGACCGTCCTTTGACTTGTAATAGGCGGCACTATTGTACTCACTATTGTAGTTTTGCCATGAGTGTTGGAGAGTAGCGCCGATCCATGCTTCCTGACGAAGGATGCCGCTGTTGGTATCGAAGTGGAATTTGACGTCCCCCGACCGATCGCGGATGAAGAGATTGTCGTCGACGACGATGTACATTTGGCCGTTTTTGCGGTAGAGCGAGCCGTCGACCTCGAGGTGTTCGCTCACACTCCCACTGCCGATGATGATGCCACCGTCGGCACGGATCGAGCCGGGGGTCCTGATGTCGCCGTTGACCGACAACGTAGCTGAGCCCAAGGGGGCGCCCTTGATACTCACCTGACCGCTGCTGAGCACATTCATTGCAGTGGCGGCGCGGCCGATGTAGACATTTGAGTCGGCATCGCGGTTGAGGTAGAGATGACTGCCGGCTTTGAGAGTGTCGATGTTCCAGCCGCCAGACCAGCCGATGAATCGCAGCTTGCCTGCGCCGTCGCTGGAGAATTGTACATCCATGTAGTCGCTGCTGTCCTTCGCAATCCGCAGCGTCGCGTCGCCGGGGTCGATGCCGCCGACCACCACCGGGCCCTCGCTGACCCGCAGGCCCTTGCCTCCGTAGATATGTACATAGCTACTTCCGTGGCCGGTATTGTTGCCAGTGCCCGGTTTTAGGACGATACCGGTGGGCCAGTCGAGCACGAGCTGCTGGTAGGTGGGGCCGGTCCAGGAGCCCTCTGAGCGGTGAATCGAATAGGCGGAGCCACTACCCCAGAAGAGGCCCGCGCTTGAGTCGGTGCCGGGGCCGTTCCCCTGCATAAGCGATACCTGGCCGCCACCGCCGACGTGCAGCCGGCGCTTGGGCTCGGTGGTGCCAATGCCGACCCGGCCGCTGCGGAGGATATTGAGGGCATCCGCAGCTCCGGCGACCCAGAATGCCAGGCGTCCGCCGGATCGATTGGCGACTCCGACACGGTTGTCTAGGCCCTCATTGGTCAAAATTCGGAAGAATCCCTCGTTTTGGCTCGATTCGAAGAGGGCGACCGCCTTCGACGACTTGACATGCAACGTGTGGGTCGGGGCAGTGGTTCCGATGCCGACCTTGCCGTCGCGGAGGATGTTAAAGGCGTCCGAACCGGCAACCGAGAGGGCCAGGCGCCCGCCGGCCCGGTTGGCGATTTCGATGCGATTGTTCGCACCCTCATTGGTCGAGATCTGCAGGTAGGCGACGTTTTCGGTCGACTCGAAGAGGCCGACCGCCGCCTTTGACTTGACATGAAAGGTGTGGGTTGGGGCGGTGGTACCGATACCGACCTTGCCATCGCGAAGGATGTTAAAGGCGTCCGAAGCTCCGGCGACCCAGAGTGCCAGACGTCCGCCGGTTCGGTTGGCGACTTCGATGCGGTTGTCCATGCCCTCATTGGTTGAGACTCGGAGGTAGGCCCCGTTTTGGGTCGATTCGAAGAGGGCGACTGCCCCCGCTGACTTGACATGAAGGGTGTGGGTCGGGGCGATGGTGCCGATGCCGACCTTGCCATCGCGGAGGATGTTAAAGGCGTCCGGAGCTCCGGCGACCCAGAGTGCCAGGCGTCCGCCGGTTCGGTTGGCGACTTCGATGCGGTTGTCCATACCCTCATTGGTCGAGATCCGCAGGTAAGCCCCGTTTTGGGTCGACTCAAAGAGGCCGACCGCGCCCGCTGACTTGACATGAAAGGTGTGGGTCGGGGCGTTGGTGCCGATACCTACATGGCCGGTCTGTGACTGGATAAAGATCCGGCTGTAGCCGGCGCCATCGCTGATACTCAGCCCGGGCTTTCCGGTCGCCGGCTTGTCGGGATCGCTGCGCGGGTTGAGCTCGATCGAGTAGAGGGGGCCGCTGTCGCTAAAGCTGTCGTAAAAATTGAGGAGCTGCCTGCGGCTAGTATTGTCACCGACGGCCTCGACGCTGAGCGGATCGCCAGCGGGTTTAGCTACACCGTCGCTCGCTTGGATCAGCGTGGCGTCGATCAGGTCAGCGAAATTGTTCTCCGTCGGAATTGCGTTCTTGACGAAGTATGATTTGAGCTCGGCGCGGTTCCGCTTCTTGATTTCCATCGGTCTCTCCTGCGAGTGCGGAGTGATTAATTGATCGGTCGTTCGACCTTCTCCCGTGCTCGGCCTCAGCCGATCACGAAATCGAGCTCGACCTTCATGTTGTTGATGCCAGAGAAAAGTTCGGTGTCGTAGCGCACGTCGGAGATGACGTCGATATCGTGGGCGCGAGCGGCGACCAGGATTTCGTCCTGGTGCTCGGCGCTTACGTAGTAGCCGCTGCCGTCGGCAGCTGGTGCGACCAGTTTGTAGTCGACCCCGTCACTGCTGCGAAAGAGCTTGATCGTCGCCAGATGGTCGACGTATTCGCGGCGGTCGACAAAGTCGATGATGCTGGTGGCGTAGATGCGACCGCCGATGACGATGTCAGAGCCCTCGGCGTAGGCCCAGGGCGAGAGGAATCGGCTGAGATCCTCGCTGAGCTGCTTGCGGTAGAAGCCGATGTCGACGCCCTCACGAAAGCGAACCCCGAAGCGCACCCGAACCGAGATGTAGCGGGGATTTTTGACCGCGACGCGGGCAAAGGGAGGCGTGAGCGGCCGGATAAAGGCCTCGATGTCGGCGATGCGGTCGGCGGGCAGCTTGGGCTCAAAGGGATCAAAGGGCAACTGCTGGCGGATGTCGGGGATCACCAGGAGGGTCACCGTTCCGAGTTTGTCGGCATCGTTGTGGACCGCCGCCGGCATGCACTTAACTTTGTAGAGACCTGGGAAGCGATCGAGGATCAGGCGCTCGTAATCCCAGGTCGTCAGTGCCCGTTGCTTGTGCCGGAGGCGTTCGCTGATGCGGACATGGAAGGTCTCGTCGCGCTCGTAGGCGCGGGCACCGTAGGAGGTGTAGGGTTGTTTGACCGCGGCTAAGCGGGCCTCGCGACGGATGGGTGCGGTGATCGAGCCGGCGGGCAGCGGCTGCTCGTAATGCTCGCTGGCATTGCCGCGATCGCTGAGGGTCGCAGTGACGGCTTGAGTGCAGATCTCGACGACGTCGCAGACGCTCTCGGTCTCCCGTGCGATCGAAATTCGCAGCCAGTAGAGGCTGGGATCCATCTGTGTACTTGGCAAGGCGGAGGGCAACTGGAGCTCAACGATTCCGGTATTGATCAGTCCGCGTGTGCTGTCGGCGAGCAGATCTCCGTTGTGCAGGCTGAGCCAGCGATCGCCGCTGAGATAGCTCCACTCGATCGCGACCGGTGGCAGGTCGGGGTCGGCGCTGCCCTCCGCGAGTTGGAGGAGCAGCGTTAGCTGTTGCGGCGCAGTGACGTTTTGCAGGCCGATGTAGAGCTCGCCTGCATTCTCGTGGGCGGGCAAGAGGCGGTAGGCGGCGGCATTTTCCTGGCGTTCGATCCGGTGGGCCCCAAAGGCGCGTACATGGAAGAGTGTCTCGATACCGCTGTCGGCGTCGAAGCTCGGATCGTCCAGCACTAGCTCCACCGACGAGTTGTAGTCGACGGTCAGCGATTTTATCTTGGGGGTGTAGGGCGGCTTGACCGTGAAGTCTGCGGCCTCGACGGCGGCACCGCTGGCGATCGCGGCCGAGAATTCGACGCTCTTTTGGATGGCGATCGCACCGTAGGAACTGTGCTGAAAGTCGAGCGCTCCGAGCTCGATCTCGAGGTAACGATCCCAGCTCAGGAGTTCGGAGGCGGCTGCAAAATCAGCGATCCTACCGAGACCCTCGGGCGCTGCAGGCAGCTCGATTGTATGCACATGTGTGGCGTCGTCGTTGTCGAAGAGCGCCGCGCTATCGGCGAGCACAAAGCTGCGCCGGTGATCGATCGCGGAGACCTTTACCTTGAAGCTCGAGTTGCTCGGGGAGCTGAGGCCGTAGTTGGCGTAGTGCTCGCCGAGCAGTGCCGGCGCGCCCATCCACTGGATTCTGAGGCTTAGCGAGTTCAGGCGATTGCGGGCGAGCTCTGGGTGGCCGATGAAGAGGCGAGAGCCGCTCGCTGGGGTGACGCCAAAGGGCTCAAAGGGGCGCCTGCTATTGATGCCTCCGCGGTCGTTGCCGACCACCAACGAGGTGAGGCCTTGTACGCTTGTCTGGAGGTGCAAAGCTGTGAGTTCGAGGTCGCGGAAGGGCTCGTAGAGGGTGGTGTGCTCGCCCGCGGGTTCGTCCCAGATCGGCCGCATCATCAATCTCAGTACCGGCTGCAGGCTCGCGACCCCAGAGTCTTTGAAGGGCAGGGGCGCCAGCGCTTCGACCTCGATCGCGAAGGTAAGAGTCAGACGGATCGCGGCGAGGGGTGCCTGGAGATCGCGGCCGACTTGGCTGAGCACTGCGTAGTCGCCGGTCGTGTACTCAATACTCGTGGGTTGCAGCCAGCCCTTCTCACCGCTGACTTCGACCTGGAGGGCATCGCGGGCGATGGCATTGTCGAGCGCCGCCTTGTCGAAGGCGGCGCTGTTAAAGCCGAGCGTCAGCACCACCGTGCGCGTGCCCTCGCTGAGGGCGAGCATCGGCGAAGCGACCGCGAAGCCAAAGCTCGCCGCCCGGCTCTGGGCCATCACGGGATCGATAGGCTTGGCGCCGAAGGTGTGCCAGCGCGGTGTCTGCCTATCGGAGGCGAGTCCAATCGTGGCGCCGACCTTCGTCGAATCGGCGAACGCGTAGAGGTTGCGCCATTCGGTCCTTCGAGGCTCGGGCGCGGGCAGCTGCTCACGAACGCGTTTTGCCAGCTCGACGATCTGGATCGCCCGCTGCCAGCGCTCGGCGCTGATGCTGCTTTCGTCGCCCTCGGCAGTCGCAAGATCCTGATCGATCGTTTGCAAGTGGTTGAAATCCGCGACCCGGGGAATATCGCTGCGAAGCTGCGGTAGCGGCGATTCTCCGCTGTTGCTGGGATCCTCTGCGAGAGCGTAGTAGAGTGCGTGGTGCCAGCCCTTTTGCTCGCGGATCGTCGCGATCGTCGCCCGGCCTACGCTGACGATCTTCGCCCTGAAGGCGACTGTGAGCATGCCGTATAGCCGCTGCCATTGCCGTTCGCTCGGCTCTGGGGCGGCTCCTGGTGCGGCCTCCATTACATAGGCAAAGGCCTCCGCCGACATATGCATATAGGCTTCGAGGCGCTTGATGGCCGCGTCGTAGTCCTCGACGCTCGCGATCTCGGCGGGCCAGGCGAAGCCATCGCCGCCGATCGTCGTCGCGAAGTTGGCGGCGAAGTCGGTGGGATCCTGGGCGACCAAATTGAAGGAGGTGTCGCCGCGACGCTGCCTGCCTGCGCGCTCGAGGAGGCGCACGACTTCGGCCCAATCGGCGTCGGAGCGCCTTTTGAGCGCCATCATCGTCTCGAAGTCGCGGATTTCGGGGAAGAAGAGACGCTCGCGGATAAATACCGCGACATCGCTGGATTCTGCGTCGCTCATCCAGCCTGCGGACTCGAGCATGCGCTGGCTGTAGAGATCGTCGATCGTCGAGACCTCGGGGAGACCGGCGAAAAAGGACGGATTGAGTTCTTCACCAATAGCGCTGTTAATATTTGACGAGAAGTCCCGTGGGTCCGTGAACCCCGCGGTCCACTGCGGGTTCTTGAGGCGCCGACGCCCTGCGTCTTGGAGGATCGTATTGATCGTACTCCAATCAGCATTGGCACCGTCGCGGCGGCTCTTTAGCTGGACGATGGCCCGAAGTTCGTAGAGTTCGAGAAAGAGAGATGCAGTGGAAAAACGGACCAGCTCGCCGAGTCCCACGAGGAGCGCCAGATCGACGGCCTTGCTGTCATAGGGCGGCAGCGGGCCGCCGGGGCCGGGCTCGCCGAGCGCGTAGGCGAACATTCGGACAAATCGATCGTCTTCGTTGGTGCCCGGATCACGGCGCTCTCGGGCCTCGCGGATCCCAGTGGTTCGCTGGTCGACGTAGAGGCTTCTGGTTGCCGCGACCTGGACTCGGTTGACGATGAGGTCGCGGTCGCTGCTGTAGATGCGATCGACGCCGGCGCTGTCCTTGCCCGCGAGGAACTCGGTGCCCGCAGCGATGAGCACCGCGTCGACGCCCCGTGCTGGTTTCATCACGAGGTTGACGGTGTCGGGGCTCGGCGGCCGCCGCTGCATTCTCAGGACTTCGGCAAAGAAGAAGTCGAGGTGGCGCCCTGTGAGCGCGCCCAGGTGCTCCTGAGCGATGCCAAAGAGGCGGATGAAGGCCAGCAGGAGGGCAAAGTGTGGGCGACTGAAGCGCTCGCGCTCGGCCGCGGTCGCGGCATCGGGATTTTCGGTATAGGCGACCGCCCGATCGAGATCGACGTCATCGCCGATGAGGCCGCTCCAGTCGAGATCGGCGAGGGGTTGCTCTGGATCGGCGAAGCGCAGCTCTCGGCAGAGCCGACGGACAAATCGCAGCAGGTCCTGGGGGCTGCGTTCGTCGACTTGCACGTAGTTGGGATCGAGTGCCCGGGGGGCTCGATCCGCCTGGCTTTGGCCGTCACGGACCCGATCCTGGAGTTTTGGAAATGGCCTCGACATCGGACTAGGGGCTCTTTGGAGTCGCTTCGTTGAGGTAGAAAGGGAACACCATGTTGTAGCGGGAGTTGGTGCTGCGCACGGTGTAGGAGATGTGGATCTCGAGCAGCCCGTCGTGATGCGGGTCTTGTTCGACACGCAGATGATCGAGGGAGATCCGGGGTTCGTGGTAGAGGATCGCGTCGGCGATCGTCGCGCTTATCTGATTGACAAGAGAGCGGTCGATCTCCTCAAAGAGCAGGCGGTCGAGACCGCAGCCAAAGTCCGAGCGCATGGTTCGCTCGCCGCTGTAGGTGGTCAGCAGAATTTCCAGGCACTCGTGGATATCGGCGACGTCCGAGGCCATCGAGACCTCGGCGCCGCGCCCCGAGAAGCGCGGCGGGAAGCTCCAGCCGCGCCCGAGAAAAGCCGCTTCACTCACCGCTTGCGGCCTCTACGACGGTTGGCGTGGGTGCGGGCGCCACCGCGGGCGGTCCTTCGAGCTGGCGCTTGGCCTGGCCCTGGATCGAGCCGATAAGCTCGAAGACTTTGGCGAAGGGCAGGCTGCCGAGCGCCTCGAGGATCAGGTTTGTCTGGTCGATGGAGAGGGAGAGGGAGAGTGTGGTCTTGCTATCGTCGGTCATTTTACGTCTACTTTTTTACCGAGGATGGCAACGTTTCCGCCGCTGCCATCGAGCGTGAGATCCTTAGCACTAGTGATTGTGATGCCGTCGGCGTTGAGGGTGATCGAGTTGCCATTTGCGTCGGTGATGATGATGCCGCCCTCGGCATCATCGAGCACGATCGACGCGCCGCCGGGGGTCTTGATGGTTGCCATCGGCTCCTCGTCAGAGATGCCGATCGTGACGCCGGTCTGCGAGACGATGCCCTTTAGAAAATTGTCCTCGGCGAGCTTCGCGAAGTCGGCCGGCGGGGCATTTTTCTTGCTGTAGAGCGAGCCCAAGACGATCGCCTGTCGGGGGTCGCCGTTGACGAAGCCGACGATCACCTCGTCGCCGGTCTCTGGGCGAAAGAAAAAGCCGCGTTCTGGGCCGGCGTCGGGGCTCGCGAGTCGGGCCCAAACGATGCCCTTGACCGCGTCGATCCCGGGGATCAAGACCTTGATGCGGTAGGCGCCGAGTGGGTCCTTCTCGAAGCTCGAGACGACGCCTATCTGTAGGCCTGTGACGCCAGGTAGGAGCCCGCTCGCGGGGGGTGAACTGACCTCGCGGCTCTTGCTCAGGAGTTCGGGCGAGAAGCCAAATTGCATATCCGTGACCCAGCCCCCTTTGGTCACGCGGTGGCGGATCGCGGTGATTGTCGTGGTGCCGGCAAAGCGCTTGCCCATGCCGACGAGCTTGATCGAGTCGAGGAGTTTGGGGGTGGCGATGCCGGGGATCGATAGGCGGCCGCGGACCATCGACATACGGGCGCGAGCGACTTCTCCGTCGGCCCAGGCGGCGAGTTCCTTGGGCTCGAGAGGCGCTAGGTGCCGGAGCACTGTATCTTGGAAACCGAGCGAGGTTACGATCGCGGCGGCGTCGAGGTTTCCGAGCGGATTGCTTTGCTCGGCAGCAGTTGTCGTCGGCGTGATCGCTTGGTTGTCGGGATCCCAGGCGACGCCCTCGACGGCGCCCGGTTGGTAGAGCCCGTCGGCCTCGATGTCGACGCTGAAAATGTCGTCCTTGCCGTACTCAAGGGTATGTGTAGTAGTGCCTGCGGCCATCACTTCGGCGACCGTGAGCGCGCCATCAGTGACCGCCAAGACCAGGCCCTGGGCCTCGGCGCGGGTGAGTATGAAGTCCCAATCAGAGGCGTCGAATTGCACGAGCTGAACGTGCTTCTCTGGCACTGTCGCGGCGATCTTTACGATCGTAAGGCCGCCTGCCTTGGCGATGGTTGTGATCGCGTCGGCGTCGCTGCTGTCGGCGAAGATGGCACTCTTGCGCGGCCGTGTCAGGGCGACGGCTTTGTCCTTGAGTTCGATCGCCAGGATCGATCCCTTGCGGCTGAGGGAGAGGCCGTGACGCACGACCAGGCCCGCGAACACGACCTCGTCGCTCTTGCCCTCGTAGCGCAGCGAGATCGTCAGCTCTGCGCCGGGCTCGAAGAAGGCCGTGTCGGAGATCGGAAAGGTCGCCTTGGCCAGGTCGCCATCGAGCAGACGGAGGTCGCAGCGGGGCACGCGGTTGACCTCGCGTTCGATATCCAATGACAATACCTCGAAGGTCACGGGCATGACCCCTTCGGTCTTGTGGGCGATGGTCGCTGTGACGACGGGCATCGGTTCGGGTTCTTTACTTCTCGAGCGGTGGGAAGATGAGCACGCGGCCGGGCGTTAGGTCGCGAAAATTGTCGAGGCCGTTGATCCTGGCGACCCGCAAGTAATGCTCAGGAGTGCCGTAAATCGACTCACAGAGCAGGGGCAGTGTGTCGCCGCTGACAACAGTGCGGGTATGGGTGAGGTCGGGGGAAGTCTTGCCGTCGAGGCTTGCGCGCTTGTTTGCCTCGATATCGGAGATAAAGGTCGCTTTGAGTTCAGCGCGCAGCGGCGCGCCGTCGCGGCCAAAGGAGACGTAATTGATATCGACACTATCGAGCCGACAGTCGAACTTGCCGAGCACGCCGTCGCCCCACTCCAGGCGGAGGAACTTGGGCTCGTGGATCGCCCCGTCCATGTAGAAACAGAGCTTGAGGAAGGCGTCGACCTGCTTGGTGACGCTGTCGGCTCCGCCGCCGAAGAGCCGGACCAGCGTCCAGTCACTGACGCCGGTACCATCGATCACCAGATCGACCGAGATCGACTCGGAGGGTGAGTATGAGTAGAGGGCTTCGCGACCGCTGGTATTGATGCCCTGCAGCTCCTCAAACACGTTTTGATGACTCATCTGCAGTGAGTTGGGGTTGTACTGCACGGTGAACGAGTCGAAGGAGATCTTGCTGCGCTTGCGCTTTGACCAGGCCCTGATGGTCAGCCGTTGGAGCTTGAATTTGGAGAGCAGACCCATCGCTTAACGCTCCTTGCTTCTGCGGAGGAGACGCATGACTTCGGCGACGCACTCCTCGACGATGACGTCGTTGCCGCCGCTCAGCTTCAGTGCCTTCGTGGCCTTCGCGGCCCGCGAGACCGCCGACTTTTTCTTATCCTCGGACTTGACGACGACAGCGCGGATCACCAGCTCTTTGATCTCTACGGGCATTTTAAATCCTCATGATCTGCAGCCGCTGGTAGGCGAGTTCGAAGGTATCGATGACGACGCTGTGGTCGCCAGCGTTGAGATCGGAGGTGCTCCAACGTACAGGGTAGGCCTTGATACAGAGCCAACCCCCGAGCGGCGTTGTATCCCCGTCAAAGAGCATAATGAGCACATTTGAGGGAACCATACTGTAGAAGGAGAGGGCGATGTTAAACTCGATATTGAGCGGCGAGCCGACCACCATGCCGCGCTCAAAGACGATGTTTTCGTGGCTGATACCGTCGGGCAGCTTGTGCGTAAATGCGTTTTGGCCGCCTTCTCGGTGGTCGATGGTATTGATCGTCGCGCCCAGCCCGGAGACCCGCTGAAAGCGGATATCAAAGGGATTCGGTACAATTCCTCCGGCGAAGAAAAATACGCCGAATCGAAAGCCGAGGACTAGGTCGTCGTAGGGCATGCGGGTTGCTCGATCTCGTTCGGTCTCAGTCGTTCGTAGTGTCGTGTATCGTGATTGTGCGGGCCATCAGCGAGAGGGACTCGACGGCTACGTCGCTCGATTTCGCGTCAAATGAGGGCGCCTCGACCTTGGTCAAGACAGCCCCTGCGATCCGCCACTCGATCACGCTCTTGCCATTTTCGTCGCAGAGTTCGATCGTGATCGAGCGTTCGCCCTCCTCCTCGAGCCATGAGTAGAGAGAGGCGGTGCTGCGAAACAGGCCCCGTCGCAGAGTGATCTCCTCGTACTTCGCGATGTAGTACTTGGTGAGGTCTTCGCCCTCACGAAAGGAGAGGCCGTGGCGGTAGGTCACGGTCTCAAACTCTCGCTTGAGGCCGCTGACCTCGGCGAAGCCCACTGTCTCCGAGCCGATGCTGACCCTAAAATTATAGGCCATCATCGGGTAGCGGAGAGAGCTCTCTGCGACGGTCGTGCTCATCGCTTATGCGGATTCCTCGACGAGGATCCAGTCGGCCATCAGCTCCATCGACTCGACGGCGACGTCGCTGGAGCTGGCGTCGAAGGAGGGCGCGTCGAGCTTGGTCGGGAAGGCGTTGAGCACCTTCCAGCTGATCACCGCGTCGCCGACCTCGTCCAGGAGACGGATGTAGATGTCCTTTTTCTGGATCTGGTTGATCTTCATCGTGTTGATCCAGCTGTAGAGCGCGGCGATGCTCTTGCCCCGGACCAGCCCCTTGCGGAGGGTGATATTGATCGCGTTCCGCTGTGCGGGCATATAGAGGATTGTCGGCCCGAGCTGACCGCTTGCGGTTGGGCTCTCTTTGTAGGTCGTTGTCTCGTAGCCGATCGACAGCCCCGAGACCTCGGAGAAGGCGACCGCGACCCCATCGATTTCGACCTTATAGTTATATACGGGGAGGGGGTACGATTGTTTGATGTCTGCGCTTTGCGTTGCCATGATGTCCTCAGCTGAGTTCGTTTGTTGTGCCTAGGCTCGCCGGGGTCAGGCCTCTTGGAGCTTGTGAGAGAAGCGGAGTACGATGAATTCTGCGGGCCGTACCGCGGCGATGCCGACCTCGACGTGCATGCGCCCTTCGAGCACGTCCTGGGCGGTCATCGTCTTGCCCAGACCGACGTTGACGAAGTAGGCGTCATCAGCGGAGCTACCGGCGAGCGCACCGCGCTCCCAGAGGCTGTAGAGGTAGCTCTCGATCATGCCTTTGACCTTGAGCCAGGTGGTCGAGTCGTTGGGCTCGAAGACCGCGAAGGAGGTCGCTTTTTGGCAGGACTCTTCGATGGTGATAAAGAGGCGGCGAACGGGCACATAGCGCCATTCGTTATCGTTGCCGGCGAGGGTGCGGGCGCCCCAGACGAGGGTGCCCTTGCCCGCGAATGCACGTAGGGCGTTCACCGACTTGCCGCCGGTCGGGTCGACATTGAGGCGCTCTTGCTCTTCGTGATTGATCTTGCTGACGGGACCTATCACTGCGGAGACGCCGACGTTGGCCGGCGCTTTCCAGACGCCGCGTGTGCGATCGACCTGGGCGTAGATGCCGGCGATCGCCGCGCTCGGCGGCAGGACCACACGCTCGGTGGCGAGGGCCGTCTTGATGCTGTTGTAGAGCGCTGTCTCGGGAGCATCCCCCGATTTCACCGAGGACAGGGAGACCGTCGGGTCGTTGCCACCCTCGGTGATCAAATCATTGTACTTGGAGCCCAATGTATCGAGGGTACTGCTGCCGTCGCCGGCGGCTGCCAGGGAAAAGCCGGCGGTGTCATTGCTGCCGGCCCAGGTCGTCCAGGCCGCGACCACATCTGTCCCGGTGCGGTCGCGGACGTTGCCGACTGTCAGCTGGCGACTGTCCGCATCGACGGCGATGGTGATCGCCGTGTCGGCATCGCCAAGGGTGAACTTGGCCTTTGCGCTCAGGCCTGCACTGCCGGTAAAGGTTACCGTAATGCTCTGTGCACCGAAGGTCAGGGCCTGGGCCAGGGGCGCGTTGGGATCGGTACCGATGATCGAGACCCCGGATTCGCTGTAGTGTCGGGCGATCGAGGTCTGGACGTAGGGGTGATAGGCCGCGCCGTACTTCAGGTTGTTGGCGCCAACGCCCGCAGCGCCCCGGAGACTGTCGACATCGCCGCCCTTGACGTCGATGATCGTGAATCGGTCGCCGAGCTTGCTGCACTGGGCGAGCGCCTCCTGGCAGATCCCGTAGTAGCCAGCGGAGTCGAGGTTGACAGCGTCGCCTAGGACGATCAGCGTCGGCTCGTCCTCCTTCTCGAGGAGCGCTAAGCCGGCGGAAAAATGGGCCGCCTCTGGGGCACTGCCGAAGTTGCCGACCGACACCACATAGCAACTTCCGCCGCCGTTTTTAAAGAAGTGAGCCAGAGCGTAATAGAGGTTTGAGTCCGGCGAACTCGGCTCGATGCGGGTGATCTTCTCGATTGTGCGCGCGGCTCCAGAGCCGTTGTCTTTGGCCTTAATGGTGTATTTGCTGAGCTGGGCGCCGCCGAATGCTTCCTCAAACTCGAGCAATGTGCTGAGCCGCTGTACACCTGCGCCGCGCTCGGTGTAGCCGAGAAATGCGGGCACAGCCGTCGATACTTCAGCGACCGACGGTGGCAGGGTTGAAATTTCTTCTACGTACACTCCGGGGGTTTTATAGACTGGCATGGTCTGGCTCTATCCGTTCGCTGTGGTTTGTGAGGTCAGGTGCTTGACGACGCGAAAGAGCGACTCCTGTCGCTCTTGGGGCTGCTCGTCGATGGCCTCGCGAGAGGTGTAGTTGGCGAGCGGGGGGTTTGGCAGGGTGATCGGCAGGCGCTCGCCGTCGAGCTGGAGCTGGAGCTTGCGCCGCGGAACCTCGCTGCAGGCGATCAGGGAGTCGGAGGTGAACCGTAGGCGCCGCAAATCGGGGTAGTGGGCGGCGAGGGCGAGAGCCTGAGGATCGCCTGGATCGGGATCGGCGTTGAGATCGCGGCGGTTTGACTCGCTAAATACGATCACCGCGTCGTCCTCACCGGAGTCGACGATCGTGAACATGCCAGGTTCGACGTCGGTCACCAAATAGTAGATCCAGCGGGTCTGCCGGGGTTTGAAGGTGAGCGTGAAGGTGGCGGGAGTGTCGCTCTTCCAGGCTTCGAGGGTATCCTGAAGCTCGATCTCAGCCAAGGCGCCACGCGGCCCGGGGACCGCAATGGGGTAGTGAATCGCGAATCTCGTGCCGACCGCGAGACCATCACATTGAAGGGTGATGATGCGGGTCTCGGGATCGTAGGCGGTGAGGCTGGGGGCGGCTTCGCCGTCGATCGAAAAATCATCGATCGTGACGCCTGGCCGAGGTCGCCCGCCGAGAACGAAACTCTCGCTCGCGGATTGGCCCTGGCGGCTGAACTCTTCGCGGGCACTGGCGCTGCGTGAGCCGAGTGTGAGCTCGCCGCCGGTGGGCGCATTTTGATTGGTAAAGAGGGGGGCCGACAGCCCGGCGAGAGCGCTTAGATCTGTGAAGCGAGTGAAGGCTTGGTCGCGAACATGTAGCTCAAACTGGAGCTTGGCGCTCGAATCAAGGGAGATCAGCGGTTTGCCTTGATTGTCTAAGGGCGCGAGCAGGAGCACACCAGTGCCCCGTTCCCGCAGCTGCAGGCGGTGTCTTTGGATCGTGCGCGCGCCCTCGCTACTAGGCCGGATCTCGAGGCCTTGGCAGAGGCTATCTGCGTAGTAGGGGTGCCGGAGTTCGATGGCGGCGATCGGCGCGAATTTCACGGCTCAATACCGATCTCTGGGTCGTCGATATCGCTGTCGCGTATGGCTACGTCCTCACGAAGCACGAGCATCCTGACCTTGTAGAGCATTGACGGGTGATAGGTGGTACGCAGGGCGTTCCAAACCTCGTTTTGCTCGGCGAAGGCGAGTGTGGTCAGCTCCATGATCAGACGATCAATACGGGGGCTTAAAGAAGGTGTATTTGTGTGGTCGAGTACCCGATTGGTCTGGAAGTACTCGAGGATCCGCGAGAGGTAGCTGAGGCCCTGCTCGTAGAGCTTGAAGCGGGCGATGAAGAGCACATAGAGGTTCATGCGGATATCGGGTTGTACCCGCACTTTTGCGCCGTCAGTTCGCGTCTGCACGTAGGGATCTGCGAGGCGGAGGACCTTCTCCTCCTCGATATTGATCAGGAGGCAGGTTATCGCACCGAGCTTGAAGCTGATCGGATCGAGGTTTTCGCCGTCGATGAAGATGACCTTATCTTCGGCTTCTCCCAGGGTTTGACCGGCCTGGGCGCAGAGGTGCTCATTGAGCAAATCTTTGATAAAGACGAGAGCTTCACTGATCATGTGAACGCGCTCCGCACAGCGGTAACCTGTGGACGCTCGGGCCGTGGCTCCGTTAAGTCGAAGCCACGGCTAATATTCGGGATGGTGCCGACTATGTCAACCGTTAAATGCGTGCATTCGGGAATGCGAAGGAGCTTTACATGAGCTTAATGAAGGGTGGCGATTTCGAAAATGAGCGCTGCGCGGCGCTCTTTTCGGAGGTGATGAGCGGCGGATACCTTAGCGCGCCTGCTGGCTTGAACATGCGCTGAGCGTTTGCATAGTCCACGGGGCGGCTCCGGTAAATGAAGTGTATATAGTGAGCGCTGTGGTCGGTCTGGCTCGATCGGGATCGCCAATTAAGACTACATGTCCTATGCAGCAGGTCGCGCTTGCGGTTCGTTTATGTCCGCCATCATGCCTCCCAGGAGCGGAAGTGCAGAAGCTGTTCGATGTTGTTGTAGTGCATTTTTGAGCCCGAGCGCTTGTGCGAGTTGACGGCTATAACTGCCGATGAGAGTGTCCATGCGCGGTCAGTTGAGGTTTCGTGAGGAGCGGCGCAGAGGGAGATAGGACCACGACCTTCGGCGGCAGCATCTCTGCTGTGAGCATGGTTGAGGTTACGGTGGCCGATCCGCCGTCGCGCACGAAAGCTGCGACCTCGGAGTCGACACCGGTTGGTGATGAAGATCAGCTCACGCAAGTCGGCCGCTACGTCATCCTGCGCAAGCTCGGCGAGGGGGCGATGGGCGAGGTCTATGTCGCCTACGACGAGAGCCTGGGCCGTCGCGTCGCGATCAAGCTTGTTCGGCCGATGGGGCAGCGGGCCGGTGATGTCTACGCTCGGATGCTTCGCGAGGCCCAGGGGCTGGCTCGCCTTTCCCATCCGAATGTCGTGCAGGTGTACGAGGCGGGCGTGTTTAAGGGTCGGGTATTTGTCGCGATGGAGTACATCGAGGGCGAGTCCCTACGCGAGTGGGCGGCGAGGGAGAAGCGCTCGTGGCGGGACATCCTTCGCTGCTGCATCGAGGCTGGGCGGGGGCTCGCGGCGGCCCACGAGGTCGGCCTTGTGCATCGCGACTACAAGCCCGACAACGTGATCGTCGGCGCCGACGGTCGGGTGCGGGTGCTCGACTTTGGACTTGTTCGTGCGGATGGCGATGGCAGCGAGGGCGACGATCTGCTCAATGCATCGGCGGTCGGAGCTCGCTTTTCGGCGAGCGGGTTGGGTTCGCTAAAAAGTGAACTTACCCAGGCCCACACTCTGATCGGGACTCCGGCGTACATGTCACCGGAGCAGCATCTGCGCGAGACCGCCGACGCCCGCTCCGATGTCTTTGCCTTCTCGATCGTTCTTTACGAGATGCTCTACGGGGTTCGCCCCTTTGCCGGTGACGATCAGGGGCAGATCATGCACGCGGTGCTCAAGCAGCGCTTGAGCGAGCCCCTGGAGGGGCGACGAATCCCGGCGTGGCTGCGGCGGGCGATGCTCCGCGGGCTCGCGATCGATCCGCGGGCTCGCTTTGCGACGATGACCGATTTCATCGCGGCCCTGGGCAAGGATCCCGCTAAACGTCGCCGTCGCTGGCTCCTTGGGATCGCCTTTGGCGGTGTCTTGACGGTGGCGGCGGGTTTGGTCGCGTACGCGATCCGAACGGATGCGGAGGCCTGTAGCGGCGGTGACCAGGGAATGAGTACAGTCTGGGATGAGGCCCGCGAGGAGGCATTGACGAGTGCCTTCGCGGCGACCGGGCTCGCGTATTCGGCGGATGCGAGTGCTCGGGTCGTCGAGCGCCTGGGCGAGTACCGGGATGCCTGGATCTACAGCTATCGGGAGGCCTGCTTGGCCCACCGTCGGGGCGAGCGATCGAGCGACATCCTCGATCTCCAGATGGCCTGCCTGCGCTCCCGTCGGCGGGAGTTTGACGCTGTTGTGCGCACATTTGTCAACGCGGATGCGGACGTAGTTGAGCGGGCGGTCTCGGCGGTGGCGGAGCTGACCGAGCACGGCGATCTACGCCTCTGTGAGGATATCGAGTACCTCCGTCGGGGTGCGACCAGAGCGCTGGATCCGGAACTAGCGGCCCGTTTAGAGGTGCTCCGCGGGGAAGTGGCCGATGCCGCCGCGCTCGGCCGGGCGGGAAAAAATGCCGAGGGTTTGGCTGCGCTCATAGCCCTTCGCGGTCGGGCGTTGGCAGTCGACGAGCCGATGTTGGCGGTCGAGGTGGCTCTCGAGCGCGGTCGCTTGCTCTTGGGAGAGGGCAACTACGAGGATGCCGATGAATCGTTGGTCAAGGCCTATTACGAGGCGCGGGCGATCGGTCATGACGAGGTGGCTGCGGCCGCGACCATTGAACTGCTGAGGGTCGTAACTGTGATCCAAGCGCCGCCCGAGCGGGCCGAGGTTTGGATCAAGCAGGCCGAGGCCGAGGTCAGGCTGCTCGGTAGGAAACTCGTTGTCGCGGATTTCTACGCCGGTCGGGCGGAGCACTACATGGGTCAGGGGGCCTATGAACGGGCGCTCGAAGACGTCGAGGAGGCGCTAAAAATCCGCAAGCGGGAGCTCAGCGCGAACCATCCGAAGATCGCGGCGGCGCTGCGGGTCAAGGGCGCGACGCTCTTCAAGCGGGGCCGCAACGCCGAGGCTCGAGCCAGTCTCCGCGAGGCCCTGGCGATCGTCGAGGTGGCCCTTGGGCCCCATCATCCGGACAACGCGGATGTGCTCACGAAGCTAGCGTTGGTCGCGGCCCACGAGGGTCGTTTTGCCGACGGCATCGAGATCGCTGCGCGTGCGCTCGAGATCTCCGAGCGAGCCCGTGGTGCCGAGCACCCAGAAAATGCCACGATTCTCTCGAACCTGGGCGAACTCGAGATCCAGAGCGGTGATTACCAGGCGGCGGTGATGCACATCGAGCGGGCCGTCGCGATCGCCGAGTCCGTTTATGGTGATAGCAGCGTAAAGTCAATGCTCTACGTGTCGAGTCTTGCGGTTGCCCGCTACAAGCTCGGGGATATCGAGGGCGCCGAGGTCTTGATGGAGCGGGCGTACATGATCGCCGAGGCCTCCCTGGGTGCCGATCATCCGTCGACCGGAGCGCTCCGAGGAAACCTCGGCGAGGTGCTCAACGATCGGGAGCGTTTTGTCGAGGCCGAGGCGCATCTGAGGCCGGCCTTGGCGGTGATGCGGGCCGCTCTCGGGCACGATCGGCCTGAGCTCGGTCCGGTCCAGCGCGAACTGGCCCGTGCTCTCTTTGGCCTGGGTCGACGGGCCGAGGCCGAGATCGAGGCACGAGCGGCACTCAAGCTCTGCGGGGGTGGCAAGATCGCCGCCGATGAACTCGCCAAGGTTCGCCTTATGCTCGCGCGGATCCTGCTTGCGGATCCCGATCGCAGCGAACGTGGGGGGGCTTTGGCCCTGGATCTCGTCGAGATGGCGGGCCGCGATTTGGCCGGTCATGAGGCGAATAATGAGTCGCTGGCGGCACAGCAGCGCGCTCTTTTGCGGGTCGCCGAGCGGGCGCGACAGGGCAACTAGGGGGCGTATTAACCCGCTCGTAGCGCGGCGGATACCGCCGCCTGCAGCGTAGAGTAGACATGGGTCGCGTCCAGCTTGACATCGTGATGCACAAGCAGCTGCGCGAGTTGGGGGCCGATGCCGGTGATCAATGTTGTGCATCCGAGCAGGCCGAGGGCCTTGGAGATCTTCGCCAGTGCATCGGCGAAGAGGGGATCCGCAGCATCGAGCCCGGTGAGGTCAATGATCACAGTGTTAGCCTTGCGCGCCTGAACCCCAGCGAGCGCGACCTCGGTGATGCGTGCGACCCGGCCCTGGGTAAGCGAGCCGACCAGCGGTAGGACAACGACGTGCTCGTTGATCGGCAGCAATGGCGCAGACATGGCCAACATCTGCTCGTACTGCGCTGAAATCACGCGCTCGCGGTCGCGGAGTTCGTTCTCTGCACTCATGCGCAGTTGGAGCTGGTGCTCCAGATCGGCGTTGGTCTGCTGGACCTGGTCAAGCGACTCAGCGAGGCCCTTGACCGACTCTAGAAGCTGCAAATAGGTGGCGAGTGAGGTTGCGATAGTGTTGAGGAGTTTTTCGTCCTGTGGGTGGTAGTGCTCGGCGGAGGGTGCACCCATGTTGAGGGTACCGACAACTCGACCTTTGCTGATCATCGGCGCGACCAGGATGGCGTGCAGTCCCGCTTTTTGGAGCAGGCGGGTCTCGCTGAACTGGCTGGGCTGAGTTTCGGATGCGACCTCAAAGATGGAGGTGCGACGGGTGACGCAAGCTCCTACGAGTGTTCCTTCGATCGCCAGATCTTTGCCCACAGGAATACCCGAGATGACTCCGTACAGGGCGAAGACCGTGAGCGACTGATCCTCGGGATCGACGAGGACCACGCTGGTGCGGGAGACCCTCGGGAAGATCAGCTTGAGGTAATGAGATACACTTTGCAAAACCTCCCGAAACGACTCTGAAGCGCCGAGCTTTTGGATGAAGTCGGCGATCAAATCGAGGCGGCGCGTGTAGGCGAGGAGCTCGTTGTACTCGGTCTCAGCATCCGTCAGGCGGCTGTTGAACTCAGACTCGTCCATGGTGCCGATCATGCCCACGGGGCTCGGGCATGTCTAGCCGGGAAACCTGTCGGTATCATTCGCGTGCGTGCATGGGGGGCGATAGAGCGATCTCATGAATCGCGGTAGACGTGATTTGTGGATGCAAATCGACGCTTCTTGCCTTGGGCAACCGGGCGAATACGGTCGCGCGACCCGCGATTGCGGATAGCCACATTCCCGTGGCGACGTTCTACCGTTGCCACGGGACTCGGGGGATTCCTAAACGGTGTTCGTCGGTCGTCTTTGCGAGCAATGTTGCCGTGGCGCTCTGGAGTCGTGCGACTGTCGAGCGCGGTCGTAGCTCGCTCAGCGGGCGCGGCCGAGCAGGTGGAGCACTGCCGGCAGCACCAGCACGCTCGCGGCCAGGCAGGTGGCGATGCCGATGACCATCGTTAGGCCGAGGCTGAGCATCGCGCCGTGTTTGCCGAGCATCAGGGCGCCAAAGCCGACCATCGTTGTCAATGCCGAGATGATCACCGCGCTACCGGTGCCGCGCAGTAGATCGTCGAGCGAGGCGACCCCGCCGTTTTCGCTGGCGCTCTCCTCTGCGCGGTGCATCAGATGCACGCCAAAGGCGGTGCCGATGCCGATGACCAGGGGCAGGCAGATGACGTTGACCACGTTAAACGAGAGGCCAAAAAGGGCCATTACTGCGAGCATCCACAGCCAGCCAAGCACCGTGGGCACCAGCGCCAAGAGGGCATTTTTAATGCCGCGGAAGTCGATCATTAAAAGGAGCAGGATCAGCGCGGCGGCGAGTCCTGCGGCCCGGCGGAAGCCGTCGAGGATCATGACCTCGTGGAGGTGGGTATTGATCGCGAGCCCCGAGGCTTCGGGGTCGATCGCCTCGACATCGGCGGTGAAACGCTCGGCGACTTCGCCCTCCCAAAACTCGCCCGAGGGCACGACGTAGAGCGCGAGCGCATCGCCCTTGCGGCTGACAAAGCGCTTGCGCAGCATCTCGGGCAGGTCTTCGGGCAGGTAGTGGCCGCGCTTGGCGACCGCCTGGGCGGTGGTCACCGCCCGTTGCAGCATGCCGCCAGCTTCGCCTTCGATCGCGGCGAGGCGGGCCTTGGTGGGCTCGTCGGCGCTTTTAAGGCGGGTCTTGAGCGACTTAAAGGCGGTGATGGCCCGGTCGACTGCGGCGGTTGGTTGACCGCCCTGTTCGATCGCGAAGCGGACTTCCTCGAGCACATCGACGACCTCGCCGACGGCGGGCAGCAGCTCTTCTGGAGTGGTTTTGCGGGCGCGCAGGCGATCGAAGTCGATCGCCCGATCGCCGAAGAGCGCGAGGCCGCGGCGGAGGTCGCTCAGGCGTTTTTTGTCGAGTTCGGGCAGCAAGTCCGAGGCCGTCTGCACACCGGCGACCGAGTCGAGTGCCCGCAGTTTCGTCGCCATCTCTCGCGCCGACTCGATGCTGTCGGCGGTGAGGTTGGCGTACATCGGGCTCATCGTCGGGTCGTGCTCTAAGAAGTCGAGGGCGGCGACGCTCTCGGTCTCGGTGGGCATGAAGTCGAAGGTGCGCGAGGCGAAGTCGATCCGCGGCAGCGAGAAGCCGCCAGCGATGCCCGCGGCGATGCCGACTACGATCAGGGGGATCCGGGCGCGGCGGATGATGCCGGGGATGAGGCCGACGCCGGGGGCCTCGGGGCTGATCGTCGCGGCGGCTTTGGTGGTCTGACTGAGCAGCGCCGGGAAGGCGACCAGAGTGGCGACGACGATCACGGCGAGGCCGATCGCGGTGATCACACCGAGCTCGCTGTAGGCCGTGAAGTCGGTGGTGGTGGTGGTGAGAAAGGCGACCGCGGTGATCAGTGCGGCACTGAGGATGCCGGGGCCTGTCTGGATGACCGCGTGCCGGAGCGCTTCGGCGACCGGCTTGCCGCTGCGCCGCTCTTCGTTGATCCGGGTGAGCACGTGCACCGAGAGATCGATGCCAAGGCCGAGCAGTACCGAGATGAACGAGGCGGTGATCAGGTTGAGGCCGCCGTAGAGCAGCTTGACGATGCCGAGCGAGATGATGGTGCCGGCGAGTAGGGGCGTCAGCGCGAGGATCGTCTGGCGAAACGAGCGAAAGAGAAGAAGACAGAGCAGGAAGATGCCGAGGCCAGAGGCGCCGCTCGAGACCAGAAGGCTGATCTGCAGGAGGTCGTCCTCGTCGACTTTGAGCGCGGGCAGGCCGGTGAGGCGGGCTTCGATCTCGGTGGGGCTGTCCTTTAGGACATCATCGCGGCGGGCGCGGATGCCCTCGATCAGGGGCCGCAGCGCTGCCGTGTCGTCGCTCGGCAGCTCGGGGAACATGGTGATCACGTGGTTCTTGCCGTCGGCCGTGATCAGATACCCCTTGCTGTCGAGATCCTTGCGTGCGAGCTGTTCGCCGTACTCGATTTCGGAGAGCGGATCGCCGCCATTTAGGACGGTCTCGAAGGTGGCGGCGATGCCCGCCATGCCCTCAAACGCCTGGGCCATTTGCTCGGGCGTCGCGTTGGCTTCGCCGTCCAGGCCGGCGCTCAGCTGGCCGGCGAGCGCCCCAAACCACGCCGGCAGTCCGCCTTCGATCGTCGCCGCCAAGTCGATGCCCGGCGGCAGCTGGCCGCCGACCTCCGCGAGCATCTCGGGCGCGTGCAGGAGCAGGACCTCGGCGGCGTCGGAGGGGCCGGTGCGGGCGATCAATCGCCCGTTCAGCTCGGGCATCGTATTGAGCTCGGCACTGAGCTTGGTGACCACCTTTTGGCGCTGCTCTGGGGTGCCGCCGCTGACCACCATCGCCGGCGCGTCGGGGGTGCCAAAGCGATCGAAGAAGCGGTACATCCGCGCCTGGTGGGGCTCGTCGTCGGCGACCAGGGCGTAGCGCGAAGTGCTGACGCTGATCGACGGGATGAGCGCAGCCGAGGCGAGAATCAGTCCGCCGGTCAGGACCAGCAGCGGCTTCGGGTGGCGGAGAGAGAGCGAGGCGAGGGCCCCAAAGATGCGCTCATGGATCGTGCTGGCCATACCTCAGGGGGCGCCGAGCGGCGCCAGCCCAAAGAATAGGGGGTTGCTGGTCCTAGGGGCAATCTCTCGGCGGATCTCGGGGGCGGGCAGGGCCTCTGCGGCCCGCCGCAGTGTGCTCGGGATCACAGGGGCAAGCGCGCGCGACGGGCCGAGCAGGTTCAGCAATTCGGGCATTCGCAGCCGAGGCTGTCGTTGAGGTCGTGGCAGATCGTGTGCGGCGGTGATTGCTCGCAGATGACCTCGGCGCAGGAGCAATTGACGGGGCCGTCGTCGCACTCTAAGGGGATGGGCTCGCAGAGCTGATACGCGCCCTTTTGCAGCTTGGACACGCAGGTCAGATCGGGGGCCTCGCAGTAGGAGCAATCGGGCACCCAATCGCAGGCCTCGGCGGGCACGCAAGCGCCGGTCCAGCACTTGAAGCCGCCGTCGTCAAAGACGCTCGCGACCATGCCGGGCGGGCAGTCGGGCTCTAGCGCCTTGCAGTTGATGCCGAGTGGGTTGCAGGTGATTTTGGCGAAGGTGCAACGGCCAAAGCGGCAGATCGCCTGGGCGTCGGGCAGGCCGACGGCGTCACAGGTCGGCTGCAGGCACTCTTGGTCGCAGGGCTGGGCGGGTTCGTCGACGTGATGCGGATCGCAGGCGCAACAATCGTTGATGATCAGACAGTCGCTGTCGTCCGCGCAGGCGTAGCCATCGCCTCCCCCGGTTGTAGAGCCGGTGGAGCCGGTGGAGCCGGTGGAGCCAGTGGAGCCAGTGGAGCCAGTGGAGCCGGTGGAACCGGTGGAACCGGAACTCGATGAACCGGAACTCGATGAACTCGAACTCGATGAACCCGAGCTCGCGCTGCTCTCTGTGGTCGACGAGGACTCACTGCTGCTGCCAGACGAGGAGCTCGCGGAGGTCGAGTTTGTTGTGCTCGCACTCGAGGTCGCGGCCTGATCGTCGCCGCAGGCGAGGGCGAGGGCACATGTAAGGAGGGGGGCGTGACGGAAGAGCAGTCGCACCGCTCGACAATAGCTCAGCCGATGCTCCCGCGGGTGTGCTTGGGGCATCGGCTGCAGTGTTGGCGCGGGGTCGGTGTCAGTCGTTGATATAGAGGTAATCGCCACCACCGCCGCCGGCATGACAGCCGATGCACTTGCCGACCGCACCGGCGAGGGCGACACCGTCAGGGGTCTCCTGGAGCGTGCCGTCGGGGTTGTACTTCGCCCAGAACCAATCGGCCGCGTCGGGATTGTAGCCGTCGATCTTTTTCATGACGGTGATCGAATCGAGGGTGGCCTCGTCCATCTCGAGGTAGTTGTCCTTGACGACGATGTAACCTTCGACGGGATTTGCCGGGTCATTGGCGGCGACGCCGTTGATCCGCAGCTGCTGCCAGGCGCCGTGCGGGCTCATGCCGGGGACCAAGCCCTCCTTGCCGGGGTAGGCGTCCCAATTGGCGATGTGGCCGTCGATCTCGGTCCACAGGGCATTGCCCATCGCGACATCCTCTTCGCCGCCGAAGGGCATCGAGCCGCCAGTGGAGCCGGTGGAGCCGGTGGAGCCAGTGGAGCCAGTGGAGCCGGTAGAGCCGGTGGAGCCGGTGGAGCCAGTGGAACCGGTCTCGGTGGTCGATGTCGTCGCGGTGGTGCTCGCGGTGGTGTCGCTTGTGCCCATGTCGTCACTGGTACAGGCGGTCGATACGGAGGCGAGGAGCGCGAGGCTCAAGATGTTACGTAGAGGGGTAGGGGTACGCATGGTTCTAGGGTCGATTCTTCGATCGTGAAGGGACGGGCGCATGATGTGCGTCTGTCGGCGAGTAGGGGCCAAACGCGGCCGCGGCGCCAAAGTTACCGCGGCCGTCGGATTTTGGACCCATTATTTCCGACCGCGATGGAGAGTGTGATTTGGAGGAAACTGCACATCGCATTTGCACCCGCCTAGCTTAGCTTCGCTCCTAGGCGGCCTGAAACCTGGTGTGCAGGGCGGGCGAAATCGCGTATGCTCTGCGGCGATGGGCGAGAGTACGCGAGTTCAAAGTGCCGCAGATCGCGAATTCCTCGCGGCGTTCTCGGCCTGCACGGTTGATCCCTTCGGTCATCGCCAGCACCTGCGCGTGGTCTGGCTGCTACTCGGCGAGCTGCCTTTAACCACGGCGATCGAGCGGGTTTGCGCCGGTCTCTTGGCCTTTGTCACCCATCTGCAGGTACCCGAGCGCTATCACGAGACGATCACCTGGGCCTATGTGATGATCGTGCACGAGCGACGCCATCGACTCACTCCAAATCATAGCTTTGAGGAGTTTGAGCGCGCAAATGACGATCTATTTATCGACGGCCTGGCCGTGATTCGCAGGACCTACAGCCAAGAGATCCTAGATTCCCCGGAGGCGAGGGCTCGTTTTGTCTGGCCCTCTGTTGAGGGGACGGGCTCATCTCGGGGCTGAAGGCTCATGCACTCTAGATAGTATTCGTACAGTGTA
>CAYYUP010000019.1:76588-89222 GCA_964474905.1 uncultured Nannocystis sp. | reverse complement strand
AGGTGAGCTACATGCAGCTCATGATCCTCAACGCAACAGGTCGGCTGGAGGAGCCCAGGGTCGCGCAGTACTTCGAGGCTACCGCAAAGTGCGTAAGCTGGCCGGACTCCCGGCTCTGGTGCAATTACATCGGAGCTCTCGCCGGCACGGTCCGTACAAGCGTCAGGGCCGGTACTGTGGCCGGTGCCCTAGCCGCGGAGTCCCTGATGTACGGCGGCAGCAAAGGCTGTCGCGCAGGCATGCTCTTTATTCAGGAGTCTCTGCTGATGTATCAACGCGGCGACAGCATCGAGCACATCCTCTCGCGATGCCGCCAAGGCCGGCCGATCGTGCAGGGCTATGTCCGCCCTGTGGGAGGCAACGACGAGCGCATCGCACCGCTCGTCGAGCTGGTCAAAGACCTGGGGTTTGAGGTTGGACCTCATCGAGCGCTCGCGCTTGAGATTTCGAGCTACCTCGGTAAACACCACGGTGAGGGCATGAACGCCGGCGGGTTCGACTCCGCAATGCTCTCCGACCTAGGCTTTTCGCCTGAGCAAGCCTATCGAGTCCGATGCCTTGCTGTTGCGAGCGGTGTCACCGCATGCTTCGCCGACGCGCGCGACCGGCCAGGGTTGGCATTCTTGCCATTGCAGTGCAAAGACATTGCGTATCGAGGTCCTGCAACCCCCCATCTCCAGCCGCCCCCCAACGACGAAGCGCCCGACATGCCTGCTCTGCTCCCGTGGGATCGGCGCCGCGGAACCATCACCAGTCGTGCAGGCGGCTGGCGCATGGATGAAGACGTGATCGTTCGGGGGTACTCATTCTTCGACGACCTCTTCGACAAGATAAGCCGCACGCAGCTTATGATCCTCAACGCGACCGGCCGACTGGTGGAGCCGAATCTCGCTGCGTATTTTGAGGCACTGGATATGTGCATGAGTTGGCCCGATCCCCGGGTTTGGTGCAATCAAATCGGCGCCTTCGCCGGAACTGTCCGGACAACGGCCGGGGCGGGCACGATGGCCGGGCTTCTAGCCGCCGACTCCCGCCTTTACGGGGGCGGCATGAGCAGCCTCAAGGGCATGGCATTCATAGGAGAAGCACTTGAGGCGCACCAACGCGGCGACAGCATCGAGCGCATCCTCTCGCGATGCCGCTTCGTACAAGGGCGCCCGATTGCCCCAGGCTTCGCTCGCCCAGCCGGAGGAGACGACGAGCGCGTCTCACCGATGGTTACGCTGGTCAAGTCGCTGGGATTCCCGATCGGTCCCCATCGAGCCCTTGCCGTAGAAATCTCGGACTACCTCGATATACATCATGGCGAGGGAATGAACATCGGCGGATTCGACTGCGCTTTTCTCTGCGACCAGGGATTTTCAGCGAAGGAAATCTATCGAATTCGGAGCATGATCAACGCGAGCGGTATCACTGCCTGTTGGACGGACACACGCGATCGGCCGGGACAAGCATTTCTGCCGCTACAATGCAAAGATATTGCATACCTCGGTGCGAGCCCGCGTCCTCTGCCCCCCGTCGCTTAACCTCTCCCCCCGCCACTCAATTCACCACAACCATTTAGCATGAGGAGCCTTCGCCTCACAATCCCTACGTCGCTCAACGATGCCGAGTGCGGGGCTATGACCTTATTGAGCTTATGAAAGGCCGATCCTGGGTTGATGTCTGGTACCTCTTGTTTCAGGGAGAGCTACCCACTGAGGCACAATCAACACTACTAGAGCAGCTGATGATCGGGCTCATCGGCCCGGGGCCCCGGCACCCCGCATCCCGAGCGGTCATGACATCGACCGCGTCTCGCCTGGGCCCGGGGTTTTTCTACCGCCATTGCGTCTCTCGGGTACGGGCCCCTTGTCTCAGGTATCGCGGCGGCTGCCTTCGCCGACCTGGGTTTTGGCCCATGGCCGAGTGCTGTCTTGTTCCAGCTTATCCGGTCCCCAGGTGTACTGGCCCACGGGTTGGAGTACATCGGCACGCGGCCCGACCAGCTGCCCTTCGTCAAGGACGAAGACTATACAATCGAAGATCCCTCCTAAGCAGTGCTCACCCCTGAGTCTGCTCGGCCGCCAGGTCGGCGAGCACCCGGCGAAACCAGCGATGGCGGGGATCGCCGTGGCTGCGTCGATGCCAGACCATCGGCGCCCAGATCGACGGCACCGGCAACGGCGGCGGTCGCAGGCAAAGCCCCATATGCGGCGCTAACTTGGTCGCCAGCCCCTCGCTCGTCGTCAGTACAAAATCGGTCTCGGCAACTAGCAAGGGCGTCAGCAGTGGATAGAGAACCCGGATCGCGATCCTCCGCGAAAGGCCCTGGGCCACGAGCGTGCCCCCCCCCTGAATCAAGGCAGGTGTACTCTTAATCAAAGCATTCCCGGCTTTGCTCGATACGGAAAATGTGTACACGAGCAGGAATTTCCCCCGATTGAACAATATTACAGCATGCATACTTTGCAACAAGGACCACACTCAACAAATAATACAAAGGTTGCTTTTTTACACATTCCCACCAATAGCAACATGGGGTCGCTGCCCCCCCAGATCTGCCTCTGGTTTGCTGACTATCCCCCCCTGGAAACCTCACACATCTACGTGTATTGGCATCTACCTCGACATGCTTCGCTGACCAACCAGTCGAAAGCCAGCAGAGTAGAGAGGCTGCGCCTCTACTTGTTGCGGCCTTATTCTATCCTAAGCGAGATAAAAGGCCATTCAGGCACTTGAATTATGAGTTCGATTCACGGTACCTAGCCGGTCGGAGACGATCCTTATTTGCAAGACACAATCGACACGCTCGAGACCCAATTTTCACCCGATCCGGGCCGCATCTGCGCCGCATTGGAGGGGCATCCGCTCCGCGAAGCCCCAGTCCTCAAGCGCGGCCCTGTCGTCCAGATGATTGTGGATCATCTCAAAGGGGCGGGCGCCCGCTACGTTTTCGGTGTTTCTGGCGGTGCCATCGCACCTTTCTATGCTGCTGTCGAGCGAGACCGCGACATGATATACGTCACTGCCAAGCATGAGAGCGGAGCTGCCTTCATGGCGGATGGCTTCGCTCGCGTCAGCGGCTCCCTTGGCGTGAGCTGCTCAACCGCTGGGCCGGGCGCGACAAACGCGATCACGGGTGTTGCATGCGCCTACGCAGACTCGATCCCGTTGCTCATGATCACAGGCCAGGTCTCCCTCGATAGCTTCGGTCGATCCGCCATGCAGGAGAGTTCTCCGCTGGCGGTAGACATCGTCTCAATGTTTGCTTCCTGTACGTCTCTATCAGCAATGATTCATACAGCACCGAGCGCCGAGCGTATCCTGCAACAGGGCCTACGCGCGACCCGCTCGGGGCGTCATCGGCCGGTGCACCTCAACCTGCCGATCGACGTGGGTATGCAAGAGATCGACTACATGTCGACCCCCCCTAAGTACAGCCGGGGCACCTCGCGCCCCGTCGATCTCGACGATATGAGATGCGTCGCAAAGCTGCTGCTCTCAGCTCAGCGACCCTGCATTCTAGCGGGCTTCGGCATCCACCTGAGCGCAGCCTGGGAACCCTTGCGAGAGCTGGCAGAGCGTCGCGGCATCCCGGTCGCAACAACACCCAAGGCCAAGGGCGTCTTCCCCGAAGACCACCCGCTGTCGCTCGGCGTATTCGGCTATTCGGGGCACGCGCTCGCCGAGCACGTGCTGCTATCAGAGCAAACAGACCTCCTGTTGGTCATCGGCAGCTCCCTGGGGGCGTGGCAGACCAACGGATGGGACCCTCGAATCTGGCACGGGCGTACGGTCATTCACATCGACATCGACCCCGACGAACTCGGTCGCAATGACCCCTCCGAGGTCGGCGTTGTCGCCGATGCCCAGGCAGCACTGCGTTCGCTGGTCAATCGCCTGCCTGCCGAACCCTGCGCCGCACCGGCCTACCTGCACGAGCTTCGCCGTACGATCCCTCGGTACGAAGACGCCGAGTTGATGTCGCCGCAGGCCCAAGGCTTGGCCCCCCAAGCTGTCATGGCAGCGATGAATCAGCACATGCCAGCAGATGCGATCCTCTTTGTTGACATCGGTAACTGCATCACGTGGGCAATCCATTACCTGGTGCGCACACAACCAAACAGTTTTCATATCAACCTGGGGTTTGTATCGATGGGCCATGTCTTTGGAGCAGCCATCGGCGGTCAACTTGCGGCACCTGATCGCAAGGTCATCGCCCTCGCAGGAGATGGCGCCCTCGCCATGAACGGCCTGGAACTCCACACAGCTGTCGAATTAGGACTGCCCATCGTCTGGGTCATCTTGAACAACAGCGCCCTCGGCATGACTTACCACGGCGACAACCTTTTCTTCGAAGGACAAATTGATGTGTCCACGTACGGAAAAATGATGGACATCGCCAAGTTCGCCGAATCCATGGGCGCGAAGGGAGTTATCGCTCGAAACTACGATGAGTTTTGCACGATGTTCTCCGAAGCTTTGTCGTCGACCTCAAAGCAGCCGATTGTCATTGATGTACGGGTTGACCTGGACCCATGTCCCCATCCAATCGCGGCTCGAGTGCGAGATTTGAAGGGAGCCTGAGCCCCCCCGAGCCCTCAATCTGGACACAGCAATCGGCCTCTATCAACCTCAGAGAACCACGATGAGCCAATCTAACTCACCTCCCGAAACGGTAAAAAGCCGAACTTGGCAAGAGGAAGCAGAACCTGACAACCCCTTCGCCGCTGCAGTCTGCTATTGTAGCGGATACGATGTATATGGAGACTTACTCGGTAGGGCCAGTTGGGCTGAATACCTCTATCTGCTCTTTCAACGAGAGCGCCCCAGTGCGGCGCAAGCCCGCCTCCTAGAGACCCTCGCCGTGGCCCTTGCCAACCCCGGGCCACGAGACCACAGTGTGCGTGCTGCCATGAATGGAGGTGTCGGCGGATCGGGTAGTGCGGCCTGCCTGATGGCGGCCTTGGCAATCGGGGCAGGCAGCCTCGCCGGTGCCAGAGAAGTTCGGGTGGCCCTCGAGTGTTGGTCTGCCTGTGGACAAGATTTTGACGCATGGGAAGAACGGCTGCGTCATCCTCTCCAAGAGGAACGAGCTGATGTCTGGCTCCCCATCGAGCACCCTCCCGGATTCGATCCTCATGGCGCAAGTTGCGCGACCCCGATACGACAAACACTCGCGTGCCTTGTTCGTTGTGGTGCCGGCCCTGCCCTGCCCTGGCTACAGGATCACCGGGCGGCACTAGAGGCCATCGCAGACTGCCCCCTCACCATGAGCGGCGTCGCCGCCGCGGCCCTGCACGATTTGGGCCTCGACCAAGACCAAGGTGAGATGCTTTTTCTCCTGCTGCGTCTGCCTGGAGCAGCCGTACACGCATTAGAACAAAGAGACTACGGTTGGAAACGATATCCGTTCTTTGCCGACAAGGTCGAGTTGACAAATGACCCTGGGCCAATGCCCCCCACTTCTACAAACACCTAGCCAAGGCAGAAGGTACACATGCAAGGCCCGAAAGCATTACTCGAGCATCAAAACCACTGGAAGACTGACGTAGGTGCTTGGTTCCCCGGGGAGCGCGTCGTATTCCGAGGCAAGGACTTGTTTCATGAACTGCAAGATATGTCCTGGATGGAGTTGTTGCTGTACGGAATTACGGGGCGGATTCCTGATGAGACACAGATACGTTTATTCAACGGAATCTGGGCATTATCCACAAGCTACCCAGAACTAAGGCTGTGGAATAACCGAATTGCAGCACTTGCAGGAACAGCCCGAAGTACCGCCAGCTTAGGAGTTTCTGCTGGCACCGCAATCTCCGAAGCCCTCATCTACGGAAGACGGCCGGACATTCGTTGCATTGACTTCTTGCACCGTACCCAAAAAAAGCTGGACGCGGGACACAAGCTGGACGAGCTCGTAACCCAGGAGCTTAAAAAGTACAGAAGCGTTCCTGGCTATGGGCGACCTGTTGTCCGAACCGATGAGCGAATTCAGCCCATTATGCGTCTCGCAAAAGAACTGGGCCTCGACAACAAGCCGTACATAAGCCTGGCTTTTGAGGTAGAAAAGACTCTTTTGGCCGGTCGGTGGCGACTGCACATCAACATTGCCTCTGTTTTGGCGGCACTCGCAGCCGATCAAGGCTTTAGCCCACACGAATACTACCACTCTGTCGTACTTTCGTTCTCGGCGGGAATGTTCCCTTGTTATCAAGATGCAGCCCACAAAAAAGAAGGAACTCTGTTTCCATTCCCCTGTAGCGCCATCGAGTACGGCGGAACGAACAAAAGAAGCTGGATCGGGGCTCCAGGGTCGCGTGGGGAGAAAGACCTGCCACAGAAGTTGAGTTGACCGTGACCTCAAAAAATATACCTTCACCTGCTCTCGCCCCGTGGGATCGCCGTCGGCATACCATCACCAGTCGGGCAGGAGGATGGCGTCAGGGAATTGATGTGCTCGTCCGCGGGCGTTCCCTCTTTACGGAGCTCGTGGGGCAAATCAGCCACATGCAGCTCGTGATCCTAAACGCAACGGGTCGGCTGGCGGAACCAAGCGTCGCACAGTATTTCGAGACAACCGCAATATGCGCGAGCTGGCCAGATTCCCGGCTCTGGTGCAACTATATCGGAGCCCTCGCCGGCACCGTGCGCACCACAGTCAGGGCCGGCACTCTGGCCGGTGCCCTCGCGGCGGAGTCCCAGATGTACGGCGGTAGCAGAAGCTGTCGCGCAGGCATGCTCTTTATTCAGGAGTCCCTCCGGATGTATCAACGCGGCGACAGCATCGAGCACATCCTCTCGAAATGCCGCCATCGCGAAGGTCGGCCGACCGTACAGGGCTATCAGCGCGATGTCCGCCCTCTGGGAGGAGTTGACGAGCGCATCGAGCCGGTTACTGCGCGGGTCAAAGACCTCGGGTTTCCAGTTGGACCCCATCGAGCCCTTGCACTTGAGATTTCGAGCTACCTCAGTAGACACCATGGCGAGGGCATGAATGCCAACGGACTTGACTCCGCGATTCTTTCCGACCTAGGCTTTTCGCCAGAGGAGGCCCATCGAATCCGGGCCCTTACTGTCGCGAGCGGTGTCACCGCTTGCTTCGTCGATGCGCGCGACCGGCCAGGGTTGGCATTTTTGCCATTACAATGTGAGGACATTGCGTATCGAGGCCCTGATGCACAGCCGCTGCCGTCAACTGCGAGCCCCCGTGACCAGCCCCCTAGTCGTCGCGACGCAGCTCCCGTCAACGCAGCTCCCAACGCGCCTGCTCTGCTCCCTTGGGATCGGCGTCGCGGAACCATCACCAGTCGCGCAGGGGGCAGGCGCATGGACGGCGATGTGATCATTCGGGGGCACTCGTTCTTCGACGACCTCTTCAACAAGATTGGCTACACGCAGTTTAAGATCCTCAATGCGACCGGCCGATTGATCGAGCCGAAGGTCGCGGAGTATTTTGATGCGCTCGAGATGACCGTGAGTTGGCCCGAGCCCAGGATTTGGTGCAATGGAGTCGGAGCCCTCGCAGGAACAGTCCATACGACGGTGGGGGCGGGCACGATGGCCGGACTTCTCGCCTCCGACTCTCGCCTTTACGGCGGTGGATTAAGCAGTCTCAAGGGCATGCCATTCATCGCCAATGCGCTCGAGGCCCGTCGACGGGGCGACAGCATCGAACAAATCCTCTCGCGATACCTAGACGTCCAAGGACGCCCGATCGCGCCGGGTTATGTCCGCCCAGTCGGAGGCGGCGACGAACGCATCGCGCCGGCAACTGCGGTGGTCAAGTCGCTGGGGTTCGCCATCGGTCCTCACCGCGCCCTTGCCCTGGAAATCTCAGACTACCTCGATGCACATCATGGCGAGGGAATGAACATCGGCGGATTCGACTGCGCTTTTCTCTGCGACCAGGGATTTTCAGCGAAGGAAATCTATCGAATTCGGAGCATGATCAACGCGAGCGGTATCACTGCCTGTTGGACGGACACACGCGATCGGCCGGGACAAGCATTTCTGCCCCTACAATGCGAAGACATTGCATATCTAGGTACGAGCCCGCGTCCTCTACCCCCCGTCGCTTAACCTCTCCCTCGACAACCCTGATCCGCGAGTCGAAACCAGGAGCGAGACATGTCGCAATCCGAAGAACCCGTCACTCAATTCACCACGAACATTTGGCATGAAGAGCCTTCTCCTCACAACCCTTACCTGGCTCAACGATGCAGCGTGCGAGGCTATGACCTTATCGAGCTTATGAAAGGCCGATCCTGGGTTGATGTCTGGTACCTCTTGTTTCAGGGAGAGCTACCCACAGAAGCACAATCGACACTGCTGGAGCATCTGATGATCGGGCTCATCGGCCCTGGGCCCCGGCATCCCGCATCCCGAGCGGTCATGACATCGACCGCGACGATGAGCGAACCTGTGCATATGTTGTCGATCGGAGCCGCCCTACTTGGCGGGGAGCACGGGGGCGGAGCCGAAGTCAGAAAGAGCCTCAAGTTCCTCTTGAGTGAGGCGACCACCCCCCCCAAAGACGTAGCCGAGCGCCTCGCCGCCACCTGTGCAACCCCTCCCCCAGGTGAGGATGGGCGCATTGCTCCGGGCTTCGGGGCCCTCTTCTCGAGCCCCGACACGTGGGCGCTTTCGCTCCTATCCGCATTGGTCGACTGCCCCGCTGTTGGACCTCACCTGGAATGGGCCCGTGGTTTTTCTACCGCCATTGCCTCCCTCGGGTACGGGCCCCTTGTCTCAGGTGTCGCGGCGGCTGCCTTCGCCGACCTGGGCTTTGGCCCATGGCCGAGCGCTGTCTTGTTCCAGCTTATCCAGTCCCCGGGTGTACTGGCCCACGGGTTGGAGTACATCGGCAAGCGACCCAACCAACTGCCCTTCGTCAAGGACGAAGACTATACAATCGAAGATCCCTCCTAAGCAGCTCTCACCCCTGAGTCTGCTCGGCGGCCAGGTCGGCGAGTACGCGGCGAAACCAGCGATGGCGGGGATCGCCGTGGCTGCGTCGGTGCCAGACCATCGGTGCCCGGATCGACGGCACCGGCAACGGCGGCGGTCGCAGACAAAGCCCCATATGCGGCGCTAGCTTGGTCGCCAGCCACTCACTCGTCGTCAGTACAAAATCGGTCTCGGCAACTAGCAAGGGCGTCAGCAGTGGATAGAGAACCCGGATCGCGATCCTCCGCGAAAGGCCCTCGGCCGCGAGCACGGCATCGATTGGGCCCCCACCCCGACCGGTAAGCGTCACCAATATATGGTCGAGCCCGACAAAACGCTCGACCGTCCATGGCTCGGCCAACGCAGGATGCCCCGAGCGCAGGACGCACACCCATTTAGTCTCGATCAGCGGGCGCGAATGCAGATTTGGCTCGGAGCCCCCCGGAATGCCGACCGTCAGATCGATCGTGCCGTCCTCGAGCTGCCTCCGCCAATTCGGAGACCATTGCCTGATCTCGACGTCGAGCCCCGGCGCCTCGACGGCGACGACCCGCATGAGCCCAGGTAAGAGCATGTAGGCGACGATATCGGGGGCGGCGATGCAGATCTGGCCGGTCGCCGCCGCCGGGTCAAAATGAACTGGCCGAACGATTTCGCGGACATCGCGGAGCAACGCTTCGATTTGCGGATAGAGTTCGAGCGCCCGCGAGGTCGGCTCCATGCCCGACTTGCCCCGGACCAGAAGCGGATCACCAAACATGTCGCGAAGCCGCGAGAGCGCCCTGCTCATCGCCGGCTGGCTGATACCTAGACGGACCGCGGCGCGGCTGACATGGCGCTCCAGGAGCAGGGCGTGCAGCGAAACCAAAAGGTTTAGATCCTGCTCGACGAGCTTGGAACGGGGCATTAGAGCCAACGTAGAGCATTATCCGCCGGATGCATATCGATAATAGGATCTCAGTATTAGAAAATACCGCGTCGGGCGTCTACACCTTCATCAACCCAGGAGTCCGACGATGACAAGGTCTCGATCACCCGCCCACAACCCGCGCCCGACACGGGGCAGCAAAGCAACACCGCGACGCCTCGGGGGCGTCCTCTTAACCGCCCTGTGTGCCTCCCTAGCCTGCGCAACGCCGGCACACACGCAGGCAAGCCCGGTCCCCTCCGCACCGGCAGAAACCGCCAACAGCACGCTCTTCGAGGTGCCGAGCTGGACCAACGAAGGCGAACCCCGCGAGGTCGTACGCCTCACCGAAAACAGCCACCTCAAGGTCGCAGCGATCGCCCTGCGCCGCGGCACCCCACTGCCGACCCACAGCGTCGACGACCCGGTGACAATTCACGTACTTCGCGGTTCAGGCGAGCTACTCGCGGGCGAAGAGCGCTCCCAAGTCGGCCCCGGCAGCATCGTCTTTCTTGGCCCCGAAGTCCCGCACGCGATGACGCCGAGCGACGATGAGCTAGTCGTCCTGCTCGTGCACTACCTCAAGCGCTGAGTCGCCCGCGTCGGCGATGACGCGGTATCTATATAGTTAAGATCCGCTCTGGATCTAACAGCACACTCTGCCGATTCGCTCGCCGACGGCACCGTCGGCAACGCAAGCGCGCCTGCCAGAGCCAGAACCAGAACCAGAGCCAGAGCCAACAACACTCTGAGCAGAGAACGAACACGAAAGAAACGAACCATGACACCGACACACGCACGCTCCTCCCATGACCGCAATTCCTCGTTCTTCGGCCGCAGGCTCGCCCAGCGGGCGACGCTAGCCCTCGGGCTCGGCGCTCTCTCCCTCTCCGCGATGGGCTGCGACGAGGCCTCTGCCGAGCCTATCGATGACGACAGCATGATCCTCGAGCGCCTCGCCCAGCTCGAGTCCAAAGAGGACATCCGTACGACCATGCTCAAGTTCTCGCAGGTCCTCGACGCCGCCGACGTCGAAGGTCTCAAGGCCCTCGGTCCCCGCTTTCAAGAGGATATCGAACTCAATGCGATCGACTTTGATGGCACCTCCCACCATTATGTGGGCATGCAGGAGCTCGTCGACGGATATATGCCGATCCTCGTCTCCTCACCGCCGACGCTCTCGCCAAGCGCGATCGACGTCGAGATCGACGGCGACACGGCGACGGCCTACTTCAAGTTCACGACCTCGATCGTGCCGCCGCCGCAGCTCGGCCTCGGCACCGATCAAACGCTCATGCTCTTCGCAGCCAACAGCGTGGACTTCGCGTACGAGGACGATACCTGGAAGATCTCGTCGATCACACTCGCCCACTCGCTCGCCTATCCCGGCTCGCTGATGGCCCCCTGATTCGCAACCCTGCGCAGGTCTGGCAAGACAACAAAAGAGACGCGCAGAGGGCTCGCCCCTGCGCGTCTTTTTTATGTTTTCATGCGAAACTAGCAGTAGTCGTAGCACTCATCGTAGCAAGCATCTTGGCAGACGCAGGCGATCGCTGCGTTGTAGAGATCGATACCGTCGGGGAAATCATTGCCGCATTGGTTGTTGCACTCGGTCGAGTCACAACCCTGGACACACGCCGTCAGGCCCGAACAGTCGGAATCTGCCTCACAGGCATCGTACGCGCTCTTACAGTCGCCATCCATCGAGTCCACGAGACAGGCATTGCAGACGCCAAAGCCGGCACAGGTACCGCCCTCGCAGGAGTCGCCCTCGAGGCAAGCATCGCCGCAGCCGCCGCAGTTGTCGTCGTCGTACTCGATATCAATGCACTCATCCCCACAGAAAAGCTCGTTCGAGTCGCAGCCCTCGAAGGTATGAGTCTCTGTCGAGACTGTGACGATATCCACCCAGCCGACCGGCTCGACAGTCACGCCCGTGAGCATGCCCGTGGTCGTCAGGCCCTTGGTCGTATCGACCCGCCGACGCTCGATCGACACGGTCATGCCAGCGACATCGCCACCGTCGATCGCCGCCAGGATCGCGTCCCGCGGGATGTCGAGGGAGCCGCTCTTATCGTCGGCCGCGCAGGTGAGCCAGCCGCTGCTGAAGTCGTCGGCGGTGACGGCCACCGAGATCGTCACATCGCCATCGCTGGCCTTCCACTTCACCGGCAACGCGCCCGAGCCAAAGACCTTGGACAGCCCGAGATCGCTGAGCGAGGGCGACGTGGTCATGAACTCAGTGCCGGTGAACCCGGCCTCAAATGCCTCAAAACCGGCATTTGTTGCCCCTGAAGCCTGTACCGTCGAATCCCCCTTGGGCGCAAAGGGCGAGCCACTCTCGCCGCTGAAGGCGTAGGGAGGAAAGAGGTTGATCGGCAACGGCGTGCCGACAAAGGTCAGCGCACCGGCGTCGAAATCCTCGATCTTCTTGCACCCGGGGTTGTTGGGCGCGGGGAAATAACAGACCTCGTCGTCACTGCAGCTCGCGTCGCAGATGCGCATGCAGGTCGAGGCGCAGCTATCGTTGAACGTGCACCACTCGTTGGGCTCACAACCATCGCCGCAGTCCGGGATCATCGCGATTCGGCAGCCGCTGACGTTCTCAAAGCAACCCTCCGCGCTCAGGTTTTCGGTGTTGGGCACAAAGCCCGCGGAGACCAAAGGTGTCGACGAGCCACCGGCCGCAGCATGGATCTCGCCGAGCACAATCGTCCCCAGGGCGTGCGGCACATCCGGCTCGCCCGTCTCGCCATCCGTCTCGCCATCCGTCTCGCCATCCGTCTCGCCATCCGTCTC
>CAYYUP010000019.1:71772-76488 GCA_964474905.1 uncultured Nannocystis sp. | reverse complement strand
TGCCGTTGGTGCCGTTGCTCGTCTGTGTGTCGCTGTCGCCTTGGGTCCCGCTCGCCGTCTCCGCGGTGTCATCCCCAGTACAGGCGCCGAGGAGGAGCGCGGCCATCAAAGTGCGCGCCGCAAGGGTGGAAATTGTCCCGCCATCAGGCTGAGTGAGTCGTTCCATATTGGGCGCACAGTACGTGACCAACCGCGGGAAACGATGAACAACAATCAAATTTATAAACTCAATGAAATTGACGTGTCCAAGAACGCTGTTTATTCCAGACTTGGCACACATTTAGACAGCTATGTCAGCTTGTGCATTGTGCGCACAGTGCGAGTTATGCGCACAACCAAAGCCTGCCTGCCGACTTCCGCGGCTTGGGCGGCCCACAAGGGGGACAGACGGCCCGCAGGGGGGCCTGAGTGCGCACTCCGCGGGAGTTCTAAGATACTGTGATCATAGCCCTCGACGCCTGTTACGAGACGGCACAGAACGAGCATTCCTCAGAACACATGGCATCGTTCAAGTCCAAATCCAAGTCCAAGCTCAAACCCCTGGTCACACCCACCCAGGTCACCGGCGAGGTACGAACTATCATCAATAAGGCGATCGAGACCATCGTCCAGCGCTTCGGCAAAGGCGCTATCATGGCGCTGGGCGGTGATTCTAAGCCTGTCTCCACCTTCGACACGATCTCCACCGGCTCCCTCAACTTGGACCGCGCGCTCGGCATCGGCGGCCTGCCCCGCGGACGCATCATCGAGATCTACGGGCCCGAGTCCTCCGGCAAGACCACGCTCACCCTGCACGCGATCGCCGAAGCCCAGCGCCAAGGCCTGGTCTGCGCCTTCATCGACGCCGAGCACGCCTTGGATCCGCAATACGCCACTAAAATCGGCGTCTGCCGCGAGGATCTGCTGATCGCCCAGCCCGATTACGGCGAACAGGCCCTCGACATCGTCGATACGCTCGCCCGCACCGGGGGTCTCGGAATGATCGTGATCGACTCGGTCGCCGCACTCATCCCCCGGGCAGAGCTCGAGGGCGAGATGGGCGACCAACACCTGGGCCTACAGGCTCGCCTGATGAGCCAAGCGATGCGCAAAATCTCTGGTATCGCCCACCAAACCAACACTGCGGTGGTCTTTATCAACCAGCTGCGACACAAGATCGGCGTCACCTTTGGCTCCCCCGAGACAACCACCGGGGGCAACGCGCTCAAGTACTTCGCGAGCGTGCGCCTGGACATCCGCCGGATCGCGACCATCCGTGAGGGCGAGAATCCGGTCGCCGCCAGGGCCCGTGTCAAAGTGGTCAAAAACAAGTGTGCACCGCCCTTTGCCCAGGCCGAATTCGAGATCGCCTTCGGTCGCGGCATCGATCGCGAGGCGGAGTTGCTCGATTGGGGGCTCGCCGATGGCTCGATCAGCAAAGCGGGCAGCTGGTACTCCTGTGGCGACCTGCGCATCGGTCAGGGCCGATCCGCCGCGACCCGCTGGCTCCGCGAGAACCCAGAGGAGCGCGACCGACTCCTAGCGGCCGCAAGCGCCACACCAAACTCGGATCACGAAGAAGCCCCTGCATCGCCCTCCAAGGCGGCCTAGGCAACGCTCGCGGGATCGGCGGACAGTCCCCAGGCTGTCCGCCGACAATCCTCGCCCTCCTGTCCGGGGGAGCCGGCGACTGTCCGAACTGCCTTGCGGTCCAGACGAAGTCGCTGCAACAAGTCCTTCGGCACCCTACTGTCCGGCGGGATTCGGCGATTGTCCGAACTGCCTGCGGTCCTTAGCGTCGCTGCTGCGAGTCCTTCTGGACCACGGATGGGAGTGCTGCTTCGCTCCCGACGAGTTCGATCCAGATCTGAAGATCTCCCGGGCACAAGGGAGGAAAGATACGTTGGGTAGTTTCACCACTTTCTGCAAACAAAGAGGGCCAGCGACCTCAGTCGCCAGCCCCCCCTTGATCGGGACAAAGCCCTCGTGCGCGCTATTCGCGCCGACGCCGACGCAGACCCAGGAGCGCGAGCAACGCGAGCCCGGTCATCGCCCCGTTACGGGGATCCGCAGCGTTACAGCCGCAACCATCATCGTCGAGCTCAAAACCACCGGTCGTCGCCGAATCGCTTTCGGTGTTCGAGTCACTCGCCGTCATCGTCATCGAGTCGCTCGCCGTCGCCGAATCCGTGACCGTCATCGAATCGGTAGCGGTATCACTCGCCGTATCGCTGGCCGTCGCCGTCGCCGTTGCCGTCGCTGTCGCCGACTCGGTCTCGGTATCCGTCGCCGAATTTGTGTCGGTCATCGAATCGGTGTTCGAGTCGGTGTTCGAGTCGGTCATCGAGTCGGTCATCGAGTCGGTCATCGAGTCGGTGTTCGAGTCGGTCATCGTATCGGTGTCCGTGTCCGTGTCCGTGGCGTTCGGATCCTCGATTTCGGTCTCCTGCACCGGAGTGCACTCGCGATTGCCCGCGGCGTCCTCGGCACAGATCCGGTACTTGATCTTCTTTGCGTCGGGCACATCAAAGTTCCCTCGCCAGAGGTATTCGCCGTACCAGGCCAACGGCGTCTCCATCGCGTCGGTCTCGATATCGTCATCGTTAAGCGCGTACTCAAAGACGACCTCGTTCCAGTCGTGATCCTTGCTCGGGCTCTTGTTGTCGTGGGCGCGCGCGTGGATCGAGATAACCTCGCCGATCGTCCACAGGCCGTCAAAGACGTGGTTTTGGATCACCGGGTTGGCCGTATCCACCTCGTTCTCATCGGCGATGAAGACGCGGTTGCGAAAGGTATTTTCCCCTTCGGCGAGCACCAGATCCGTCTTAAAGTCGTTGTTCAGATCGCCGACGGCCAACGCGTAGGTACCATCCGTCTTGATGTTGCCCCAGGGATCAGGATCCGACTCAAACTTGCCGCCGACATTCGTCACCAGGCGATCGGCGAAGTCTGCAAAGGCGCCGAGCACCATGTCCGGCGCACGATCCTGATTCGCATCAAGAAATGCCACCATGTAGTCAAACGAGAGCGCGTTCTCCAGCGGCGGCCAGTAAGCACTGGTCTCGTCAGAGAAGCCACCGCCCTGAGTGTTGATCAAAACCCGGTTGCGGAACCCCTCGCCACCGCCGTCGCCGTCCTGCAGGGTGACCAGATCGACGTAGTCGTCGTCGTTCAGGTCCATCACCTCAAAATCGACGCTACCCGGCTTCTGCGGCATGTTGCCCGGGGTCGCGTTGGTGAAGGAGTCGCCCTTATTCTCGAAAAGAAAACCACCGCTCGGACAAGCGCGGCAGGAGATCGCGAGGTCGAGGTCCCAGTCGTTGTCGTAGTCCAGGAGTTCGAGTTCCCAGGACCAATTGACCGTGATCTGCGGCATCAAGTCCGCGGTCATATCGGTGAAGACTCCGGTGCCGTCGTTGAGCCAAAGACCGGTGACGCCTCCGGGCGAGTTGACGAAGCCAACCGGCGCGGGGCCCCAATTGGTGTAGACCACGTCGAGATCGCCGTCGGCGTCGACGTCTCCGACCTCCAGATCGCCGATGCTCGCCTTGAGATCGGGGATGTTGGTTTCGGTGGCCTCGGTAAAGACGCCGCCGCCTTCGTTTACGTAGTAGCGGCTCCGGGTCTGCCATGTGCTGCCGACGAGGATGTCGAGATCGCCGTCGTTGTCAAAGTCGTAGGCTTTGATCACCCGCGCGGTGTCGATGTCGGGGTTGTCCGGGTCGTTCGGGTTGGGGCCGAAGACCGCCAGACTCTGGTCCTCAAAGCCCATGCCCTCGTTGTTGATGAACGCCTGGTTGGCGAGGATCGAGTCCGGGGTCCCAGCCTGATAGCCACCGACGTTCGCAAACAGAATGTCGACCCAACCATCGCCATTGATATCCGCGAGCTCGACCTTGGTCGACCAGTAACCCGGCGGCGGATCATTAAAGGTCGAGTTTGGCGCGAGCACCCAAGGGGCAGCTTCGGTCAGCGTCGGGGCCAGCAGGAGCGCAAGCGTAGGGATAGTCAGAGCGAGGGTTCGGCGCATAGGTAAGGCAACTATCACGAACCCTTTGCGCCATGCCAGACGTCCAGAACCCCCTATCCGTGACTTGCGAATCTGCACATCTCGGAGGGGGGGGGAAATCGCCTGCGATGTTGGGGTCCGAGCACAACAGCTGAGAAGCGCATGGGTCTCTCGCCCCCAAGACAGTTCAGATGCCGACCTCTCGTCCATGCCGATCTCTTTAAAATCCAAAAAGATCCGCACCCGCCGTGGCATTGCAGGCGCACAGAAGCTCTCTTGACGCATTTTATGTATTCCCTCTTACACTCAAGGGCAGACCGTTTCATTCCAATTGAGGTCGACGTGTGCCATAAGTGGCCTTCGTTTCGCGAGATGACCTCTCTTCCGCGAATTTCCGAGGCAATCCCAGCCGTGACTAGTGCCCCGCAACGGCTTCAAACCAGGCTTTTACGGCCGACCGCTGCGTGTTCAGGGATTGCCTCCGAGACCTCTGTTTCCTCTAGAGGAGTGACTACGATGAAGAAATTTGGTGTTGGATTTGGCGCATCCCTGCTGGCTGGTTTCGTCGCCATGCCTCAGGCCCAGGCTGGGGTTCCCGGCGTTGCCTACCCCGCAGCGTCCTTCAATGTCTCCCCTGCGGCTGGTGCTCCGGCCTCCACAGCTCCGGCCGGTGGCAGTGCTGGAGCCAGCGGCGAGGTCAGCCTCGGCACAACCCCATCCGGCACGGC
>CAYYUP010000019.1:70070-71672 GCA_964474905.1 uncultured Nannocystis sp. | reverse complement strand
GCTTCATCCAAAAAGAAGAAGTCCTCGAGCGGCGAGAAGCCGATGCGCAAGTACCGGCCGACACGCAACATGGTCGAGCTCGGTGTCTTCGGCGGCGTCATGTTCCCCTCCGACCGCCACGAGCTCTTCGATGCACAGATGCAGCTCGATCAGCAGGACATGTTCTTCCAGGAGTACAAAACCGTCGCGCCCGAGTTCGGCGCTCGCATCGGTTGGTACCCCTTCGCCTTCATCGGCGGCGAGCTCGAGGGTGGCGCCATGCCAACCCGCACGATCGACTCCGACGAGCGCGCGATCCTCTTCAACTTCCGCGCCCACCTCATCGGTCAGCTGCCCTTCTGGCGCATCGTGCCCTTTATCGTCTGGGGCGGCGGACTCATCGGCACCACCGGTGCGCTCGGCAATGATGTCGACGAGTCGACCCACTTCGGCGGCGGCGTTAAGTTCTTCATCAACGACCTGCTGATGCTCCGCTTGGACATCCGCGACGTCGTCGCAGCCCGCTACCGGGTCGACGGCGGCGCCACCAACTACCCCGAGATCCTGCTCGGCCTCTCCTTCACGCTCAACCGCAAAAAGGAGAAGGAGCAGCCAAAGGTCGACTCCGACGGCGACGGCTTCCTCGACGAAGAGGATGCCTGCCCCTACACGCCGGGCATCGCCCCCGACGGCTGCCCCGAAAAGGACCGCGACGGCGACGGCTTCCTCGACAGCCAGGACGCCTGCCCCGATACACCGGGCATCGCTCCCGACGGCTGCCCCGAGAAGGACCGCGACGGCGACGGCTTCCTCGACAGCCAGGATGCCTGCCCCGATACGCCCGGAGTGCCGCCCGACGGCTGCCCGATCCCGGACACCGACGGCGATGGCTTCCTCGACCCGGTCGATCAGTGCATCACTCAGCCCGAGACCCGCAACGGCTACGAGGACGACGACGGCTGCCCCGACGAGATCCCCGAGGTCGTGCAGCAGTTCAGCGGTGTCATCCGCGGGATCTACTTCGACCTCAACAAGGACACGATCAAGCCCAAGTCGATGCCTGTGCTCGACCGCGCTGTTGACGTCCTCAAGGAGTTCCCGTCGATCAACATCGAGATCAGCGGTCACACCGACAGCACCGGTACCCGCGAGTACAACCTCGACCTCTCCAATCGCCGGGCAGGCTCGGTCAAGAAGTACCTGGTCGATAACGGCATCGAAGACGCACGGGTCAAGGTCCGTGGCGCCGGTCCGGACGAGCCCATCGATACCAACAAGTCCGCCGCTGGCCGGGCCAAGAACCGCCGGATCGAGTTCGAGATCCTCATCAACTAGACCGCACAACATCGTTCGCGAGCCGCCCTCTCCCCTGCGGGGGGCCGCGATAAGGACCCGCCTCCGAAGCTTCGGAGCGCGGGTCGCTTCTTTTAAATCGCTTGTGTGCTCGATCCTGGACATGCCCGCAGACCCCCAAAGCTGTCGCTAGGCGAGGGTTTCGGTTAACCTAGGGGGAGAATGCATATGAGGATCATCCACCTGGTAAGCGCGTCCGCCATCGCCCTTAGCCTCAGCCTCGCGGCTTGCGACAGCGGCGAGGCCAAGACCGAGGCCAAGCCCGAGGAG
>CAYYUP010000019.1:20062-69970 GCA_964474905.1 uncultured Nannocystis sp. | reverse complement strand
CCCGAGGAGGCCAAACCCGAGGAGGCCAAACCCGAGGAGGCCAAACCCGAGGAGGCCAAACCCAAGGCCAAGACCAAGACCAAAGCCGCCGATACCAAGCCCAAGATCGACGGCAAGCCGCTCTATCTCGCCAAGTGCAAGACCTGCCATGGCGTCGACGGCAAAGGAAAGACCAAGTTCGCCAAGAAGCACGAGGTCTCCGATCTGACCAAGACCAAGCTCTCGGTCGCCAAGATCACCAAGGTGCTCAAGAACGGGGTCCCGGACACCAAGATGAAGTCCTTCTCCAAGAAATTCAGCAACGACGAGCTGAAGGCCATCGCCGCCTACGTCAAGAGGATGTAGGCACCAGAGCGTCGCCGTGCAGCGGCACACGGAGGGTGAAGATCACCCCGAGGCCGCCGTTCTCAGCTGTGATCTCGCCGCGATGCTGATCGGCGATCCGAGCGGCGATCGCGAGCCCTAAGCCCGTGCCCTGGGCGCGACCGCTGACAAAGGGATCAAAGAGGCGAGCCCGCTCGCCCTCGACCAGCGGCGGGCCATCGTTCTCGAGACGCAGCGTCGCCATGCGCCGCTCGTCGTCAGCTTGGGGCCCCGCCACCGAGATTTGCAGCACACCGCCGTCCTCGCCCAACGCCTCAAATGCGTTGACCGCGATGTTGAGGGCGACGCTGGCCAACTGATCCCGATCGCCTTGAACCGGCACCGGCGAAGACGGCAGGTCGAGCTCGACTCGGATGCCCTTACCGCGGGCATCGGCATCGATGAGCTCGCGCAGGCGCTTGGCGACATCCCGGAGATCGAGCTCGCGAAGCTCACTCGGACCCGGCCGAGCGAAGGAAAGAAAGCGCTCCGCGATCCGCTGCAGACGCCGGATCTCGCGGACGTGGATCTCCCACATGCCGCGCTCCTCGGCGGCCCGCGGGATCAGGGGCTCGATGATCTCCGCAGTGCCCGCGAGCGCGTGCAACGGATTTTTGATCTCGTGGGTGATGCCGGCGACGACCTGCCCCAGAGCGCTCAGCCGACCCGCGCGCACCAGCTGACCGATCAACGCCTGCTGCTCGTCAAGGGCCCGAACAAGCTCGACCCGCCGCCGACGCTCGAGCTCCGCCAAATAGCCCGCCGCCGCACCAACACCGTTATAAAGAACGATCTCGAGGACTTTTTCGAGGGTGCCCGCGGGATCGTGGTGGTGGTGCCCGAGAAAGTGGCTAAAAAAAGCGTGCGGCACGTACACCGCAGAGGTCGTCAGCGCCGCCACAACAGCACCCCTGAGCCCGCAGACAAAGGCGGCGATGACAATCGGCAGGTAATAACAGCGGCGCAGCACGTCGTGAACCCACTGCTGCTCCATGTCCGTGCTGTAGTGGAGAATCGTGATGCCGGCGATCGGCAGCCACACTAGGGCGAGCATGCGCGGCCCAAAAAGCTGACGCTCGGGTTCGGAGAGCGCTGCAGGCCTAACGGGGTCGACGGATCCCATACTTCTCCATCCTGTAGGCGAGCACATGGCGCGGGATCTGGAGGTAGATGGCGGCCTGGCTGACGTTCCATCGCTTGAGCCCGAGTACCCGCTCGATCAGCCGCCGCTCGAGGTCGATGAACGAGAGCCCCGAAACCGGCAGGGTCGCGAGAAATGCCTCGAGACCATCGGCGCCGCTGGGGGTCTCGACCGGCGCACCGGCACCGGCGCTTGCCGGCAGATCGCTGCACTCCAAACGGGGCCCGCGGCTGAGCAATACCAGGCGCTCGCAGGCGTTCTCGAGCTCGCGCACGTTGCCTGGCCAGGGCCGGCGCATCATCTCTTCGATGAGTTCAGGGCTCAGATCGAGCTCGCGCTCACCGCTGAAGACACCGACGAAGTGGGTGCAGAGCGGCAGGATATCCGCGCTGCGTTCGCGAAGCGGCGGCACCTCGATCTCGACAACCGCCAAACGATAAAGCAGATCGTCACGCAAACCCGAGCGCGCCTGCGGTCGGATCGCGGCGAGGATTCGACAGTCGACAGCGATCTCCTCCGAGCCTCCGACCGGACTGACGATGCCCTCCTCGACGACCCGCAACAGCTTGCCCTGAATGCTCGGGCTCAGCTCATCGATGCCGTCGAGAAAGAGGGTGCCGCCCTCCGCCCGGCGGATCCGACCCTGCCGACGTCGATCGCCAAAGAGCTCGAGCTCTGCGCCCTCGCCCGCGATCGCCGGGCCCTGCACCATGACAAAGGGCCCCGCCGCCCGCTCGCTCCGGACGTGGATCCGCCGGGCGACGACCTCCTTGCCGCTGCCGCTCTCGCCGGTGATCAGCACCGGTGCCGAGGAGGCCCCGAGCCGATCGGCGATCTCGAGCACCCGGGTCATCACCGCCGAGGCGTGCATGATCGGACGCTCGACACCTCGCGCCCGGATCCGCAGACGCGCGACCTCTTGCTCGAGCTCTCGACGGCCCAAAGCCCGACCGACCGCCAGCAGCAGGTGATCACGATTGAAGGGTTTGCCGATGAAGTCGGCGGCTCCGGCCTTCATCGCAGTCACCGCGAGTTCGACGTCGCCGTAGGCCGTAATGACGATCACCGGAAAGGTCGGCCCGGCGATCTCGTGGATCCGGGCGAGCACACCCAAACCGTCGATGCCCGGCATGCGCACGTCGGTGATCACCAACGCGTGATGCCCGGGATCAAAACAGCCGAGCCCCTCCTCCCCGCTCGCCGCCCCGTCGGCCTGATAGCCCGCACGGCGGAGGTTAAAAAGCCCGAGCTCGCGGCCTGAATTGTCGTCCTCAATGAGGAGGATCGCCTGGGGCACCATGCGCGGATGATAGCGGCTGGCGACAACGCGCAGAGTCCGCGAAGCGTCAGCGCACGCGGGCGGGAGATAAACCCTTTGCTGCCCTTCGCTGCCCACTGCCTGACTCACGTGCCCCAAGGTAGGCACAGGGGCGTCTCTAGCGCGGCCGCGCGGCCGTCGGTGCCGCGCAGAACCATCGCGACTTCGCGCTTTCAGGCCGAGCACAGGCCGTGGTAACAGGCGAGCCCATGAGTCCTCTGATCATCGGCATCGCAGGCGGCAGCGGCTCTGGAAAAACGACGATCGCACAAAAAATTGCGGCCGCCGTCCCGAGCGAGTCGGTATCGATCATCGAGCACGACGCCTACTACCGCGACCGCCAGGACCTGACCTTCGAAGAGCGCTCGCAGCTCAATTTTGATCACCCCGAATCCCTCGAGACAGAGCTGCTGATCGAACATCTGCGCCGCCTCCGGGAGCACACGCCGATCATGGTCCCGGTCTACGATTTTAAGACCCACCGCCGGCAGGCCGAACACCGACGCGTCGAGACGACCCCCGTGATCATCGTCGAGGGCATCTTGGTGCTCGTCGATGCCCAGCTGCGGGCGCAACTCGACGCCAAGATCTACGTCGACACCGACGCGGATATCCGCGCCTTTCGCAGGATCCGCCGGGACATCGAGCAACGCGGCCGCACCTTCGAGTCGATCCGCGAGCAGTACTACCGAAGCGTACGGCCGATGCACGTCGAGTACGTCGAACCCTCCAAACGCTGGGCCGATCTCATCATCCCCGAGGGCGGCGAGAACCGAGTCGCGCTCGACATGATCGCCTCGAAGCTGCGCTCGGTGATCATGCAAGACGCACAGTGAGCCGCTGCGGAGTGAGCCGTTGCGGAGCAATCTGCAGGGCCCAAAGAGATCCCGCGGGTCGAAAATTGACCTCAATTGGCCAAAATGCCCCAGGGCACGCCTAAACGAGCGCGCTCGCCCCAGTTTTAAGGGCGTTATTCCCCGGATCTCTCGCCTCCGCGGCTCGCCGCTGTCGCAAGCCTCGGCTCTGCGCTACACCGGCTCTAGAGGCGCCCACAAGGACCCGCGATGGCCGACGCGAACGACCCCAACGATCGAAATCGACAGAGCGAGCTGCCAACCAGCGAGCTGCCAACCAGCGAACCACCAGCTGATCCCCAAGCCCGCGCCGATGCCCAAACCGATGCGGACATCAGCGCGCCCACGGGCGGCTACCGGCAACCCGCCGAGACCCCCCAGCAGGATCACGAGCAAGCAGTCACGCGTCAGCACCTCGGCGTCTTTGCGGCGGGCCCCCTCGGCAAGATCGACGCAACGCTCGCGCTCGGCGACCGCCTAGAGATTGCCCTGAATCGGCGCCTCCTCAGGATCGACGCCGGCTGCGGCTTGCACCTCGAGAGCGACCGCCAGCTCCCCCCAGCGATCGTGCGCTCCGCCGACATCGACCTCGGGACCCTCGACATCGATCTCGACTCAGAGGGCCTGGGTGCTGCCTTTGGTGCCGCGCTCGGCATCGCCGGCGAAGAGCTGCTCTGCGCCCGTTTTGGGGTCAGGCCGAGCCCCCAGCGCAGCCTCGTCGACATCTGGCTCGAAGGACAGGTGATGGACTCCGGCGGCCGTCACCGCCTTTTCGAGATCTCGGGGGCGCGCACATCCCTGTGGCTCGATGCCGACACCGATCTTCGCCTGCGTATCGATCGCCAACGCGCCGAACTCTATCTCTCCGAGGCCCTGCGAGTCGTCGTTCTTGGCATCGGCATCAGCGTCGCGGCGATGCGCTACGTCTTCGCCGATCGGCGCCTAGAGATCGAGCGCGGCGCGGGCCTTCGCGGGCTCCTCTCGGCACCTCTTCTCCTGCTCGCCGCCTGGATCGCGAGCCGCTGGTTGCGTCGCCGCCTGCCCGCGCCGATCGGCTGCGAGGGCTACGATCCCTGGGCGGATGAAGAGCGCTTAGCCCACCTAAAAAAGGCATTTGTCGCCCTCCGAGGGCCGCGCTCCGTCGGCCACTCCCAGCGCGTCAGCACGGCCCGAGCGATGCCTACCTGGGCAAATTTTTCGGCGGGACTGCGCACGCGCACGCCTGGCCCCTCAACATGGGTGCTCGCGCGTCTTCCCGTGCCCGGCAGCGCCGTCGCCGAGGCCTCGATCGCCGTCGCTCTGCGCTCGGGCGCCGACCTGCACGTCGAGATCAACCGCGAAGTTCTAACCCTTCGTGCAGCTGGAGGTCTATTCCTCTACGCCGACGATCATCCGGCCCTCGATCGCCTCCGTGTGCTTCAGGTCGACCTTCGACTCGACCGCGAAGACCTCGAGGTGACTTGCGAACCGGCGATGGGCTCGTTGCCGCGAGCGCTGCTCATGCAACTCCTGCGCACGATCTGGCTGCCCAAAGTGCCGCCCGTCGTCCGTGAGCTGCTCCGCTCCCTCCGCGAACGCCCAGGCCTGCCGCTGCGCTGGCAGCGACACCTGGGGTCCGGTCGCAGTCTGACTCTTCGGGCAGATCCTGGCGTTAAGGTCAGTATTCGGCTGAGCGAAAAAATCACGGAGGTCGAGATCTCTCCCGGTCTTCAAGTCGAGATCGATGGCGCTCCGCTGCCCCCGACCTGTCTCCGCCGGCTCACCTATCGCAACTCCAACAATGACCTCCAGGTCGACTGCGAACCTGCCCTGGGTGCCCTCGAAATCTCGGCGCTGTGCGGCGCCCTGCGTCACCAGCTCGCGCCACGCCTGCCCCCGGGCATCACCCTCTTTGGCCCCCCAGAGCCCCCAGCTGAGCAGGGGCGTGCCCTCGATGGCCACGAGGTGTTCACCAGCGCAGAGTTCCCCGCGATCGGCAGGGCCCAGGTCTACCTCAACCCTGAGGACGCGATCGGCCTCGAGCTTCGCCCCCGTGGAGTCGTACTCCGCAGCGAACTCGGCGTCGTCCTGAGCGTGCCGGGGCTCGGCCTCCAGGTCCGCATGCACAGCGCGACATGCGGCTTCGACGGATCGCTAGAACTCGACATCACGCCGGCCCCCGGCCCCTACCTGATGGGGGTCCTAAAGGCTCTTTACCGCGATTTCTTGGAGACTCGTAGTAGCCCCTGGCTGCCCAAACCAGCACCCGCAGGCGAGCCCTGGGTGCTGGTGCGACGCAGCATCGCAATACCGCCGGCCCTTGTGCGACTCGGCGCAACACCAGAGGCAATCGAGGTCGAAGTCGCGTTGGCGACGGGCGGCGCCCTCGAACTCCGCCGGGGACCCAAGGGCCTCCGCCTCCGCACCCGCGGCGGGCTGATGCTGCGGGTTCCAAAGCTCTCGGCGCTGCCCCCCATCACGATCACAAGCCTGACCTGGCACGCCGCGACCGATGCGGTCGAGATCGACAGCCAACCGGCCACCGGTGACCTGCTCCAAGAGATAGCTCAGCATCTCGCCACTCAGATCGCGAGGCCTGTGCTCGATCGCCTGCGCCGGGCTCTCGCTCTGCCAGAGGGTCCAGCGAGACCGCCACCGACCCCCCCGGCCCCCGGACCACTGCTCCTGACCCGTGCGCTGCCCCGTGTCGGTGATGCAGAGCTAGCCCTCGCGCGCAGCTACTTCTTGATGGCCACCGCCGACGACCAAGGCCACCTCGCGCTGACCATCGAGGGCGGTCTGCGGGCCCGTGTGCGCAGTCTTGGCCTCCAGGTGGTGCTCTACGAGATCGAGTTGTCCGTCAACGGCGAGGGGCTCTCGCTCACCGCCGAGCCCGCCCTAGGACCCCTGGAGAGCGCTCTCTTCACGGCCGTCGCAAGCCACTTCATGCCGCTGCTCCGCCGCCATCTCTGGCCCGACGGTACCGCCTCCGAGGGCCTCACTCGCCCGCTCGCTCGCCTCGCGGGGGCCTCGTCGCAGGGTCCACTGGTGCTCTCGCTGCCGCCGGGCGCCTGCCTGCGGGTCGCACTCGACCGGCAGATGCTCGAGCTCGAGTGCGAGGGCGGACTCGTCATCGACCTAGGCGGGGCCGCATGGCTGCCCCGGATCCACCTCGAGAGGGTGAGCTACACCCTGGCCGATGGCGCCATCGATCTGCGCTTCGGCGACATCAACGAGCTGCACTACCGCGAAGCCGAGAGCGTCGGCACGATCACGGAGTCGATCCTCGCCGATCTCTTCCGGGTCTTGGTGACCCCCCGCTTACCCGCCGCGCTCACGCCCCTCGGCTTCAAGCATCTACCGCCGCCGCCGCTGCCCATCGTCGACGCCGACAGCATCGAACTCTTTCGCGTGCCCTTGGCCGGCGGTTACGGTTCGGCACAGCTGTCCATGGATGCCGACGAGCGGATCACCATTACCGCCAGCGAAGAAGAGGTCGAACTGCGAGCTGAGCGGGGCCTCCATGTCACCCTGCCGGCGCTGCGCATCGGCATGTGTGCGAAGCATGCCCGCTACCACATCCGCAGCGGCGAGGTGCAGGTCAACGGTCTCGGTCAGCTGGAGAACGCGATCATCGAATCGGCGATCCGCAAAAACCTCCGCAGCCCCGCCCCCGGCGGTGCACCACTAGCTGGCCTTTTGGACAGTTTGCCGACCGACGAGAGCGGTCACCGGCAGCTCTTCGCCAACAGCAAGGTCATCATCCACATGCGCAGCGGCTCATGCTTCACCCTGGCACTCAGCGCTGACGGCATCGATTTCAAGGCGACGCCACCGCTCGAAGTCGACGGTCCAGCCGTCTTCAACTACGAATTCTGCGGCTTCACCTACTCCTTCGCGGAGGCCCGATTCTCGCTGCTCCTGGGCGACGACGGCGTTCTCGCGAGCCTCTTCACCGGGGTGGTCGCCGATGCCGTCGAGTCGCAGGTCAACGATCTACTCCGGCCCCTGTTGCCGCCGGCGATGCGTGAAGCTGGTTACAACCTCGCCAACGACCCACGCTCTGCAGCCAATCTCGCCGCCGTCGTCGCCAACTTCAGCCTGCGCCAGCAAGGTCTCAACTAGCAGTGGCTCCCGATCGAGAACTCGTGCCCTTGACCAGCGATGAGCAGCTCCTCTCCGCTTGGTGCAGCGGCGAAGAGGGGGCGGGCGAAAGCCTCTTTGAGCGGCATTACGAGTCGATCGCTCGCTTTTTCCGCAACAAGGTCGGCCACGATGCAGCTCCCGATCTGATCCAACGCACCTTCCTGGCACTCGTCGAGAGCCGCTCACGGTTTCGCGGCGAGTCGAGCTTTCGCACCTTTCTCTTTGCGGTCGCCCATAACGTGCTGCATCGCCACTACCGGAGCAAGCGCCGCGGCGGCGAGCACCTCGACTTCGCGGCGGTCTCGGTCAGTGATCTGGGACCCTCGGCGACCGCTCTGCTCGCCCAGCGCGACGAGGAGCGGGCCCTGCTCGCGGCACTCCGTCGGATCCCGATCGAGCACCAAGAGATCCTCGAACTCTACTTTTGGGAGCACATGAAGGCACTCGAGATCGCGGCGATCCTGAGCATGCCCGAGGGCACGGTGCGCACGCGAATTCGTCGGGCCAAGCAGCTGCTCGCGGACGCGATGCGAGCCGGCGGAACCTCGCGAGAGATCATCGAAAGCACCATCTCAGGCCTAGATCACTGGGCCGAGCGTGTCCGCGGCCACCTCCTGCTCCAGGCAAACACCACCTGAGCGGTCTACAAGGCTTGCGCGGCCATCACAGCCAACGGGCGGCGCGGTGTTGGACCGACCTCGAGCTCTGATACCTTGATCCGGTGAGACCCGCCGAGATCGCGGCCTTCCGCACCCGCCTCCTCAAACGCCGCGCCGAGCTGATCGCCGCCGGTGACCTGGCCTTCGAGCCCCTGCGCGACGACGCGGTCTCCAAGGTCGACGACGACGCGGCCCCGCTCGCCGAGATGAGCCAAGTGATCGCGTCCCGTCGCAACCGCGAGCGTGTCGCTCTGCTCACCCGGATCTCCGGGGCGCTCCGGCGGATCGCCGACGATCCCGAATCGTTTGGTCTCTGCGAGAGCTGCGACGAACCGATCCCGGAGGGCCGCCTGCTGCTGCTGCCCCACGTCCGCCTCTGCGCGGAGTGCCAATCCGAAGAAGAGGCCAGCGTCAGCGCAGGTCGCAGCCGTCGGCACCTCACGGATTACGTCTAAACCTTTGGAGCGCGGCCAAAGCCTCGCCCCAAGGCCCGAGATCCGAGATCCGCCCACCATCGCCGCAACAGAATTCATGCCTCTGTGATCTTCGAATTTTAACAAACCAGTAATCTCTGCAATGTAAATGACAGTTTGCGCTTTATGGTCACTGCTTAATCACCCCTGTTCATCGTTCTAAGGGGTGATTCATGCGACATTGATGGGTTTTGGTGGATTTTTGAATTAATACGACCAAGGACCGCACAACCGTTTCATCAACGCTCGATCACGCACTGTGATCTGTGTTTGTATCGGCGCGAATCGTACCCACCTGCGACCCGAAGGAATCCAACAACATGCCCTACAAGAATCAAAAATTTTGCTGGTTTGGGATCATTAGCACCGACGTCGATCGGGCCAAGGCCTTCTACACCGAGGCCCTCGGCTGGTCGACGATGACGATGACCATGGGGGAGACCGAAGCGACGATGTTTGTCGCCGGTGGAGTGCCGATCGCCCACCTCTCTTCACCGGCAATGCCTGGCATTCCCAGCCATTGGAACAACTACTTCCGGGTCAAAGACGTCGACGCCTCAGCCAAGGCCGCAAAGAAGCACGGCGGCGACATTGCCCTCCCGCCGACGGACATCCCACCGGGTCGCTTTTCCGTCATCACGAGCCCCAGCGGCGCAGCTCTTAGCCTCTTCCACGAGGCCGATTCGAGCTCCGAAAATGCCCCCGAAGGCGAGGGCTCGATCTGCTGGACAGAACTGCACAGCACCGATATCGAGGCCGACCTCAAGTGGCTCTCGGCAGCCCTGGCTGTCGAGTCTGAGAGCACACCGATGCCCGACGGCGACTACTACATGCTCAAGGGCGAGAGCGGCCCCGCAGGCGGCGCGATGAGCCAGCGAACCGACGGCGCGCCGGCCTACTGGCTCTCTTGGGTCGCCGTCGCCGATGTCGACGCGACGCTCGAGCGCGTCACTCGTCACGGCGGCAAGGGCCTGACGCCGATCTTTGAGGCCGACAAGGTCGGTCGCATGGCGGTTGTCGCCGACCCGACCGGCGCGGCCTTCGGCATCATTACGCTCGCGAAGCACGGCTGAGCCGGTCGTCGATCGCAACCCGGAGCGGCGCGCAAACACGCGTCGCTCCTCGGGTTTGACCGAGCTGGAACAAAGTCCTGCGAAGATGCGCTCCCCTGCCCGCACAGAGCCCTGGGGGTGTATGCTCACACGCTCGATGGCCCACCTTTCTAGGTCCCCATTCATCGGTCTTGCAAGCGCGCTCCTCCTCGTCGCCCCGCCACTGGGCTCCGCGCACGCAGCTGCGATGAGCGCGGCACCGGCGACCTCCACGGACAGCTCCGAGCCCGCCCCAACCGACAGTGCCCCGGAAGCCGACGGACAGGTCGAGCCCGCCCCGGTTGAGCCCGCCCCGGTTGGCCCCGCCCCGGTCGAGCCCGCCCCGGTCGACAGCGCCCCGACCGATAGCGCCGAGCCTACCCCGGTGCCCAACGAGGGCATCGATGATCCGATGCTCACCGACGCCAGCGCGAGCCCCCAACTCGCGGCGCGACCCCGCCACCGCTGGATCTACAACTTCCTACTCGGCAGCCGCTACAACCCCGTCGGCCTAAGTGCCGACTTCACAACCGGCTACCGGTATCAGCTGATCGATAAGGACACCGCACTCTTCCGCGAGAGCTTCCTCGCCGCTCAAATACACACGGTCGTGACACCCGCCTACTCGGGGATCGGCCCGCGGATCCAGATCCAGCCAGCCGCAGTGCTCAATCTCTCCGCATCCTATGACTATATTGGGTTTTACGGCGCATTTGGTTCGCTGCAATCGTTCCCCAGCGCGACCGACGAATGGACCGAAAAGCGGATCGACGACCTCCAAGAAGAGGGCACCAATTACGGAGCAGGCGGCCACCAGGTGACGCTCTCTGCCCTCCTCCAGGCCAAGGTCAAGGGCGTCGCGATCCGTGACAACCTCAAGGGCATCTACTACGATTTTGACCTCCGTAACGGCGATCGGGTCTTCTACAACCAGACGATCGACATGATGGTGCCCGACCGCGGCTGGGCGATCACCAACGACCTAGACCTTCTCTACGTCTTTGACTTTGGTCTGACTCTGGGCGCCCGCTACTCGCTCACCCACGCCTTCTACCGGCCCGAGCATTTCGCCCCCGACGAGGCGGCGACAAACCCCAACAGCCCGACACACCGGGTCGGCCCGGCGATCATCTACACCTTCTTCAAGCGCCCCGACCAGCGCTTTGACCAGCCCTCGCTGATCGTGCTCGCGCAGTGGTGGGCAAAACACCGCTACCGGACCGGCCAAGAGATCAGCGGCGCCATTCCTTATTTTGTCCTCGCATTCTCGTTTAAGGGCGACCTGCTACCGCATCCGTCCACCTGGAACGCAAAAAGCGAGCGTCGCAAGAAGAAAAACAGGAACAAGAAGTAAGCCCCAAGGCACAGCAACGACGTTTTCAACGTTGTTGATGCCCTGCACGCTGGCCCCCGTGGGGTCGGCATACGAGGCCATCTCCTCTCGGAGGAGAGGCCTCGCGACTGCCTGCTCCCGCTACTGGGGAAGGACTTCGACGTCGTTAATGCCCTGCACGCTAGCCCCCGCGGGATAGGCGTAGGAGACGTAGACCGTATTAAACTGGCTGGCGGTCGAACCCCAGCCCCAGACGGTGACACCAAAGGGATTCTCGCTGGCCATCTCGTGGCGACCGTTGGAGCAGCCGTTGACGTCCTGAAAATTACCGGTGACCAGGTCGAGACGAGTGTACTCATTCTCACCGATCGGCATCCAACCACCGAGATTGCCCGCACAACCGATTGAGACGTCTTTGAAGACACCGTCGACCGGGGAGCGCACGACCACCAGACTGGTCTCTGAGTAGGTCGGATCCGTGAAGAGTACGTACTTTTTGAGGAACTGCGCCGAGGGGATGACGTTCACCCACTCGGGATCGCCTGCACCGCCGTAGTTGGCACCTCCGGTCATGTAGGCGCCGAGATAGAAGGGATGATCCTCGTCCTGACTCTCGACCTGGAAGGGTCCGCCGGAGTTGAACTCGGCGACAGTGCCCAGACCGATGGTATCGGGGGCACCCAGGGGTTTGTTGGTCCAGGTGAGTTCGGTGCCGTCGACCGCTCCGACCAGGCGCCAGGGCGGCGACTCCTCCTGGCCCGTGCGGTTGCGGTAGCGGATCCCGGTGTAGTCATTTCCCAGCGCCTTGACCGGCGGAATCTGCTGATGGGCGCCGTCACAGGCCACCCCATTGACCGGAACATTGAGACAAGTCGCGCCCCCGAAGACCGCCAAGGGCTTATCGGCGAGGATCGGCGACCCCGTCAACTCTGCCGACTGAGCGATCTGAATGGTCTCGCCGCGGTCGAGCATGTAGACCTTTGGCTGACCCGCCGCCGCCGCCTCGACGCCGTTGCCCCCTTGAATCGCAACCTTGGGCTCAATCGTCACCGCGGTACCGTCCTCGTTACCGACAAGCACGATGTGGGGGAAGCCATCCGCGACGATGGCGCTCTTGGTGAAGGCATTGATCGCGATGTAATTAGTATCCCAGGTACCGCTTGGCAGCAGCAGGGTCGCTGAGGTCGCGGCCACAGAGCCACCCCCGTAGGGCAGCATTTGGTAAGCGGCGACCGGGAAGTCGGTGGTGATATGAAACGCCTTACCGCGACCGGTATTGATGACTGCGGTCTCATCGGTGATCGCCGCCGCATTGCCGGGGCAGGTCGGAAAACCGCCAGGACCCCGCGAGAGGAAGAGGATCGCGACCTCGCCCACGGCGAGTCCGGCGTTCGCGTCGTAGGGATCGTAGACGATATTAGCCCCCTGGCCGCTCGGAATTCGGGCGAAGTTACCGACCGCGAGCTGCTGACCGTCGTACTCGACATTGATGTGTACAGGCTCGCTCCAGGTATTGGCGACAAAAGCCGCGAAGCAGGCGCCATTGCCCGCCGAGATCAGCCCGGTCTTGACCGCCCAAAATTCGCATCCCTCCGAGCGTTGCTCCTTAAATGCAGCATCGCAGGGCGTATCAACGCACTCCCCCGCCGCACAGTACTGACCATTCGCGCTACAATCCTCGTAGACCTCGCCATCGCAGAGCACCTTCGTGCCCTCATCATCACAGGCGAGCGTGCAGGCCGGCCCCGTGGTGCTCGAGCTGCTCGAAGAAGAGCCCATTGTCTCGACGCCCATCGTCGTCGTGCCATCGGTGGTCATGCCCGTAGTGGATGTCATCGTTGTCGTCGGCGCAGTCGTGCCGACCGTCTCGCCAACGCTCGCGCTGCCACTCATCGTGCCCTCGCTGCCGCTGCCATTGGTCACGGTGCCCATGGTCGACCCCATCGTCACCGTGCCATTGGTCGCCGTGGCAGTCGCGGTCAACGAAGTCGATGCGGTATCCGATGAGTTGCCAGTGTCATCGCTTGAGCACGCAGTGAGCGCGAACCCTGTGAGGGCGAGAAGAGTGAGCGAAAACCACCGCGAAGAATCGAATGACACCATTCAACCACAATGCCGAGGTGACACACCCCTTGTCGAGACCGATCGACACATGACCGCGAATCGCACTGCCGCGCGCCGACCTGCGAGCGCGAGCGCGAATGAATGAATGAACAAGCGCCATCGCGACCCCTATTGCGACGGGGTCTTGCCTTGAAGTTCGAGCAGCACCTCAAAGCGACCGAGCGTCCGGGCCAGATCCTCTCGGAGGCACGGATAGCAGTCTTTTCGCCGTTTGCGCTTACCACAGGACTTTCGATCGCTGTCGAGGGCCAGAAGCACCGGCATCGCCTCGAGCGCATCGAGTTCGCGGATCCTGTTGACGATCGCTTTCTTGGCCTTGCACTTCTTTTCGAGCACAAGCGCAGCGCTCGCCCGTACATGGATCGGCAATGCATCCGCGGGCTCAAAGCTGCGGATCTTCGCCGCCCCCGCCTTGCGCTCCTTGGCGGAAACATCTGACCCAAAGAGCATCTTTACGGACTCTTCGAGATCGACCGGAATCGCCGGCGCCTCGGGCTCCTCGCTCGGCTCCAAGGTTTCGACCTCGGCCTCGGGAACCTCCGGCAAAACCTCCGCAACATCCGGTTTGGCGACGGTCTCAGGCTCATCCGCCTCGCTCTTTTCGGAGCTGCCACTGACCATCAACGCGACGACGATGAGGATCACCGGGGTAAGCGAGATCATCGCCAGGACCACCCGGGTACCGACCGAGGCGCTCCGCCACAGCGCCTTCAAGACGTCGGCGAGCTGACCAAAGACGGCCTTCATCGAGGAGTTGCCAGCGGGTCCGGTCGGAAACACAAAACCGTCGTCGACAACCGTACCGCCGCGCTCAGCCTCGAAGGGGAAGCCGCCGCTGCTGGCAAAATTATCCATGCCGCTAGCAGAGGCCTCGGGCATCGCGGTGACCAGCGACTCCTCAAACTCGGAGCCGTGGGCCAGCTTGCGCAGTGTCGGGGACACCGGATCGATGAGCGCCGGCCGCTCCCGCGGATCGCGAGCCAGCAGCTGCAAGACAACGCGTTGCAGCACCTCGGGCACCGGGCCATCCTCAAAGGTATCGAAGAGCGACGGCTCGTGATGGAGCTGCTGCGCGAGCGCGTCTTCGATGCTCTCGGCGACCCAAAGCGAACGGCCGTTGATGCACTCCCAAAGCACAGCCCCCAACGCGTAGGCGTCGGCGCTCTCATCGACCTCCTCGCCGATCGCCTGCTCCGGCGACATATAGCCGGCAGTGCCGAGGATCATGCCCTGACGTGTAAGCGTCGAGCCGAGCTCATGGGCTGGATCGACCAGGGCATCGCCCGTCATCCGAGCGATGCCGAAGCTGGTGATCTTGATCCAGTAGGAGCCGTCGTCACGGATCTCCAGACGAAGGTTGTCGGGGTTGACATCGCGGTGCACGATGCCGACCGCGTGCGCGGCGATCAGCGCCTCGCTTAGCTGCGAGCCGATGTCGCAGGCGAGGGTCCAGTGGATTCGCCCGTGCTCGTCGAGAAACTCGCGGAGCGTCGGCCCCCGAACCATCTCGGTCACCAGATAAGTGCGGCCGTCGGTGAGACGCCCACAGTCGATGATGCCGACGACATTCGGGTGATCGAATTGGGCGCCGGCACTGGCCTCACGGGAGAAGCGAGCCGCGACCTCGCCGTCGCTCGCGTACTCCTGCTGGATGATCTTGATCGCCACCTGCTTGCGCAGGCGGAGATGCTGGGCGACGAAGACAGTGTGGGTCTCGGTCTCCGAGAACACCTCTTGAATCTTGTAACGCTCGTCGAGCGTTCTCCCGATCCACGACTCCTCGCGCGTGCGCTGCGGTCCTCTCACGCAGCGGCCTCCGTGGCGACGTTTGTCTCGTCCATGGCCGCCGGCAGTGTATCACCCACGCCCGCGCCTGGAAGAGCCACCAGCGACCCCCGTAGATCCCCGGAAACGCACGGGCCTAGACCTCAAAGCGCGCCTCGTGGGCCCGTCATCGCGCCGGCACGGGACCGCAGCCTCCGCACTTTTCCTGGTCCCGTCGCCCGACCTCACGAGTACCGTAGCCAATATGCTCGTGCGAACGGCTCTCCCCCTCAGTGTGCTGCTCCTGCTCGCCCTGCCGCCCCTGCTCGCCTGCAACTCCACCGGCGGCGATACCCAAAAAACAGACAAGAGCGGGGCGAATCCACAGCAGGCCCACGACGAAGCCCCGCAAAAGGTCGCCGGACAAGCCGACAAGCACGAATCCGAGCCCCCCGACACAAAAGTTGCAGATCCCCGTAAACCTGCCCCTTCGGTCACCTGGAGTTGCCTCTGTTATATGCACAAGATCGACAGAGATCGCGAGGTCATGACCGCCTGTCGCCCGACGGCGGAGGAGTGCGAGAAGCTCGAGTCCAAGACCGCCAAGGGCAGCCGCACGATCGTCGCGGGCTCCCTCTCCCGCGCCTGCCGTGAGATCGAAGCGGCACACCATCCCGCCGACGTGCTCGGCGAACGCGACATGTGGAGCGCCTCCTCGAAACCGGGCTCCTATATTCTCGCCGGCTTCTGCCCCCTAAAAATGCTACCCGGCGATCCGATGACCGCCGACAGCTTCGACACCGCGATCGGCCCCCTCAAACTCGGCATCCCGAGCGAAGCTGTGATCAAAGCCTTAGGCCCCCCGGAGTCCAAGGGCAAGGCCCAGGTCGAACCCGCCACCGGCGATACCCTGCAGACCTGGAGCTACGAGAGTCAGGGCCTGATTCTGACAATGGCACTCAACGACGACAACGCAGCCCTGTCGGACGTGCTCGTCCAAGCCCCCTCGACGCTCAAGACACGCGAGGGCATCGGCATCGGCAGTAATTTTAAAAAGGCCGCCGCTACCTACTCCCGCGCCATCGCCCCGGAAGAGCAGCAGTTTGACCGCAACGTCCTCATCATAGGCTCGATCTACGGCGGCCTCTTCCTGACAAATAAGAAAGGTGTGGTCTCCGAGATCTTCTTGGGCGCCGGCGCCGAGTAGCTGCGCTTGACGGGTGTGAAACGGCGAGTCAACCTCTCGCCCGGAGAAAAACCATGCGCCCGATCATCGACAATACCACCGCATTGGTGACCGGTGCCTCCTCCGGCATCGGCAGGGCCATCTGCCAGCAACTCGCGCCCCAGGTCGCCTGCCTCATCCTTGTCGCCCGGCGCAAAGAACAGCTAGAAACCCTCGCCCGCGAACTGCGAGCGGCGCACTCAAAACTCGTCGTCCGCGTCGAGCCCACAGATCTCTGCGACTCCACAGCCGTCGACGCGCTCCTGAAACGTCTGCCCACCGTCGATCTATTGATCAACAACGCCGGAATGGGTGATCTTGCGCTCTTTGAGCGCAGCAACTGGGCCAAGCTCGAACAAATGCTCATGGTTAATATCAATGCACTTGTCCAGCTCACCCGCGGCCTCGTCGATGGCATGCTCGAACGGAGGCGCGGTGGCATCCTCAACATCAGCTCGGGCTTCGGCCTGAGCTTCTTCCCCGGCGCCGCGGCCTACGTCGGCTCCAAGCACTTCGTCAGCGGGTTCTCCGAGTCTCTGCGGGCCGAGCTGCAGGGCACAGGCGTCGCTCTCACCCAGGTCTGCCCGGGCCCCGTCGCCACTGGTTTTGAGGCGCTGGCCGGCAACCCAAGCGGTCATAAAATACCCTCATTCATCGAGATGAGCGCCGAAGAGTGTGCACATTCTGCCCTCCGCGGATTTGCCCGGGGCAAGGCCCTGGTCGTGCCCGGGTTGTGGATGAAGATCATCATGTGTATCAGCGCCTGGACGCCGCGATTCATCCATCGTTTCGCCCTCGGCTGGATCGGCCCCTGGCTGCGAAAACGGCCCTAGGTGCCCCCTTATCGCCCGCCTGTTGCAGCCAGCTGCCCCTCAGTGAAGAGTCTCGGTGGGGGCATCGGCGAGTTCGCGGGGGAACTCGCGACAGGTCACCAGGTGACGGGCCGCAGCCGCCGGTGTGCGCGGCAACTTGGCGAAGTAACGCATCGCATTGGGCAGTTCGCCAAATGTGCGCTCGAGTACCTGAAAGTTTGGATCACCACCGATGTTGTCGCGAAGCAGCTGACCAGCCTGGCCTCGGCTCTCGCGAAAGCGTTCAACATGCTCGAGCAAACGAGCGTGGTACTGGGGATCCTCGACCGTCGCGAGGATCGACTGGGCCCGAGGATGACTGCCGTCGAGCATCGAGCGCACCTGAGCCTCCATCGCCTCGAGACCACCCTCAAAGGACTCTAGAAGCTGAAGGTCGTAGTCCGGGTTGGCGTGCACAACCTGCAACACATGGCCGATGATCGTGTCGCGGGTCGAGTTGAGCCCCAGCGGATCGATCAGCGACGCGGGATCGTCGAGAAAACGCAAGAGAGTATGAAAATAGAAGTTGATGCCCTTGGACCGGTAGTAGTCCGCGGCGCAGGGCACAATCCAAAAGCGAACCATGTCGAGCGCGCCGACCATGCGCTGGACCCGATTCGGCACCTCGTCGATCCAGCCGAGATCCTTGAGCCGGACAAGACGGGGCAGTACCCGATCCTCATCGCCAAAACTGCGGAGTGCAGTCGCGAATCGACGGATCTTTTGCCGGCGAGAGAATCGATCCCCCATGGCCCGGCGAAGAAGCCTTAGAGGTGCAACCTGGAGACGAGCTGAAACTTCTTGCATGACTGTGTAAAAATAAATCAATGAGAGACCTGTGCAACAAAATTCGCACTTCTTCAGCATGATCCTCCTCTCGCCGAGGAGACCCTTCGTCGACCTTTTTGCGGCCTTGGCGGTCTTCGTGCGGAGGTCTGGCTTCAGCTAGAAGCGAATCCTCAAGCGAGCACCGAGCGCCACTGGACCCCTGCTGAGGCGGAGGCGACGACCCCGAAATAGCGCCACCAGACCGCCAGCGAGGGCGATACCGCCGATGATACCGCCGGCATAAGCCAAACGATTGGCGCGCATGCCGTCCGCGAGAGCCCCGCGCTTCGCCTCTTCCCGCAGCGGATCGGTGAGCGGCAACGTCGTGAGCGCCTCTTCGAGCGTTGCGTCCGCCCGCTGACCGAGCCCCAGACCCGCGACCATCAGCACCGCACCACCGACCCCCGCACCGACAAGCAGGGCACCGGCAATCGTCCAGCGACGGGCTGCGAGCTGGCGTACCCGGGGATCTGGCGGGGTCTCGATCGGCCCCACATCGTCGGCACCACCGCTCTCTCGCTCGCTCGGCACCTCCTCGAGAATGCGCGCGATCGAAGCGCGCCGCGCCTCGACAACGACGCGGTTCTCATCATCGGTCGGCGCCAACTCGCCGAGGTAACGGTCGAGAAGCTCGGTCGCCACGCGCAGGCGCCGTGGGTCGCCGCCGGCGATGTAGGCCTGCTCGTGAGCGTCGACGATCGCGAGGAGAAACGAGGCCCGCCTGGGAGCTTGCTCTGGGGTCCGCAGGACCTCCTCCAAAAGCTCGCTCCAGAGAGTGATCGCGCCATCAAAGTCGCCCGCATCAAAGCGCGCCTGAGCAGCCACCGAGCGCTGGGTGATCTCGAGAGGCGCGACATCCTCGGCAACCTCGACACGGGTCGCAGGATCCGCCGCTCCCGGCGACAGGGCCACAACCGAAACTCCCGGCTTCACCGGACGCTGCTCCGGTGCCTCCGCAGGCCCGCCCGCGTGCACACGGACAGGCGAGAGCAGCACCAGGACACATGCCCCCGCAAGCGCGTGCCGATAGCCCGGGCGACCCGGGCCCGAGGTGGCTTTACGAGCGCTGGCGATGCCACGATGGTAGCGCCGGCGGACGCAGAGGTGCCAACTGCATGACGGCGGTTTGGATCCGCCCACCGACCCGCCCACCGGCGCGCTCGCAGGCTTCATAAGCTCGCTCGATCGACCGCTTCGATCATCGCCGAATGACCGCCACCGGAGGACCGCGCGTTGAAGAGCGAGCATCGATCGCCGATGCTAATGCACGATCTTCCCGCATCATGCCCGACCCAACCAGCCAGTCCACCGGAGACGCGAGTCCGCTCTCGGCGGCCGAGCTGACCTCCGCAGGCGCAGCGCCCGAGGTGCTGGCAGGTCGCGAGAATCAACGCATCAAACAGATGGTCAAGGCATCGCTCTTCGCGGGTGCGCAGGCCCCGGTCAAGATCGGCCGCTATACCGTCGTTCGACCGATCGGCGCCGGCGGCATGGGCATGGTCTACGCCGCCTACGACGACGAACTCGACCGCAAGATCGCGGTCAAACTCCTGCGCTCCGGCTCCTCCGAGCACGACCGCGCCCGCCTCTTTCGCGAGGCCCAGGCGATGGCCAAGCTCTCCCATCCAAACGTGCTCACAGTGCACGAGGTCGGCACGTTTGAGGACCAAGTCTATGTAGCGATGGAGTTTGTCCGCGGACAAAATCTCCGCGACTGGCTCCGCGAGGCGGCGCGTCCCTGGCGAACCATCATCGACCGCTTTGTGCTCGCCGGTCGCGGTCTCGCAGCGGCGCATGCGGTCGGCCTGGTGCACCGCGACTTCAAACCCGCAAACGTGCTGGTCGGCGACGACGGGCAGATCATGGTCAGCGATTTCGGCCTGGTCCGAAGTGCAGGTGAGAGTACCCGCGAGCACTCCTTCCGGCCGCAGATCTCCCCGCTGCAGATGCCGCTTTCGACGTCGCTGACGATGACCGGAATGATCATGGGCACCCCGGCTTACATGAGCCCCGAGCAGCATCTGGGCCAAGCCACCGACGCCCGCAGCGATCAATTTTCGTTCTGTGTCGCGCTCTACGAGGCGCTCTACGGGGTCTTGCCCTTCGCCGGCGAGACCCTGCTCGAACTCGCCAAAACGGTCACCAGCGGGCATGTACGCGAACCGCCCCGCGACAGCAAGGTGCCGATTTGGGTCTGGCGCCTGCTGCTCCGCGGCCTCGCCACCACCCCTGCCGAGCGTTGGCCGACGATCGACGAACTCTTAGACGAACTCGCCCGGGATCCCGAACGAAGCGCGCGGCTGCGACGAAACGCCTTGCTGATCATCGCCCTGGTCACGACCGTGATCGCCGGGCTCATCTGGTTGGTCCAGGAGCGCAGCGACGCTGCGTCGGCATCGGCCGAGGCCGAGGCCTACGCCCAAGAGAAAAAAGACGCCGCCGAACGCGAACGTGATCGTGCCTTCGCCGACCTCGAAGAGCAGCTTCTGGAGACCGAGCGAGCGCTTACCGAGGCCAAGAGCCAGCGCGAACTCGCCGAAGCCGAGACCCGCCGCGCCGAGCAGCAGACGCGCCTCGCCGAGCAGCGCCGCGGCGAGGCCGAGACCCAGCGCCGTCTGGTCGAAGGACAGCGTCGCGAGGCCGATCGTCAACGCCGCGAGGCCGAACACCAAACCGGGCGCGCTGTCGCCGAGGCGAGGCGAGCCCGCGACGCCACCCGCCTCGCCCGATCGCTCGGCGCCGCCGCGGAGGACCCGACGACGGTACTCGCCCTGCTCCGCGAGACCGAGGCTCCCGGCGACACCCCGGGATGGGTGCCCGCCGCCGTCGAAACCCTCCTCCAACCGGTCTCCCAGGCGATCCTCCGGGTCCACCAGGGCACCGTGCACGGGGCGGCGTTCAGCCCCGACGGCAGCACGCTGGCGACCGCAGCCGACGACGGTGAGGTGCTGCTCTGGCGCTGGAAAAGCGGCGCCATCAAACGCCTCGGGCATCATCAAGGGCCGGTCTCGTCGGTCGAAATCTCCGCCGACGGCGACCACATCCTCACCGCTAGCGCCGATGGCAAGGCGGTGCTCTGGTCCGTCGACGGCGATGCCCTGGAGCTGCTGCACCCCCGCCCCGTGACCATAGCTCGCCTGAGCCCCGACGGCCGCTCGATCGCCACCGCAGCCCAAGACGACAGCATCCGCCTCTGGTCGATCAAAAGCGGCACAAGCCGGGTGCTCGGCCGCCACGACGGACCTGTGCACGCGCTGATATTTAACCCCGCGGGCGACCAGCTGGCGAGCGCCTCGGCCGATGGCACCGCTCGCCTCTGGCCGCTGCACCCCCGCGGCCGCGAGACGATTCTCGGCCGCCACTCCGGCGCCGTTCGGGCCCTCGCCTTCGACGCCAAGGGAGTCCGCCTGGCGAGCGCCTCCCAGGACGGCATCATCCGTATCTTTCGCCTCGGCGAGAAAAGCCCTCCGCAGCTACTTCGAGGCCACACAAGCGAAGTCATCGCCGTCACCTTCACCAAGGACGGCCGTCAACTCGTCTCCGCCAGCCTCGACGGTACGGCTCGCCTCTGGACCTTCACCAAGGACGGCGCGACGGCGGTGGTTCTCCGGGGCCATCGCGGCCGGATCTACACCGCAGAGCTGAGCCCCGACCAACGCCGGCTCGTCACCGCATCACAGGATGGCAGCGCCCGCGTCTGGGATCGCCAACGTCCGAGTTCGCCGCCGCTGCTGCTCAAGGGGCACACCGAAGAACTCGCATCGGCGACCTTTAGCCCCGACGGGTCCCGAGTCGTGACGACCTCCCGCGACAACACAGTGCGCATCTGGTCGATCGACACGCTCGGCGAAAAAACCACGCTCCATCACGATGTCGCGGTTCGCTGCGCCGCCTTCTCGCCGCGTGGTGACGGGCTGCTCACCTGCGCTGGCGAGCGCGAAGTCTGGCGCTGGCCGAGCGGCGCCACAACCCCCGAGCGGCGGCTGCGACATACATCGCAGGTCATCGATGCCCGCTTCGACCCCGCGAGCGACGCGATCATCACTGTCACCAGCGACGGCACTATCCGTCAGTGGCCGCGCAAGGGCCCGCCGACACGGCTGCTCGCCGCCGACGCCCACGGCCTGCGACGAGCCGTCTTTCACCCGCCAAGCGGCCACCTGCTCAGCGCTGCAATGATCGACCAAGCACGCCTTCGCACGCTCTCAAAAGCCGCCAAGAACATCGTTTTAGTGGGTCATAGTGGCACTCTTCACGCTCTCGCGTTTAGCTCCGACGGCCGCCTGGTGGCGACCGGTAGCAGCGATCGAAGCGCTCGGATTTGGGGCGACGACGGCCGCCTCAAATCCGTTTTACGACCCCACTCCGGCCGGGTGACCTCGATCGCGTTCCGCCCTGACGGCCTCGAGATCGCGACCGCCTCATGGGACAAGCGCGTCCGAGTTTGGGGACTCAAAGGCGAGCTGCGGGCGACGCTGGTCGGCCACGAAGGCCCGGTGTGGTCGGTCGCCTACAGCCCCGACGGCCGCAGCCTCGTCAGCGCCTCGGCGGACGCCAGCGTTCGGATCTGGCCCGCCAACGGCCGCGGTCAGGCGGTCCTGCTGCGCGGCCACAACGGGCCGGTCGTCAGTGCCAACTACCGCGCCGACGGCCGCGCGATCATCAGCGCCAGCGAGGACGGCAGTGCCCGGATTTGGGACACCGACTTTGACCCCGCCTCGCTGCAAGAGCGGCTCTGGCAGGCATCCCCAGTCTGCTTGCCACCGCGCCAACGCATCCAGCTGCTCGCAGAGGATGAGAGCGCGGCCCTGGCCGCCTACCAGGAGTGCACCGACAACGCCGCCCTGCACCGGTGACGATCGAAGGCCGAACACGACTTGCTCTGGCTTTGTTCTTAGTGTATCGATGACACTACTGTCTCAGGGAACATCTATGGATCTCGCGCTCTCGCAAATCATCGACCCACTCCGCCACGACCGCTCGCGGATCACCATCGTCACCGGCGCAGGCATCTCCGCCGAAAGCGGCATCCCTACCTTTCGCGGCGAAGAGGGCTACTGGACGGTCGACTCCCGCGAGTATCACCCCCAAGAGATGGCGACCCTGCAGACCTACCGGGCCCTGCCCCGCGAACTCTGGCATTGGTACCTCTACCGCCGTGGGGTCTGTCGTACCGCCTCGCCAAACCCGGCTCACACAGCACTCGCCCGGCTCGGCAAAGCCCTGGGCGAGCGACTCAAGGTCATCACCCAAAACGTCGACGGCCTCCATCTGCGCGCGGGCCAAGATCCCGACCTCACCTACGAAGTGCACGGAAACATCGATCACATGCGCTGCAGTGAGGCCTGCAGCCCGACGATCGATTCGCTTCCCGCCGATCTACTCTGCAACGACCGAAGCACTCAGCTCTCCGATCAGGAGTTCGCGCGCCTCCGCTGCCCCCGCTGCGGAGCCGCTGCACGCCCCCACATCCTGTGGTTTGACGAGTGTTACGACGAAGTCCTCTACCGGGCTGACAGCGCCATGCGGGCGGCTGCCACCTGTGATCTTTTCATCACGATCGGCACCTCGGGGGCCGCCGCATTGCCGATGCACGCGACCGCTGAGGCCGCCAACGCGGGCGCTGCGATCGTCGACATCAACCCCAACGACAATCCCTTTGCGTCCTTCGCTCGGGACAGCGCGCGCGGCCATTGGGCCCGCTCCAGCGCCGGCGCGCTGGTGCCCGCGATCGTCGACCAGCTGCTCGCCTAGCGCCCTTCTGCTGGCTCGCTGCCCCTCGCTCGATCTTTTTTTGCGACCTCGCAATTGTTCTGCCGTGGCCGGGTACCACCACCTCGAATGCCGGCATGGACCCGGCCAGCGAGAGACGCAGAGCGATGCCCACCCGCGATCCAGATCACCATCAGGAGCCCTCTGAGGCCGCCCTTATCGCCCTCGCCGCCACCGGCGAGGCCCGAGCGCTGCGCACCCTCTACGACCGCTGCGAGCCCCAGATCCGCGCCTTCCTGCTGTGCATGCTTGGCCCCGACCCAGAGCTTGACGACATGATTCAGACCGTTTTTATCCGCGCCTTTGGAGCACTCAAAAACTTCCGCGGCGACTCCAAGCTCAGCACCTGGCTCTACCGGATCTGCGGCAATACCTGCCGCAACCTCATGCGCACTCGCTACCGCCGACGGCGGCTCCACGACGCGCTGCATTTCTTCACGATCGCACGGGGGGGGGACCGCGCCCATGTCGACCTAGGCGCCCGCGACGAGGCATTTCGCCTGCTTCAGCGCCTCCGCCCCGAGCTCCGCGAAGTCTTTGTGCTCTACCACCACGAGGGCCTGACGATCCCCGAGATCAGCACCGTCCTCAACCGCGCTTCGTCGACGGTCGGTGACCGACTGCAACGCGCTCGCAAGGAACTGCACAAGCTCGCCATAGCGCAGCCACTGCCCAAGCTCAGCCAGCCGATGACGCTCGCCCTCGGATGATCGCCCTCCCTAAAACCTGCCCTAAAAGACATTTTAACGGGAGTGTCGGTACACAGGGCGCGGGCGGCCGGGCCTCAGTCGAAGCCGCTGCCCGTCGGAGCGGGCTCGACCTCTGCCTCGACGTATGTACAACCTAGATAACGACTCAGCAGATCAAAGAGCAGCTGCGCGCGAAAGGGCTTCGCGACAAAATCAGCGCAGCCGGCCTCGACCATGCGCTCGCGGCCGCCGCCCAGCACATTTGCCGAGATCGCGATGACCACGATCGATTCGCCGCCGGGCAGCGCCTTGATCTTTTGGGTCGCCTCGACGCCGTCCATCACCGGCATGCGAATGTCCATCCAGATCAGATGTGGCGCCCACTCGGCGGCGATCGCCACCGCCTCTTCGCCGTTCGCAGCCTCGAGGAGATCAAAACCCACAGGCTCCAAAAACGATCGCAGGAGTTCCCGGTTTTGCGCGCGATCCTCGACGATCAGCAGACGCCAGCGCGGCTGCCCCGGAGCCAGAGCGACGATCCGCCGCTCGGGTTCGGAGGGGCAGCGCCCGTCATCCGAAAGCGAAGGCGCGACCGCAACCTCAAACGAGAAGCTCGAGCCGATGCCGGGCTTCGAGCGCACTTCGATCTCGCCCTTCATCATCCGGACAAAATGCTGGCTGATCGTCAGCCCTAGGCCGGTGCCGCCCTCGGATGCGAGGCCGCTTCGGGTCTGCTCAAAGGGACGAAAGAGGCGCGGCAACTCGTCGACCGCGATCCCCCGCCCGCTGTCCTCAACGGTCACCCAGAGGCGAAGATGGGAGGCCTCACCGCGGAGTCCCGCCCGCAACTGCACGCCGCCGACATCCGTAAACTTGATCGCGTTGCCGAGCAGGTTGAGCACAACCTGACGGATTTTCGATGGATCTCCGCGGAGCGCGTAGGGCACAGCCGGCTCGATCTCCAGGGCAAAGGAGAGACCCTTTTCTTCGATCCGCAGCCGCAGCATGCCGGCGAGATCCTCCAAAAGTCGACGCGGATCAAAGCAGCGCTCGTGCAGAGTCATGCGTCCCGCTTCGATCGTCGACATCTCGAGAACATCGTTGATCAGCAAGAGCAGGTGCTCCCCGCTCCGGTTGATCACCTCGATATGTCCGCGGTGCTCGGAACTCAGGCCCTCGGCTCGGATCATCAACTGGGCAAAACCCAAAATTGCGTTCAGCGGCGTGCGCAATTCGTGGCTCATGTTGGCGAGAAAGACCGTCTTTGCCCGGTTAGCGGCGACCGCAGCTTCGACCGCCTTGTGCCGCTCGACCTCGCTGCGCTTGAGCTCGGTGATGTCGCGCGAGATCGTCGCAAACCCGACATGCTCGCCGCGCTCATCTCGGACCACCGTGATCACCTGAGAAACCGGAATCTCCGAGCCGTCCGCGTGCCAGAGCTTGAGCTCCCCGAGCCAGGAGCCGCGCTCGCGAACAAAGGGAAAAATCTCGGTGATCAGGCACTCGTAATCCCGCGGAGCCTGGAGGTCCGCGACCCGGAGTGCCAGAGGATCCTCGCCCGCACGACCGACCAGCTCCATGCCGGCGGGGTTGACGTAGAGAATCTGCCCCGAGGTATCGGCCAAGGCGACGAAGTCGCTGGTATTCTCGAGTACCGCGGTGAGACTGCGCAGCCGCGCCAAGAGCCGAGCGCCCTCATTGTCGATACGTGCAGGGGGACCCGCTGCACTCGCGACCAAGACAAATTCCAAACCGCCCGCAGCCTGCACAAACGAGCGGATCCGCGGCCGTAGATCGGCGAGTGTGCCGTCGCGACGACGCAGACGCACTTCGCCCGTGTAATCACCCTCCGCCGGCTTTGCCGAGGCCATCGCAACACCCAGCTCGTGGGCCTGCGCTGGCATCAAGAGATCCTCCAAACCGAGTTGTAGTGCCGCTTGCTCGCCGTCGTAGCCGAGCATCAGCTGTCCCGCACGATTGAGCGAGACACCGTCCGCCCGGATCTGGGCCACAAGCTCGTCCACTGCAGCGACGGCCTCGCCTAGACGACGCTCCCGACGACGCAGCTCGCGAAGCTCTGCGCGCAGACATCGGAGCTTGTCGGCCTCGCCCTCACCGCCCCGGGCTTGCTCGCTCACAACCCCTGTCGCTCTCTGAGAATCAGCCATCGGCTCATCGATCGCGGCCGAGCTTATCGGTCACGCCTGCGCCCCCGCAAGTGCCATGGTCTCCCTGCCTAGCGCTCATCGCCCCCGAGCCAGGGCGGCAACTGCTCCTCGGCGATCAGCTCTAGGGCCCCGCGCCGCGGCCGTGTGATCGCGTAACGCTCGCCGCTGACCAAAACCTCTGGCGCCAGCGCCCTGGTGTTGTAGTTGGAGGCCATCGTCATTCCGTAGGCACCAGCGCTGAGGATCACCAGCAGCTCGCCGCTAGCCGGCGGCGCCATCTCGCGATCGCGGGCAAAGAAGTCCCCACATTCACACACCGGGCCGACGACGTCGGCGATGATTCGCGGCGCCGCGGCATCCGGCAGCGTCGCCGGCACGATCGCATGATAGGCCTCGTAAAGCGCCGGCCGGATCAGATCGTTCATGGCCGCGTCGACAATCACAAAGCGCTTGCCACCGCTCTCCTTGCCATTGACCACCCGGGTCAAAAGCACGCCCGCATTGCCGACCAGATATCGACCTGGCTCGAGGAGCAGCTCGAGATCCAAGTCGCGGGTCGCGGCGACGAGTTCGGCACCAAAGGTCGTCACGTCGACACGCGGCTCGTCGATGCCGTAGGGGATCCCCAAACCGCCGCCGAGATCGATGTACTCGAGCTTCGTCCGACTCCGAAGCCCATCGACGAGCCCCATGACCCGATCAAGGGCCGCGAGAAAGGGCGCCGCGTCCATGATCTGCGAGCCAATATGACAGGTCAGACCCACCAGGCGCAGCGCCGGTTCGGCGAGCACATGCTCCGCGACCGCTGGCGCATCTTCCATTGCGATCCCGAATTTGGTCTTGCGCAGACCGGTCGCCAGGTAGGGATGGGTCTCTGGATCGATGTCGGGGTTGACCCGCAACGCGACCGGAGCAACGACGCCCAGCAGACGCGCCCGCACGGCGATGCGCTCGAGTTCTTCGATGGACTCGGCATGGATCGCCCGGATCTTCGCCGTGATCGCAGCGTCGATCTCATCGTCTCGCTTGCCGACACCCGAGAAGACAACAACACCGGGACGAAAGCCCGCCGCCAGCACCCGCGCAAGCTCGCCGCCAGAGACGATATCCGCCCCGGCGCCCTCGTCCGCGAGCAGGCGCAGGATCGCCTGGCTGCTGTTCGCCTTAACCGCGTAACAGATGAGCGATGGTCTGGCCGCCAGCGCCTCTTGAAGACCGCGGAACTGGGTGCGGACAAAGGACGCACCGTATACATAGCAGGGCGTATCGACCTGCTCGGCGATCGCCGCGACGTCGACACCCTCGACGAAGATTCGATCGTCGACAATTCGAACGCCGAAGCGCTCGGGGTTTGAGCGGAGAAGCCGGTCGTCGGCGTGATCGGGAGGGGCGCTTAGCGACACCTGCAGGGCCTGCCACGTCAGCATCGCGCGTGTCAAACCAAACACGCCCAGTTGCCAGCCCTCGGCCCTCTGCTAGCCTGAATTTTGTCATCCCAGGCACCGGCAACAGGAGGTGTGATGCAACAGACGAACCACCAAACTACGATCTGCCAACCCCCCCGACTAGCCAAGCGCCGAGGAGGTGTCACCTAAGGGCGACCCTGAGCCCGTCGACCCGAGCGAGCTCAGCGGTCGTACGACCACAGACCCACGCGACAGCCACGGGTGAGTCCCACTCACCCCGGTGATCCCCAAACCCTTCAACGAAACGAAGAGGGTCGATCGCCCAACCATGGGGACATCCCCCATTCATAAGGCCTCCGGTCGGGGCCTCGTTCTAGGAACACTGACCGCCCGCCACAGGATGTGGCTCCCGGCCGCGGATGACCGCGACCGAGCTCGAACAACCACTGACGGCTAAGACCCGCAGACCAGAACCGGCGCTGCGCCCGAGATGACCCCACGGCGGAGGTGAATGTTCACCTCCGCCGTGCTCTTGGTGCCAGCGCCGGGGCGAACTCCAAGGCCCGCAGCGCTAGGCCTCGCGCTGGCCGAGGTTTGCGTGCAGGAGCGCGCCGTTGAGCGCCGGACTGCGGGCGGCAAAAGCGACCAGATCGGCGATTTCCTCGGGCTCGACCAAGCGCCCAAACGAGACCATACGGAGCACGCCCTCGCGAAATGCAGGATCGGCGTCGAGCAAGGGCCGCAACATCTCTGTGTCGGTAAACCCTGGGCAGATGCAGGCACTATGAATGCCCCGACCAAAGAGATCCTGGACGGTCGCACGCATCAAGCCGACCAGCCCGTGCTTGCTCATGACATAGGTCGCCCGCCCCGGCACAGCCTTTTCGGAGAGTGTCGAACCGATATAAAGAATCGACGATCCCGGGGCCATTCGCGAGATCAATGCCGACGATAGGTGCATCGGCGCGATCAGGTTGATCTGCAACGCACGGCCGACCCTCGCGACATCAAAGCCGGCCACAGAATCTCGGGGCATTACCGCTGCATTGTGCACAAGGTGCATCTCTACGGGGATCGAGACCGCTTTCAAGAGTTCGCGGAGGACCCGGTCGATCGCCACAGGATCGGCCAAGTCAACCTCTACACTCTGTACACCCGCGACCGCGCAGGGCCGCCGCGCGAGACCAAAGACGCGGGCTCCGTCGGCGACAAAACGAGCGGCGATCGCAGCGCCGATGCCCGCACTCGCACCGGTGACCACAACAACCCTCTCGGCCCCCGGGCCACCATTTTGCTCTGCATCTCGCCGTCGATTCACAGTGTTCTCCTCGGGGCTCTAGGCCGCCGTCTCCTGCGCATCGGCGGCGGCTGGCGGCAGCCGGAGATAGCGGACAAGCCAGGCCGTGCCGAGATAAAAGGGCAGCGTATCGAGGGCCGCCACAACCGCCTTAAATACATAGCCTGTTGCGATCAATGCGATGAGTTGGGGCATCAGCGCGCTCTTTTCATCGATCGGCAAGGCGCCCGCGTAATAGTGGGTGATCAAGATGACCGCGATCGTATCGACGAGCTGTGAGACCAGGGTTGAACCGTTGTTGCGCAGCCAAAGGTGGCGCCCTCGGGTCAGCCGTTTCCAAAAGTGAAAGACGTGCACATCGACGAGTTGCGCGGCCATGTACGCGACCATCGACGCCGTCATCGCGCCGAACGCCAAGCGGCGAACATCAAAGAACACGCCCTCCTGCAGACCCCCAGGCTCGAAGCCCGGCCAAATCCCGCCGAGCCAGAGAATCGCGGCGACCCAGAGATTGAGCAGCAATCCGACCCAAACGACCGCGCTCGCCCGCCGCCGACCGTAGAGTTCGCTGATAAAATCAGTGCAGAGAAAAGTGAGCGGATAGGGCAGCACACCCACCGCAATCGCCAGTTTGTAGGACCAATCCTCCGCGCCCTCGATGAAGAATGCGAGGTTGAGGAAGCGGCTGATGCCGAGAATATTGAGCATCACCATCGAGCCGAGGAAGAGCCCCGCCAAGAGCAGAAAAATCCCCTCGCGTCGGCGATAGAGTTCGGCCTCAGAGAGCGCCGCCAGGCCCTCGTGGGACCATTGCCGCGTCGGCAGGATCTGTTGGTCCTCCGCCGCTTCAGGGCTCAGAGCAGATGACCGCACTTCTCCCGCTTGGTGGCGAGGTAACGCTCGTTATGCTCGCTAGGGTCGCTTTGGATCGAGATGCGCTCGACGACCGGCATACCGTGCTCGCGCAGGCCGTCGACTTTTTTGAGGTTGTTGGTGTGCAGAGCCACCGAGACAACGCCCAATGCCCGGAGCATCGCCGCCGCGCTGGCGTAGTCGCGGAGGTCGCTGTCAAAACCCAAGTGCAGATTGGCCTCGACCGTGTCGAGACCCTGCTCTTGCAGTGCGTAGGCCCGCACCTTGTGGGCGATGCCGATGCCCCGCCCCTCTTGACGCATGTAGATGATCACCGCGACCTCGACGCTCGCGAAGCGCTGCAGGGCCAGCTCTAGCTGCTCGCGACAGTCGCAACGCTTGGAGCCGAAAACATCCCCTGTCAGGCACTCCGAGTGCACGCGCGTCGGCACGCCCTCGCCGCCCGCCAGATCGCCGCGCACGATCGCGACGTCGTCGAGGGTGCTGCCGTCTTCGCGGGTGAACGAGACGATCTCAAAGTCGCCGTAGCGGCTCGGCAGCTTGGCCCGCGCGAAGATCTCGGCCCGACGCAGGGGGCGGGGACGAGCGGCACCTAAGCTGTGCGGCAGGGGCATGACGGCTCTCGATGGTGGGGTCTGCTACGAGCTTTCGCGCGGGCCCTAGAAGCCGCGAGAAGCGTCGACGATCTGCTGATAAAGGCGGTTGGCAGAGCGAATGCCCTCCTCCATGCCGCCAACGACGAGGTCGTGGAGCTGGTCTTGATCTTGGCGGAGCACGTCGTAGTAGCTGTGACGGTCGACCGCGTGCACGATCGAGGGCCAGTAGTCCTCGTTGACCAGGATGGCATTCATCACCAACCTCGCAACCCGGCCGCTGATCTCCGGCCACGGAAAGATACGGATGAGCTCGCGGTGAACCTCGGCGGCAAGCTCGATCGGATGGGCCTTGCGACATTCGTCGGTACGAAACCAATCCGTGAGTTTGCGCATTCGATAGCTGATCTTGTCGGCCGGCGCGAGGTCGTGGAAGTACATCCGGTGAATCGGATTGTCCTTGCGGTACTGGAGCTGGTCTTTTTTGCCCGCCGGCAGCAGCAGCTGATAGATGCGCTTGAGCCATTCGAGGCTGAGCACGATCCGCTCGCCGCGGCTGTAGAGCAGGTGATGGATGCCCTCACCCACCGCGATGATGTGATCGTAGGCCGGGATCAGGCTCGATGACGAGATGATCTCGGGATCGATCGCGGCCTTGATCTCGGCCACGGTGAAGACCGTGCCCTCGAGCGCAAAGTCGTGATAAATCCACGACATCATGAGCTTCTCGTCGAAGCTCTCGCGCTGTGAAAGCGACAGCATGCCGAGCTTCTCCCAAAGGAGCTCCGATGCCTCATGAATTTGCCGGTAGTTCCTGGTGCGCGACTGCATGTTCGCCTCCCGAGGCGCCCTAAGTGGGGGGCGCGAAACTACTGTCTACGACCTCTCCGGTCAACATAAAATGAGCTAACTCGCGATGAACGCAAAGGAAATCCGCGCCCTTCGCATCCCCTGAAAAGTTGACCCGATCCGCACCTCCTGGCACTGACAAAGGTGGATGTCGACCGCGTATCACCTGCCTGTGCTGGTCGAAGAGGTCTGTGAGGCCCTCGCACCGATCGCTCGGACGGCGACCGTCGTCGATTGCACCCTCGGCGGCGGCGGACACTCCGAGGTGCTGCTCGAGCGCTTGGGCGCCGCCCAGGTGATCGGCATCGATCGCGATCCCGAGGCGATCGCCTTTGCGAGTCAACGCCTCGCCCGCTTTGGAAACCGTTTCCGCGCGATCCACGCACCCTTCTCAAGCCTCCGGGCGGTGCTCGGCCAGCTCGAGATCCCGGCCGTCGCTGGCGTGCTCGCAGATCTCGGCGTCTCTTCCCACCAGCTCGACCGGCGCGAGCGCGGCTTCTCTTTCCAGGGCGACGCGGCCCTCGACATGCGCATGGATCCGACGGTCGGCATCACGGCAGCCGAGGTGCTCGCAACGATCGACGCGAAGGCGCTCGCGCGGATCCTCCGCAAGTTCGGCGACGAGAGCGATGCGTCCCGGATCGCCCGGGCGATCGTGCAGGTGCGCCCGACCACCACCGCGGCCCTGGCCACCGTCGTCGAAACCTCGATGAGCGCCCGCCAGCGCCGCCAGCTCGGCAAGCGCATCCATCCCGCGACACGCACGTTTCAGGCGCTGCGCATGCACGTCAATCGCGAGCTCGGCGAACTCGATGAGCTCCTGATCGACGCGCCCGAACTCCTACTGCCGGGCGGACGCATCGCGATGATCTCCTTTCATTCCCTCGAGGATCGCGCGGTCAAGCGGCGCTTTGTCGGTCTCACCAAAACCGCCGAGTTGCCGCCGGGACTGCCGATCCCCGCCGCCCAGCTGCCCGCGGCCCCCTTCTTGATCCCCCGCGGCTTCCGCCAGGGAAAGACCGCGAGCGACAGCGAACGCGAGCACAACCCGCGGAGCCGCAGCGCCCGCGTCCGCGTCCTGGAGCGCGCACCCTGATGACCACCTACCGCCGCCAACGTTCGAACCCCCTGAAAGACGCCGCTGCCGCCCGGCGGGCACGCCTGCGCGCCCCGGTTGACACGGCGATCGGCGAAGAGACACCGCTCAAACCGATCCGCGGCCATCGACCGCAGGGCCTCGCCCTGCTCGCCTTCGCAGCACTGGCGATGATCACCGCGATCAGCGTGCTCCGAGTCCGCACCCGCGCCCGAGTGCTCGAACTCGGGGCCTCGATCACCGATTTGACTGACGAACATACCCACCTTCTAGACGACCTCCGCCGCCTCGAAGCCGAGCGCGCCTATCTGCGTCATCCCGACAACGTCCAGCAGATCGCCCTCGAGCACTTGGCCATGGAACCAGCCCAGCCCGAACGCATCCAGCGGATCGAGATGATCGCGGCCTCCAAAAGCTCGGAGGCGCCGCGATGAGCCAACGTCGTCGCCTCCTGCCCAAGCCGATGGCCAGCGATCGCCGGGCGGTCAACCGCCGGATCGCCCTGGTCGGCGGCATCATCATGGCCGGCCTGCTCGGCGTCGGCGCCAAGGCCCACCAGGTCGCGGTTGTCGAACACGAGGGCTACGCCGAACGCGGCAACCGTCAGCAGCTGCGCTCGTTTAAGCTGAGCGCCAGCCGTGGCGATATCGTCGACCGCAACGGCATGACGCTAGCGACCAGCGACCGGGTGCACCGGGTGGTCCTAAATCCCCGCCAGATCCGCGCCCGCGGCCAGAAAGATCAGGTGCTCGGGCTCCTGCTGCAGCTCTTTCCCGAGGAGGACGCGAGCTACCTCAGCCGTGAACTCGAGCGCGACAAGGCCTACCGCCTGCTGCACATGCTGCTCGACGACGAGCAGGCGGCGATCGTCGAGAGTTGGAAGATCGCCGGCCTCTACCTCGAGCCCGCGACCCGGCGTGTCTACCCCAGGGGCTTGCTCGCCTCGCACATCGTCGGCCGCGTCAACGGTCAGGGCGAGGGCAACCTCGGCATCGAGCTGAGCATGGACGAACGCCTCCGCGGCCGCGATGCCCAGAGCCCGGCCTACTTCGCCCGCGGCAAAAAGCTGCTGATCGACGGCGGCCCCGGCCCCGACGTCGCCCGCGGAGATACCGTCACCCTGACCATCGACTCGGCGATCCAAGCGATGGTCGAGGATGAACTCAACCAACTCGTCGACCGTTGGCATCCGGTCGGCGCGAGCATCATCGTGCTCGATCCGCAAAACGGCGAGATCCTGGCCCTCGGATCGCGGCCGACCTTCGACCCCAACCACAAGGTCGAAAAACTGGCACAGACCTCATCGCTGGCGATCCAAGCGGCCTACGAGCCCGGCTCGACGATGAAGGCGGTCACTGTCGCCGCGGCCCTGGATGCCGGGGTGATCCGAGCCAACGAGACCCTGTACTGCGAGAAGGGGCGCTGGCGCTACACACCCAAGCACGTCATTCGCGACACCCATGCGGCCGAGTGGCTCGACATCACCAACATCCTCGCCGAGTCGTCGAATATCTGCACCACCAAAATCGCTGACCGCCTAGGCAAGGCTCGGCTCGACCGTTGGATCCGTCGTTTTCACTTTGGCGAGCGTCCCGCGGTGAAGCTGCCGGGAGCGACCCGCGGCCTGCTCGCTCCGCACCAAAAATGGTCCGACATCCAGGCGGCCAACATCGCCTTCGGTCAGGGCATGAGCGCCTCGCCGCTCCAGGTCGCGGCGGCCTTCGCCGCCCTCGCCAACCGGGGTGAGTACATCCAGCCGGCGATCATCAAACGCACCGTCGATCACCGCGGCGAGACCGTCTACAAGCATACTCCGGAGCCCGAGCGGGTCGTCCGCAGGGGCACCGCGCGCACCGTCATGAAAATGCTCGAGAGCGTCGTGCACTCGCGCCACGGCACCGGCAACAAAGCGGCGGTGCCCGGCTATCGAGTCGCCGGCAAGACCTCGACCGCACAAAAAGCCGATGCCAAAAAGGGCTACTCCGACGACGAGTACTTCGCGTCGTTCATCGGCGCGTTGCCGGCCAAAAATCCGCGAATTGTGATCCTGGTATCGGTCGACAACCCCGAAGGCGGGCACTTCGGCAACGAGGTCGCGGCGCCGAGCTTCAGCAGTCTGGGCGAGCAAGTGATGCTGCACCTGGGCGTGCCCCGCGAAGACGGCATCGCCCCGCCCAAAACACTGGTCGTGCACACCGATCGCAAAGGTGGCACACCGATCGCAGAGGACCCAAGCGCCGACGCGCCCGCCCTGCCCGGCCAACGACCCCGCGCCGAACGAATGGTGGTCACCCGGGGCGACCTGCCCGATTTTGTCGGCCTGGGACTCGCAGCCGCGGCCGATCTCGCCGATCGCAACCGCATCGAGCTGCTCGCGGTCGGCAGCGGCGTCGCGATCCGCCAGGAGCAGATCGGCCAGAGCCGCGACGGCGACGCGATCGTGCGCGTGCACTTCGAGTCCGCTAGCTGACAGAACAAAGAGGGAATCAGAGCGCCCCTCTGCGCGTACGAGCGCCGATGCCAGTGATCCACACGATCCTGAACGGCGCCCGATCTCGCCTCCCGGATCTCGGCGTCGCTCTTGGAATTTTCTTGCTGCTCAACGTCGGCGGCGAGTTGCTATTTCACGGCTTTGATACGATCTCGGCTTGGATTCGCCGGCCGAACGGAGCGGTCTTCCTGGCCGCAGAAGCGGGGCTCGGGGCGTTGCTCATCGGCCACGCCCTGCGTCCGCTCCGGGGGTTTTGGCGGATGCTCGGCGTCGGCTCGCTCGTTCTCGTCGCGATCTCGGCTGTGCTCGACACTTGGGTCTACTTCGCACTGCTGGAGAGTGGCCGGATCACGACCAGCCTGCCACTACCGCTGCCGGCGTCACTCTTGGTGCTCGCCACCGCTGCCGCCCTCGCCTTCGAACTCATCTCGCCCGCCGCCCGCAGACCCTGGAGTCGCCCGCGCCTGCTCATCACCGCCAGCAGCTGCGCCGCGGTCGCGCTTGTCCTGCCACTGATCCTGATGTTCACCTTTGGCCCCACCCGCTACGCCCGCTCCGCCGATTGCATTGTCGTCTTTGGCGCCCGGGTCTACAGCGATGGCACGCCCTCCGAAGCCCTGGCCGATCGCGTCGATGAGGGCGTGCGCCTCTACCGACAGGGCATCGCACCGGTGCTCTTGATGAGCGGCGCTAGAGACGAAGAGCACGGCGGCTCTGAGCCTGCAGCGATGCGCGATCGGGCGATCGCGGCGGGTGTGCCCCCAACGGCGATCATCATCGACGAAGAGGGCATTAACTCCGCGGCCACGGTTGCCAATACCCGCTCCTGGGCCCGCGAGCGGTCGGCCACCCGGGTCGTCGCTGTCAGCCACTACTATCATTTACCGCGGGTCAAGTTGCTCTTTGAGCGCGCCGGACTACGTACATTTACAGTCCCTGCGACGATGCGACGGCGCCTGCTCAAGGAGCCCTATTTCCTGGCCCGAGAGGTTTTAGCCTATCACCACGCCCTTTTGAGCGCACCATCACATATCTGAGCACGCCTCGCCCTTTCGGGGCTTACGGATCCGCAGGGCAAGCGGCCCGACCGAGCAAGAAATACGTGCGCATGAGCCCGAGCCCCTTGACGTCAACCTCGCCCCGCTCCTCAAAGCAAAATTGAGAGCGCAGCGCCCTGTAGGTCGACTCGGCAACGTGGATCCGGCCGGCCACGCCGTGTGACTCCATGCGACTCGCGGTGTTCACGGTATCTCCCCAAAGATCGTAGGCGAACTTGCGAGTGCCGATGATGCCGGCAACCACTGGCCCACTGTGCATACCGACCCGGATTTCGAGCTTGGAGCCGATTTTCTCGCCGACGCGGGCCACCGCTTCGAGCAGCGCAACGGCGGTATCAGCCATCGCCTCGGCATGATCGCTGCGCGGCGTCGGCAAGCCGGCGACAACCATATAGGCGTCACCGATCGTCTTTATCTTCTCGACGCCAAAACGATCGCTTATCGCATCAAATGCGGTAAATACCTGGCTGAGTAGCTCGACCAAGGCCTCGGGATCGGTGGCCGCAGCGCGCTCCGTAAAACCGACGAGATCGGCAAAGAGCACAGTCACCGAGTCGAAGCTCTCGGCGATCCGCCGCTCGCCCGCCTGCAGGCGCAGGGCGATCGGCCGAGGCAAGATGTTGAGAAGCAGCTCTTCGCCGCGCTGCACCGCGCAGAGCAGCTCGTGGGTGCGGTGCGCCACCTGCTCCTCGAGCTCTGCGTTGGCCCGCCGCAAGCCCTCGTCGAGGAGCGCCCGACCGATCCGCGAGGCTGTCATCGATGCGATCGTGCGCAGGATCTCGACCCGCGCATCGGTAAAAAATGAGGGCTCGGAATGCTCACTGTCGATCACACCGATGACCTCATCATTAAAAAAAATCGGCAGCGCGAGCTCCGATCGGCGTTCTTCCTCTTCTTCAGCGAGAGCGTTCGGTTCGGGGCGTGTCTCGGCGATGCGCGCGAGTTCTCCGGTCGCCGCAACCTGCCCGACGATGCCCTCACCTACTCGGATCCTCGGCAAATCCTCGGACTTTCGAGCCACGGTTCCCTTGGGACCAAAGGCCGCCCGCGGGACCAAAACGTCGCCGCGACCCTCGAGCAGGTAGATGACACAATCCTCGATCCCGAGACGAGAGACCGTATTGTTGACGACATCCCAAAGAATGTCGTCGAGATCGGTCTCGGTGTAGAGCAACGATGCGGCGAAGAAGCTGATGATGTCGAGATGCTGCGCCTTGGCCTCGAGCTCTGCGCAGCGGCGACGCAACACCTCTATCTCCGAAAGGCCGCTCTTTGCAGCACCGCTCACGTCGCCATCACCATCGCCCAGCACCTGACCAAGAGTAGCTCGCATCGCGACGCCCGAGGCTCCGAGATCGCCGCCAAATAGCGTGCGCAGGTGTTTTACGATCAGCTGGCGCGGAGCATCCAGTGCAGGGCAGAGGCGATCTCGGCCTTCACTTCGGACCCCGAAACGGGGGCCCCGTGGGCCGGGATCAGGCGCTCGATCGGCCACTCCAAGAACGCGCGCACGCTCGCCCCCGCGGCCGCCCGATCGTCGACCAAAAAGCGGAGCAATCGGCTCTGGGCGAAGCGCCGATAGACACCCGCAAGGCCGAGTATGCATGGGCTCAAAACACCGCGCACAGGCCCCATGTTGAAGAGCAAATCGGTGACCAGCAGACTCTGACTTCGGCGGTGCAAAGCGACGACTTCACCCAGGCGCTCGGCCCCGTCGATGGTCAGCCATCGAAGCTCATCGGCCCAGGCGGGCGGCAACGATTCGAGACCGCCGCTCGCCCTCAAATCGGCTCGCTTCGCCGCCAAACCAGGAGCTACATAGAGCTTCGAGGAGGGGTATCGAGCCTGCACCGAATCGATAAAAAGGTGATGCAAGAGATTAGGCGCGACTAGCGCACTCACCTCGCCGAGCTCCGCAAGTGCAGCCGCTAGGGCGTCGTCGATGGGCCCGGGCGACCAGAGCATCAGACCTGCGGGACCGCGGATCACCGTCATTCGCACTGGCATGTAAAACCCCGGAGAGAGACGCAGCTCGTATTCAGAGCCCCATAACTCGTCGGCCAGGGGGACAAGCGGACCAAACGGCGAGTTCTTCGGCATCGATTTAGTCAAGTATAGTTGACGATTTTAGTCAAGACTGGTTGACCATAATTTTTCGGCCCCTACCCTGGGACAAGTGACGGGTCCGGCAGACCAAAAGAGTCTCGAAACGGTCAAGCGCGCGAGCTGGGCACAGCTGCTGCTCAAGTGCGCCCGGCTGCTCAACGAACGCGCGCTCGCACGCCTGCCAACGCCGCCGCAGGGACCTCGACTGCGCGCAGCCCATACCGCGCTCTTTCCCCATATTGATCTCGCCGGCACCCGCCTCACCGAACTCGCTCGCCGCCTTGGGATCTCTAAACAAGCGGTCGGTCAGCTCGTCGATGAGCTGCAGCTGATGGGTGTGCTGATTCGTGTGCCCGATCCCCGCGACCGCCGGGCCAAACTCATACGATTCACCGAGAATGCGGGCATGACCCTGCTGGACGGCATGGCCAAGCTCCGAGAGACCGAAGAGGAGCTCGCCCTGGCGATCGGGGACCGACGCACTGCAGCGCTCTACGGGGCGCTTCTCGCCCTCCACGATGCCCTCATCAGCGAGCCCGAGGACAGCTGACCTATCGCTCCGTGCACGGGCACAGGCCCCATGCGCTGCTATCCTCCTGCGCTCGTGAGCACCCCCCCAAGCGCCGGCTCCATCCGGCTCGCTGATGTCGCACGGAGTTGGTGGCCGCTCGCGGCGAGCTGGATGTTAATGGGCATCGAGTTACCGCTGCTCTCCGCAGTCGTCGCCCGCCTGCCAAACCCAGAGATCCACCTCGCGGCCTACGGCGGCTTGGTTTTTCCGATCGCGCTGCTGGTCGAGGCGCCGATCATCATGATGCTCGCGGCGTCGACGACCCTCAGCAAACACCAGGCGGCCTACGACGCGCTCGGGCGCACGATGCATCGGCTGAGCGCACTGCTGACGATCCTTCACGTCGCCCTCGCCTTCACGCCGCTTTTTGATTGGGTGCTGGTACCGCTGCTCGACACGCCCCCCCAGGCCGTCGAGCCCGCCCGCCTGGGCCTGATGATCATGACGCCCTGGACCTGGGCGATCGCCTCGCGGCGCTTTAATCAGGGCGTGCTCATCCGCCTCGGACGCTCAGGTCTGGTGACCCGGGGCAGCCTCGTCCGACTCAGCGCCGGCGGCCTGGTCCTCGTTATCGGCTACAGCTTGGGCGCCTCGGGGATCGTCGTCGCGACCGCAACCGTGATCGGCGGAGTCCTGGCCGAGGCGACCTACGCCGCGCTCAAAACCCACCCACTGGTGCGCCACAAGCTGTTGCCCGGCGACCCCAAGAGCGTACTCCGTGGACGACCTTTCCTCCGCTTTTATGTGCCGCTAGCGCTCACTCCCCTGGTCGCACTCGTGGTCCAACCGATCGGCGCAGCGGCCCTCGCCCGCATGCCCAACGCGATCGAATCACTGGCGCTCTGGCCCGTGGTCAACGGCCTGCTCTTCCTGCTCCAAAGCTCAGGTTTTGCCTTTAATGAGGTCGTCATTTCGACCCTCGATCGACCGGGCGCGCCGGCGGTTTTACTGCGCTTCGCCCTGCTTCTGGCGGCGATCCTGAGCCTTGTATGCCTCGCCTTCGCGGCGACGCCGATCGCCGATCTGTGGTTTGGCGAACTCTCAGGCCTGCGCCCAAAGCTGGTCGTACTGGCGAGCGCGGGCCTCTGGTGTGGTGTCACAATCCCGGGGGCACGCGCTCTCGCCAGCTGGTACGGCGGTGTACTCGTGCACGGAGGCCGCACCGGCGCCCTCACCGAGTCGGTGGCCGTTTTTCTTGTGCTCTGCTCCTCGCTGCTCGCCGTCGGCGTCTACCGAGGCGACCATCAGGGACTGATCGTCGGTTTCTTCGCCTACGCGGTCGCACGCATCGGTGAGACCACGTGGCTCTGGTGGCGCTCCCGCGACCTGCGAGCGGCTCTCGCCCTGCGCCACCCATGACACATGCATGATAGTTTGGGCAGCTGCGCCTCCCCATCGCCCTTGTCCTTCTGCCCTCCGTTCTCCTCGCAGCCTGTGGTGATGATGGTACCGCCTCGACGTCAAGCGCCACCGACTCGGCGAGCTCCAACACGCTGACGGATACCGCAACCGCCACCGCCACCGCGCCAACGTCGACCGGCGACGAGACCGAGACCAGCAACGGCAGCGGCAGCGACAGTGCCACAAGCACAGGCAACCCCACCACAAGCACGGGCGATCCAACCACCTCCACCGGCGATGCAACCGACAGCGATCCGTCGACGACAGCGCCGCTCACGACCACCGACGGCAGCACCTCGAGCGGCAGTTCGACCACCGGCGAACCTCAGCTCTGCACCCCCGGCGCCCAGAGCTGCTTTGACGACAGCAGCACCCAGACCTGCGACGACGAGGGCCAAAGCTACGGCGATCCCGTGCCCTGCGCCGACAAAGAGGGCTGCCTCGACGGCCAGTGCGTCTCGCTCTGCGAGCTGGTCCAGGCGAATCCCAGCTCGATCGGCTGCTCGTTCTTCGCCAACCGTATGGACAACCTGGCGGGCCAACCAGATTCGATGATCGTCGGCAACGTCTCCACCGATCTACCGGCCGCAGTGCAGCTCTACTTCGTGCCCAACGGCGGTGGCGCCGAGCAGCCCGTCGGCGGACCGGTCGACGTTCCGCCGAGCGGCAATCACACCTTCACCATCGACAACGCCCAGATCGAGAGCGTGACCACCATCCGCAAGGGCGGCGTCTACCGGATCGAGAGCGACCTCCCGCTGGTCGCTTATCTGCACTCGCCGATCGGCTCACAGGCGACCAACGACGCATCGATGCTGCTGCCCGAGCACGCGCTCACCGGCAATTACGTCGTCGCCTCCTATCCGGGCACCTTTCCCACCCACTACCCCAGCTACTTCACGGCGATCGCCACCCAGGACGGCACGACCCTCAACTTCGTCGCCGGCACCGCAACCGCCGGTGGTGGCGGCGTTCCAGCCCTGGCCAAGGGGGCCGCCACCGATGTCTCGATGAACCGCTACGACACGCTCAATGTCGTCGTATCCGCCGATTACACCGATCTATCGGGCACCATCATCGAAGCCGACAAACCGGTATGGGTGGTCGGCGCGACCGAATGCGGCAACGTGCCGATGTACCCAACTGTCTACTGTGATCACTTAGAGGAGGTGAGCATCCCCCTCGAATACTGGGGCGACACCTACGTCGGCGCCCACGCCCCCACCCGGGGCAACGAGACCTACTACTGGCGGGTCTACTCCGGCGACGCTGCGGTCTCCATCGACACCGATCCGGCGCAGCCCGGGTTCCCTGTCACCCTCGACAAGGGCGAGTACTATCAGTTTGGCACCAAAGAGAGCTTTATGTTCACGGGCGACGGGCCCTTTATGCCCGTACAGTACCTCGAGGGCCAAAATGCAGGCGCCGGTACCGGTGACCCATCGATGTACCAAATGGTGCCCACCGAGCAATTCCTCAAATCGTACGCCTTTGTCACCGGCACCAACTACGCGCAGCACTACTCGCAGATCATCCGCCCGGTCGGCGGCGCAGACGTGCTCGTCGACGGCCAAACAGTCGACGGCTACTACACGGTCGGCGGCTACCAAGTCGCCGACTGGAGCCTCAGCGAGGGCGGCCACTTCGCGACCAGCGACGACGCCTTCGGCGTCATTCAAATCGGCTACACACCGGTGACCTCCTACGCCTATCCCGGCGGTCTCCAACTCAAAGTCATCAACCCGCAGTAGCCGGTCCACACACTAAAACAAGAGAAACGCCGCAGCTCCCAAATCGGAGCGGCGGCGTTTCTTGCGTTTAAGAGCTGCGAGTGAGCTCAGCCCTGGGCCGCGATCATGCCCTTGATCTGCTCGATCAGCGGCTGGGTCACGACGTACTCAAAGGTCATGACCCCATTCGGCAGGGTGAGCGTCGTCAGCTGCACATCGCTGAGGTTGTTGCCGAGCTTTGCCTTGACCTCGGCGACCTTGTCGGCGATCTCCGGGAAGCCGCTGAGCCAGCCGAGCGTCGACTTGAGGTCAAAGGCCACAAGACCGCTGAGTGCCTGATTTTGGGCGAAGATAGCCTCGAGGCCGGGGTCGCTGGCGAGCGATCCATCGCCCTTTTGTGCGGCGAGAACCCGGCGCATCGCCGCCTCCTCGGCCTTTGGCGAGATCACCCAGACGACATTGCCGTTGGTCTCGGCGCGATCGATGGTCAGCGCTATCGGCCCCCAGTACTGATCGATCATCTGCTTGGCGTCCGGCTCTTCGGCGATCTTTTTGTCGATCACCGCCTGCAACTTGGCAGCGGGTTTGATCACCCAACGATCGATCGGCGCACCGTCGATCTCGGCGGTATCCGTCGTGAACTCCCAGGTGATGTACTGCGAAAATTCCTTACCGAGCACGGCCACGGGCGTGAACTTGGCATTCCACGTTTTCCAGAGCTCGCGGGCGTTCACCCCCGGCATCAGGTGCTGGACCGCGGCGAGCCCAAAGGTCGCACCCTCCTGATCAAAGAACGCGAAGGCACCTTGTCCGTCGAAGAGCCCTCGGCTCTCCTTGATGTGAGCATTGACTGAAGCGGTCACCGAAGCCTTGTCGAGGCCAGCAAGCTCGCACCACGTGTCGATCGCCAGCTCGCGGATCTCGCGGACCTGCTCGGTGTCGGTGACCTCGGGGTTGACGTTAAACGCCGCCACGAGCCACGAATTCACGGGCAGAGTTTTGACAAAAGCGGGGTCGATGAGCCGGCCCCCTGCGAGCTTCGCCTCTTTTTCGGCCTGGCTGCCCGCGGTGGGGATCGCGGTAAATCCGAAGCTCACACCGGCCTCGGCAACGTTCACGTACAACGCGACTTGATCGAATTGAGAGAGGCGATCGAGGCTCTTTTGGGTCGACTTTTGATTGTACTCGACCCACTTCTTCACTGCCGTATCGAGCTTGGCATTGCCGGTCTCACTGGGCGAGCTTGCGGAGAGGTCCTGGAACTGCGCCATCAGGCCCTCGATGTCCTTTTGATAGCGGGCCCAGATGGTGCCGGTGTAGGCGACAACCTCGAGATCACCGATCATGGCGTTGCCGCGATCGATGATGTCGCTCTTCAGATAGCTCTGGGTCTTTTTAAAGAGGTCGTCGTGGGCGGCGACCACAACATGATTGCCGATGCTGTCGATGAACACCTGCTCGCCCTCGATCTCGTAGACCGCGACGTGATCACCGGAGTCCGCTTTGCGACCGAGACCGCCGAGGTCCGAAAGCAGCGCCTTAACCCCGCCCTTGTAACCGAACGTGCAGGAGACCGGGTTTTCCCAGGTCTTGAAGTCGACGACGGCGCAGCCCATCGGCTGAACCAGCTCGATGTTTTGCGCGACCTTGCCTCGCTTGTCGAGGGCCAACGAGACCAACGAACGCAGCCCCGCCTCGTCGAGGAAATTTTGGTACTGATCGGTGACCAGCTGCTGGCGAACGTCGGCAAGCAGCTTCGAGGCGTTTGGCAACGCAAAGTGCCCGAGCACCTCTTCGGCGTCGTGCTCGAGGCGCACCGCACCGGGTACTGCGGTCTTGGCGAGCTTCTCGGCGACGTCAGCAGGCACCTCTGCCGCCTTGGCCCCAACGGCTTCGTCCGCGGGTTTTTCCTCTTCGTGCTTGGTGCAACCGCCGAGGGCGAGCACAAGGGTGAGCGGACTGATCGTGGAGAGGGCGAAAATAGAACGCTGGGGTCTCATGATGCGGGGGGAGGACGTGGCCTCGCGCGCATGCTACCGCAAAAAACTCGGCCTCGCGGACCACGGAACGCGCAATATGCGCATCCCCTTACTGGGGCTTCTACCCCGTTCTGACGGCGGTTTACGCCTTCACTCTCCGCCCACCCAGAGCCCGCGCGAGGCCAACCACCAACCCTTGCAAGGCTCCGGCGGGATTCAGTGGGAGGCCCGCGTGCACATCGAGCGACCTCCACCAAGCCAAGCCAAACACAACAGTTGAGTTCGCAGCCCCGTCGTCTAGACAGTACAGCCGCGAAACAACTCGAGAGAATTGCATCTACACACTACACTCGGCGGCATGGCTCTTGGCAATGGGTACGTATCTGGGTTTGCACTCCTGTCGTCTCTCGCGGCCTGCAGCCTCACCAACCCCGGCTACGGCAGTGACTCGATGGACTCAGCCACCGCCAGCGACTCCAGCTCTGGCAGCGACTCCACCGCCGCGACCAGCACGACGTCCACCGACTCCGACACGTCCACAGGCGGACCCGGCAGCGACTCGGGATCTAGTTCGGGATCTAGTTCGGGATCTAGCTCGGGATCTAGCTCGGGAACTAGCTCGGGATCCAGCTCAACCGGTGACCCCAGTACCAGCGAACCCACCCGCGGCGAAACCAGCACCGGTGATGATGGCTTCTGCGGCGACGGTATCAAGCAGGACAATGAGGATTGCGAGTACAGCGACCCGGATGACCTCAGCGCTTGCTCCGAGAACTGCCATATTAAGCCTACAGGCATCAAGCTCGGCAACGACGAATGGACATCCTGGGCCCCGGATAACCTCTTCCCGCCAATGACTCTAGAGGATAACTGCGACGGCGACGCGATGATCCAATTCTCTGGGGACCTCGACGCACAAGCCGTTTATATACCCTGCAACCCCGCCTTTAGCTGCGGCAAGCTTACCCTTGGCGCCGATCTTCAGGTTTCCACGATGGCAGCCGGTTCGAGTGGGAGCTTTGATAATTGCTACGAGGGAGCCTTTCCGTGGCAACAAGAATGTCCCCAGGGTCAAGTCATTGTCGGTGTGGGCGGTCGCTCCGCCTCCTATATTCATGAGTTAAAGTTCCGTTGCATGGCCGTCACCGTCACAGATGACGTGGACACTGGCTTCTCGATCACCACAACTGGACCGCTCACCACTCTCGGGCCCAACGGCAACAGGAGCCTGGCTCCTTCCTTCGGGAGTATCAATTGCCCGATGGGTTCAGTGGTCGCTGGCGCCAAGATCCCCGACCTGATGGACATTCGCGCGATCCGGCTGCAGTGCAGGGAGCTGGAGCTCATCTTTCCCTAAGAGTCCAGGCACAGAACCTGCTGTCACAGGTCACAGGCCTGGATTCAACAAACGCCGCCGACCGAGTACACTGCGCCGACCATGAGCATGCGCTACGTGTTCCTCGGCGGCACCGGAGTCAAGATCTCGAGCCTCGCGCTCGGCACCATGCCCTTCGGCGACGGAGGTGTTGACAGAGCACTCTCCCGCAAAATCTTTGCCCGCAGCCGCGACGCCGGCATCAACCTCTTCGACTGCGCGGATGTCTACAATGGCGGCGAGTCCGAGCGCATTTTGGGGGAGCTTGTCGCCGACTGCCGCGACGAGGTGGTGATCACCAGCAAGGCCTACTTCCCGACCGGCGGCGATCACAACGCCCGCGGGGCCAGCCGCTACCACCTGCGACGCGCCGTCGAGGCCAGTTTGCGGCGCCTGGGCACCGATCGCATCGACATCTTTTTCCTCCACCGCTTCGACGATCACACCGATCTCGAGGACACACTGCGCACCCTCGACGACCTGATCTCAGAGGGCAAAATTCTCTACCCGGCAGCCTCCAATTTCGCGGCCTGGCAGGTCACCAAGGCCCTGGGCACCGCCGCTCGCCGCGGCTTCGCGCCCTTCGTCGCGATCCAGCCGATGTACAACCTGGCAAAGCGCCAGGCGGAGGTCGAACTGCTGCCGATGGCAGCCGCCGAGGGGCTCGCAGTCCTACCCTACGGCCCCCTTGGTGCCGGTTTACTCTCCGGGCGATACGGCGTCGATCGCCGCCCGGATCGCGGCCGCCTGGTCGACAACAAAATGTACGCAACCCGCTACGGCGACCCCGACAACTTCGCGATCGCCGAGCGCTTCACCGCCCTCGCGGCGGAGGTCGGGGTGCACCCCGCGAGCCTGGCGATCGCTTGGGTCGGCGCCCACCCGGCCGTGAGCGCACCGCTGCTCGGGGTCCGCAGCGTCGAGCACCTGGAGATCGCGCTCGCCTCGCTGGAAGTGCCGTTAGGCGACCCCACCAGCGAGCTGTACCAACGCGTCGCCGCCCTCTCCAAGGCGCCACCACCCGCCACCGATCGCAACGAAGAGAACTCCGCCCACAACTACGGCAGCCGCTGAGGCTCGAGGCTCGAGATGCGCTACCGAACCCTGCCGGGTACCGAGCTCCAACTGTCGGCGATCGCACTCGGCTGCTGGGCTCTTGGCGGCCTCTGGTGGGGCGACGACGTCGATGACCCGGCGGCGATCGATCTCATCAACTTCGCCTGGGAGCAGGGCATCACCACCTTTGATACCGCCCCACTCTACGGCTACGGCCACGCCGACGAACTGCTCCGCGAGGCCCTGGGTAGCCGCCGTCACGACGCCCAGATCATCACCAAGGTAGGTATCCGTTGGCACACGTCAGCCGGGCATCCACGGTCGGATCTCTCGCCTGCGCATGTCTTGGCCGATACCGAGGCCAGCCTCCGCCGCCTCGGCATCGAGACGATTCCACTGCTCCTGACCCATTGGCCATGTGAGGAGGGGACGCCGATCGAAGCCACACTGGGCGCCCTAGAGGGGCTCCGCGAAGCGGGCAAGATCGGCGCCTACGGGCTCTGCAATACCGGGCCAGAACTCCTGGACAAGGCCCTCGCCATCGCCCCGATCGCCGCCCTCCAAACCCCCTATTCGATGGTGCGACGGGACTTTGAGAGCGACCTTCGCCAACGCTGCGGGGCCAAGCATGATACCGGGCGCTGGCAACAGAGCCTCGGCGTACTGGCCTACGAACCGCTCTGCCGCGGCCTGCTCTCCGGGAGATTTTTCGCCACGGGGTCCACAAAGCCCACTCCCCCGCACTTCCCCAAAAGCGATCTCCGGGCCCGGGATCTCCGCTTTCAGAACCCTGCCTGGTCGAAGATCCAACCTCTAATCCAGGCGCTGCACCTGGTCGGCGAGCGCCTAGAGATACCGTCCGCAGCCCTCGCCATCGCCTGGGTACTGCGTCAGCCGGGCATCAGCATCACCTTAGTCGGCGCCAAGCGACGCTCGCAGCTCGCAGAGAACCTGCGGGCGATGGAGCTTCTGCACCGCGACCCAGTCTTCGCCGCCCTCGCCCCCTTCGTCGCGGCGACTCGAGCCTAGGGATCCGCAAGCCCACCATTGCCGAACCCCCCACCGCCGATGTAGGCTCCGCCCCCGAGTGTCTGCTTCGCCCCTCCGCTCCGTGATCAAGCCGCGTTCGCTGCCTCGGCCGCGCAAGGTCAACAAAGTCCCCTTCGTCGAACTCTACGCCGGCCGCCTCCAGGGCGTCGTCTCTAGCAAGTCCGATATCAGACGGGTCTACGTCTCCTACTTCGAAGCGGGCAACGGCAATTTTTATTGCTCGACCAACAACAACCGGGTCTGCGGCGGCCTCCGGGGGCGACCCTGCAAACACCTCCAAGAGCTTCTAGACGAGGCTCTTCTGCAATTTGGCGCCGAGCGCATCATCAACTACATGGGCCTCGATCTCGATCCCGCGAAGGTCTCGCGGGGTCACGATCTGCTGCCCGGTTTTAAGGGCGGCGCCCACAAGGTCGAGGCGGGAATGGTCTTTAGCCGATTCCTCACCTACCTCAGCTACGTCAGCCTGCCGCCAACTGCAGCGCCGATCCCCGAGATGGCGTGGTTCGTTCGCTAGGCCCCGAGACCTCCGATGTCCTACGCCGATCTCAAGACGATCCCAGAGACCATCCGCGCCGCCGACCAGGCGATCGCCGCCCTCGACAATGCCTTTGTCACCGGCTTCGGTCGCCTCTCGAGCGCCGACATCGAAGCCCTCGCCTCGCTGCAGCGCTCCTTCGCCGCAACGCCGCTCGGCTCCGCTTTCGCCGAGGCGATCGCGGGCATCGGCCGCTCTGAGTTCCTCGACCGTCACTTCCTGGTGATCGCCGCGGCCCGCTCGGCAGTCCAGGGGGCGGCCCACGACGCGCTCATCGCCCAGGCCTGCGCGGCTCTGGGCAGGCCCTTGCCAACGCTCGAAACGCTCAACGCCGACGCCGTACAGGCCGCGCCGCCGCAGATCGAAGTCTGGCTCGAGAGCACCCGTCAATGGTTGATGGAGCTGGCCCTCGCCGGCTTCGCCAACCTCGGTGTCGACATCCTCCTGCCCTTCCAGGCAACCCTCGATGCTATCGGCGGCGAACCTCGCTTGGTTCGACACGCGGCGCTGCTCAGCGGTCTGCTCGGCGAGTTTTTGGCGGTCTTCCCGACCCGCGGCACACCCGAAGTACCGCCGCGGCGCTGGGCCGATCTGTGGTCGCGAGCGATGATCCTCTGCGCAGCTCCACCCGAGCCACCATCCAGCCGCTCGTGCACAGGCGAACTCCGGCTCTTCGGCGCCGACCTCCGGCAACACGACAATTTCGCGACCCTCGTGGCCTACGGCGCCCTCTACGAGCAGGGCCACGAGAGCACACCGCGCCTGGTCCGAGCGACAGCTTCGGCCTTTAAGGTCGATGTCATTCAGGGCACCGAGCTCGCGCCGCTCTTCTCTGAGATCGCCGCCACTCTGCTCGCGGGCCTCGCGGGCTGCAAAAAAATCCAAATCGACGGCATGCGCCTGCTGGACACCGGCGACCTGCTCTGGGACGACTCCAAAGCCACTAGCGGAGGCAAGATCAAGCCGCTGACCGAGGCCGCTGCCCTCCTCGGCCAGGACCCATCCTCCGTCCCGAGCGCACGCCCGACCCTCGCTGCAGCCGACCGCCACCCGGCGCTGATCGAAGAGCTGGTGTATCTCGGCGCTGGCGCCTTTAGCTTTGATGCAAAGTCCGAAGTCTTGCCCCAGTTGATGATCGACGACAGCCCGCTGACACTGGCCACGGATCGCTGGCCCTCGGGTGACGACCTCTCGCAAAGCGACCTGGGCACCGCCAAGGAACTCTTTGGCCTCCTGCGCTACGACGCCGGCGCCTGGTCGCTGCAGCCCCTGGCGATCGCCAAAAGCCGCGGTGCTCCGCGCATGATCGCCGCCTCCATCGTCGGCGGTAAGTCCAAGCGACAGAGCACTCTCGCAACCCTCAAAGAGCGGGCCAGCAAGCTCCTCCGTAAGTAGCCAGGCACCGCCGTGAAGCTCGACCCCAGCGATCCCAAGCTCCACCAGCGCGCCCGCCAGACCCTCTACTGGCGGCTGCTCTCGGCGCTCTTTGAGCAGGGCGATACGGCACCCAACCTCGAAGAACTCGCCAAGGGCCTGGCCTTTGAGGCAGGTGCTCCGAAAGAGCTGCTCGACCCGAGGATCACGATCGACGCCCTGGTCGCCCGCTTCCCTGCGCTCAAAGAGCATTTTTCCAAGCCGCTGCCCGGTTTCGAAGCGCCGGA
>CAYYUP010000019.1:0-19962 GCA_964474905.1 uncultured Nannocystis sp. | reverse complement strand
GATGAATCGGATGAATCGGAAGCACCTGCCGAGCCCGACGAAAAACCCGACGAAAAACCCGACGAAAAACCCGACGAATTGGGCGACGTTGTCACCCGAGCGCTGGTGGTCTCCAAGCTGCTCTTAAACGCCTTTGGCCCCAATACCCAGGGCAAGGTCAGCGCCCAGGGCTATTCGACGTGGGCCAAGGATGTCGAGTGGCTCGAGGGCGCGCTCGGTCTGCCGCCGGGCTCGCTGCGCAAGGGCGGCGGCGGCTCGTCGTCAGAGTCGTCCGCAGACGGCATGGAGCCCCCCGAGGGTGCGCCCTCCGGTGGTGGCGGCGAAGCCTCTCGGCCGCCGATCGGCGACGAAGAGCTGCGCGCCGGCCTAGAGACGCTCGAGGCCGACATGATCCACCGCATGGATCTGCGCGAGGTTCTCAAAGATCCGCTGCTCTCCCAGCGACTGACCCCATCGATGGCGCTCTTAGAGCAGATCCTCTGGGACAAGGGCAACCTCTCGGGGCCAGCGCTGCAAAACGCCAAACGGCTGATCGCCCGCTATGTCGACGAACTCGCCAAGGTGCTGCGCCTGCAGATGCGGCAAGAGATGAGCCGGGTCAAGGATCGCTCAGTGCCGCCAAAGCGAGTGTTCCGCAACCTCGACATCAAGCGCACCGTCTGGAAAAACCTCACCAACTGGGATCCCGACGAGCGGCGGCTCTACGTCGACCGGCTTTACTACCACCACACCGGCAAAAAAAGCCTGCCGACCAAGCTGATCATCATCGTCGATCAGTCGGGCTCGATGACCGCGGCGATGGTGCAGACAACGATCCTCGCCTCGATCTTCGCCGGCCTGCCAAACGTCGAGGTTCACCTCTTCGCCTTTGATACCCGGGTGATCGACTTAACGCCCTTCCTCAAAGATCCGGTCGAGACCCTGCTGCGCACCAAACTCGGCGGCGGCAACGACATGCGCCTCGCGCTCGACGCTGCGGCGCCCTTCATCGACTCGCCGCAAAACACCGCGGTGGTCGTGATCTCGGACTTCTACGACTGGAGCGACTTCTTTTCGGTCCTCCGCCAGTGGAAAGAGTCAGGCTGCCACCTGATCCCGGTGGGCTCGCTGCACTCCACCGGTTACTACTCCGTCAACGCCGAGTACCGCGACAAATTTAAAGAGCTCGGCACGCCGATTTTGCACGGCTCGCCGAAAAAGCTGATCGCCCAGATCAAGAAGGTGATGTAGCCCGCCATGGCCAAGACCAAAACCACCAGCACCAAGACCTCCAAGACCGCGCCCCCCACAAAACCCACCAAAAAAGCCGCCAAGGCCCGCAGTGGCGAGGCGGACGCGAGTGGCGGCGATGAGACCAAGCTGCGCCTGCCGGTGGAGATCAAATACGCCGAGGAACTCGCGTATTTGGAGAGCATCGATGAGCACGCGTGCCCCTTCACCTGGCGCCTGTCGCCGCGCATGATCCGGACGTTTGTCCTCGGCTCGTCGCCGCAGGACAAAATCGATCGGCCGATCCCACAAAAATTCTTCGGCGACCCATCACTCGTCGAGCGGGCGATCGTCACCCTCGCCTCGGACCGCGGGCTGCTGCTGATCGGCGCCCCCGGTACCGGCAAGAGCTGGCTCGCCGAGCTGCTGGCGGCGGCGATCTGCGGCGACTCAACCCACGTCGTCCAGGGCACCGCCGGCACCACTGAGGATCACATCAAATACTCGTGGAACGTGGCGATGGTGATCGCCAACGGCCAGTCACAAGAGTCGATGATCGCCTCGCCGATCATGACCGCGATGACCCGTGGCGCCCTCGGTCGTTTCGAAGAGCTGACCCGCTGCTCCTCCGACGTCCAGGACGCGCTGATCTCGATTCTCTCCGAAAAGTACATCACCATCCCCGAGCTGCACGGCGACCAAAGCCTGGTCTACGCAAAGCCCGGGTTTAATATGATCGCTACCGCCAACAGCCGCGACCGCGGGGTCAACGAGCTCTCCACTGCACTCAAGCGGCGCTTTAATTTTGTCACCATCCCGATCGTCACCAACAGGCGTGCCGAACGGGAGATCGTGCTCTTCCGAACCCGCGAGCTGATGGCCCGCAACCAGATCGAGGTCGACCTGCCGCCGTCGATGCTCGACATTCTGCTGCAGACCTTTGCCGACCTGCGCGAGGCGATGGCCAACGCGCAATCCGAAGACCAGCGCCTGGAGTCGTCGTTGTCGACCGCCGAGCAGATCGGCGTCGTCGAGGACGCGATGCTGCACTCGACCTTTTTTGGCGATACCTCCCTCGACCCGGCGATCCTCGCCCGCTCGCTGGTCGGCACGCTCGTGCGTCGAGTGCCCGACGATGTCTCGATTCTCAACAAGTTCTGGCACGCACAGGGCGGTGGCAAGCCCAAGCGGCGCAAGAAGGGCGAGAAGGCCGATCCCAAGGATGCAACGCCAGTCCAAAGCCCGGAACTCTCCGCCTTTATCAGCGGCGGCAAAAAAGCGCTCAGCAAGATCAAGTAGTCGGGACAGAGCATGGCAAAAGGCAAGGCCAAGACCCTGAACACGGTCGCCGCAGGCCAGTCGCTCGCCGCTCTCCGCGAGCAACTGGAAGCCGCGGCCGCGACCTTTGTCGGCGACGCCGCTCACCTGGGCGAGCTGATGCGGGCGATGGTCGACGACGTGCAGCGGGCCGCCACCGAGCCCCTCGAGATCTTCCCGGTCAAACACCACTCGCCGGCCTCCGCGTTGCACATGCTGCGCCGCCTGCGGGAGCGACCGCCCAAGGTGATTTTTATGGAGGGCTGCGAGGATCTCGGCGCCGCGTTAGAGGGCCTCGAGCACTGCCGCTTTCCGATCGCTCTCCAGGCCTACGCGCCCGAATCCCCGGCCTTCCCCTCGGAGTGGACGCCGCTCAACCTGGTCGCACCGCTCACCCAATTCTCGGCCGAGTACCAGGCTCTCGCCTTTAGCCGCGAATCCGAGACGCCGCTGGTCTTTGTCGATCGATCGGTCGATCACGTGTTCCAGTGGATGCCGCGCGAAGGGCCTCCTCCGGGCATCGAAGACGCGGAGCGGGACGAGAGCGCAGACGACGACGACGACGACGACGACACCGCCAAGTCCAGCGGCGACACAGCAAACCTGCACGGCGGCGCCGTCGGCCTGCAGATCGGCGCGATGGAGCCGACGTTTAACGAGTTTGTCGAAGTGCTGGTGCGCAACGCCCGGGTTCGCCACTACTCCGAGTGGTGGACCCAGTACGTCGAAGCGCCGACGCTCGCCGCCGACTACGAGACCTACCGCCACGTCTTCTTTTTGGTCGGCTCGCTGCTCCGCAGGATCGGCATCACCGAGCAGGACCGCGAGCAGGACGCCGCTCGCGAGCGTTATATGTGGGCAAAGATGCGGTCGTATCTTCGCACCCATAATATCGCCCCAGAGGATGCTATCTACGTCTGTGGGGCGATCCACGCCGTTTCACCGATCCCTGAATTCGGCGCGGATGCGACGACCGAATGGACCATCACGCCGCGCACCGAAACCCCGTGGTTTTACGGGCTGGTGCCCTCGAGCTACGCAGCGATCGAGCACCAATTTAGTCTGCCCGCCGGTGAGATCGCACTGGCAAAGGCAACCTGGGAAAAGGGCCTCTCCACCCTCGGCCTCAAGCCCTTCAAAATCCCCAGCCCGGCCGCAGCCAAGAAAAAAAAGAAGGCAACAAAGAAAAAATCCGCGAAGACTTCCGTTCGGAAGATGGCCACAACCGCCGCCATGACGGCGGCAAAGAGCTTCGCGAAGACGAAGGCCAATGCCGCCGAGTCCACGACAACCCAGGGAATTGCGTCGTCCGAGCCCACAGAGCCGGCGGATATCAACGCTGCGCTCGGCGATTTTCTCAGCCGTCCGCCGGCCTTTATCGCCGCCGATGACGAGCAGCTGATGCGCTGGTGCGTCGACATTGTCCGTCTCGCCCGCAAGAACGGCTACATGGCATCGACCGCCGATACCATCGCCATTCACCACACGGCCAACCTGCTCGCCAACCTCCGCGATCGCCCGCACCCCACGCCCTACGACTTTCAAGACGCCGCGATCACCTGCCTCGAAAAAGACCGCACGCCGCGGCGGCGCACGATCCAGCGCATCTGCCAGATCCTTCTCGGCGGTGATCGTTTGGGGCGGGTCGGCTACGAGTCGCTGCCGCCGCTCGCTCAAGACGTCTACGACCGCCTGGGCATCCTCGGCGTCGACCTCAAATCAAACCGGATCCAGCGCGCCCTGCTCGATATCCACAGCCACCCAGAGCTGCTGCCGGCCTCCGATCTGCTCTGGCGGCTGCGCTACCTCGGACTCGACGTTCGGCCGATCATGGGCGAGCGCAGCCTCGGTCATAAACCCAAGCAAGAGTCCTGGGACATCGCCGTCGGCAAGCACCAATCGTCGCTGATCCAGCTCGGCTACGAGGGCATGACGATCGAGCAGGTTCTCGAGCGCAAGCTCAAAAAAAGCGCCTACAAGACCACGGCGCGGGCGACCAGCGCCCTCAAGTCCGCCGAGGATTCGATCCTCTACCTCAAGAGCGGCCGCCTCACCCGCGAGCTCGGCCTGCGAGCGACCGACCTTCTAAAGAGCGAGGTCGGAGCCGCCGACGCGCCTGAGATTTTCCAGCGGGTCCGTGCCCTGGTGCACTACTACCGGACGATCGGTCTGCCGCAGTGGATCAAGGGCTTTGTCTCCACCGGCTACCGCCACTACACGACGCTGCTGCCCTTCGCCTTCGCCGACCGCGGCTGCGCTCCCAAGCAGCTGTCGTCGATGCTGGCCTTCATCTTCACCCAGGAGTCGCTGGCGCTGTCGATGGGCTGTGAACGCAGCCAGCTGCTGATCGCCCTCGGCCAAGCAGAACCCGAAGACCCCGCCAAAATCTCGCTTCTCTGGGCCGCCGAGTGGATCGTCGGCCTGCGCACCGAAGATTCGATCCGCGAAGAATTCCTCCACCTGATGGGCAACGCCCTGCTGCTGCCGGCCTTTCCCGAGTACATGGCTGGCTTCCTGCTCGCCTTGGAGTTCACGCCGCGGATCTCACGGCTGGCGGTCGAGCTGCTCTCGCGGGCCTTTGCACTGCTGCCCGACGAGGTTCTGGTGCCGTGGTTGCCGACGCTCGTGGTCACACTGCGGCCGCTCGGCACCCAGCTCATGCAGACGCTCGTGCGCGAGGCGGGGCTCGCCTTCCCCCGCGGACTCGGCGAGCTACCGGCCTGGCAGGCTCCCTGGGAGCGTCAACTGCCCGACCTCGAGGTGGCCGAGGACAAAGCGCCCGGCGCTGCAGCCAGTCCCTCTTCGCAGCTCTCGCCAACGGAATCTGCGCTCGCCGAGCTCATGCGTGAGCAGCCCGCGAGCCTCGACGCCCTCGCTGTCCGTCTAGGCCTCGACGTCGCATGGACAGCTCTCGAGGTCACCGCCGTGCCAGGCTCGCCGGCTGATGCCGGTGCACCCTCGGCGCTCGCGCGGCTGCTCGCCGAGCACCCCGCGACCCTCGACGCCCTCGCCCGGCGCATCGTCGACGCCTCCTAAAATCCGAGCCGCGCCGAATCGCCGTGCAAGCAGCTGCACAGTAGCGCGGAGCACAGGTGCCCCTTAGGATCCACGCCGCCGTGGTTCACAGACCCTAGACGTGGGCAAACTCCCCCACCACCAGCGTCGGCTTGGTTACCTCAGTGCATATGTCCAAAAGAACATGTCCGAAAGGGTTCGCATTCGAGCGATTGACCCGATCGTGCCACTACGCCATTAGGATCCGTGTTCCGTGGGCGCTCAATAGTGCCACAGTGCGTTCTTGAGCCGACAGCGAGCCTCTTTACTGGCCGGGTCCGCGCGCCAGGGGCACCTATGCAGAGGTCCGAACCCTCCAAGCAGGATTCACTTTCCATGTACTTTCAACTTGAAGCTCAGGCCGATTGCCCTGATATAGTCGTCTTCGACTTTTGGAGGAACTAGGACGATGAGACGCGCACGCTTCCCTACCCTGCTTTGCCTTGGATTCATGTTAACTGGCTGTGTCGGCGACGATATCGTCGCCACCGGCACCGACTCGGACACCAGCTCGGATACCGAGACTGACAGCGAAACCGGCACGACCACTAACACCACCAACACCACCAACACTACCAACACGACGCTCACGACATCGTCGACGACGATGATGACCACCGAGTCCGAGACCGGTACCGACAGCGACACCACCGGTCCCACGACCGATACCGATGTCACCGCAACCGACACGACGACCACAACGACGACCGGCCCAGAGTGCGTGAATAACGAGGACTGCGCCGATGGCGAGATGTGCACCGAGGGCATGTGTGTGCCCCTCGAGTCGACGCTCTGCCTGCGGCTCGGCGAGATGGCGGGCATCAGCCTCCTCAACGCCGACTTCGTCAGCAAGGTCCTGAACGATCAAAAGATCAACGGCTACTTCCTAAACGATGATGTCGACGGCGCCAGCTTCCTCGGCTGCCTAGACAAGCAGATCGGCGAGGCCGCCGGCTGCCCCGATGTGGTCTACGACTGCATGGACATGCTCACCACCCACGCCGGCATGGGCATCTCGACCCAGGACTTCGGCGACCTCGCCACCGACTACAGCCTGGCGCTCGACGATCATCAGACCAACAACGCCCCCGACCTCACCGACGAGGACAAAGCGGCGATCATCGACATCCTCGGCAGCATGGCCCCGGACATCATCGAGGACGCCACGGACGACGCCACCGTCTACCAGCGTGTCGGCCGTAAGCCCGCGATCCTGAGCCTCATCGGTAAGCCCGGCGAGACCGATTCCTTCGTCGACAACGTCGCCATGGACCCGGAGATCAACGGCTTCTTCGGCATGTCCGACTTCGACCGACTCAATACCTGTCTTACAAGGCAGGTCTCGTCGATCGACGGCCCGATCCTCTACAGCCAAGAGGTCGACTCGCCCGGACCCGGCATCGACATGGGCGTTGCCCTCGACAACCAGTGCATGGACATGTGCACGACACACGCCGGCATGATCGACGACATGGACTCCCCGGTCACGGTCGTCGACTTCGCCGCCCTGGTGAACGACCTGGTGACGGCAATGACCACCGCAGGTGTGACCGATGAGGACCAAGCGGCCATCCTCGGCGTCCTCGGCCCGATGTGCACCGATATCGTCTCCGATCCCCTCAACTGCCCGGGCATCAACGTCCAGCAGCTCGAGGCGCTCGAAGAGGGCCTCGGATTGGGCGTCCCGGACAACAACTACGATGGTTCGTTGGGCAGCATGGCCTGCACGACGCTCGAGGTCCTTGATCCCGGCGATGAGTTCAAGATCTTCAACGACTTGACCCTCGAGATCGCGATGTCCCATAGCTGGGTTGGCGACTTGACGATCAAGGTCATCGCCCCCGATGACTCCGTCGTCACCGTGCTCAGCCGTCCCGACCTGGACGAGGCCGCCGACGACGGCGGTGGCTGCTGCGGCGATTCGGCGAACCTGGTCACAGGCTCGTCAATCTCCTACAACGACAGCTTCGGGGCCGATGCCGAGAAGATGGGCAAAGACCCCAACCAAAGCCTCCACAACATCTGTGCAGATGACGACATCTGCGAGTACTTCGGCAACCCAGGCAAGGGCCCGGGCGTGAACTTCTCCGACTTCCTCGGGATGGATGTCGTCGGCACCTGGCAGGTCTGTGTCGGCGACTCGGGCGGTGGCGACACCGGCACGATCGACATGATCAGGCTCGGCTTCGACGTCTCCGAGCCGATCGGCTGCCCCTAAACATCAAGCTCACAGCTCCCTGTGAGCGCCCAAGGGCCCCTTTACCGGGGGCCCTTTTTTTTTAGCTATTGAGCTGCTGCGCGCTCGCCCACCCGCGGGGCTCGCGGCGATCGTATCAGGCCCCGACGACTGAACAACGAGCCGCACGGCACGCACTCGGTCGATGGAGACCCCAAAGCTCCGCCCGCTTGGCCCCGGAATTCGGCCGCGCCCGCCAGGCGGCGAGCACCTCCGCCTCCTTCGCCGAATCAAGGCCCGCCTTCGGCTCCGCTCGCCGCTCCTCGGGGAGCGCACGCCAGTATGCGAGCGTATCCGCGGCGGTTTCACGGGCAGGGCGAAAGCTCAACCCCAGTGCCAATGCCTTGGCGATCGAAACTTGGGTCAGGCCACCGTCTTCACCGCTGGGCGGCACCCACACCGGCATGTGCACCCAGGGCATCACCTCGTGCTCCTCGAGGAAGGCGGCGTCGATCCACACCGGCTGGGCATCGCCGCCAGCAGCCTCCAGACACGCGTCGATGAGGGCACCGATCGTCGTTTGCGAAGCTCGGCCCACCGCGTTGTAGATGCCGAGATGGCGGCGCTCCATGCAGACGGTGAGCCAGTCGGCGAGGTCTCGCACGTCGATGTACTGGACCGGGTCTTGGGGGCTTCCAGGGGCCACCATCGGACCGCCACGGGCGACGCGAGCGGGCCAGTAGGTGTAGCGATCGGTCGGATCCCCAGGACCGACGATGAGACCGGGCCGCACGGTGGTGACCCGCCCCGGCATCACCTCCTCCGCCGCCGCCTCGCAGAGCGCCTTTAACGGACCGTAAGTCTCGCCGGTGATCTCCTCGACCGCAGCGTCCTCGAGCACAGCGACCGCAGCAGTCTCATCGAGCCCGTGCACCTTGGGGGTCGCGTAGACCGAGATACTCGAGATGAAAATGTAATGATCGACCGCCGGAGCGAGCAACTCGGCCGAGGCTCGCACGATCCGCGGCACATACCCCGAAGTGTCGAGCACCACATCAAATCGGCGGCCGCCTGCGATCGCCGCGGCCAGCTCATCGAGCCCACCGTCACGATCGCCGCGGAGCTTCTCGAGCTTCGGGAAGAGATGCGGGTTGGTCTTGCCCCGGTTGAAGAGCGTGACCGTATACCCGCGAGCGAGCGCCGCCTCGACGACGTGGGGCCCGAGAAACCCGGTGCCGCCGAGCACTAGGAGCGTCTTTGTGGGCTTTGCATCGCCCCCCGCAGGCACCGCAGAATCCGAACCAGGCACCTCACTGAGCACCTCAACGCGCGGTCGACAGGAGGCCAGTGCCGCCAACGATGCGCAGAGAGAACCGGAGAGAAAAAGTCGACGCTGGAGCCCCATGTCGACTCAGACTACTGCCATGAGCGAGAATGTTTCAGCCCCTGCAAGACTTCTCGCCCGAGCCCAAGAACGTCGATGAAAAAACGGTCCGAGCACGCACTTGACCGCCTCTTTGGGCTCCGCCCAGAGGAGCGTGGCCTCGTCCTGCGCGCGGCTTCGGTGTACGCGCTCATCCTCACCGCCAACTACATGCTGCGGCCACTCCGCGACGCTCTGGGCATCTCAGGCGGGGCCGATAAACTGCCCTGGCTCTTTACGGCGACCTTTGTCGGTATGCTCATCGCAGCACCGCTGATCGGCTGGGCATCGGCTCGCCTCGGCCGCGCTCGCCTGATCCAAGCGGTCTACGGCGTCTGCGCGTTGGTACTCACGGGCCTCTGGCTCGGGCTGCAATTCGGACCCCGTCTCTGGACCTCCTACGGGTTTTTCGTCTGGATCTCGATCTTCAACCTGATCGCCGTGTCGATGCTCTGGTCGGTTCTCACCGACCGCATGCGAACCGCCGAGGCCAGCCGCCTCTTCGGGCTCGTCGCCTTTGGTGGCTCCGTCGGTGCGCTCGTGGGTCCGAGCATCGCCGCCCTGGTCGCGACCTTCCTGGTTGCCGACCATCTGCTGCTGATCGCCGCGTTGATGCTGCTGATCGCGCTCGTCGTCGGTCGTCCGCTCTGGCAGAGCACAGCCGAGCACGCGCTCCCAGGCGACGGCGAGCCCCTCGGTGGTGGCCCCTTCGAAGGCCTGCAGCAGATCCTCAAAACACCGGCGCTCGCCGGCCTCTGCGTCTATCTCCTGTTGATGACGACAACCTCGACGGTCGTCTACTTCGAACAGGAAACCCTGATCGAACGCAGCTTCCACGACGACAGCTCACGGACAGCCGTGCTCGCCGGCCTCGACATCGCGGTCAACACCCTCTCGTTGGCCGCACAGGCGCTGCTGACCGGACGCCTGCTCCACCGCCTGGGCCTCGCCTTCGCACTCACATCGCTGCCCCTGATCACCGCTCTAGGACTCAGCGCCTTGGGTTTCGCGCCGGTTCTCGCGGTGCTCGTCGGCCTCCAAGTGATCCGCAGGGCGACCAACTACGCCCTCGCCAAACCTGCCCGCGAGGTGCTCTTCACCGCGCTGCCCCGCTCCACCCGCTACAAGGCGAAGAGCCTGATCGACACCGTGGTCTATCGCGGCGGTGATGCGCTCGCAGGATGGGCCTTCGCAGGGCTCTCCGCCTTGGGTCTCGGCCTCGGCGCGATCGCAGGCCTCACCGCCCCCCTAGCCCTCGCCTGGATGGTCATCGGCTGGCGCCTGGGCACGATCACCAAAACGTCGAAGCCCAGCCCCGATCCAGAAGAAAAGCCCCGAAACCGGTCCGTAACCAGTCCCGAGGCCTGTCTTAAAAAAGATTGAGCGACCGGCTCAACGGCGACGCCGGCCGAGTAGACCGAGCAGACCCGCGAGCAACCAAAGACCCCCAGAGGCCGGGCGCTCGGAGCTGACACAGGCGCATCCCTCATCTTCATCGAGTGCACCGGTCTCGCCTCCGGTTTCGCTCGAGCCCGAGCTGCCGCCACTGCTCTCCGTACCACTGCCCTCGGACTCCGAACCATTGGAGTCCGAACCTTCGGAGTCTGTGCCTTCGGAGTCTGTGCCTTCGGAGTCCGAGTCTGTGCCTGCGGAGTCCGTGGTTTGGGGCGGCGTACCGACGTAGATCGTGATCTCGTCGGCGGCGATGTTGCGATCGTGATCGATCGCCTGAACCCGCAGGAGATAGGTGCCCTCGGGCAACCCGGCAAGGCCCCACTCCTTTTCAAAAACAAAGGACGGCCGATCGTCGACGAGCTCGCCATCCTTGTAGATCATGATTTTCCAGCCGGCACCGTCGTAGTTGTCGGTGATCTCGGCGGTCACTGTCACATCGGAGCCTGGCGCGAGCTCTAGGCCGTCCTCTGGGGAGAGGATCTCGACCACCGGCGGCTCTGTATCGGGACCGTTGGCGCCGAAGTAAGCGAGCAACTCGGCGTTGTCATCTTGGGCTCCGCCGCCGCACCAAATGTCGTGGGTCGGCTTACAATTGATGCCTCCAGTGGAGGCATTGTATTTGGTGCACCCCTGCGCCCAGACCTTATTGCCGGAGGTCGCGTAGGGGTACATGATCATGTTTTGACCGTCGATATGCCCGAGCCCAAAGGCGTGGGCGGCCTCCTGTAGAGCGGTCGTCGCGATGATGTTGACTTGATTGGAGGCCGCCGTGAAGGCGAGGGTCGTATCCCGCCACCAACGATCGCCGCAATCGCTGCTGCACGAGACCCCGAGCGTGCCGCCACCAAAGCCGACGTCGGTGGGTCGACCGCCCATCATCACCATCTGGTAGGGCAGCTCGGGCGGCGGTGCCTTCTCGTAGGCGACCCGGACTCCGTAGGGCTCGAGCTTGCTCTCGAAAGTCTCGATAATCGCCAATGCCTTGGCTTCACCGCCGGTAAAACCCGGGTACTGCACCGTGCCCATGATGCAGCCAGATTGCATCAGGGAGGCGTTTTGGCCGTTGGTCATCTCGCCGCCAAAGAAGTTTAAGAAGATCGTGGCCCGGTGCGGTGGGTAGCTCCAATCGGCAGCCTGGGCTGCATCGGGATCGGGATCCGCAAAGAGCTCGGCCGGACCGATGACATCGCCGTGCTGCTCCCAACCTTTCTCCTCAAACATCGCCTCAAGATGTAGACGCCGCTCCTCGATTTGTTGCTCGCTGAGCTCTGCCGTCTCGGCCACCGGCTGGCCGAAGAGGAGCTGACCATCGGGCCCATCCGCGACCGCATCAGCGCTGAAACTAGTGAACCCAGCGAAACAAACAAACGTAGTGGCAAGAGGGGCGATCGCACGCAACATGTGTGCATCCTTGCACGTACGAGGTGCGAGATCCAGACAGCAAAACTCCGGCTCCCTGCTGGCAAGGGCGCCGACGCGCACAGAGCCTCACTTCGCGTCCTGTGCCCAGCTAGGCTCCTGGCGACTGTGCCAGCAGCGGGGCAAGCGCCACCCAGGTCCGGCTCTGTACGAAACCGGCGCCCTGAGTCCGGAACGTCATCAATCCATCACTGGGCGCGGGTACTAAACATCGAGTCCTAAACATCGAGTCCAGCGCCCAGCGCCCAGCACAGTTGTCGAAACGATCAGCCTTCGCCGAGTTCTTCGCGCGCGGCTTCGACAACCCTCGAGAAGGGCGAAGAGCAGAGTTGACGGAGGATCGCTTGGGCCTCCGAGGTCTCACTATGGTCGCGGAGCCCCCCGATGACCCCCCAGGCAGCCTCCTCGGTTGGATCCGCCGCGAGACGCTGGCTGTAGTAGGGCAGCAGCTCGGCGACCGGCACGATCGACTGCATGCCGTAGAGCGCATCGCCGCGGACCTTCGCGTCGGGGTCGTTCTCAGCCGCCGCACGCACCAGCGGCGCGAGCGTTGGGAAGTCACTGAGGTTGACGAAATTCCACGCGGTCGCCCGGCGAACTTCGGCGTCCTGGTCGGCGAGAAGATGCTTCGCCAGCTGCGCGACGATACCTGCCTCGCTCTCAGGGAAGGTCTGGAGGTTTTGGGCGATCTCCTTGCGCACAAGTGGATGCGGATTCTTCAGATGCTTGGTGTAGGTCGACTGCATGAGCTCGCCCAGCCCCTCGTCGTGGAGGAAGGTGAGCGTGCCGATGCACGCGGCCTGCACCTCGTCACTCGGGTCGGTGTCGATGCGCTCAGCGACCCGACGCATGATCTTTTTCTTGTCGCGGAAATCGGAGAAGGCACCAAAGACCGAGGCCCGGACCTTCGCGGAATCGTCGTCGGCCATCGACTCGAGAACCGCAAGCTTGCCCCTAAAGGTATCCGATGCGGCGAAGCGAAGCTGCGAGGCAACCTCCTCGCGGATCTCAGCGTCAGCCGACTTGGCGAGCTCTTTGATCAACGACAGCGCGCCCTCGTCCGCGAACTTGGCGACCGCAGTGATCACCTCGCAGCGAAAGCTGCTGTCGGTGCCGCTGTTAAAGCTGTGCACAAGCTCGCCCAAGAAGGCGATGTGCTCCTTGCGAACATGACCGTCGAGGAGGTTCCCCCAGGTATCGATCGCCTGCGTCTTGACCTCCATCGAACCGCTGCTGCGGATCAACTTGGCGAGCAGCGGCTCGACGACCTGCAGCCCGTCGCGCTCCTCGTAGCAAGCGAGCATCACCTCGCGCAGCTCGTCGCAGAGCACGTCGTCGTCGTCACTGCGCAGGCCGGGCCAGCGAGCGTAGACATCCTCGAGCGTCAGAGTGTCGAGATCCATGCCAGCACCCTCGACAACTGTGAAGGTCGCGTCCGCCTTGGGATCCGCGACCTTTGGGATATCCGCCACAGCCATCACCTTGTAGGTGACACCGTCGCCACTGGGATCCAGGTCGCTCGGCAGCTCGAAGCTGAACTCAAAATCGTGGCTCGACCCGCCGGCGAGCGACTGGCCCTCGGCGAGGGTCTGCTCGTTTAGCACCTCGGTCTTGATCTCGGGCAAAGATGAGCCCTCGCTCGAGCGCACGAGGATGTAGACGAGCCTGACCTGCAGCGAGGTCAGGGTCAGATCTTTCTTGCCGCCGCTCAGGGTCAGGGTGCCGGAGAGCATGCCGCCGGCCGGAGCTTGAGTCGCGTCAAGACGGAGCGCCAGCTTGGTGCCGCCGCCGAAGAGTTTACTTAAAAGGCCCATCGTTTGTTGTCGTCTCCTGCACCGCTCACAGGCGGGCCGCCGGAGAGTAGCGGGCGATGGCGCGCGCGACTAGGCATACGGGGCGATATTTCGCGACCTACGCGAGCTTGAGTGTGAGCCTCGGCTCACTCCCCGCAGGCGAGATAGACGTCGACGACCTCGCCTGTGCGCACCTGGCCACCATCACGGAAGGTGAAGGCCGCCCGCTCCGACCCGCAGTTGCCGCGGCTGTCGCAGATCACTTCGTTGCGATAGCTGAGCTCGATCGCCTCGACCCCGTAGGACCCGAGCGACAGCAACTCAAAGCCCGTCGAGCGCCGATCGCCGTCATGATCTGCCCAAAGGACCAGCTCGGACCAGGCCGCGTCCGCTGGCGTGATCCGTCCGTCGCCATCGCTGTCAAGCTCGCCCAGCGCCTGGAACCCCTGCTCGGCTCGACCACCAGCGGCCATGCGCGTGCCGTTGCCAAAGAGTTCTGAACCGCCGTCGATGCTGCCGTTGTGATCGCGATCGAGGGCCAACCAGGGGGTCGCCGCGGTCGGCCAGTCGGGGTCGAGACAGACACCCGCGCCGGTGATATCGAAGGCTCGGGCTTTTGCCGGCGCCGCGGCGAAGGCCGGCTCACGACCCTCGAACGAGAGCACCAGCGGAGTATTGCAATCCTCCCAGCTCCACTCGGGCTCACCGAAGTCATTGAGGTAACAGCCCATGTCGATCGGCATATCTTCGCCAAAGCCGCAATCCTTACGCTCGCCGAGCGTGCAGGACGCAGGGGTCTGGCAAGCCCCCCAAAACAGGTCCTGAGAGGGCATCTGAAAGCACCACTGCTCGCCGCTCTTGCCGTCCGCAGAGCAGCCGCGGGAGGCCTTGGCCTCGTCGCAGGTATCCGTATAACAGGAGCTCCAGCGCATCTCGAAGTCGCTCGGGTCCTCGGCGCAGAGCTCTTGACCCTCGACACCGTCAACCCCGCAGGCCTGGGTCATGCCGCCCATGCCCGCACAGGCCTCGCCCTCATGACTGACCAGCTCCTCTTGCTCTTCCTCTTCCTCTTGCTCTTCCTCTTGCTCTTCCTCTTCCTCTTCTTCCATGCCATCTCCCGCTGAGCCGCCAGTATCGCCATCGTCGCAACCACCGGCGAAGACGAGCGGCAATGAGAGGGGGAGCATAAAGACGAGGGCGGAGAGACGGGATGCGAGCATGATGGACCTATCGATAAGCAGAGAACGTGCCAACCCTAGAAATGCCAGAATCGGCGACACAGAGGGCCTTCTCGCTGCAAGTATGACAGCTACGCCGCACTCGTGAGCAACCTTTCTATGCACAATTGACAGGCCATCACCGAGCGCCTGCACGCGTGGTCCAGCGCTCCTTCAGCACACTTTTTCGCACCTTTCCCATCGCATTGCGCGGCAGCTCCGCGAGTCGTACGACCTCCCGCGGCCGCTTATGCGGCGCCAACAACCCGGCCACCCAGTCGATCAGTGCCCGCTCGGCCGGTGCTGCCTGCGGAGTTCGGGCGACGACAAAGGCGATGATGCGCTCGCCTAGGTCGTCGTCGGCAACCCCGATCACGGCGGCCTCACGGACCTCCGGATGCTCCAGGAGCGCGGCCTCGACCTCGCCGGCACCGACCTTGTAACCGCCGCACTTGATGAGGTCGGTGGCCCGACGGCCGACGATCCGCAGGGCTCCATCCGCGCGCCGAGTCGCGAGATCGCCGGTGTAAAACCAACCCTCGACATCGAGCACCGCAGCGGTCGCCTGTGGCCGGCCGAGATAGCCCGCAAAGACATTTGCACCGCGGACTGCGACCTCGCCGATCGTCTCGTCATCGCTCGGAATCGTCGGCCGTCGATGAGCATCCACCAGGCGGAGTTCGACGCCGCGAAGCGCAGGGCCGACGTAGCCCGGCTGCGGCGGGCCGTCGACCCTCACCGCGCAATTGATCAGGGTTTCGGTGAGGCCGTAGCGCTCGTAGACCCCCGCCCCCGAGAGCGCGGCGAGGCGCTGATGCTCGCGCCCGGGCAACGCCGCTGAGCCCGAGACGATCAACCTCGCCGCCCGCAAACCGACTGCGAGCGCAGGCTTTGCCTCGACGCATTCGGCGATCCGGCGGTGCATCGTCGGCACCGCAAAGAGCATCGTGCCCCCGGCCTCAAGCGCCCCTAATACCGCCTCCGGATCGAAGCGCGGCAGCCAGTGCAAGCACGCGCCGACACGCAATGATCCGAAGAGGCCGAGGCAAAGCCCGTGCACATGAAAAAGCGGCAGCGCGTGCACGACCCTGTCGGCGGCGCTCCAAGCCCAAGCATCGGCGAGCGCGTCGATATTGCTCGCGACGTTACCCACGGTGATCTCTGCCCCTTTCGGCGCGCCGGTGGTACCCGAAGTGTAGAGAATCAGCAGCGGATCCTCAGAACTCCGCGGGCGATGGAGCGGCGCGGTGGTCCCACTGCCAACATCAAACGCCCGCCTCGGCAGCGCCCGGTCCCAAGCACAAGCCGCCGCCTCTGTGCCAGCCAGCACGAGCACGGGCGCCGCGTCCTCGAGAATATGATCGAGCTCCAAGCGGCCGAGTTTGGGGCTTAATGGGACACTCACCGCGCCGTAGGTGACATTTCCAATAAGGGCAATCGCGGCCTCGATCGAGGCCTCTGCAACGACCGCCACCCGGTCGCCAGGTCGCACACCGAGGCAGTCAAGGCGCCCGCGATGCCGGGCAGTTGCCGTCGCCAACTCGGCCGCCGAAAGCCGACGATCACCGACGATCAAAAGCGGTCGCGGATCTCGCAGATCGAGGGGAGGAAAAAGCTCCGCTGCCATGGCCCCGACATAGCGAGCCTGGCCGCGGGCGACAAGCCCGTGACATCCGAGACCACGACCAACCGCAGCCGAGGCCGCATGCATTGCACGCCCTTGCGCTGTAGATTGCTGCGCGCAAGATCGCTCAGACTGCTATTCTCTGGGCATGATCCTAAATGCGCATATTTATCCCCCAGCTCCGCTCTACACCGCCCTCACCCTGCTCCTCGTCGGCACATCGCTCTCCGGCTGTGGTGATGACATCGCCGTCTCGACCTCGGACTCGGCCTCCAGCGGCGAGGGCTCTTCGTCGACCTCCGAGACCTCCGAAACCTCCGAAACCTCGGCGACCGACACCGCGAGCACAGGCTCTGGCTCCGACAGCGACAGCGACAGCGACAGCGGCGAGTCTGACTCCGCTGGCTCCACCGGATCGACCTCCGAGAGTTCGAGTTCAGGCTCTGACTCGTCGACGACAACAACGGGCACGTCCTCGTCGACCGGCGGATCGACCTCAACCTCGACCACCGGTGGCCTGAGTTCCTGCGTCGACGACGACCTGCCCTACGCGGGTGCGCTCTGCGGACCGGAGGATGATGCTTGCGAGGTATCGATCAACGAGGCCGTCGAGTCCGAGCACCACTATCGCAACGAATCGCCGGCGGTCACCTTTGACAACCTCTGCGATCCGCAGGTGCTCTACTCGGTCGCCGAAGGTGGTTATCACGGCTTCTTCAGCGCCCGCGCAGGCGACCAGGATTGGCCGGTCGCCAAGACTCCCTTCGAGATCGCCCGCATCGGCCTCGCCTACGATCACAACGAGGACGCGACGCTCGCTCTCACCTACGACGGTGCCTTTGGTACCAGCCTCTGGTCGCACACGGGCGGCGCCTGGCAAGAGATCGACGCGATGCCAGGCAAGCAGACCGCCAGCTCCCACGGCTTTGCCCGCGACCCTGCGGGCCCACTGCACGCCGCGGTTGTCACCGACAGCAGCGAACCTCGGCACGCGATCTACGACGGTAACTGGAGCAGCGAGAGCCTCGGCGAGCAGAGCCCAGCGAGTGTTGCCGTCAGCCTCGATGGCGCAGGTGCGCCGCACCTCTCTTTCTGGAGTTCGACAGACCAAACCTGGAAGCTCTACTACGCGGCGCCACCCGAGCCCGCCGAGGAGATCCTCGCGCTCGGCTCCAACCTGCTCAACATCCAGCGGCAGGGCATTGCGGCAGTGCCCGGCGACGGCCAACCGTTAGAGACGGCCGCCCTCGCCCTTGCCGCGGTGCAAACAGCCGGCGGTCTGCACCGGCTCGTGCTCGCGACCCGCCTCTCTCCCGGCAAATGGAAGGTCGAAACGATCGTCGCCGAGGACGACAAAAACGCGGTGCTCTGCGAGCAACAACCACAAAGCGAGGGCGACCTCTGCGACTACGACTACATCCGCTACCTGCCCCTAGAGATCCTCGCGAGCGCCGGTGGTGACGCGCGTTTCTTCTACCGGCAGACCCACTACATCGGCACTTTGGTCGCCGAGTGCGTACAGCTGCCGATGCCCGCCTGCTTTTGGATCCCGCTTTCCAACGAAAATACCGGCGAGCTGCGGATCGGTTGGCCGACCGACAGCGGCCCCGCCTGGACGACGGTCCTGGACGACGTATTTTTCACCGACATGAGCGCGACGATCGACACCGAGGGACGGATCCACATCGCCGCCTACGACACAGAAAATACCAGCGACACCATGGTCCGCTACCTCCAGCTCGAATAGACCGGCCCCGCATCGCTGACCGCTCGCGCCGTTCGCCTGCTACCCTGGCCCGACATGAAGCCAACGGGTACGAGCTTTCGGGAGTTCAAGAATGGTGACACTCGCCTGCGCGTGGCGATCGCGGGCAGCGGTCCGCTGATCCTCTTTGTGCACGGCTGGCCGGAGATCTGGTACGCGTGGCGCCACCAGCTCGCCCATTTCGCCGCCGCTGGCTACACCGTCGCGGCCCTCGATGTACGCGGCTACGGTGGTTCCTCCAAGCCCCATGCGATCGACGCCTACACCTTAAAAAAGCTGGCGAGTGATGTGCTCACGGTCGCCAGGGCCCTCAGCGACGAGCCTGTGATCCTGGTGGGTCACGATTGGGGCGCGCCGATTGTCTACACCACGGCCTTGCTCGCCCCCAAGGCGATCCGGGCCGTCGCTGGGCTCAGCGTGCCCTTTGTGCCGCCCTCCGAGGCGATGGCGCTCGACACCTTCCGCATGATGTACGCTGGTCGGTTCTTCTATCAGCTCTATTTTCAAAAAGAGGGGCCGATCGAGGCCGAGCTCGAGGCCGACATCGCTGCGGCATTGCGCAAGATCTACTTCGGAGCCTCGGGGGACGCGACGGGTACGGTCTTCGGCGACAAAGCTGAGGACGCGTGTTTCCTCGAGGGAATGCCCGACCCTGAGCAGCTGCCGGCCTGGCTCAGCCCCGAGGACATCGAAGTCTGCGCGACCGCCTTTCGTGCAGGCGGGTTCCGGGGGCCGATCAACCGCTACCGGGCCCAGCCCCAGGACCACCAGGAGCTCGCGCACCTGCGCGGCGCTCACCTGACAATGCCGACCTGCTTCATCGCTGGCGAGCGGGACCTAGTACGCGGCTTCATCCCGGGCCTGGATCTCTTCGCGACACCGATCGTCCAGGCCGCCTGCGACGACTTTCGCACTGCATCTGTCTTCCCGGGCATCGGCCACTGGGTCCAGCAAGAGGCGCCTGAGCAGACAAACGCCGCACTTGCGACATTCTTCGCCTCGCTCTGAGGTCCGCACTCGCGACTGTCGCATTTGTTCAAGACACCGGCGCCGGGCCTCCGCGAATCTGCGCCCATGTCGACCCCAGAGACCTCCTACACCGGCAGCTGTCATTGCGGCGCGATCCGCTACAACGTGCGCACAGCCCTAGAGGGCGTCGTCGCCTGCAACTGCTCGATCTGCTCCAAGGCCGGCTGGCTCCTCGCTTTTGTGCCCGAAGCCAACTTCACGCTAGAGACCGGCGACGAAGCCCTCAGCGACTACCAGTTCGCCAAAAAACACATCCACCACCTCTTCTGCCGCCATTGTGGAGTTCGCTCCTTCGGCTGGGGCCACACACCTGACGGCGCCAAGATGTACTCGATCAACGTGCGCTGCCTCGAGGGTGTCGACGTGCAGGCTCTACCCATCCACAACCACGACGGCGCCAGCCTCTAGCCCACGCCCACGCCCCCTCTCCCCCACGGCCTCCACCTCTCCCCAGCCCCACACTCGCCGGCTCTCACTACCC
>CAYYUP010000018.1:38851-90865 GCA_964474905.1 uncultured Nannocystis sp. | reverse complement strand
TCCGACGTCGAGCACCTCGTAGGTCTTGTCGGTCGCCATCATGCGGATGCGATCACCGACCCGCATGCGCCCGTCCACCACCCGCACAATCGAGATCACGCCGCGGTAGGCGTCCCACCAGGAGTCGACGATCAGCGCCCGCAGAGGCGCCTCGCGATCGCCCTTGGAGATCGGTACACGATCGACAATCGCGTCCAGGAGTTCCTTTACGCCGATCCCGGTCTTCGCCGAGACCAACAGCGCATCCTGGGTGTCGAGCCCGATAGTCTCTTCGATCTCCTCGCAGACCTTGAGAACGTCCGCGCTCGGCAAGTCGATCTTGTTGATCACCGGGATGATCTCGAGGTTTGCGTCGAGCGCCATGTAGACGTTGGCGAGGGTCTGGGCCTCGACGCCCTGGGTCGCGTCGACCACTAGCAGCGCGCCCTCGCAGGCGGCGAGCGAGCGCGAGACCTCGTAGCCAAAGTCGACATGTCCGGGCGTATCGATGAGGTTGAGCTGGTAGTCGACGCCGTCCTTTGTGTAGGTCATGCGCACGGCCTGAGCCTTGATCGTGATCCCGCGCTCGCGCTCGAGATCCATACGGTCGAGGTACTGGGCCGTCTTGTCGCGCTCGCCGAGCAAACCTGTCTCCTCCATCAGGCGATCCGCGAGGGTGCTCTTGCCGTGATCGATGTGGGCGATGATGCAGAAGGAGCGCGTTCTCTCCTGGGGCGGCGGCTCGCGATCGGTTTTTGAAGACTGGCTCATGGGGGCGATCTGGCGTCTCTTGCGTAGCGCTGCAGACCGCTGGTGGCCAGGCGCTGGCGCGAATGCCTACCACAGGCGCGCCCCAGGTCGAAGCCACAGCAGCCAGCAAAGGCGTCTCGGGCACCTTTGTCGGCGTGCACAGGAGCGCGGCCGACGGTCCGGCACCGGGCCACCCCCTCGATCGTAGCCATGCGCATTTGCAAACATTCCCCCTCTAGCTGCGTACTCGCGGGGAGCTGGTAGAGTTCGAGCCGTGCTTCGCTTCGTCGCGCTCGTTGCTCCCCTGCTCCTGGCCCTTCCGGCCTGCGCCGGGAAACACAAAAAAGCTCCGCCTCCGCCGAGCGAGCCCGAGCCCGTCGATCTGGCGCGCAAGACCCAGCCCCCCGGCGCCAGAAATCCGGCGATGCGCCTGCTCGCGGTCGACGCGACCCGCTGCGATCCAAGCGGCAAGCGCACTCAGCAGCAAGATCTCAACCGCGATGGTCGAGCCGACATGATCACCCTGACGATCCAGGGAAACGGCCCCGACAGCGGCAAGATCAGCTGCAAGCAGGGAGACTTTAACCACGACGGCCTGCTCGACGCGTACATCCACTACAGCGCCCGGGGTGATGTCGTCCGCGAGCAATTCGACCTCGATCACGACGGCCGTTTAGACCTCGGCCGTTACTACGAAGAGGGTTCGCTCGTTCTCGACGAGCAAGACCTCAACCACGACGGATATGTCGACGCCTGGCGACGCTACGACAAGGGCCGCTTGATCCGAGTCGACGTCGATCGCGATCACGACGGCCGCCCCGATCAGTTCTCCTTTTTTGTCGCGGGTAGTATCGATCGCGTCGGCTACGACACGACCGGTGACGGCAAGGTCGACCGCTGGGATCAGGACATCGCCCGCCGCACACGAGCCGCGCTGGAGGCCCGACGCCGCACCCCAGAAAAGGACGAGATCGAATACGTCGACGAGGCCGAACCCAAAGAAGCTGTGACCGACGATGCCTCCGACGGGGACAAAAAGGGCAAGCCCGGCAAAAAGGGCAAGTCCGGCAAAAAGAGCAAGTCTGGCAAAAAGGGCAAGTCCGGCAAGAAGGACGAGCCTGCGGATACGGCAAAGAAACCCGCAAAACCCGCAAACGCGGCCCATTCAAAGGACACTCCGGCGCCCAAGGCTCCCCCGGTCGCCAAGCCAAAGGGTTGATCCTAGGCTACCCTTGTCCGCATGACCGCCGAGGACGTGACCGACGAGGCAGCCAAAACCGCTGAGGTGCTTGTCGACGATGACGACGACTACGCGCCCCCCTTCGAGGGACGTTCCTTCGGTGGTGAATTTGTCTGGGCCGACGCCCCCGGTTTTACGGCGAAGATCCTCCGCGTCCGCCCCGGAGAGATCGTCATCGTCTCAACCCGCGGTCGCACCGATATGGTCGCGATGCTCTCCGGCGGACGCGGTGTTCTCGAGGTCCGCGACGGCGACAACATCGATCGTGTCGAGCTGATGCCTGCGTGCCCAGTGCAGATCGAACACGGGCCCGACTACCGCTTGATCGCGGTTACCGATGTCGAGCTGATGACGATCTACAGCCCTGAACCCAAAGAGTGAGCGCCCGCCAGCACCCACCGAGCACGGCTTGCGCTCAACGAGCGCGGATCGTTTCGTCCTCGACCGAGCGGATCGATCTCGTGAGTTCAACGAGTTCATCGTAGTCGGCAGCCTCGATGATGCCGGGGCGTAGCCGCGAGCGGGTCTTTAGGACCAGTTCGGAGCCGCCTGGCTGGCCCTCGACAGCCAGGGTGTAACCGCCAGCATCGGTGGTGATCGAGGCAGCATCGGGCAGCACACGGAGAGCGAAACCCTTGAGCTTGAGGCGGATGACGGCCTCTTGGATCGGCGCATAGGGGATCACCAACCCGGTGTTGCGCTCGGGAAGGCCTGCATAACCGAGGCCCAAATTCATCGGCACGATAGCTGCTCGAAGGACCAGGTCTTGACCCTGACGGACGCCAAGCCCACGAGCGTTCGCGGTGAATCGGAGCACCAGCGGTTTGCTCAATTCACGCTCGTTGTCGATCTCAAAGGTGAGCAGATCGAGCGATGCGCCCTGGGCGAGCACGCTGAGCTCTGCCTGCTCGAAAGCCTCGTCCAAGCGATCACGATCGAGCGCGCGCAGGCCCTCGCGCCAGGCGATCGCCTCCATGCCCTGGAGGGTGATGCTGCCCCGGATCGCACCGTCGCCAGCGGCGTCGAGCTCGATCTCTAGATCGTAGCGCCGCAGATCCGCGAGCGACTCGGCAACCGCAGGGGTGGTCACCTTGCCGGAAGGGGGCTCGCCATCCGTGAGCCGTACCCGCAACGCCGGGCTCTCGGCGAGGTTAACCGGCAGGTAGCCGAGCGGCACGACCTTGGAATTTGTGAGCACCGGAATGGGCTCACCGTCGATCCAGACGATGAGCAGCGGCGCCCCGTAGCTCTCCGGCATCGGGTGGCCGCCCTCGACAAGGCTCGGCCCAAAGCGATCACGCCCGACCCAGAGCTCGGAGCGGATGCCGACCTCGCCGAGCAGCGTTCGCAACAGCATCAGCCGATTGCCCTTGCGGGCCGCCAGAGTTTGCGTCGCGCCGACCGTGATGTCACCGGCCTCCTCGATGTTCTCTAGAACCCAGCGCCAGAGCACGCGAAGCTGCTTCGCCCGGTCGCCTTTGTCGATGCCCTGGGTCTCGGTCTTTGCCAGGAGACGCAGCTCAGGGTTGCTGCGCTGGGTGTGCATCACCCGGAGGGCGAGCGCGTCGATCCAGGCCTCTAGATCTAGATCGGTGTAGACCCGCACCGAGGGCAGCTCGTCGAGTGAATCGCGGGCGCTGGGTTCGACACCGCGGCGCCGGGAGGCATCGACCCGCCAGGTCTGGATCACACGATCGCCGCGCCGCTCGCGAGTGGCCACCGGCGCACCGCCGCGGGATTCGACCTTGATCGGCATCTCGGCCGGATGCATGACCACAAGCTCGGAGCGGTGGTACGGGATGTTGTAGGACTGAAAACGAAAGACCGCGAGATCAACGTGGCCCGGCAGGTAACCATGACGCTCCTCGTCGATCAGGAATTCAAATTCGACGAAGTCGCCGATCTCGAGACCGCGAAGGCTGAGCCCTGCCTTGCCAGAGATGAGCTCGGGCTCGATGACCGCACCGCTTGGTTTAACGCTGTGAAAGGTGAGCAGGCGCGCACCATCGGGGATCGTCATCTCACCGTAGCGATCGATCGCCTCTTTGGTGCGGACCTGGGCGACGGTGTGCACGATCTGGCGAGCGCTGCCGTCAGCGTAGATCCGGGCGACCGATCGATCGAGCACCAAGACCTCACTGGCGCCCTCGTAGGGGTCATTGGTGCCCGCTGCACGTGCGGCGCTGACGTAGGCGGCGAGCAACGGCGCGGCGTCGATGCGCAGCTCTTCGAGGTCATCAGCGATCCCGAGGTGGGTCCCGATCTCACGCAGCGCGGAGTTTGCGGGCAAGATCGCGATCGAGGCCCGAAGGCTCGCGCGTGCAGCTTTGGTATCCCCCTCTTCTGCGCTCAGATCGGCGAGGCCGATGCGGGCCCGCGAAGAGTAGGGATTTAGCTCGAGAATACGCTTGTAGGCGTCGCGGGCCCGGGCGTAATCCTTGCCCGCGATCGCGAACGCAGCGGTGCCCAGCAGCAGGTCGGTGTTGTCCGGGGTACGCGCGAGCGCCTCGTCTAGGAAGCCCAGCGCGGCCTTGGGATCGCCACGCAACTCTGCGTGCCCGGCCCTCACCGGAAGAGTGCCTGGACAGTGGGAGCTGGCGGCGACCAGGGTGTCCACGAGGGCGACCTCGTTTCGGTCCTGGGCGAGCTGACGCTGCAGCCGCAGCACGTCACACGAGCGCGGGTTTCGCTTGGCAGCGTCGCGCAAGGCGGCCTCGGCGAGCGACTCGCTGCCCCGTGCCAGGTAGGCACGATAGCGCAGGAGATCCCCCGAAATATGGTCTAGGGTGCCCTTGGGGCGCTCTTCTAGCGATTTTAAGACCTCCGCTGTCTCGCCGCGATTGAGCCCGAGCTCAAGCAGGCGGACCCGGGCGGCCTCGAGGCTCGGGTCGAGGGCCAAGGCGGCCTCGAGCGCTTGCCGTTCGCGGGCCGCAGAGGTCGTCGCGTCGCGGGTGGGATCACGAGCCTCAAAACGTGCGCTCATCACCTGCGCCTCGGCGAAGTTCGGCGCATAGCGATCTAGATCTGCGAGCCAACGCTCGGCGCGATCACTGTCACCGTCGACGATCGCGTCACTGGCCGCCAGAACCCGGCGCCAGGGGTCGTAGATCTGCGGATCCAGACCCGGCCCCTGCGCGTCGAAGGTAACTACCTTTGGAGGTACATCGCCGCGAAATGCGTTGGCCGACGGCAACATGCCGGGACTGGCCGACGACGACGGGATCGCCCTGCCCTGATCGTCCGTTGCTCGCACGAGGATCCAGGCCTTGTCGCGGGGCAAAGCGACGTGCACTTCGAGGCGATGCGAACCCGGTGCGACCTCGAGGTCGAGCAGTACCCCCTTCGCAGGCCAGCGATCGTTGCGATCGCTGCGGTAGATCAAGACGCCATCGAGATAGGCCCGAAAAGCCTCTTGGGCGGAGAGTTCGAGGCGCAGCTGCGAGCCTGGGACCGAAAGCGACGTCGCGATCCGGCGACTGCCCGCCAGCGGGCGCGGGTTCCAGACCCTGACAACGCAGGAGAGCTGAATGAGTGCCGCATCCGGATCGACTCGAAGCGGCTCTCCGCTGTGTTCGCGCAACTCGAGTTCACCGTGCGTGCCCTCGACCTCGCCGACGGTCCACGCGTGCACACAACCCGCGGCCTCGTAGTACTCGCGATAATTTGGATCCTGCATGCGCCGGGCGATCGCAGCCCGTTGGCTGAGCAGCGGACGGGTGACCTCGACCGGCAACGCGCTGCGATCGAGGCGCTCAAAGAAGGCGACAAAATCGTCGTCATCGTCCACGAGTTCGCCGTGATGTGCACCGAGCAGCTGTGCGGCGATCTCTGCGAGGCCGAGGGCAAGCGCTGGATCGACTGGACCCCCGGCGGCGATGCCCGCACGGCGACGACGCCTCGCCGCCCGTCGATCGTCGCGGCTCGGCCGAACATGCCCCTGTTTGGCCGATTTCTCGCCCTTAGAGCGATCCTCGGCTTCGAGTTGAGCTGCGCCTTCGATCAGCGTGTGAGCCCATGTCCGAGCTGTCTTAAAGTTAAGACGCGTCTCGGCGATCAGCATGCGGGAGGCCTGAGCGACCGGGTCCCCCCCTTTGGCGAGCGCGTCGAGGATCGGCACCGCAGCCGCAGCATCGGCGCGGTGCAACCAGTAGAGGTGCGCCAGGTCGCGACGGGCGATCGCGTCGCCCGGGTGCTTGGCGACAAAGCGCTCTTGCGCTTCGATTTTGTCGTCGACGGAGTCACTCGCCAGCGGCCCCGTGGGTGGCTCGATAGGTCGACAAGCGCTCTGAAGCAGGAGTGGAGCCGCCAGGGCGAGGCCAAGGCCGAGCGAGCGCAGGCGACGGAGCGAACGAATGGGTGCAGCGGACATCGGTTCAGATCCTCGCAGTGCTCAACGACGGACGATCTCAAAGGTGCCCTCGAGGATCGCGTCGACCTCGCGGAGGAACTCTCGGAACTCGGGGTACTCGGCCGCTGGGATCCGACTCGCGGAGTACTCGAGTCGATAGTGGATGGTTGCACTGTCCTCTCGGGCGTCGATCTCGAGGCTGAAACGCCCGTGTTTGCCCTCGCGTGCGCCAGCCGGCGGCAGCTCGGCGAAGCGGTACCCAGGCGGCAAACGGAGCTCGATCCTGTTCTCTTCGAGCGCTGGCGAGATCATCAAGAGGTCGTGCTCGCGCTTTGCTTGGGGAGCGAGGCTGCGGACGATCGAGCCGCGAAAGCCGAGCACCGGAAGACGCAGGCGCCCCCCCTGCTTTTGGGCGAGCTTGGGCACCGAGAGCGAGGCCTCGACACGCACCGGCTGGAGCACGCTCTCGATGCCCGGGAGGGCGAGTTCGTGCACCTCAACGCCGGGGTATGTCTGGCCCCAAACGGCGACCAACTGCTCGCGCCGCCGCTTCTCTGACTGCAGGCTCTGCCGCCATCGCGAGGCCTGTGCACCGCCGATCTCTTGATGCTGCAGGATCTTCGCCGAGCCGTCCGCAGCAAGCTCGATGCGCTGCTCCGTGAGCGTGCGGTTGGCAGCCGCAGTCGACACTGGAATCGTCCGCAACTCTGCGCCCGCACCGTCACCGATGATCAGCACGGTCGCCCCCTGATCGCCGTAGGGCAGCTCTTCGGGCCCCGAAAACTCGGCGGTCCCGTCGAGGTAGCGGTCAAGGCTCGGCACGTAGACAATCGCGTGATTGAAGGCGGCGAGGCTCGCCGGCGCCCTGCCGATCGGGCCCTGATCGCGGGTTCGGACCAGGACCAAGTTTGACTCGATGCCGGCCTCGGCGAGCATCACCTTAAGCAAACTCGCTTTGTCTTTGCAGTCGCCAAAACGGCGGTCGTAGACATCTGTGGTCCGGTAGGGCTTGTAGCCGTGGATCCCGAATTCGAGGCCGACGTAGCGGGTTGTGGTGATCACGTGCTCGTAAATCGCAGCGACCTTTGCGGCCTCGCTCGCGGTCGCCGGCAGAGTCGCCAGAGCAGCCGCGACACCGCCACGGATCTTGGCGTCGACGGTGAGCTGCTCCTTGACCAGGCCCCAGTACCAACGACCGACAGCGTCCCAATCAGCGTAGGTGGAGACGTGCAGATAGCCGGCGATTTCGGTCCAGCCGGGCATGTTGGCCTCGCGGCGAATGCCCGGGCGATTCTTTGCCGTGTAGCGATAGGTGAGCGTTTTTCCGTCTTTTGAGACGGACTTCGCGACCTGGTGGTTGAAGTGGAGCGGCTGCGAGGCGGGCGTCTCGTAGATGATGTCGAGATAGCGCTGGGGCTCGACCCTGTCGATGTCGACCAGATCGCCGAAGTAGTCGTCGAACTTGTTGCGGGCCGCGATGTCGCGGCGGAGAAAGGCGACCTCGAGCACATCGCCAACCTGGAGGCCGCGAAGTTCGACCCGCTGGGCTCGCTGATCGTAGTACATGCGGTAGCCCGCCTGGGTCAGCGAGACCATGCTCGCAGCGCCGATCTCCGCGATTGTGCCGTCGGCCCGGCGGACCCGGGCGCGGCGGATGTCGACATAGCTCTCGTCCGGATCAAAGGCGACCGCCTGCACCGCCTGCGAGCGGACCCCGCGGTCGTCGAGAATCTTGATGATTCGGTGGTCTAGACGCTCACTGAGACCATTTGGAAGTACCCGAACCGCGATTCTTCGGTGGAGATAAGCGGCGCTCTTGCCCGCCCAAGAAGCCGGCACGGATGCGCTCGCGATCGCCTCGAGGTCGACGTCGTAACGGGCGAAGAGATCATCGCCCGAACTCGGCTCTAAGGTTGAGACGAGGTCGCGGAGATCGGGCTGCTGCGGCTTGAGTTCGAGGGAGCGTCGGAGAGCTCGCAACGCGCCCGGGGTATCACCGGCACGAGCAAGGATGCGACCGAGACTCGCGTGCACCCCGGCGTCCTGCGGCGACAGACGAAGCGCCTCGATCAGCGCAGCCTTAGCAGCCTTGAGATCGCTGCCCGCCTCTTCGATACGCGCAAGGGTCCGGTAGGCCGCCGGCAGCCCGGGAGCCGCGTATACACGGCTCTGCGCCAATGTACGTGCCCTGTCGACCTCGCCGAGTCGGAGGTGGGCATCGATCATTCGCAGCGTCACCCCGGTATCGCCACCCCCCGGACCGCTGCGCAGCGCATCGAGGATCGCGAGCCCCTCCCGAGTTCGGCCGAGATCGAGGAGACGCTCAGCCTTCTCGCGCTTGATGAGCGTCGACTCGGGGTAGCGCCTGAGCATGTCGTCGACCCAGGCGAGCGTCGCCAGCGGGAAGCCGTCGTCGGCGAGGCCGGCAGCAGCGACAAGCTCGACCTCTGGATCGTCCGGTACGATCGCTCGCGCCTCTTCGATCCGGGTCCGAAAGCGGCGGTCAAGACCGAGGGCGCGGTCACGCCAGGCCAGATCGACGAGCATCGTCGCCAGCAAATCGCGATGCGAAGGGGCACCCGTCGACGTTGACCGGGTCCGCTTGCCGGCCCTCTTGGGCGGCGCAGCGAGGGCCTCTTGAGCGCGTTTAATGCCCAGCAGGAGGCTGGTTCGGCTGCCCCCAGGATCGGGATCCGCGACCGAAAGGAGCCAAGCCGAATAGGGGGATCGCACGGCCTCATCGGCGGCCCGTGCCTGCTCGACCGCAGTGCGATCACCGGCGGTGTAGGGGTGGATCCAGCGCTCAAAGGCGACGATCTCGATCCGGTCGCGAGCACTCGCACGCGTGCGCTCGGCCTGGGCGTGCAGGAGCCCACGAAGCGAGCGGATCGTCGGCGCTTTACCAGTCGCGGGCACGGCCTGCACGAGCCCCCGCGGTGCGTGCGTGCGGATCTCAATACCCCGCAGAGGCGCTCCTTTTGGATCGCTCAGTCGGGCGTAAAAACCCCACATGCCGTCGTCGCAGCTGATCTTGACAAGCACCCGGTTGAGGCCAGCGGCCAGACGCAGCCCGTGGCTCTCTTGGAGCGGATTGGCCGCCCGGTAGGTCCGCCCTTCGCCGACGAGTTCGCCGTTGACCCAGAGCTTATGCGGGCCCGAGGTGCCGAGGTGAATCGCCGCCGCTTGGGCCTTGTCGGCCTTGATCCAGAGGGTGGCGTAGCCGGTGGCCTGGGTGTTTGGGTAGAGTCGATCGTCGAGGGCGACGTAGGCCCCGCGCGGGATCTCGTCGTAGGACAATCGCTGCCAGCTGACGGGCTCGCCTGCGAGCTTGCCGGCAAAACCCTGGGCGGGATCAAAGGGGTCACTCTCCGGCGCGAAAACCTGGTCATGCCCTGCCCTGCCCTGGTTGTCGAAGGGCCCGAGGATCTGCCAATCGAGCAAAAAACCAGCGTCTTCGAAGTGCGCGCGCGCGGCTTGGCGATCGCCCTCGGCCTCGGCGATGCGCCCGAGCAATTGGGTGGCATGGGCCTGCACCAGAGGGTCGTGGCGACGATCGGCGACGACCGATTCGAGGAGCGCACGAAGACGCGCAGGAGCGACCTCACCGCCCAGATCTGTCAGCAATCCGACCAGCCCGAGGATCGCCCCCGAGCCGCGACGCGAGCGGAGAATCGCCGTTCGACGCTCGAGCTCACGCTCCCAACGGCCGACCAAACCCGCCGCAGGATCACGCACGCCCGGGACAAAGAGCCCCTGGACAGAGCTAGAGCTTGCAGGCGCCACTGCAGCAGGGGCAGAGCTTGCCTGCGACGCCCCGACTACGAAGATCAGCGCCGGCAACCAGCGTTGGAGGTGACTCTTCACGGGTCGCCATGATGCGGCATCACCTGCTCCGCCGCCACCCCGGGCTTTGACCGTCCCCCGTGGTAGATCGGCGCCGTGCGGGACTCCGGTATCACTCGCGAGCACCTGGGGGCTTTCCTCGAGATCTGTGAGCGCCGATCGATCCAGGCGGCGGCGCGGGCTTCGGGTCGCTCACGGGCGACCTACGGCCGCTACCTCGCCGAACTCGAAGCGGCCTTCGGCGGCAGCCCACTGCTTCGGCGGGCCCCCGGGCAACGTAGCGGGGTGCCGACCCCCGCCGGTGAAGAACTCGCCCAGCGCGCTCGAGTCCTCCTGCGCACCTGGGAACTCTGGTCGGTGAGCACCGCAGATGCGCTGCGCAGGCGACGGCGCACGGTTCGGGTTGGGGCGCTGCCGGGCACTCTGGATCTCATCTCCGACCTGCTCGCGGAACTCCGCAGCGCCGACCCCAGCCTGCCCCTCTACGTCATCGAGTGTCACGACGACGAACTCGCGGCCGCGGTCGCGAGCGGCAACGTCGACTTGGGCTTTGGCACCCTAGATCCGACAGGAGTACCGCCACGGCTGCTCTTTCACGACCTCGGCGAGCTGCCCTGGGTCGTCATCGTGCCCCGCGGGGCCTCCGAAAACTTCCCCCCCGAACTCGGCCTGCGCGACCTCGATGGCGTGCCGATGGTCGTCACCCGAACAGGTCCCGCTCGCAGTGCCCTCGACCGTGCCTTCGCGGAGCATGCCGAGCGCCCGCTCCACCTCCACCCCGTCGTCGAAGTCGGCTCGACACCGCGGGTGGTCGAGGCCGTCGCGCGAGGTTTTGGGGTCGCGATCGTCTCTCGTTTTAGGGCTGCATTTCTGCCGCAAGGTGTCGACGTTCGGGTGCTCCGCGGCGGTCCTCCGGTGCTCCGTGCGGGCGCTTTTTCGCGCAAGAACGCACACCTCGGTGACGACGCGACCGAGCTTCTCGATCGCGCCCGCGCCCGCTTTCACGAGGTCAGCTGCCGCCATCTGGGCCCCGATGTCGCGCCTCCATCCACATGTTCATAGGAACATGTCCATATAAACCTATAGGTATTGATGCGCTGTGATCGCTCGTCAGCTCAGATCACCAAGCTGCAAGCGGAGCCCGTCGAGCACTGCCTGCGGTGTCGTCGCGGTCTTGCCGAGGATCTCCTGGGCCTCGGTCAAAAGAAGATTGCGCTCCTCTGAACTCAGATCCTTCGCGGTCAGCACGACGACCGGAATGCTGCGGAGGTCAGGGCTCGCCCGCAGACGATCGAGGAAGCGAAAGCCGTCGCAGCGCGGCATGACCAGATCGAGTAAGACGACATCCGGACGCTCCCGCTTGATGTGATCGAGGCCGTCATCCCCATCGCAGGCCTCCCGCACTCGCCAACCCGATCGTACGAGATGCGTCCGGACTAGAGCACGAGCGCTCGCATCGTCGTCGATCACCAGCACTGAGGGCTCAGATAGCTCGTGCCGCTGTCGATTGAGTACCCGGAGCAGATGTCCGCGATCGATCGGCTTGAGGAGGTAGTCAGTCGCGCCGAGGCGCAGGCCTCGGGACTGCTCATCGACGATCGACATCATGATCACCGGGATCTCGGCGAGTTCGGGATCCGCCTTGAGCGCAGCGAGAATGTCCCAACCCTCGGCCTCGGGCATCAGCACGTCGAGGGTGATCGCACTCGGTCGCAGGGAACGAGCGATCGCCAGCACATGTGCGGGGGAGCTGACCGCGACCACCGACCACTGCTCCCGAGTGAGGAAGCGGATCATCATATCGAGGACCGCCGGATCGTCGTCGACAACGAGCACCGTATCGCCAGAAGAGCGCGCATTTCGAGGCTTCTGCGCGGGCTCATCGACTCCTGTTGGCACCTCTGCGGGGGCCTCTGCGACCGTCACAGAGGAGGGCACCTCGTTGTCCTCCGTGCCCTCAAGCGGCGAAGTCGGCAGACGCACTGTGAACGTCGAGCCAACCCCAAGAGTCGAGCGCACACTCAGCTCACCGCCTAAAATTCGACAAAATCGGCGGGAGAGCGCGAGACCTAGACCGGTGCCACCGTAGGCCCTGGAGGTCGTCGCATCAGCTTGGGCGAACTCCTCAAAAATGCGCTGCAGCTTCGCCTCTGGGATTCCTATCCCGGTATCTGTGATTTCGATCTCTAAAATGTCGCCGGGCGAGTGCTCGATCCGCCGAAGGCTGAGGGTCACCGACCCGTCTTTGGTGAACTTGCCCGCGTTGCTCAGAAGGTTGAGGAGCACCTGCCGGAGTTTTAAGAGATCGGAGGTCATCTGCCCGATCCCGGAGGCACAACGAACTTCGATCTGGTTCCCATTCTTAGCGAGAAGCGGGGTCGCCGTCGCGAGCACATCGTCGAGCATCGAACGGATGCTAAACGCCTCGCACCAGAGCTCCATCTTGCCGGCCTCGATCTTTGAAAGATCGAGGATGTTGTTGATCAGTTCGAGGAGGTACGACCCGGAGTTCAGGATCTTGCGCAGATCGTCGGCGATCTCGACGTCATTGCTCTGCTCGGCCTCCTCGAGGATCATCTCGCTGTAGCCGATGATCGCATTTAACGGGGTGCGGAGCTCGTGGCTCATGTTCGCGAGAAAGCGGCTTTTGGCGACGTTTGCGGCCTCTGCGGACTCTTTTTGCCGCAGCAGGAGCTCGGTCTGACGCTCCTCGGTGATGTCGCGAAGCACAATGCTGCTGCCGATAAAACCGTGCACCGGGAGAATCAGCGAGGTGGTCGCGATCTCGATCCAGCGATCGCCGTGCACGATGATCGAGCGATAGCGGGTGTGACGGGTGGCCGCTGTGCCGAGGTGTTCGCGGAGTTCATCAAAGCCGGACTGCCCAGCCAATAGACCGAGGAAATCGGCCCCGTGCAGCGCATCCTCGGAGACAAGGACCCCCGACCGCGAGCGAAAGCCCATGATCTCAAAGAAGCGATCGTTGTGATCGAGGATTCGATCCTCGGCGTCAAGGATCACGACGCCCTCGACCGATCGTTTGATGATCTGCTGCCAACGCCGTCGATCTCGGTACAGCTCAAAGAGCAGGTTGCCTTCGCCATCGATGCGCTCAACGAGGGCCAGATGGCGCCCGTCGACGTGCATCAGGCGGATCCTCGTCAACACGTCACGTGCCCCAAAGTCGAGCGCGAGCAACATATCGATGGGCTTTCCGCTGGCCAGCGTCCGTGAGTACTCGCGGAGACCGCGACGATCTCGGGTCGCGATGAGTTCGTCGAGATGCACGCCTAGGAGCGCGTCTGCGGTGGTCGCGAAGCTCCTGCAAAACGCCGACGAGACCTCCGCGATCCGCAGCTCGGAGTCGAGAACGAGGACCCCAATCGCCAGATCAAAGTCGATCACGTCGCCTCTACCTCCCCCTCCTCGAAGCCAAAGATCTGATGAAGCTCGGCGATCGCTGCATCGCTGCAGCTGCGCTTGCGGAGCACGGTGATGGGATTGCCACCGATCACCGAGCGCAACCAAAAGTGTTCGGTCTCCAGCTCCATGATGCGAAAGGTCCCCTGGGTCGTCGGCGGGCCGTAACGGGCCTCAAGCTGACTCCACAGCCCCAGTACGCGATCGCGTTCGAAGAAATACTTGAACGTCTCGGGGTGGATGCAGGCGTGGACCCGCTCACGAGTGGGCGCAGCTGAGCCCACTAACCCACGCCCTCGACACCAAAGCAGCAGCGTGAAGCTCCGCTGCTGATGCACTCACTCTCGACAGCGGCGTAGGTACCAAAGCGCTCCTCTAAGGTGCCTTCGCCGTAGATCAGCTCCATCAAACCTGCGGCGACGCCCGTCAGCATCGAGCATTGCGGCCGCTTCGAGGGGCCGCGGAGTTCCTGGAAACCGAGTGCCTCGTAGCCGTTTAGCGACTCGAGGTCGAGGCTCAGGCCGGGCGTATGTCGTTGGATGTGCCAATTGCCCCAACCGAGCGCGTTCGAGACAGCGATCAGGGCGTGCAAATTGTCGGCCGGCTCGCGGATCATCGGAGCGATCAGCCCCTCCCATTCCGTCGAACACATGATCCCGCGGAAGGTGTTCATGCCGCAGGTCTCGGCGTCCTCCTGGAGGAGGCGACGGGCTGATCGCTCGCGACCACGGGCAGCCATGGCCTCAATAAATCCGAGCGAAAGCAGGTTGTAGAAGAGCGCCGGAATGTTCGCGAGGTAGACGCTAAAGACCGGGATGAGCCCGCTCTCGCGACCGTAGAGCGGCATGCCCACAACCGCGTCGATGATCACCTCTTCGTCGACGCTCGCCGAATGGAGATAGCCCTCTTGACTCGCCGGTGTGAACTCGACAGGGCTCTGCTCGATCGCATCGATCGGCCGAGTACGACCGCGTTTAATCGTGAAACGACAGCAGGAGCCACCGCTCGCCATGCACTCGACCTCGTGCACATCGCAAAGTTCCCCTGTCACCGCAAAAATAGCCCCCTGGAGATAGCCCTCGGTGAACGAGCAGACGGGCTCGCTGCGGCGCCCCAGACCGACGCTCCAGCCCTCGACAAAATGGGACGAGGAGGCGAGGACTTCGCTCTCGGCGACCCGAGATAGATCGATTCGACCGTAGCCGAGATGCGAGTAGAGGAGCTCGGCCATCGCCCAGCGCACCGCGAGAGGATCACCGTCGATGAAGGTATCGCGCACGTATCCCGAGAAAACCCGCTCCGCGGTCGAGACCAGCAGAGCCTTGCCGTCGATGCCCGCGGCCGCCTCGACCGTCCGCTGGATCCGCGAGTTGTAGTGATGGCAGTGGATGATCACATCCGTGCCAGCGATGACCCTGCGGTAGCTCGGCCGCCTGTAGACGAGCCGTAATCGGTCAACTAGTGCGCTCTCACGATTCTCCATCGCCCCACCCCCAGGTCTAAAATACTACCAGCGGAGGCGCAGCCCAACGACAAGCGGTCTGCGCTCGGGGGCGCGCACCCACAGCTACATCGGTGGGGATATCCACCGCAAAGTGACAGCCACGGCTTCGTGATCCGAGAGGTCCACACCGACAGCATCGACAAAGACCGGATCGAGCGCCCAGCTCTCAGCGACGATGCCAAGCGCGTCGCTCGATCGATAGAGCACACGATCGATACGCAGTTCCTCGCCACAACTGAGGGCGCGACAGCTGTCGGTCAGGCCCGCCGCGTCGATGAGTCCCTGGAGGTAAACCTCGTCTTCAGCCTTCATGTTGGTATCGCCGCCGATGATGATCGCCTTGCCGGCCGAGCGATCTGCGATCGTCGCCGCCAGCTGCTCCGCCTGCTCGGCACGGGCGGCGATGTCCTCTGGATCGCGACCCGCATCCATATGCAGGTTGTAGACGTCGACAACGAGCCCGGGCGCGAGTTCGTGCTCAGCAACGGTGAAGCCCTTCTTTGCGAGGCAGTCGCTGCCGTTGCTAAATTGGCCGTAACAGGCCTTCCAGGTGATGCGATCGTGGGGCCCAAAGGCGGTCTCTGAGAAGCGGTTAAGGCCATCTCCGAGATCGTTCACACCGTCGCCGCTGCGCTCCGATTGGTAGGGATGCTCGGCCTCGGCGATGAGCTCCTCGTGGTAGTAAAAATCCTCTTGGACCAGCACCAGATCGTAGCTGTTGAGCAGCGGCGAAATGAGCGGCATGTTGATCTCGGGATTGCTGCCTGAGATCCCCTGCGGCAGGCCAGCGACGTTGTAGGAGAGCACGCTGAGCACACCGGATTGGGGCTCGACCGAGGTGTCGGTATCGCTGTCGGTATTGCTGTCGGTATCGCTGTCGGTATTGCTGTCGGTCTCGCCGCTTGTCGAACTCGCGCTCCCTGCATTTGTCTCCCCCTGGGCCCCACTGCAACCGAGTGCGAGCATCACGAGGGCCAGACAACCAGCGAAGACCAGGGGGCGAGCGGGTGAACACAGCATCGCCCGACGGTAACGCGCCGAGCCCTCTCCAGCGAGCCCCCGCAGCGCTGTGGGCTCACTTGCACCGTCGGCAAATGTCCCTCCTGAGCATCACGCCCAGGAGGACTGGCAGAGCCGTTAGCGAGCGCAGGAAGCGATCAATGAGACGACGACCGACGGGTCTGCGAGGGTCGAGACATCGCCAAGATCATCGGTGTTGCCGGCAGCGATCTGGCGGAGGATCCGACGCATGATCTTGCCGGAGCGAGTCTTGGGCAGGCCGCTGACGATCTGGATTTGATCGGGCGTTGCGATCGGCGAGATCAGCCGCCGAACCTGATCCCGTAGTGCCTTGCTCAGGGCTACCTGGTCCGCCGACTCAAACTCCGTACGAATGATCACAAAGGCGTAGATGCCGGTGCCCTTGAGTTCGTGGGGGAAACCGACAACCGCCGCCTCGGCGGCCGCCTCGTGAGCGACCAGGGCACTCTCGATCTCAGCGGTGCCGAGCCGATGGCCGGCGACGTTGATCACGTCGTCGACGCGGCCGGTGATCCAGTAGTACCCGTCGTCGTCACGGCGGCAGCCATCGCCCGTGAAGTAGTAGCCGGGAAAGCGACTAAAATAGGTCTCGCGAAAGCGTTTGTGATCGCCGAGGATCGTGCGCGCCTGCCCCGGCCAGGAGCCCGCGAGACAGAGGTTACCGCTGACGCCATTGCCCTTGATCTCCTGGCCTTCGTCGTCGACTAGAACTGGGCGAACCCCGAACATCGGCAGGGTTGCCGAACCTGGCTTGGTCGGTGTCGCCCCGGGCAGCGGCGCGATCATGATGCCGCCGGTTTCGGTCTGCCACCAGGTGTCGATGATCGCCGCCCGACCACCGCCGACGACGTCGTGGTACCAGGTCCAGACCTCGGGGTTGATCGGCTCGCCGACGGTGCCGAGGATCCGCAGGCTCTCGCGCTTGTAGCGAGTCACGGGCTCGTCACCGGCGCGCATCACCGCCCGGATCGCAGTTGGTGCCGTGTAAAAAACGCTGACCTTGAGGTCGTCGACGATCTGCCAGTAGCGGCCGCAGTCGGGGTAATTGGGCACAGACTCAAACATCACCGTCGTGCTGCCGTTGGCGAGCGGTCCGTAGACGATGTAGCTGTGGCCGGTGATCCAGCCGGCATCAGCGGCACAAAAATAGACATCGTCGTCGTGGATGTCGAAGACCTGCCGATGGGTGAAGGCGGCGTAGACCATGTAGCCACCGGTGGTATGCAACACGCCCTTGGGCTTGCCGGTCGAGCCCGAGGTGTAGAGCACAAAGAGCGGATCCTCGGCGTCCATCCACTCGACCGGGGAGGTGGCGCGCTCCTTGGCGAGTTCGTCGGCGAGCCAGTGATCGCGACCCTCGCTCATCTGCACGTCGGCCCCCGTGCGCTTGGCGACGAGCACCGAACGCACGACATCGAGACCTTGCACGGCTTCGTCGACGGTTTGCTTGAGCGGGATGCGTTTGGGCCCGCGGAGGCCTTCGTCGGCGGTGATGACCACGGCTGAGTCGGCGTCGAGGATGCGCTCGCGCAGGGCCGAGGCGGAGAAGCCCGCAAAGACCACCGAATGCACCGCACCGATCCGAGCGCAGGCCAACATCGCAAAGGCGACCTCGGGGATCATCGGCAGGTAGATGCAGACGCTGTCGCCCTTGCGAACGCCGTGGGAGCGGAGCACGTTGGCCAGGCGTCCAACCTCGCGGGCCAGCTCGGCGTAACTGATATGTCGGTACTCGCCGGGTTCGTTGGCGACCCAGATGATCGCGGTTTTGTCGGGTTGCTTGTCGGCGTGCCGATCGACGCAGTTAAAACAGGCGTTTAATTTGCCACCGCTAAACCACGCGACCTCGCCCTCTTCGATCCGAGCCTGGTGGGTGCTCTCGGGCCTGTGGAACCATGTCAACGTCTCGGCCTGGACCTGCCAAAAGGCGGCCGGGTTGGCGATGCTCTCGCGGTAGAGGCCCTCGTAATGGGCGAGCGAGTGCACGTGGGCGCGTTTGGCGATGTGGGGCTTGACGGGGATCATCGGGACCTCAGCTCCTCTGTTGCGAAAGGGGAGTGTCGCACGAAGGCGGGCCCGAGCCCACCATCTGCAACTCAGCGGTCGCTTCGCACGTAACGACCACCGCCGACGTCAACGACCAGATCCAGGGCCTCTGCCTCGGTGAGAGCGACGAGCCCGAGCAGCGGCTCCTCGAGGTCATCGATCGACAGACCGCGTGGACCTGCCCGATCGATCGCGAGGCCGAGATCGCGGAGATGCGGCGGCCATGGATCGGCCAGCGCGGCGGCGTTTGGCTGCTCGAGCCAAGCGCTGATCGCAGCCGCAACTTCGACCGGGCACGAAGCGCGGATCGCCCGGGCCCCCGCGCCGATCAACACCCCACAGCCCGGAGAGCCGACCAACGCCGCCAGCGGCCGACGCTGCTTGAGCGCCAGGCGACCGCTGTTCATCGACCCCGAACGCAGCGAGGCCTGGACGACGACAACCGCGGCTGCGAGGCCAACGACGTAGCTATTGCGGCTGGAGAAGAGCGCCCGTGTGGGCGATTGCCCCTGCTTGAGAACAAAGGCGACACCCGAGCACGCGTGAGCCGCGATCGCGTCGAAGAGCGCTGCGTTTCCCGGGGGATAAGGAGCCCCGACCGCCGCTGGCAAGACCGCGAGCTGGGGCACATCGAGCGCAAGCGCGGCCCGATGCGCGGCGCTATCGACCCCGAGAGCACCCCCTGAGATCACAGAGAAACCGCGGTCGGCCGCGGCCTCGACGATCGCCGGGATCAGATCGGTGAACCGACGCCGGGCCGCACGGGCACCGACGATCGCCAACCTCGGAGGCGGCGCGAGCTCTCCGGCAAGCTCGAAGCCGCGACGACGTCGAAGGCCCAGGTCCTTGGGAGTGATTGTTCGGGTGCGCATGTGCATGTCTTCGGCCACCCGCGTCCGCCATTGCACGGCCTGGCTCCGCGACAGGCCTGTCATGGTGGCCCGCCCACCGGGCCAAAATGTCCCGTCTTCGGCCCAGCGCGTTCTCAGCCGCCGGGGCGAGGGTGTTGAAATAAATAGAAAATTTGGGCCCGGCACCGCTGGGTCGGTCTCTGCATTAGTCCGGGGCAGGAAGCTCTCCAATGCTCCGTATCCGCAACTCCCTCGCCCTCCTTGTTGTCCTTGCACTCGCGCCGGCCTGTGATTCCAACGACGGCGTTGAGATCGGCAGCCCCACCGGCGATCCCCTCGACAAGGCCGACCTCGATGATGACTCCGGTGCGAGCGCCCTCCTGCTCGGATGCAGCCTCGAGCCAGCCTGTGACGCGGTGCTCTTGCCCGGCCAGCAAGAGGATCAAAGCGGGGACCTGGGCCCCGAGACGAGCTACGATGGTGACGGCCTCTGCGTGCTCTCTGCACTCACTGCGCCCGACCCAAGCCTGGTCCAAACGGTCATGAATTTCGAGGGTTCGATCGCCAACCTCGACTTCGCGATCGTCGGCCCGGGGCAGGCACTCCGCCAGTCCTACGGGGTCACCGAAGGCGTCGGTGAGTGGATCAATCCGCCGATGCTTTGCGATCTCCAGGGCCGTGATTTCTTCGAAAATTGCATGATCGCCTTTGACCCTTCATGCCTCGATCCCGAAGCCTGGGTCATCGGCTGCGAGCCCATCGACGAGTTGGTCTGCCCGATCCCCAAAGGAGAGAGTCCGGATCAGCCCTAGCCACCCCGCGGGGTCGAATACCTCCAACAGCTCGCGTCGCCGTCTGCCCGCCTCTCCATTCGCTGCCGGGCAGATGGCGGCGTGAGGACGTGCAGGAATCCCGCCACTGGTTGACGCCGTCGACCGCGTGCAACTACCTTGAACTGCGTTCGCGAATAAGCCGCGAGCGGGAGGTCCTGTGAAGGTCAAAGCCGCTGTCGCCCACCGCCCGAATGCTCCCCTGACCCTTGAGACAGTCGATCTCGAGGGCCCACGCGCAGGCGAGGTGCTGATCGAGATCAAGGCCACCGGTATCTGCCACACAGACGCCTTTACGCTCTCCGGGGCCGATCCAGAGGGACTCTTTCCGACGATCCTCGGCCACGAGGGTGCCGGTATCGTCGTCGAAGTCGGCCCCGGTGTCAGCTCATTGCAGCCCGGCGATCACGTGATCCCGCTCTACACGCCCGAGTGCCGCCAATGTAAATTTTGCCTCTCCGAGCGCACCAATCTCTGTCAGGCGATCCGCTCAACACAGGGCGCCGGCCTGATGCCCGACGGCAGCAGCCGCTTCTCGATCGACGGCGAGCCGATCTTTCACTACATGGGCACCTCAACCTTCAGCAACTACACAGTGCTGCCCGAGATCGCGGTCGCCAAGATCCGCGAAGACGCCCCCTTTGACCGGGTCTGTTACATCGGCTGCGGCGTCACAACCGGCATCGGTGCGGTGATCAATACAGCCAAGGTAAGGCCCGGCGACAACGTCATTGTCTTTGGTCTGGGCGGCATTGGCCTCAACGTGTTGCAGGGCGCACGCATGTCCGGTGCCAACATGATCGTCGGTGTCGAAACAAACCCCGAGCGGCGGGCGATCGCCGAAAGATTCGGCGCCACTCACTTCGTCAATCCCAAGGAGATCGGCGCCGATCTGGTGCCCTACCTTGTCAACCTCACCGACGGCGGCGCCGACTTTTCGTTTGAGTGTGTCGGTGATGTCCAGGTGATGCGCGATGCCCTCGAGTGCTGCCACAAGGGTTGGGGCACCTCGGTGATCATCGGCGTCGCTGGGGCCGGCAAAGAGATCGCGACGCGACCCTTTCAGCTGGTCACCGGTCGAGTGTGGAAAGGCTCCGCCTTTGGCGGTGCCAAGGGTCGACGCGATGTGCCCAAGATCGTCGACTGGTACATGGAGGGTCGGATCAACATCGACGATCTGATCACCCACGTGATGCCCATCGATCGCATCGGCGAAGCTTTTGAGTTGATGCACGCGGGCCGTTCGATCCGCAGCGTCGTCACCTTTGACGACGCTGTCTCCTGATCACGACGACTGCTCTAGATCGTCGAGGCGGCCCAGTACAGCAGCGCCGCGCCGCCGAGTGTGAGGGCAACGATCATCGACGCTGATGGAGCGTTTGGCAGCGCTGGTAGGGTCGCGGCAGCGCTCTTCGCGAGGTCCCGTATCGACGATCCAAGCTCGCCGCCGAACTGCACCTGAACGAAGAGATCGCCCGCCGGACCGCCACTCTTGGGCGTTTCGCCCTGACCGCGAAGCCGCAGCGCTCCGCCCTCGGGAAATCCCTCTGGGAGCCGCAGCAGCACCTTCGAGTCGCGATCAAAGGGCGAAGGAGTCCGGCGCACAAGCTCTCCCTCGACCCTTAGCTCGAGGGGCACCTCGACCCAAATGCCCTCGCCGTTGCCGAGCGCGGCACTCGGATAGATGACCTGCGCACGGAGGTCACGGCCGCGGGCACCGCTCCGCGTATCCGCCTCGTAGATGCTGCCCAGTTCGGCCATCGCCGGCAGTCTATCAGGGCCCCTAGAGCTCCGGCATACTGCCGCTGTGGACCCGCGCAGAGACGCGAACAGGCGCGCCCAGCTGCTAGGCGGCCTCCGGCGCAGAGGCAGCGCCCAAGGGGCCCTCTCGACCGCCGCGATCGCTGCGATCTGGGCATTTGTTCTCGCCGAGGCAGCGAAGGGATCGAGCGAAGACCTGCGCACGATCAGCTTCGGCGGTGCGCCCTTCCTCCTGCTCGCGGGTCTGCACAGCCGGACAGCGGCGTACATGCACTGCCCGGGGCGTCTATCCCTCTTGCCGAAGCCCGTCCGAGCCCAGGAGCATTGGCGTCTCGCCTCGGAGCAACACCGGCGCGCTCTTCTGTGGGTGCCGGTACTCGGTATCACCGCGCTCCTCGTCGGCGTAGCCCCCCACTGCTCACCGATAATGACGCTCAGCCTCGTAGGGTCGCTGCTCTGGTTGCTGCTTCTCGCGGCCCTCACCGAGCCGCTGATCGCTGGCGTCTCGGCCTGGCTAGGGCGCCGCTTGCCAGCTGAGAGCACCGGCGCAGAGCTCCAACGATCGCTCGCTGCCGGCTGGACCGCACCGGAGGCCGCCGTACATCTCTACGCACCAGCGCTCGGCGTAGCCCTAGCGGTCGCCCTGGCGATGCCTCTCCAGTTAGCCCTCGAGATCCAAGGCATGACAAGCGCCGCCCTGCCCTTCGCGATCGTGCCCCTGGTGATCGCCGGCGGTCTTCGACTGCTCGCTGTGCGCCTCTACAGCACAGGGATCTGGGAGGCCGTGCCGCGGATCCACGAGATCAGCCGAACCCTGGCCGGAGCCCCGCAACCCATCCCGGCAGCGATCTGGACGAGGAGGTTACCGGGGCTTGTTCGCCTCGATCTACTGCAACTCCAGCGCCTGGGCGCCCTGCTCTGGCTCCGCCTGACGGCGCTTCTGGGGGTCGCGATCTGGATCGCTTGGACACAGATTCGGAGCGCTCCGCTGCTCGCACTCGCGGCGGTTACGGTCGCTCTCTGGGTCGGCCCACTGCTCGCGCTGAATCGACAGAGGCAACTCCGCGCACGCCTGCTCGGCGCCCTACCGATCGGTGCTCAAGCGCGCAGTGGTGCCCCTAGTTTGGTAATTTTACTTCTCGGCGCACTTCCGCCGCTGCTGCTCTTGCTCGCAATCCTTTTCGCAACAAGTCCATAGGGTCATGTCTGATAGGACATGAACGCCTAGGCCAGTGCGAACCCAGAGCCGCCGACCGCCGCGAGATGGTGCCCGTGCTCAGCCTGTACCGTCGCTGCCCCGCTCGCGCCTGGGAGCCGAAGATCCGCGAGCACCGGGAGATGATCGGAGACCCGGTCGCCGCCGAGCGTCGCGTAGTTGGCGAAGTGCAGCTCCTCCGAGACCAAAATCCAATCGAGTCGCCGCGGCATTGCCCGCATGGTGCGCACGCCATCGCGATGGGCTCGAAGCTCTGGACACCAGGGGCGTAGGCCCAGCTGCTGCGCAAAACCGGCAAATCCGCTGCGATCGCGTTCGGTCCACGAGGTATTAAAATCCCCCATCACAACCATGGGCCGGGCCGTATCGCCGACGATTTCAGCGAGTTCTTGGAGCTGAGCCCGACGACGACGAGCGCTCGCGAAATCCAGGTGCACCGTGAGTACCGCCAGGGGATCGGCGCCCTCGATGGCGATCGATGCCCGCGTAAAACCCTTGCGCCAGCGGCTCTGGGCCTGAAAGTCGCCGCCCTCGCACTCGCTCAGGGCATGACGGCTGATCACCGCGGTACCGTAGCGATAGCGGCCCTCTTCGCGCATGTGCGGCGTCGCGATGACATGTTCGTAACCGGCTCGCTTGGCGAGATAGCGAACGTGATCAAAATCGCCGGCCCAGGTCGAACCGAGCTCTGCCTCTTGCAGGGCGACGACATCTGGGTTTTCGCGGCGGAGGAGCACGGCGATGGTATCGAGGTTGCGGCGAAAGTCCTCGGGATCGCGAATCCACGACTGGGAAGGGGCCCGCCCGCGACCGTGCGCGAGGTTTAGGGTCATCACCCGAAACGTGCTCAGGGGCCGTGCAACCGGGGCTCCGGCGCTAGCGCGAGCACGGCAACCAGCGGCTAGAGCGAGCGCTCCAAAGCCGCCGATGAGTGTGCGTCGCTGCATGCGACCTCTAGGATAAAAGCCAGGCAAAGCACCGCAAGTGCGGAAGGCTTTGCACACGTGCACGACCCTGCGGCTGTGAACGGATCTGCACGTGCTCGATCGCAACATTTTATGACATGCTCAATTGGACATGTCTCACAGGTCATAATCTCCATGAGGCGAACATCTGAGCACCCCATGCAAAATAGATGTGGTGGACAGACGCCTGAGATCGCTCCAGGGGCGAACACGTATCGCTCTCAATGCGTGCAATATCGCTCCCCCTACCACCCGCTCCGCCGCCTACAAACGAGCAGCACGCGCGAGATAATTCGACGATCGAACTCAGCTCGCGCGGTCTGTTGGAACCGATAACGGGTTTGGCCCCTCGGCCCTCCGCTCACTTCAGAGCAGGCGCCGCCTCGGTGGGTGCCGCCTCGATGGGCGCCGCCTCGGGTGCTCCCAGGGCGGGCGTCGGCGCGCTGCTGCCGACCTGCATGCCCAGGTTGTCGACGACAAAGGCCCAGAGGTCTGCGGCCTCTTCGATTCGCTTGCTCGTCGGCTTGCCCGCACCGTGCCCAGCTTTGGTTTCGATGCGGATCATCACCGGATTGTCGCCCTTGTGCGCGGCCTGGAGCGCCGCTGCGAACTTAAACGAGTGCCCCGGAACCACCCGATCGTCGTGATCCGCGGTGTGGATCATCGTCGCAGGATAGGCGGTATCTGGCCTCAAGTTGTGCAGCGGCGAGTAGGCGTGCAGCGCCTTGAACTGGGCTGCGTCCTCGGAGGAACCGTAGTCCGAGACCCAGGCCCAGCCGATCGTAAATTTGTGGAAGCGCAGCATGTCGAGCACACCGACCCCAGGCAGCGCGACCTTAAAGAGATCCGGGCGTTGGGTCATCGTCGCACCGACCAGGAGACCGCCGTTCGAGCGCCCGCCGATCGCGAGTTTCTCGGAGGAGGTGTACTTCTGGGCGATCAGCCACTCGGCGGCGCCGATGAAGTCATCGAAGACGTTTTGCTTGTTGAGCTTGGTGCCCGCTTGGTGCCAGACCTCACCGTACTCGCCGCCGCCGCGGAGGTTGGCGACCGCCAAAACCCCTCCCATTTCCAGCCAAACCAGGTTGGCGACCGAAAATGTCGGCGTGATCGCGATGTTAAAACCGCCGTATCCGTAGAGGTAGGTTGGGTTTGTGCCGTCTTTCGCAAGACCTGTCTTATGGGTCAGGAACATCGGCACCTTGGTGCCGTCCTTGCTGGTGTAGAAGATCTGCTCGGTGACGTAATTGGCGGGATTAAAGTCGACCTTGGGTTCGCGGAAGACCGTGCTCGTGCCCGACTTCACGTCGTAGCGGTAGATGGTGCCCGGCTGGGTGTAGCCGGTGAACATGTAGAAGGTCTCTTTGTCCTTGCGCTTGCCGCCAAGGCCGTAGGCCGTACCGATGCCGGGCAACGCGATCTCGCCCTGCGCTGCACCCTTGAGATCAAAGATCTTCACCTGCGAGTGCGCGTCTTTCAGGTAGTTGGCGAAGACGCGGTTGCCAACGATATTGGCACTGCGCAGGGTCTCTTCGGCCTCGGGCACGATGGTCACCCATTTCTCGGGCGCCGGCTTCTTGAGCGAGATTTGGACGATCTTGCCACGGGGCGCGTCCTTGTTGCTCCTGAACCATAGATCGCCCCGCCGGTTGTCGATGAAGTGGTACTGCGCGTCGAAGTCGGGCAGGAGTTTGATCATGCCGCCGGGCGAGGTCGCCGACGTGCCCTTGAGTTCCTTGACGAAGACCGCGTTTTTCTCGGCGGAGCCGTTCCAGATCTCGACGACGAGGTACTTGCCATCGTCGCTGACCGTCGTGTTGTAGCCCCACTTTGGCTGCTCGGGATTCTCGAAGATCAGGACGTCTTTGTCCTGCGGGTCGCCCAAGCGGTGGTAGTAGAGTTTTTGGCCCTTGTTGGTGCCGCTCAATGCCTCGCCCTCGGAGGGCTCGGCGTAGCGCGAGTAAAAGAAGCCCTTGTTGTCCTTGGTCCAGGAGACCCCCGAGAACTTGATCCACTTGAGTACGTCCGTGCGCTCGGTGCCCGAGTCGATCTCGCGTACGCGGTACTCTTGCCAGTCCGATCCGGAGCTCGAGAGGCCGTAGGCGACCAGCTTGCCGTTGGGGCTGACAGCCATGCCAGAGAGCGCGACAGTGCCGTCTGCGGAGAGCTTGTTGGGATCGAGAACGACGGTCGGCTCAGCGTCGAGCGTCGGCGCGGTGTAGACCACGCTTTGGTTTTGGAGGCCGTCGTTGCGCGAGTAAAAGTAGCGACCACCCTTGTGATAGGGGATGCCGTAGCGCTCAAAATTCCAGAGTGTGGTCAGCCGATCGCTGATGATTTTTCGCGCCGGCAAGCTCTCCAAATACCCAAAGGTCAGTCGGTTCTGGGCCTCGACCCACGCCTGGGTCTCGGGAGAATCCGGGTCCTCGAGCCAGCGGTAGGGATCGGCGACCTGGGTGCCGTGGTAGTCGTCGACGACATCGCCCTTGGCGCTCTCTGGGTAGGTGAAGCGAGCGCTCTCGACCGCCTCAGTGGCGTCGGGGATCACGGTCGAATCCGCCGTGTTCGACGTACAGCCGAGCGTCAGGGCGAAGAGTGAAACGGCGGCGACGGAGAGGATCAAAGGGCGCATGTTCGGCCCTTGTACAGGCTCTGCAAAGGAGGCTCAAGCTCGCCCTAGATCACACCAGTCAACGGCAAGCGCGGGATCACTCGACGAGGCCCGGATCGCCCGCAGATCAAAGCCGGAGACCAGCTCTGAGGCAGAAATCGACCGAGTGCCAGGGCCGACGAGACCGACCGACTGGGCGAGCGCGGCGATCACTCGCTCGGGGGAGACTCCGCCCTCGCGCAGAACGCTGAGATCGGGGGCCCCATGGCGTTTGCTCAGCTTAACGCCGTCCTGACCGAGGATCAGCGGCACGTGGGCATACCTCGGCACAACCGCCCCGAGTGCCCGATGCAAAAGTACCTGCCGCGGCGTGCTGCCCAAAAGATCCGCACCGCGAACGACATCCGTGATCGCCATCGCAGCGTCATCGACAACAACCGCCAACTGGTAGGCCCAGGCGCCATCGCGACGGCGCAGCAAGAAGTCGCCGACCTCGGCTCGCACATCCTGACAAAGCCCGCCCGCGAGAATATCCGTGACCTCGACAGGGCCCGGCGGCGTGCACCAGCGCAGGGCTAGCGCTCGATCTGGATGACGCGGTCCGGCCCGGCACGTACCGGGATAGATCGGCTCTTCGCCGTCCAACACCGCGGCCGCTTGCCGCAGCTCCCGACGCGAACAGGAGCAGGAGAACACCTCTAGCTGCTCGATCGCGGCGGCGTACTGCGGCTCCCGTTCCGACTGGCGATAGGGCCCGTAGGCGCCGCCGACATCCGGTCCTTCGTCCCAATCGAGGCCGAGCCAGCGCAGGTCCGCCAGCATTCGCCGCTCGAATTCAGGCCGCGATCGCTGGTGATCGACATCCTCGATGCGCATCACAAAGACGCCGCCGACGTGGCGGGTCGCGAGCCAAGCGAGCAGCGCAGAGCGGGCGTTGCCGAGGTGAAGTCGGCCGGTCGGGCTCGGGGCGTAGCGCCCGCGATGCGAGCTTTTTTCGGTCACGGGGTCACCGGTTACGGACGGATCTTAGGAACGCGGCAGGTAGGCGACCGGCAGCGGCTCGCCCTCTTCTTCGTCGGTCCAGAGGATCGACAGCACCCACCAGCGCCGGCCGTCGTTGCGCAGCTGGATGCTGTTGATCCCGCGGACGGTGCGCTCGCCCGCGGCGACGCTCAGGACCGCCTCGTAAGTGGTGAAGACCTGGGCGATACCGCCGTAAACCTCGGTGCGTCGAAAGAGTTCGCGTTCTTGAAAGCCGAGCAGACTGCCGGCGGCGATCTGATCGCGCACGCCGTCGAGATAGGAGTCGATGTCGCCGACCCGCGTGCGACCGCCAGCGCGCACCTTTTGGAGGCGCACCTCGGGAGCGACCAGAGAGCGCAGCCGCGCCCCAGCCGGACCGCGCGGCGCGGTGAACGAGACCGACTCGTAAACCGCATTGATGATCGCGTCGATCGAAGCGACATCCTCGGGGCGAGCGTTGAGCGCTGATGGAGGTTCGGGCTCGGGACTCGGGGGCTCCGTTGGCATCTTCGGAGTGTATCCCGCGCAAAAGGCCCCGGGACGAGAAGTCGTGCCCGTCGTTCGGTGATCTGTTTGTGCCCTGGATCACCTCCAAGGAATCACCAAAAGAGCCTCCCTGAGCCCCTAGAAGCCCTGTTTTGGCTCGAGAGGCCCTCTCCAGCACCGGGCGACCGGTCTCCAAGCGTCTTGCGGTGACCTCGCGTACATGGCAAGCGCGACCCCTAGGGGTACCCTCCCGCGCCATGGCCGACCGTTTTGACATCTCTCAGCGCAAGAAGGACCACATCGCCCTCTGCGCCGGCGACAACGTCGGCTTCCGCGAAAAAAACACGCTCCTGCACCAGGTCTCGCTGGTCCACAACGCGCTGCCCGAGATGCACGCCGACGATGTCGACACCTCGGTCAAACTGCTCGGCAAGCGGCTAAACGCACCGGTGATCATCGCGGCGATGACCGGCGGCACCGAGGAGGCCGCAAAGATCAACCAAGAGCTCGCCCAGGTCGCCGACGAACTCGGGCTGGCGATCGGTCTCGGCTCGCAGCGGGCGATGTTCGAGCGCCCCGAGACCGCGTGGACGTACAAGGTCCGCGAGCACGCGCCAAATGTGCTGCTACTCGGCAACCTGGGGCTCTGCCAAGCGCGACAGATGAAAACCTCGGAGATCCAGGATCTCTGTGGAGAGGTCGGCGCTGACGCGCTCTGCATCCATCTAAACCCGGCGATGGAGATCGTGCAACCGGGCGGGGATCGGGATTTCTCTGGCGGTCTCGACGTCTTTCGCCGCTTGGTCGAGGACCTCGCAATTCCGATCGTCGCCAAGGAGACCGGCTGCGGTATCTCCCGGCAGGTCGGCATGCAGCTGCACGCGGCCGGGGTGCGACACGTCGATGTCAGCGGTGCCGGAGGTACTTCGTGGGTCGCGGTCGAGGCCCATCGTGCCGTCACGGCCGAGGCCAAAGCGCTAGCAGAGGAACTCTGGGACTGGGGCATCCCGACCGGTGGCTCGGTGCTCCAGCTGCGGGACCTTGGCATGGCGATCATCGCCACTGGCGGGCTCCGGCGGGGCTCGGATGTCGCCCGTGCGATCGCACTCGGGGCCACCGCGGGCGGCCTCGCAGCATCGGTTCTCAAAGCTCACCGTGCCGGTGGCATCGATGGCGCACGTACCTTTTTGCAGAGCATCATCACGACTCTGCGCTCCCTCATGTTGCTCACCGGATCGCGAAACCTCGGCGATCTGCAGCGTGCGCCAAAGATCCTCGGCCCCGACCTCGAGCGCTGGCTCCCCTGATCCTCTGACCCCGGATGCCGGATGCCGCGCTCTCGTGGCCCCGTGCGCCCGCTCTCCCTAAGACTCCAGGCCCACATGCGCCACGCTCTCGCCCCCTCCGCCGAAGCCTTCGGTAAGGTGATCCTCCTTGGGGAGCACTCTGTCGTCTACGGCCGCCCTGCCCTTGCCGCCGGCTTGCCACAGGGGCTGCAATTGCAGGCTGAGCCCTTGCCGAATTCGGAGGCGCCAAACACGCTTTCGATCCCGATCTGGGGACTTGATGTTGTTCTCGAGCGGCCCAGCGATCACCCCGTCGTGCGGGCCGCAATCGACGTGATCGAGACCTGCAATGGCCCGCTGACGGGTTGGAGAATCACCGGCAAAACCCGTCTACCGGCCGGGGCGGGCCTGGGCTCATCCGCGGCCCTGACGGTCGCTCTCGCCCGACTCGCGGATCCAAACGCGAGCGTCGAGGCGATCATCGAAGCGTCGATCGTCGGCGAACGGATCTTCCACGGGGAGCCCTCTGGACTCGATAGCGCAGTCGCCGCGCGCGGTGGTTTGCTGCGATTTGTCCGCGGCGAAGCGGTCACACAGGTGCAGGCGCCGAGCAGCCTGCACCTGTGGGTCCTGCCCAGCGGCGTGCCCCGATCGACCAGTATCGAGGTCGCTAAAGTGCGCGCCAGACACGATCGCATACCCTCAATTGTAGAACCTGTGCTCGATGCCTTGGGGGCCGCCGTGGATCTCGGTATTGAGTCCATAATGTCAAATGATCTCAAAATGCTTGGTGAGATCATGAATGTTTCACATGAGCTTTTGTCAGGGCTCGGAGTGGGCGCTCCCGCGCTTGACCGGTTGGTCACACTCGCGGGCACTCACGGCTGCTCTGGCGCCAAACTCACCGGTGCGGGAGGCGGCGGCTGTGTCGTCGCGCTTCCCCCCAAGGATCCCGGAGCTCTGCGCAGGCATTTCGCAGGGCTCCGGGAATAAAGCGCGCGCAATCGCACATTCAAACATCGCACTCGTCAAGTACTGGGGCAAGCGCGCCGCGGTGCCGGGCCAGGTCGATGACCTCAACCTGCCGGCGGTGGGATCACTGTCGATGACCCTCGCAGAGCTGCGCACCGAGACTGTGGTCGGCCCAGGGACGAGCGACTCCTTCACGCTCAATGACGAGCCTATCGCCGACGCGATGGCCACGAAGGTCTTCCGCCATCTCGACAGGATTTGGGCGGCGACCGGCGAGTCCACTTGCCGACCCTCTTGCCGCGTCGATTCGGTGAACCACTTGCCGACATCGGCAGGTCTCGCCAGCTCGGCCTCCGGCTTTGCAGCCCTGACACTCGCGGGCGCCCATGCCCTCGGGCTGCAGGCAGATACCTCGGCGCTCTCGGCCTTGGCTCGCCGCGGCTCCGGCTCGGCGGCGCGATCGCTCTGGGGCGGCTTTGTCCGCCTCGATCGCGGGCAACTCGCGGACGGCAGCGACTGTCTCGCCCGGCCGATCTTCCCCGCGGATCACTGGCCGGTGCGCCTTTTGATCGTGCACACCACTCGGGGCAAAAAAGCCGTCGGCTCGACCGCGGGCATGGAGGAGAGCCGCCAAACGTCTCCCTACTACGCGCCCTGGGTCAACTCCTCCGAAGCGGATCTCGGCGCTGCCCAAACGGCCATCGCCAACCGCGATCTGAGCCGCATCGGCACCATCATGGAGCACAGCATGTTCAAAATGCACGCCTGCATGCTCGCCACAAGACCGCCGATTCTCTACTGGAACGGGGTCACACTCGAGGTCATCCGCGCCCTGTGGGCGGCCCGTCAGGGAGGTCTCGAGGCCTACGCCACCAGCGACGCCGGTCCCCACGTAAAGGTGCTCTGCGCCGCCGAAGCGGCCTCCGAGGTCGAGGCGACGCTGCGCCGAGTCCCTGGTGTGATCGATATCCAAGCCGTATGCCCGGGCCCCGACGCCAGCGTGGAGATTCTGTCATGAGCGACCCGGCACCGCGACCTGTGCAGACGACTCTGGTTTCTGCACCCGGCAAGGCGTTTTTAATCGGCGAATACGCGGTTCTCGAGGGCGCGAGCGCGGTGGTCACGGCGGTCGATATCCGTGCCCAGGCCTGCGCTGCCCCGGCCCCCGGCCGAACGAGCGAGGTCGTGCGTGCCGCCCACGCGGAGATCCTGCGCTACCTCCGGGATCGCGCCCTGGCCGATCCCGGCCCGCCGCCGATCGTCGACACCGGCAGCTTTCGCCTCGGAGCCCGCAAGATCGGCCTCGGCTCCTCCGCTGCAGTCGCTGCCACCGTCGTCGGATTTCTCCTCGAGGAGGCGGGCATCAAACTCGCGAGCGCCGAGGGTCGGGCTGCCGCCTACGAACTCGCGCGCAGCGGACACAGGCAGGCCCAGGGCGGCGGTAGCGGGGCCGATGTCGCCACCTCGATCTGCGGCGGCACCCTCCGCTTTAAGGACGGCGAGGCGACCCCGATCGCGCTGCCGGGGTGGCTGCGAATCGGTTTTGTCGACGCCGGTGCACCGGCATCGACCGCTTCCTTCGTCCAACTGGTCCGCGAGGCGGCCCTGCGCACGCCCGATCCCTACTCCGAGGCGATGCGCGACCTCCAAAACGCGAGCCGGGAGTTCCTCGCAGTGCTCTCGGATGCCGATGCCGGCCAGCAGTCGGAGGCAGTGCTCTTTGCGGCGCTCAAGGGCGCGGTTGATCTTCACAACAGGGGCCTGCGCGCGCTCCAGCAGATCTCAGAGGCGCCGATCATGACGCCGACGATCGAGCGCATCCTCGAGGTCGCCGCCGACATGGGCCTGGCTGCCAAACCGAGCGGCGCCGGCGGTGGTGATCTCGTCGTCGTCTTCGCGCGCTCCCAAGCGGCTCTCGATGTGCTCGCGGATCGCCTGCGCCGCGACCACAACATCGACCTCTTGGCGGGGCTGCGAGCCGGCGCCGCGGGCCTGCGCGCCGAGCCGCGCACACCGCGTTGCTCGCGGATCCCCGGCTTCTTCCGGCTCGCTGTGCAGGAGCGTCGACAGAGGCTCGCGACCGCCTGCGGCCTCGACCCCGCGAGCTTTGACGCGCTCGATCCGGGGGCACTACCGATCGAGAAGGCGAACCACCTGATCGAGAACGTGATCGGCGTGCTCGAGGTGCCGATCGCGGTCGCGACCAATTTTCGGATCAACGGCGTCGACTACCTGGTGCCGATGTCCGTCGAGGAGGCTTCAGTGGTCGCCGCGGCCTCAAACGCGGCAAAGATGATCCGCGCCGGCGGTGGCTTCGTAGCCCATTCGGATCCCCCTTGGATGATCGCCCAGATCCAGCTCTGCCGTGACGATGCCGTTGGCGATGCCGCCAGAGTGCGGGCGGCGATCGAGTCCGAGCGCACCGCCCTACTGGAGCTGGCCGACGCCGTGCACCCCCGCCTCCGCGCCCGCGGTGGCGGTCCGCGCACGATCGAGGTCCGAGTGCTCGCCGAGGATATGGTCGCCGTGCACGTCGTCGTCGACTGCCGCGACGCGATGGGGGCCAATCTGCTCAACACCGTCGCCGAGGCACTCGCGCCCCGACTGCACGCGCTCAGCGGCTGGCGGGTCGGCCTGCGGATTCTCAGCAACCTCGCCGATCGTCGCCGCGCCCATATCAGCGCCCGGATCTCACCCGCCACCCTCGCCAGCCGTGACTTTGAGGGGGCACAGGTCGTCGATGGCATCGTCTCCGCCTCGCGTTTCGCCGAACTCGATCCCTACCGGGCCGCGACCCACAACAAGGGCATCATGAACGGCATGGACGCGGTGGTGCTCGCGACCGGCAACGACTGGCGAGCCATGGAGTCGGGCGCCCACTCCTACGCCGCGCAGGGGGGCCACTACCGCCCGCTCGCGGTCTGGACCAAAGACGAAGAGGGCTGGCTTGTGGGCCAGCTCACCGTGCCCATGGCGATCGGAATGGTCGGCGGGGCCACGCACGTGCATCCGGTCGCCCGTCTGGCGCTGTCGATCCTCGGCTGTACATCAAGCGCCGAGCTCGGGCAGGTGATCGCCGCGACCGGTCTCGCCTCCAACCTCGCAGCCCTGCGCGCCCTCGCAACAGAGGGGATCCAGCGCGGGCATATGTCCCTGCATGCGCGTACACTGGCGGTCGGCGCCGGGGCCACAGGCGACGAGATCGAGACCCTCTGCGCACGTCTGATCGCGGGCGGCGAAATTAAACACGATCGGGCGGTGGCAATTCTCCGCGAAGTGCGGCAACTCGAGAAGAGCGCCGCGCGGAGCTAGGTCCCCGAGTAGGAGTGCATCTAATGGTCAGCGCAACCGAACCCCGCCTCTACGCCGTTCCGACCTCCGCTTATACGGTCGGCGAGGCCGAAGCGCCGCCCGCCCCCGACGGTGCACCTGCGGGCCCGTGGACCATCGATAGTGCGTATCGCTACTGCGAGCGCATGGCGACCACGCACTACGAAAATTTTCCGGTCGCCTCGCGCTTCTTGCCGGCCCATCTGCGACCGCACGTGATGGCGATCTACGCCTTTGCCCGGACCGCCGACGACTTCGCCGACGAGCCCCGCTTCGAGGGTCGCCGGGTCGAGGCGCTCGATGCCTGGGAGGAGCTGCTCGAGGCCTCCTATCACCGCGAGGTCCAGCACCCGGTCTTCGTCGCTCTCCGCGACACTGTGCGCCACCACAACATCCCGATAGGTCTGCTCAAGGCATTGCTCACCGCCTTCCGCATGGACCTCACCAAAAAGCGTTACTCGACCTTCCACGAGCTGCGCCACTACTGCACCCACTCGGCAAACCCGATAGGTCGCCTGGTGCTCTACGTGCACGGCCACCAAGAGTCCAACCTGCACCGCTTTAGCGACGAGATCTGCAGCGCCCTCCAGATCGCCAACTTCCTGCAGGACCTCAGCGTCGACACTCCGCGCGGCCGCTGCTACCTGCCCGAAGAGGACCTCATCCACTTTGGTGTCGAGCGCGAGGACCTGCTCGCCGGTCGCCACACCCCCGCCTTTAAAGAGCTGATGGCGTTCTCGATCGCGCGTACGCGGGGGCTCTTTCTCCGCGGTCGACCGCTGATCCGACAGGTCACGCCGGGTCTGTCGATGGAGCTCGAGGCCACTTGGCGCGGCGGTATGGCGATCCTCGAGCGCATCGAAGAGCTCGACTACGAAGTCCTGCAGTTCCGGCCCACACTCGAGCGCCGCGACGTCGCCGGCATCGCGGTGCGCTCGCTCTTCTCCTTTGGTCGTCGACTCCTGCGGGGCGAGGTCTGAGATGGCGACCGCAATGAGTCCCTTCGAGCAGGTGAGTTCGCTGCCCCGCCGGGGCGCTGCGCTCTGGAGCCGACTGACAAAGCGCTCGTCTTCAAATTTTAAGTTCGCTTTTCTCTTTCTTGGGGCCGATCAGCGCGAGGGCTTGCAGCAGGTCTACGAGTTTTGCCGGGTCGTCGATGACATCGTCGACGAGCGCGAGATGACAGCCGAGGGCGCAGCCCGGGCGAGCGTCGAGTTGGCCGAGTGGAGCCGCGAGATCGCCAGGGTCTACCGCGACCCCTACCTCACCGAAGACCCGCCGCACACCGAACTGGGCCGCGGCCTAGCGGCGACCAACAAGCTCTTCGCCTACCCCCGCGAGGCCTTCGACGAGATCATCGCCGGTGTCGCGATGGACCTCCAACGCTCGACCTACGAGGACGCCGAGGCGCTTCGCCTCTACTGCTACCGGGTCGCCTCCTGCGTTGGGCTCCTGTGCATCGCGATCTTTGGCGACCAGAGCGAGGCCTCCCGCGACTACGCGATCCACCTGGGCCTCGCGCTGCAGTACACCAACATCCTCCGCGACATCGCCGAGGACGCCCAGCGCGGCCGCTGCTACATCCCGCTCGACCTACTCGCCCGCCACGACGCCAGCGTTCAAGACATCTTTGACTACCGCTACGACGGCCGCTTCGTCGCGATCGCCACGGATTTTGCGGCGGCTGCCGAGCGCGAGTACCAAGCGGCCTGGCGGGTGCTGCCACAGGTAAAGGGTCGCCAGGCGCTCTTGCCCGCCGAGATCATGGGACGGACCTACTACGAGATCCTGCAGGAGATCCGCGCCCGCAACTTCAACGTCTTTACCCGTCGGGCGTCCTTGCGACGCCGCGACAAGCTCAAGGTCGCCGCGATCGCCCTGGCGAGGGCAAAATTCGCCGTCCTTTGAGCGCTCATCGTCGTCTTCCAGGAGGAGCACGTGTCGCGAACACTGATCATCGGCGCTGGGCTGGCGGGACTCTCCGCTGCCGTGCGGCTGGCTGAGGCCGGCGAACAAGTGACTCTCGTCGAGGCCACCAAATCCGGCGGCGGCCGGGCGCGCTCCTTTGTCGACGGTGCCTCCGGGCGCGAGTACGACAACGGCCAGCACCTCTTAATGGCCTGCTACCACGAGACGCTCGCGTTTCTTAAAACCATCGGCAGTCACGACGGCCTCTACTTCCAGCGCAACCTTCAGGTCGACTTAGTGCGCCCAGGCGGGCGTCGAGTGGCGCTCCGCTGTCCGCCGCTTCCGGCCCCGCTGCACCTCGCCACGGGCCTGCTGAGCATGCGCGGCGTCGGTATTCTCCACAAAGCAGCGGCCCTGCGCGCTGGTCTCCTGCTCCGCGGCGAAATCAAGCGCCCCGACGATAACGAGACCTGCGACGCATGGCTCAGCCGCCTGGGCCAGACCACGGGCATCCGCCAGGTCTTCTGGGATCCGTTGATCTGGGGCGTACTCAACGACGACCCGCTGGTGGCCTCGGCGGCGATGCTGATGGCCGTGCTCGAGCGCGGCTTCATGAGCACGCGCGATGCCTCCCGCCTGGGTGTGCCCAGGGTGCCGCTCTCCCGCCTTTACGTCGACCAGGCGCTCGCCTTCCTTCGCGAACGAAACGTCGAGATCCGAATGGGCACAGCAGTCCGCACGATCGAGACCAAGGATCAAGCGGTTACCGGCGTCATCTTGCGATCTGGAGAGACCATCGAAGTCGATCGCATCATCTCTGCGGTGGCTCCACACGCCTTCCTCGAGATCCTCCCGGAGGGCTGGGATGCACACCCGGTCTACCAAGATATCGCCCGTCTGCCGATCTCGCCGATCGTCAACTTTTGGGCGGTCCTCGACCGCGCACCCTTCGACGATACGCCCTTCTTGGGCCTGGTCAACGGGCCGATTCACTGGTTGTTTAACCGCTCGCTCATCGACGGCGAAACCGGCGGCGAAACCCTCCTAAACTGCACCATCTCGGCCGCCAGGTCGGCGGTCGCCGATTCTCCCGAGAGCTTGCAAGAGCTCTTCCGCGGCGAGATGGCCCGCTACTTCCCAGACTTTACCTACAACGTGCATCACTTTCGGGTGATCAAAGAGAAACGGGCGACCATCTCGCACGCGGCCGGCACCTACCAGTGGAGGCCCGAGACCATCGCCCCGATCGGCGGCCTCTACATGGCCGGAGACTGGGTGCGCACGGGCCTGCCGGCGACCATCGAGTCTGCCGTGCAAAGCGGTCATCGGGCGGCGGCGGACCTGCTCAGTCACAGGGATTAGCCGCATCTCCAGCGATACTGAGACTCGCTAGCGCCGACCGCCGAGCTTGACCGTCGCAGGTGCGGTCCCTTTGGCGGAGAGACCCACGTCATCGCCGAGCGGCCCGCTCTCGACCTCAACTTCGATCTCCCCAGCGCGCAGGCTTTGGCCAAGCCGGGCAACGCTGCGGTGGAGGATCGCCAGCCCCTGCACGCCACTCGGGGTCTGCACCCAAGTGGTCCAGGTGCCGGCATCCGCCCGTGACTCGGCGGTGAGCGTCACCCCTTCGGTCGGAGCCCGACTCGCCCGCACCCGGGCCATCACGCGGTTGACCTTGCCGCGCGAGTGGATCCGCGAAAGCGGCTCTTGACCGCGATAACACCCCTTTGTGTAGCTAACAGCGGCGACAAAGCCGACCTCTGGGGGGAAGAAACCCGGCCGGATTTCGTGACCCCAGGCTGGGCTCGCAGTCGCGATTCGGTAGGCGGTGAAGTCCTCGATGCTCGCGGCTGGCAGCTCTGTGAGCAGCTCGCGTCGATCCTGCGAAGATCCGACGATCAGCAGACCCGGGGCAGGATGGTTTGCCGTGAACACAGAGACCCCCTGCGCGCCATCCGGGGGCGACCACCCCCGAGCACCCCAGAGCAGCGAAAAACCCGCGTCGGGATCTGGGGTGAGCGTCACATCGTCCATGATGATGTGGCGATCGAGATCGCCCGTGACCGCCTCGTGCACATCCGCCGGCAGGGCGAGCGCGCAGCCCTGCTCGTCGCGGAGAACAATGACCTCGCTGATGATCTTGCCCTTGACCGTTAAGAGCGTCGCAGGCGTCGACTGGCCCGCCCGAAGCGTTGAAATATCCGCCGACAGCAAGCCCTGGATAAACCGCTCCGCATCGGGACCGCCGATGCGAAGGAGCGCGCGCGCCTGGCCCGGGAGATCGGCGAGATCGACATGAAGCGGGGTAGAGCTTTGCACAGCGGAAACAATGGCAAGGGCTCGGCCCGACGGCAACCCGGGTTTCGGCGCTTGCTCGGCGCATCGTTGCCACGGTAGTGGGTATCTCTCGTGTGTCGTCGGACCATCACCTGCTGCACTGCGCTGATCGTCGCGCTCGCCAGCAGCCCCGCCCGCGCAGCGCAACCTAGTGGCGATCCCGCAGCTTCGGCTGGAGCTTCAAGCCCAGCCGCCCGCGAAGCTCCAGCCGGCAAACCGCAAACCGCAACACCATCGAGTGATGCGAGCGACCCCCCCACTCCCCAGCCGGAGATCACGAGCGACGCCCCATCGCGTCCGGTGCCCGCTGTCTTCCGGCTCACGCCGTCCGCCCGCCTCGACCCCTACGGCCTACGACCGCCCGGCATACCGGCGATCTCGCGGACCCAAGTGCTCTCGTACTCCCTAGAAAACCCGCTGATCGCCGCCGCCAGCGACGAGATCGAGGCCATGGACGCCACCCTCCAACAGGCGCGTTTCGCCTGGGTGCCGACGATCCGCACGCGCACGCTGGTGGCCCCCGGGGTCGCGACCTCCTGCGAAGACCTGCAGATCCAGGTCACCAATCCAACGACCAACGCCCAGCGCACCGAGGACTTTCAGTACTGCCGACCGCGCAATGGCGTCGACATCGACACGATCGGCGGCTACTTCGATCAGATCGCCCACGCCGGCATCACCGTCCGCGTCAGCGCCGAAATGGTCGTGCCGATCTACACCTTCGGCAAGATCAAGAGCGCCAAGGCGCTGGCGACCGCGGGCAAAGCTCTAGCCGTGCTCAACCGCGAGCGACTGCGGCAAGAGACCTCGCTGCGGGTCTACCAGGCCTACGCAACCCTGCTGCTCGCCCGCGAGAGCATCACCATCCTCGAAGAGGCCTGGCAGGTGATCCAAGAGGCGAGGATCAGCGTCGAGAAGGATCTCGGCATGGGCGAAGATCCCGACGAAGAGGAGAACCTCGATCGCGATCCCGCGGACATCATGCGCATCGAGCTCGGCGAATTCGAAATCGAAGAGCGCCTGCTCGAGGCCCGCAAAATCGAGGCGCTCTCCTTAGCCGCACTCTGGGCGCTCGCCGGCGAAGCTGCGCCTCCGGGTTTTGATATCAAGGACACCGAGCTGCTGCCCGACACGGTCCAAAGCGGCATGCGGACCGGCGATTACTACCGCGACCTCGCCGCTCGCGAGCGCCCCGAGGCAAAGATGGCCGGCGGCGCGGTCGAGCTCCGCAAGGCTGTTGAGCGCCTGCAACGGGCGAATTTTCTCCCGGACATCGGCCTTCTGGTCTCCGCCGGTTACGCCTACTCGAGCAGCGCCGACCCCAGCATGTCGGCGCTCTACTACAACGATCGCTACAACTATTCGCGGGTCTTGGTCGCGCTCGGCATGACCTGGAACCTCGACTTCCACAACCACGTCTTCCGCCTGCGCAAAGCTCGGGCCAAGCGGCGCGCTGCCGAACACCAGCACCAGGCAGCTCTCCTGATCCTCGGACTCGAGGTCGACAAGGCCTATCGCGAGCTGATGCAGGCGCAGCGCGCAATCGATCTCACCGCCAAGGCGAGTAAAAAAGCCCGCCAACTGGTCGTCGACTTGCAGGTCAAAGAGACCGTCGGCGGCGGCAACCTCAAAGAGCTCCAACGCTCGCTCACGACCTGGGCAGAATGGCGTTTCAAGCACTTTCAGGCGATCATGCAGCACAATATCGCGCTCGCTCAACTCGCGCGTGCGGTCGGTGTTCCGCTCGTCGCAAGTCAGTGAATACCCATAAGGTCGCCCCGTCTGAGCACCGACCCTAGAGGAACTTATGAGCTTCGTACGTTCGATCTTTGCCGGCCTTGTCCTCTCCACCCTCGCACTCATCGGCCCTGCCGATGCCTCGGCAGATGCCGGGTCAGGGGCCATGGACACCTTCAAGACCCGGCACGGCGCCGTCATCCAGCTCATCAAGAGCAAGGCCGACTCGGCCAAGCTAGAGGCCGAGGTCGACAGCCTGCTCGACTACCACGCCCTCGCCGAGACCTCTCTCGGTGGCCCTCGCCGCTTCGCCAAGCGCTGCGAGTCGCGCTGCGACGAGTTTGAGGTCCTGCTCACCCGGCTGATCCGCGAGAACTACCTCCGGCGGATCCGCACCGACAAAGAGTACGAGCTGACCTACGCCGGCGAAGAGAAGCGTCCCCGACATCACCGGGTGATCACTCAGATAAAGCACACAAAAAACGGCAAAGAAGAGGTCATCGAAGTCGTCTACGTGATGCACGAAGTCGGCGACGCGTGGCAGGTGATCGATATCATCACCGAGGGCGTCAGCCTCGCTAAAAACTACAAGTACGAGTTCAACAAGATCCTCAAGGATAAGGGCATTGACGAGCTGATCCTCCGCCTCGACAAAAAGCTCGCCGAGCTGGCCAAGAAGGGCTGATCCTGGCAAGCTGATCTCTAGCGTGGGATTTGGGCTACGCATGACAAGAACGAAGGCGCCGGTGCAGACCAGGCGCCTCATCTTTTGGTTGCCAGCGATCCTCGGCACGGTGCTCGCCTGCGCCGAAGACACAACAGTGGTCGAGGGCCAGCTAGGCAGGGCGATTCCCCTCGCCTCGGGCGATCCGCTGATCGTGCCGCGCTTGATGATCCGCCGCGACGCATGCCCCGGAAGCGCCGGTGGCTGTGAGGTGGTCTGCGACGATCTGCCCGCCAACTGCCCCTCGTCGGCCTGCATGTCCGTGATCATCGACAGCTCTGCGCCCATCACTGCGATCGCCGCAGACAGCGAAGGCCTGAGCGCAGAGCGAGGCTGTCTCGAGGTCCGTGCCGCTGGCGATCTACTGGTCAACAACCCCAGCCCCGAGGCACTGGCAGCCGCAGTCTCCCGCTTTCGTTTTAGCGAACTGCCGATGGCCAAGGTCCCGAGCGATGACTCCGTCTGGGGTTGGAAAGTCGGCGATGAGCGCAGCAGCAACCACGTCGCCGGCATCCTCGGCGGCAACCTCCTCCGGCAGCTCGCGGTGCGTTTTGTGCATCGCCGCGCCGGCGACTACACGGTCACCTTCTACCGCGAGTTTCCTGGCTCCCAGGCCGCCCTCGCCGATCAGGGCCGTGCCTTTATTCCCCTCCAGTTCCCGGGTGACCTGCTCGGCAAAGAAATCACCGACACCTGCATCGTCGGCGGCGAGAGCTGCGACTTCCTCGGCGTTCGCTACGATCAAGACCGGGTCCAAAGCCTGGTCCAGGCGACCCAAATCGTCGTCGATGCCTGCGTCACACCGCCGCTCGGGTCGGTCGCCTTCGACGACGAAAACCGATCGTGCAGGGTCTCCCGCGGACCAACGCTCAGCAGCGACGGCTATGCCTCCCCAACCGGTCGACTCAGCGAGCCGCTCTGTCGCTCGCGTCCCCTCAACCTGAGCGACAGCCAAAAGGCACGCGGCGGGCTCTCGGCGTCGCTGGTGATCGCAACGGGAATCCCCGGAATGGTGCTCTTTGAGGACAGCGCCCACCGCTTCTTCGGGAACTTCGAAGACCTGCCACAATGCACCCCCGAAGAGGGATCGCTGGGCAGCTTTGGCCTCGATATTTCGGCCTGTCTCGACGGACAGGAGTCTCAACTCTACGCACCGGGCTGGCCGATGGCCGGCACGCCCACAGCACCGCTGACTCGCCTGCGAATCCGCAGCCTCGCGCTGGTCCCGGGGCTCACAGAGACCAGCGGCATCACCCCCTGCCAACGCCTCGAGCGGCGGGTCGCCGGACTCGCGGCGCAATGCAAAGGAGTCGTGAGCGACCAGATGCCCTACGCCCTCGAGGACATCTGCGCCGACGCAGCCGAGACCTCGGCACTCGTACTGGGCGAGGTCGATCTGCGAAATCCAGCGCTCGGCCCCAACCCAGCCAAGTGGATCCGCGCCTACGTCGTGCCAGCCGAGCACCCCCTGGCAGCGTCGATCCGACGCGATGTCGTGCCCGAAGCCCTGCAGCCCGACGGGCTCATCGGTACGGCGTTGCTCTACGACACCGATACGATCCTCGACTACACCAACGACCCCCCCGGGATCCGCGTCTCCTGCAACGACCCTGGGCGCGGGACCTGCCTCGCGCTGCCGACCTGCACCGCCTCGAGTGACGGTGTGGCGGCGAGCTGTTGCCACGGCCTACCCGAAAACCTGCTCATCGAGATGATCGGAGACCTCGGGATCTACGGCTGCTGCGCCGCTCTCTCCGACGGGGCCCGCCGCGAGCTCAACTGCCGCGCAAAGGCCGAAAAACGCGAAGAGCCGTGCCCCGAAACGCCCTGTGGGTAACCATGGCAAGCCCCTAGCGTTATCCCGAACACTTCATGTAGCGTCCCCTGCCCCTTCGCCCACAACCGAGCCAATTGCCATGCCCTTTTCGCTGATCGCAGCCCCTAGCGCCCCGCTCTTTGAGGCAGGTGGCGCCTGGCCCTACCTCCTCGCCTTTGGCCAGGGGGTGCTCGTCGACCTCACGCCCTGTGTCTACCCCTTGATCCCGATCACGGTCGCGGTCTTCGGCGCGAAGGGGGTCTCCAAGCCGCGGGCGCTGTTGCTCGCGACTGCCTACGTACTCGGCATGGCAGTGCTCTACACATCACTCGGCGTGCTCGTGGCACTCACAGGTGGTCAGTTTGGCGCCTGGTTGGCCTCGCCCTTCGTCGTCTTTCCGATCACCGCGCTCCTGCTCGTGCTCGCCGCGAGCATGTTCGGCGCCTTTGAGCTGCAGCTGCCCTCGGGCATGCAGACGCGACTCAATTCGGTCGGCGGAACAGGCCTCCTCGGCGCATTTTTAATGGGGCTCGTCAGCGGCTTCATCTCGGCGCCCTGCACCGGGCCTGTGCTGCTCTCGCTTCTCGCCTACATCGCAAAATCGTCGGCAGAGGGCCACAGCGTCGCCTACGGCGGGTCGCTGCTTTTTGTCTACGCACTCGGCATGGGCTCGCTCTTCTTTGTCGTAGCCCTCGGCGCCAGCCTCTTCCGACCGGGTCGCTGGATGGAATACGTGAAGAGCTTCTTCGGCATCGGCCTCGTGGTCATGACCCTGTGGTTCTTGGCGCCGCTCATACCCGCGCTGCGCAGCTTTGTGCTCGATCCGAGCTGGGGCATCTACGCTGGGTTCGGAGTCATCGCGGTCGGCCTCGTGCTCGGAGCGATCCACCTCAGTTTCCACGGCAATGTTGCCGAAAAAATTCGCAAGGCACTCGCGGTCGCCGTCGTCATCGTCGGTGCGCAGCTCGTGCTCAACAACATCCTCTACGTCGACCTGGGCGAGTGGCATGAGATCGAGACCGTCAGCGACTTCGAGGCCGTGGTGCTCGAGGCCGAAGACGCCGGCCGCCCCTACCTCATCGACTTCGGCGCCGAGTGGTGCACCCCCTGCAAAGAGATGGAAGTGCAGACGTTCTCCGACGAGGGCATCAAAAGCGAACTCGAAGGTCGTTTCTTCCGCCTCAAGATCGACGTCACCGATCCAACGCCTCAGCAGCAGGCGCTCTTCACTTCGCTGGTCGACGGCAGCCTGCCTGGCGTCGTCGTCTACGGATCCGACTCCCGACTCAGCGAGCATTTTGCGACCTTGCGCGCGGGCAAGGCCGCTCCCGAGCCGGCGCTCGAAATCCGCGAACTCACCCTGCCGGCGGTGCTCCTACCCAAGCTTCAGGCGATCCAATAGCCGGCTACAGCAGCCGCTCGAGGCGAGCCCGATCAAAGCCGACCATCAGCTCGCCGCCCACATCGATCACCGGCACGCTTCCGGTCTTGATGCCCTTCTCGCGGGCCTTGGCCTGCAGCTCGCCCGCGGCCGCCGGGTCTTTCTCGATGTCCTTTGCGACATATTCGACGCCCTTGCGATCGAGATACGCGAGCAGCTTTTTGCAAACGCCGCACCACTCGGTTTTGTAGACGATGATGCCCTCCGCGGGCTTCGCCTCCGGTGGTTCAATGCCCGCGGGGATCTCGACCTCGGAGGAGAGCCCCTGGCCGACCGCAAGCTCCTCGAAGAGGTCGCGAGCGACGGTGCTGAGCGCCCAAGACCCATCGCCTGTCGGGGTCCGAAGGTTGGCGACCCAGACCGTGCCGACCGGCGGTGCCGGACCGTCGAGCAGAGTCACGCGCACCATGCCGCGGGCCTCGTCAGGCACGGCATCGGGCGCAGCCACATCGGCAAAGACACCGCGAGCGCCCGCATAGGTGAGCACAACCTTCTCTGGCGCCGCCGGCAGCGTCGCCTTTACGCCGGCATTTGCGCCGCTCTCAGGCCGATCTGATGCGCTTGGTGGCGCGCTTACCTCAGGCTCCGGTGCAGGCGGCTTCTCGGGCCCACAGGCGCCGAAGAGGGCAAAGGCGAGGAGCACGGAGGTGAGCGACTGGACAGTTCGCGTTCGTGTCATGGCGTCACGCAGAGTATAAACACCCGATCGAGCAAGATGGCGCGCTTCGCATCCAAGCCTCCGGCGAGCGAGGGACGCATGATCCTCGCGCTCTTCCAAGCCCTCGTGGTTCTCGGGGTGGTGATGGCGATCGTCGTCGTGATCCTCTACTCCGGCTACCTAAAATTCACGGATCTCGCGGAGCCCGAAGCATCCCCGCCCAGTGCGACGCTCGAGGTCGATCGCACCGGTCGCCGGATCACCTATGGCAACTCCTGGCTGGCCCGCGAAGGCGGCATCTGGGTGCTCCACCTCGAGGGCTCCCCGGCGCTCATCGGCGAGGCCCACGGGCAGCTGGTCGCCCGGCTTTTTCACCGCTTAGACGCCGACATCCGTGCCCTCATCAAGCTCCGCTACCCGACCTGGATGGACGCCTGGTCAGCCCTGCTCGGGGTCCGCTGGGATTTCCGCCAGGCCGACGAAGTGCTCTCCGAAGACAGCGCCAGCGAACTCGCAGCACTCGCTGGAGCGTTACCAGAGGCCGCTGGCGAGCACCTAGGCGCCTACCACCGTCTCTTCCTCTACCAGTGTTTTCAGGAACTCGGCGCCCGCATCGAAGATGTCCTGATCGAGGGCGTCGCCTTCGCTGCGATCCCGCGCAGTAAGACCTCCACCAGCACCAACGGCAACCTGATCCTCGGCCGCTCCTTCGCCGTCGATCTCGGCCGCGAGGTCGAGGTCGATCGGATCGTCGCCTTCTACTACCCGGACGGCAAGTACCCCTTCGTATCGATCGCCTGGCCCGGCATGATCGGCGTTGTTACCGGGATCAATGCCCGTGGGATTTTCGTCGCGCTCAACCCAACACGCACGGACGATCCTCCCGAGGACGGTGCCCCCTTGGCGATCGTTCTCCGCCAGGTTCTCGAAGAGGCCGATACCCTCGATCAAGCCCTCGAACTGCTCAAACAAGCACCTCTTCGCAGCTCTGGGGCTGTTCTCGTCGGCGACGGCATCAAGCGAAAAGCGGTCGTCGTCGAACTCTCGCCGCGCAACAAAGAGGAGCGCCGGCAGATCCGCGGCGAGTCGACATCGCTGGTTTGGGCGACCAATCACCTCAACCACGAACCCTTCGATCGCGACGCTCAAAACGACAGGATCCGCCGCTACACCGCCAGCGGCTACCGCTACGATCGCCTCGAAGAGCGCCTAGGCCAGCTCAGCCCGCTCGACGCCGAGAAAGCCGTCGCGGTGCTCCGCGATCGCCAGGGTAAGGGCGGCGAAGAACTCGGTCTGGGTAATCACAATGCCCTCGAGGATCTGGGCCTGACCCACGCGGTGGTCATCGATGCGACGGCGATGGTGATGTGGGTCGCCGAGGGTCCCTCCGCGCTCGGTCGCTTCCGGGCCTTTGATCTCCGCTACCTGCTGATGCGCCAGGGCACAAGACCCGCCCCCCTCGACGAATTTCCCCCCGACAGGCTGCTGCACAGTGAGGAATTCAGCGACTTCCAACAGGCGATGGACGCCATCGATCACGCCAAGAGCTTGCTCGCGATCGACATGCCCAAAAAGGCCCTCGCCAGTGCCAAGCTAGCGCTGGCGCTGGCACCCGATGTCGGCGAGCTGCACCGCTTGCTCGGCGACATCGAACGCGAACTCGACAACCCGAGCGCAGCCCGCAAGCACTACCGTCGCTACCTCGAACTCGTGCCCGGCAGACTCCGGGATCAAGAGCGAGTGCGCGGTCTCTTAGAGGAGCTGGGCGACGACATGAGTGGCATCGACTCCGAATAAATGCCCTGGGCGCATGAGCCCGAGCCCGCTCAGGAAGCCACAGCCGACTCGCCCAGGAGTACCGCCACGTACTCGCGGACAACAGGATCGAGGCCGCGAAAGAGCGCCCTCGAGATCAACGCATGGCCGATCGAAACCTCATCCAGGTGGGGCAAAGTACGAAAGAGCGGCAGGTTCTCGAGATCGAGATCATGCCCAGCGTTGATCCCCAAGCCCAGCTCAAAGGCTCGCTTGGCCGCCGTGACATAGACCGCAAAGCTCGCCTCGGCCTCCGCCTGCCCGTGCCCAAAGGCGCGTGCGTAAGGCTCTGTGTAGAGTTCGATACGCTCGACCCCAAGGCTTGCCGCCCACTCGACCGCGGCCACCTCGGGATCGACAAAGAGCGACACCCGAATACCGCACCCATGTAGGCGATCGATCTCTGGCCTGAGACGCGCCGAGGACTCGGGACGCCAACCTGCTTGACTTGTGATCTCACCCGGCTGCACCGGCACCAGCGTGCATTGGTGCGGTCTCACCTCTAGGGCCATGTCGATAAGGTCAGGTCGAGGATCACCCTCGAGGTTAAACTCGACGCGATCGCGCAGGGGCTGCAGGTGCGCTGCGATCGCTCGAACATCTGGCGGACGGATATGGCGCCCGTCGGCCCGAAGATGCGCTGTAATGCCAGGAGCACCGGCATTGAGACAGGTTTGCACCGCCTCGACAAGGTCTGGCACGGACCCGCCGCGAGCGTTTCGCAGAGTCGCCACCTTGTTGACGTTTACGCTGAGCTGGACCACGGGCATCGCTATACCAAGGGGGTGCCGCCATCGCCATCATCACCCGCACTGCCCTCGCCTGCGCGCGCAGATCGGAGTCGCCCCATCGACACCGCCTCCCAACCCAACTCTCCCGGCTCAACGTAGCGCTGCGCCCTCAGACGGTCCGGCAGAAAGCTGACATCCCCGGGCACAACCCCCCCTTTAAAGTCGTGCGGGTAGCGATAACCAACCCCGTAGTGCACGTCTTTCATCAGGTCCGAGACCGCGTTGCGGACCACCAGCGGCACCGGCAGCGCGCCGTGACGACGCACGTCCTTGCGCGCCGCTGCGTAGGCACATAGCGCAGTGTTGCTCTTGCTCGCGAGGGAGAGATAGATCGCGGCCTGGGTGAGCGCCAAGACGGCCTCCGGCATGCCCACCTGGTGCGCTGCCGCGGAGGCCGAGGTCGCGACCGACAACGCCTGCGGATCCGCGTTGCCAACGTCTTCGCTGGCGAAGATCACCATGCGTCGCGCCGCAAAAAGCGGGTCTTCGCCGGCCTCGAGCATGCGCGCCAACCAGTACACGGCGGCATCTGGATCGCTCGCTCGCATGCTCTTGATGAAGGCGGAGACGACGTTGTAATGCTCCTCGCCGGCCTTGTCGTAGCGGATCGTGCGCTGACCCAAGGCCTCCGCGACGTGCTCCTTTAAGATCTCATTGCTCCCCGACGGAACCAGATCCGCGGCGATCTCGAGGGTACCGAGCGCTCGCCGTGCGTCCCCCTGCGAGGCACCACCAATCGCCGCCAGCAGCCCATTTTCGGCCTTGAAGCCCCGATCGCCGAGACCTCGGTCGTCGTCCTCAAGAGCCCGCCGGAGCAGCCCCACCATCGCCTCAACACCGATCTCGCGAAGCTGCACAACACGCGCCCGCGAGAGCAACGCAGCGTTGACCTCGAAGCTCGGGTTCTCTGTCGTCGCGCCGACGAGAGCGACGACACCAGCCTCTACATGGGGCAACAGCGCGTCCTGCTGGCCCCGGTTAAAGCGGTGGATCTCGTCGATAAAGAGGAGAGTCGCGCGCCCCTGATAGGACCTTCGTGTCATCGCCTTGTCGACGGCCTCGCGGATGTCACGGACCCCCGATGAGGTCGCCGAGAGGGTGATAAACGTCGACTCTGCTCTCTCTGCGAGCAGGCGAGCGAGCGTCGTTTTGCCGACGCCCGGCGGCCCCCAGAGGATCATGCTCGGCATGCGCTTGCGGTCCAGCAGTCGCTCGAGCAAACGCCCCGCCCCGAGCACATGCTCCTGACCGACGACCTCGTTTAGGCTCCGCGGCCGCATGCGCTCCGCAAGCGGGACCTGGCTCTTGTCCTGCTTCCAAGCCCGGACAAAGAGATCGTCATCAGAATGCGCGCTCACGATCCGTGGTAGCCTAACAGGCATGTCTGACGAGGTGGCGAACTGGCGCCACACAGCCCCTACGAGCCCTCTGCTGCCATTTTTGGCCGGCAGGTACATGTCTGCGACGCTCGCCCTGGCGACCCTCCTGACACTGCCCGCTTGCGATGGAGCAGACCTCAAAGATCGGCTCCAGGCGGTGATCACTCGCCAAAGCGGACGCGGTGAGCGACAGGCGGAGCGCATGGCCGAGAAAGCCAGCCACGGGCGCACCGGCCTGCCCGAGGCGATCGTCGAGGCCCTCGATCTCATCGCCGAGAGCGACGCCGAATTCATCGTCAAGAAAAACAAAAACAAAGACCGGATCTACTCGGGCTTCGACTTCGCAGCGATGCTCACCACCAAGACGATCTGGCTCGGTCGCGGCATCGATGATCTCGACCTGTGGATCAGCGAGATCGCCAGTGGCTCCTTCGTCAACCGCGAGGACTACGAAGTCCGACGACCCGACGGTGTCACGGAGGTCTTTAGCTCGTGGATCGTCCGCCAGATCGCGAGCCGGCCGGAGAGCGCCGAGGAGCGCGCGGCCAATGAGCGCGCCCAGACCCAAGAAGCCGCCGACAACGCCAGCAAGTCCTCAACACGTCGCCGATCAAAAAATTCGGCGTCACGACCGATCAAGGAGTCACGATGAACGCACGCAATGGGGTGATCGCTGCCGGAATTCTAGGGGCACTGGGCGTCGCGGCGGGGGCCTTTGGTGCGCATGCCCTGCGCGGCAGCATCGACGCCCGCAACCTCGAAATCTGGCAAACAGCAGCTCGCTACCAGCAGATCCACGCGATCGCGTTGCTCGCCGTATCGATCTGGGCCCAGCAGGATCCACGTCCGCTGCGACGCCTCGCAATCACGCTCTTCACAGTCGGCATCATCGTCTTTGCTGGCACGCTCTATCCCTTGGCCACCGGCCTGGGCCCGCGCATGCTCGGTGCGATCACACCCATCGGTGGTCTTTGTCTCATCGGTGGCTGGGTTGCGCTGGTGATCGAAGGCCTCCGTATGCGTCGCTAAGAGGCTGTGGCGGCCAATCGACCTCGGCACGTGCCGCGCATGCACTGCCGAATTCGATCTCGAGAACCGAGCCCACCGGCCCCGGATCAGGCCTTTGCCGCCGGCTCGCCGATGCCGCGGTGACCGACTAGACGGGCCGGATCGATACCAATCGCCGCGAGTGCGCCGGACCACATGGACTCTGCTGGAGTCTCGAGAATCCAGCGCGCGGAGACCCCGACATGACCGCCTACCGGGACCGCGACCCAGCTTCCCGAGATCATCTCGGCTTCGATCTGCCCCTCACCCCAGCCCGCGTAGCCAAGCGTGAAAAGCAGCCGTCCCTCGCCGCCGATACCAACATCAGGGCTTATCGCGTCGAGCGTCGCGGTGAGAAAGAGGTCCTCGCAGATCGGCTCGGCAAGCGGATCCCAGTCGAGGCTGTCGTGGAGCACAAAACCCCGGACAGGCTCGACCGGACCGCCAAGCCTGACCGTTTGGTCAGCCGGCCCGTGCCACTCGAGGCCGAGTGATTCGGTGACCTCGGCAATCCTCGTAGGCAGCGAATTGTTGAGCACGAGGCCAAAAGCACCCTCCTCGTTGTGCTCAACGACAAGCACCACAGAGCGCACAAAATTGGGATCCGAAAGCTGGGGCACAGCGCAGAGCAGGTGCCGAGTGAGTGAGGTCGTCACATCGATGTCGTTGGACTCATGCACGACGTGTCTCCACAGGTTGCCAGATCCTCAGCTCCCGGGGAAGCTGCCGCGGAGCCGCGGCCAGGGCAACGCCCCGACCGCACCCTCCGCGCGTCCTGATTTGCCAGAGGTCGGACTCGAACCGACAAGAGGAAAACCTCGGCGGATTTTGAGTCCGCTGTGTCTACCAATTCCACCACTCTGGCGGCCCCGAGCGAGTAGCACGGTCGCCCTAAACCCGGCAAGGGCCGGAGCACATCTTCTCCGCTTCACCGCCGGAAAACAGCAACTCGCGGGTCGCCTCTGCCGGTAGGCGACGAATCAGAGCGTCTCATCGAGGCGCACGCGGATGTCTCCGCCGCGCGCGTCTAGCTGAATCCTGACGTTGCCGTTGCCGACCTGCCGGACGAAGGAGCCCTGGCTCACCGTCGATACGGTGCGGGTCTGGACCCGGATATCGCCGCTCGCCCTGAGGTCGAGGCTGAGGTTCGCGTCGGAGCGCAGAGTCGCCTCGATACTGCCGTAGTGTGTAGTGATGACCAGCTCGTTGCCGCCTGCACCGAGCTGAGAGATGCGCACATCACCGCGACCGGTGGTCACACTGGTATTGCCGGTGGTCTCGATCTCGACATCACCCGCGCCAGTGCGCACGGCAATGCCCTTGGCGCCGCCGAAGATCGTCACTCGACCGGCTTCGATGTCGACCGAGATGTTGCCCTCGACCTGCGCGACCTCGATGTCACCGACGCCGGTCCAGAGCTCCAGGTCGAGGTCGGGCGGTAGGGTCACGCCGCCCAGCTCCAGGTCTACGAGATCCGCAGAGGCGACTGGAATCACTGCGCTGAGTTCGGCAAAGCGACCCTCCCGGGCGAAGAAAAATTGAGGCGCAGTCGTATTGTTAGCGGCGACCGAAGCCGATCCTCCGACCGAGTACCAGGCACCCTCGACCTCGAGACTCGTCGCCAATGGATCACCGAGTACGGAGATCGGCGTATCCGGCAGATCGATGCGAATCGCGTCGATCTCATCAAGCGAGAACTCAGCCTCGACGCTCGTTACACCGCGATATCCAAGGGCACAGGCAAGCCCGAGACTGGCCGCCAGAATCGTGCGCAGCAGCGCCTGTGTACGGGCCTGCGCGGGTCTACGAGTTCGCATTAAAAATACACTCCGACGCCGGTACCGAGTTCAAAGGTGACCGAATAGGCAGGTAGCGCGAGATCCTCACGGTAAAAGCGGGTACCCAAGGGCACACTTATTCGCGGGGTCAGGTCGAGCGACCAACGATCGAGCAAAAAGAGGCGAAGGTCGAGTTCACCGTAGGGAATCGCCGAGAAGGCATTGCTCTTGACGCTTGGGGGAGTGTCATCGCCGATGCCTTCGTGCCGACGCCCTACTGTCCCTTGGAGCATGCTCCCGAGGCCAGCTCCCATCCACAGCCGCCCGCGATCGTAGAAACGATAGTGGAGCCGCGCGCCTGCCTGGATCGTCGTGCGTTCGTCGCCGACCTTTAGGCTTAGATCGCTGAGGCCGACGCTCAGACGATCACGGACCTGAACGAGGAAATTGAGGCTCCAATCGGCGAAGAAAGCGGCCGCAGGATCGCCCGCGCGGTAACCCACCGTGGCCATCCGCCGGAGCTGAAAAGCGACGCGATGCGCGGTCTCTGGATTCGGTCGATCCTGACCGGAGGCGCTGGCGTAGGCGTCCATGATTTGGGCGGCGTAGAGCATGCTGAGCCCACCGGAGAGCACGCCAAAGCCGACACTGTTGACAACCTCGGCGCCAAAGGTCGTGCCGCGGAGCCCAGGCGTCGAGTTATCGAGCGGATCCCGCGTGTAGTGCATCGCTGCCGCCCCACCACCGAGCACCAACACCCCAAGAAACATGCCGATGCCCTTGCCAGGCTCGTTGTTGACGATCTGCCCGCTGCCGGGAAGCATCGCCGACATCACAGGCGCAGCGATCCGTCGCCAACGGCGGCAGGGAGCACCGCCACAGGTCGGCTCTGCGGCACTCTGCGCCTTCTTGGAAGGCGTTGCGGGCTTCGCCCCACTCGCCCCACTCGCCACCCGCAAACCCGCGCCCGCTTGGCCGCCTGGGGCAACCGGCGTTGGTGCCTCGGCGTTTGTTTGACTGGCCGCAGCGGCCGGTGTCGGTGCGCCCGCCTGGCTGTCCATGCCGGTGCCCGTCGACGCTG
>CAYYUP010000018.1:27226-38841 GCA_964474905.1 uncultured Nannocystis sp. | reverse complement strand
CAAAGGAGGGCTGCCAGGCTGGCGAGGATCACACGCCGGTTATAGGCGGCCTGCGCCCCGTCGTAAAGCAACGAAGGCGGGCCGGGGCAGCCTCAGCTGACCCGAAGAACAGCGACCCGCGACTGCAACCCTTAGACCGAAATAGGCCGCAGACCATAGGGGCGAGCGATATCTGCGACTCCCGCAGCCGCCAAAGCACGGAGCTCGATGAGATGCATCGCCCTGCCCCCGCGACGATGACGATGATCATGACCGAGCAGATGAGCCAGACCGTGGAGGGTCAGCACGGTCGCCTCGTCGAGGTAGGCGGGCCCGCTCGCCCCGAGCGCTTGCCGAGTGATCGCGGGCCAGGAGAGAACAATATCGCCGAGCAGCGGCACAGGCCCGTTCGCCCCAATGCACACAGGTGCAGATCCAGGGAACGAGAGCACATCGGTCGCCCCGCGCTTACCCATATGCGCGAGGTTGAGTTGGGCGATCGTCCGATCGTTGACGAGATGCACGGTGATTGTGGCGATCTCCGAGGTGCCCAGACCGAGTCGTCGACCGGCGAGGCAGACCCGGCGGCCAAGCTCTCGACGCAGATGCCCACGGACCCAGAGCGGCAGCCCCGATGCCACCGTGATCACCGGCCTCACGAAGTCCCGCCGATCACTTTATAGATCCCGCTTTCGATGAAGATCTCGAGGAGCTCTGTCTCGATCTTTCCGGCCCTCGACTCCGCGTGCAGGATGTCGAACGAGCGCCCGATCGGCACCGCTTTTTTGTAAGGGCGATCCGCTGCGGTGAGCGCATCGAAGATATCGGTGATCGTCATCAGGCGCGCCTGCACGGGGATTTCGGGGGCCTCGAGACCCAGCGGATAACCACTGCCGTTTAAGTACTCGTGGTGCTTTCCGGCGATCTCGGGGATGCGCGCCAGGGCCTTGCCCCAGGGAATCTGCCGCAGAAATTCGTAGGTGTGGGTGACGTGGCTCTGCACCTCGAGACGCTCGGCGTGCGTGAGGCTGCCCCGCGTGATCAAGAGCGCCGCGACCTCCTCGTCGTCGAGGAGCCGTACCTGCCGTCCCTCGCCGTCGACAAAGATCCGACGACCCACCTCACGGACCCGCTCCGAGACCTCCTCGCGCAGCAGCGAAGGCTCATTCGCGGTGAGCACGACGCCCCGGGAGTCCTCGACATCGGCAACGACAGTTGCGTACGCGGCCTTCAGCGCGGCCTCGCGTGTGGCATCGAGACGACCCAAGCGGGCCTCTGCGAGCAGGCCCTCGAGGAGTTCAATCCTGGCGAGCAGCTTCATTTGATCAAGGCGGCCGTGGATCAGGCCGAGTTGGCGGGCGTGTAATTTTTTGGGCTTTACCAGCACCTCCTCGCGCACGCCGACCTTGCCGACGTCGTGCAGGAGCCCGGCGTACTCGAGTTCCTTGAGATCATCGCGGCTAAAGTGAGTGTCCTGGTAGGGACCGCTGGCGAGGCCGTCGACGACCTCGGCAAAACGCACCGTGAGGTTCGCGACCCGCTGCGAGTGACCGCTTGTGGTCGGATCTCGCTGCTCGATCGCCTTGACGCTCGCCCGGACAAAGCCTTCGAAGAGGCCCTGGATCTCGGCGTAGAGGTTCGCGTTCTCGAGGGCAACAGCGCCTTGGGCCGCGAGCGAAGCGCAGAGGTGTTCGTCCTCGCTGGAGAAGGGCTTGACCCGCCGCTCAAAATCCTCGGGCCTGCGCAGCGCCCGACGATCACGCTTGGCGTTGATCAGCTGGAAGGCTCCGAGCACCGCGCCATCGGGAGAACACATCGGCACCGTCAGCATCGATCGGGTCTGGTAGCCCGTCTGAGCGTCAAACGAACGATCGTGGACAAAAACCCGCCCGAGCGCCGAACGTCCGGCCTCCGAGTAGAGATCAGGAAGGTTGACGATTTCGCCGGAGAGCACACAGGTGCCGACGATCGAAGACTCGGTGATCGGCAGGGTCGCCGTGCCCAGATCCGCGTGTAGAGATTCGTTTTGTGCGGTGTGAAAGCTGAGGCTTGTGCCGTCCGGGTTGACCACATAGATCGAACCTGCGTCCGCCGTGGTCATCGACCGTGCGTGGCTCAAGAGGAGCGCAAGAACCCGCTGCGGATCACGCTCGTGGTTGAGCGCCAGACCGATCTCGAGGAGTTGATCGGTGAGGCGCGCCTGACCGACAGCGAGTGCGAGCTGGAATGCCTCGACGACGAGCCGGCGCAGGCGATCGGCAGTGATCGGCAATTCGTAGGAGAGAACTCGATCGCTGGGCAAGCGATTGAGCAAAGCGCCGAGCTCGGCCGGAGCTGCAAAGGCAACGGTGATGTCCGCATCGACCACTGGCCTGCCGCCTGGGCCAACTACGGCGAGCCGGGCTCGACCGCGCGTGAGCAGCCCCTGCCCGCCCTTGCGGATCGCGAACTTTGTCCGCCAATCCCGCTTGGCGAGCTCGCCGAGGACCGCGTGCACATCCTCGATCGTGCCCAGCTCAGTGTTCCCCATCGGCGAGCAGTATAGCCCGAAGGCTCCGCTGCCCGGCGAGCCGCATCGCTAGCTCGCCTTGGGTCGCCTACGGCCGCGCTCACGGAGCTTGCCTCGGCGACCCCGGGAGCCGTCGTCGGCGAAGGGCGGAGGCAAGAGCGGCTCGTGATAGCCGGTCGTGCTTTTTTGCTGGAGTTCGAGCTCTGAGAGCAGGATCGCCGGGGCGATCCCGGACACCGGCACCGAGCCGCTCTCGGCGTAACAATGCCCCTGATCGACGCCAACTTCGCCACCATGACCAACGATCCGCTGCAGCGCTGAGAGCGGAGTACCGATGAGCTCTACGTCGCGGATCCGCGTCTGCTTGCGGGTCTTTACGTCGATGACAAATACCTCCGCGAGTTCGCCTTTAAAAGCCTGAAAGTCGTAGTCGCTGGTGGAGGTCTCGCCGGCCCGCACGTGACTGATGATGAGACCCTGCTTGCGCCCTTGGGTTCGAGCCAGATCGATCAGGCGATCGACCAACACACTCCACTCGTCGCCGCCGTCGCGAGCCTCGACGACGAGCGTGCCCATGCGCGCCATAGGCCGCTGAAAGCCGTCGTGGCGGCTGTGACCGTTGGACTTTGACGATCCGGGGATCGGCGTCCGACTCTGGAGAAAACCGCGGAGGATTCCGTCGCTGACCAGCTTTGCCCGAACAGCCGGCATGCCCTCGGCATCGATCCGGTAGCTGCCCCAAAGAGCATGTTCTGCAAAGCGCTCGATCGTCGGATCATCGTAGACGTCGAGACCCGCCGGCAGGATCCGTTCACCGCGTTTATGGGCGAAAGTCTTGCTCTCGCCGCGGGCGACCAACCGCTCGCCTTCGAGGCGATGGCCCAAAGCCTCGTGAAAAAGAGTACTCGCCGCCTGCCCACTGAGCAGCGCAGGGCCGATGTAAGCGCCCGGACTCGGCGCTTTTCGCAGTTCGGCGAGTTCGCCTATCACCTCATCGACAACGACGCCGAGCGCCTCTGTGTCGGGCACATCCTCGATCGCTCGGAGGTAAATCTCGCGAGCGCCGTGCACGTAGACGCCGTCCTCTTCGGTGAGCACCCAACCCTCGACCACCAGGCCGACATAGGTATCCTCGGTACAGATCTCAGCGCCATCGCTGGTCACCGTCCAACGCTGGACACGCTCGGCAAAGAGTTCGATACCGGGGTCGTAGATCTCGGGGTGATCGAGAAACCGGCGAGAGAGCGCACAGAGCATCGACTCCCAGGCCACGCGGGGAAACGAGGCGTCCGAAAGCGGCTCGCGGTGGACAGCCGGGCGGTCGCGGGTAAGCGCGCCAACCTCGTCCCGGAGGTACTCGGAGACCATCGCCTTGCGGTGATCCCAGTAGTCCTCAACGGCCTCGTCGAACTTGATCTGAGTGAGCTTCCAGAGCGCGATCTGCAGGCCGAGAGGGTCGAGATCGTCGGGAGCTTCGACCCACTCGGCGCTCTCGAGATCTGCGGCATCATCGTCGAGCCCGCCGTCGATCACGTTGTCGAAGTTGTGATTGCCGACCCGGATCTCGACGTAGAGTCGCCCCTTGGTGCTCTGCCGCGCCGCCAGCAGAGAGCCGTACGCCGACGAGAGTTCGAGCGCGTGTGTACGCCGAAGCGTGTAGTGCATGTGGTAGGGCCGCGGAGCCCCGGGAACCCGCAGTCCCTGCATGGATCGCCGAAGCTCGCGGCGCATGACGTCGAGGAGCTTGTCGGTGTCGGGAGCGGAGGCTGGACGCGGCATGGGCCGAGGAGAGTGGAGGGTCCGCCTCTCCGACGCAAGCGGCATCGAGACGACATCCAGGTCCAGGCAGCACTGTCCTCCCAGAACGGCAACCGCGTCCGCTTGGAGGATCCAAGCGAACGCGGAAAATGCCACAGAACGTCGTTATTGACACATTTTACATGTGTTTGTCAGCCGCTCAGTGAACGCCCGAGTCGTCGGCGCCGTTGCTCCGCTCGCTGCGGCGGTGGGCGTGCTCGCGAGGGCCTGATCGCGGCCGAGATCGATGCTGCCGATCGTGATCGTAGGCGAGGATGATCCGCTGGACCAGGGCGTGTCGCATCACGTCGGCAGCGGTGAAGGGTGCGATCGCGACGCCCTCGACATCGCGGAGGATCTTGATCGCGTGCGCGAGCCCAGAGCGCTGACCGTTGGGCAGATCGATCTGGCTGGGATCGCCGGTGACGACCGCCTTGGTGCCGACACCGAGCCGGGTCAGGAACATCTTCATCTGCTCGACCGTCGTATTTTGGGCCTCGTCGAGGATGACAAAAGTATCGCTCAGGGTGCGCCCGCGCATGTAGGCGAGCGGCGCTATCTCGATCACCCGCTGCTCCATCATTCGCAGCACTTTTTCGGGGTCGAGCATGTCGTTGAGGGCGTCGTAGAGGGGCCGCATGTAGGGGCTGACCTTCTCCTCCATGGTGCCCGGTAAAAAGCCCAAGCTCTCGCCGGCCTCGATCGCCGGGCGGGCGAGGATGATCCGCCGGACCTTCTTGTCGAGGAGATTGCGGATCGCCATCGCCACCGCCAGGTAGGTCTTGCCGGTGCCAGCAGGACCTACCCCAAAGGACAGATCGTAACGGCGAATGCAGTCGACGTAGCGCTTTTGGGCGAGGCTTCGGGGAGCTATCGGTCGGCGACTCCCGGACTTGCTGAGGATCACATCTTGAAAGACAACCCGGAGTTCGGCGGAGGGATCGCGGCGGAGCACAGCAAGACCCCGGCTCAAGTCCGCGGGACAGAGCGGCGTGCCGCCCTTTGCGAGTGCGTACATCTGGCGGAGCAGGCGCTCGACCAGCGCGACCTCCGATGCCTCTCCGGCCAGCGTGACCTCGCTACCCCGAAGGTGGAGCGCAACGCCGGTACTCCTCGCGATGTCTTCGGCTGCGGTGCCCTCACCGACAGAGCCGAGGACTCGCTGGAGGGGGACATGATCGTCGAAGGTGAGCTTCACAGGTGCAGCGGTCAAAGTTCTCCGTCTGTTCGGGGGGGCAAAAGGTTTCTCTCTCGGTCACTCGATCGTAGGGCGTTGCGAGCCCAAGGCAAGCACGACGTCCGCGCAGGCGCGTGGGTGCGCCCTGTGGTACGACGGCGGACGCTGTGAGCGAGCCTTCTCCCCCCGTAAAACGCGCCTCTTCTGCTGCCCAAATCTCCGATGCGTCGGACCGCACGTCCCCAGAGGCTCACCGTCAGCACGGTCTGCGCGACGGTCTCGACGGCCTGCGCGACCTCGTCGAACGCCTGCTGAGCGATGATGGCTGCCCCTGGGATCGCGCACAGACGCTCGAGAGCCTCCGCCCCTACGTCATCGAAGAGGCCTACGAGGTTGCAGAGTCGCTAGCCGACCCCGAGGAGCATCGCCGCGAGCTCGGCGATCTCCTTTTTCAAATTGTCTTCCAAGCCGCGCTGCGCGAGCGCGAACACACCTTCGATCTCGACGCTGTGATCGAAGCTATTCGCTCAAAGATGATCCGTCGTCACCCCCATGTTTTCGGTGACGCCAAAGGGGCCACCTCACCGGCAGAGGTCGAACGCCAGTGGGCCCAGATCAAAGAGGCCGAGCGCGCCGCCAAACGTCGCGGCCAAGGTCCAGCCGAGCCGCTCGCCGGCGTGCCCAGAGCCTTGCCTGCGCTCCAACGGTCCTGGCGTTTGCAGAACAAGGCGGCCGCCATCGGCTTTGACTGGCCCGATGCGTCGGGTCCGCGAGCCAAGGCCCTAGAGGAGTGGGCCGAACTCGAAGAGACCATCGCCCAGGGCGACCGCCGTCGCATGCTCGAGGAGTACGGCGATCTGCTTTTTGTCTTGGTCCGCTACGGCAGCAAACTCGGCCTTTCGGCAGAGGATGCCCTGCGCGCCGCCAATGCCAAGTTCGAGGCTCGCTTCACGCACATGATGCGACGCGCTCACGAGCAGGGAATCGACCCCGCGACCGCTGGCCTCGAGCGACTCGACGGCTGGTGGAACGAAGCTCGAGCACGGGGAGTGGGCGGTGCAAACGATCCAACGGGCGGCGCCGAAATGACGTCGGAGACCGGCACACCGGGCACACCGGGCACACCGGGCAAATCGGGCACATGACGACGCCACGGCGGCGAAGATCACTAGCCGGGAGAGCTGACCCGAGGCAGCGGATCGGAGAGCCGCACGAGGTCGGCGTTCTCCCCCAATACCTGCCCCCGGATCGCGCCGACGAGGTAACACGAGCCGCAAATAACAACCTCGCCGCCTGCGGCCAGTCGATCACGCATGAGCACCGTCGCCTGCGGCGCGTCGAAGGCCACTGCAGTGCTCACCGAGACGCTCGCGCCAACCTCTGTTTGTAGCCGTGCAGGCGCCCAGCCCTGGCGATCCGCAGGCGGGACCAAGAGCAACGGATCTCCGAGAGTCGCGAGTTCACGGACCATCACCGGCGCCTCTTTCCCGAGCATCGATCCAAAGACGATCAAACGACCACCCGCAGGCCCCGGCGTCGCCGCCAGATAACGGCAGAGAGCCGCGATGCCGTGCGGATTATGGGCGACGTCGAAGAGCATGTAGCCGCCGTCGTGCTCGATCCGCTCGAGACGACCCGGCCAGCACACCCCGTCGATCTGCTCCATCGACGCCTGCCCAAGAAGGTGCTCGAGAGCCGCCTGAGCGAGCCCCGCATTTTGCCGCTGATGCTCACCTGGGAGCCCCAAGGGCGCGCGAAGGGCAGGCCCGACAAAGCGAAGCGAGGTCTGCCAACGCTCCGCCGCCGCCCGCAGAACGGCCACAGCACCGACCTCCTGCGACACTGAGAGGGCCGGCGCACGGTTCTCGAGAACCGCGGCTTTCTCGGCGGCGATGGACTCGAGGTCAGGCCCCAAAAAGCGCTGATGATCGAGCGCGATCGGGGTGACCAGCGTGAGCTTTGAGTTCGCCACACGGGTGGCATCGAGGCGCCCACCAAGGCCGCACTCGACGACGGCGATGTCGACCTTGGCGTCGGCAAAGGCGAGCAAGGCCGCCAGCGTCAGGAGCTCGAAGAAGGTGAGCGTGCCCCCGAGATCGTTGCGGCGTTCGACCTCGATCACCCGATCGATCCAACGGCCGACGGTCGGATCGTCGAGGGGCTCACCGGCGATCCGAATGCGCTCGCCAAGACGGTGCAGGTGCGGGCTGGTGAAGAGCCCGACCCGCCGTCCCGCCCCCTGAAGGCCGTGGGCGACCATCGCTGCGGTCGAGCCCTTGCCGTTGGTACCGACGATGTGCACCGCGGGGATCCGTCGCGCCGGCCCATCGAGCCGCTCGTAGGCCGCCCGGATCACATCGAGGCCGAGGTGCACGCCTAGGGTGCGACGCTCAAACAGTTCGCGCTGCCAGGCCGGAGCCGACGCGGTCAGCACCCCTCAGCGCTCCGGCGAGGGGCTCGTGTTCTCGCCATCGCCCGCGGGCTTGCCGGTCGTCGCCTCGATCGAAGCCCTGACCGAATCCGACGCGCGGACCTTCGCCGGCAGGTTTAGGAGCATGCGCATCAAGCTGCCCAGATGCTCCCGCAGCACCAGCCTGTCGATGATGTGATCGATCATGCCGTGCTCCAAGAGGAACTCTGCGCGCTGAAAACCCTCGGGCAGTTCTTGGCCGATCGTCTGCTGGATCACTCGAGGTCCAGCGAAGCCGACAAGCGCTCCCGGCTCGGTGAGGATGACGTCGCCGAGCATCGCGAACGAGGCCGCAACGCCGCCCGTGGTCGGGTGGAGACAGATCGAGATGAAGGGCAAACCCACATCGCGAAGGCGGTTGCGAGCGGCGACGGTCTTCGCCATCTGCATCAGCGAGAGAATGCCCTCCTGCATGCGGGCGCCACCGGAGGCAGAGAACACCACCGCGGGTCGCTTGAGTTCGTGGGCACGCTCAAAGACGCGGGTAATTTTCTCGCCGACGACCGATCCCATCGAGCCGCCCATGAACTCAAAAACGAAGAAACCGGCGCTCACCGACACTCCGTCGATCTCGCCAAGACCCGAGGCAAAGGCATCGCCAGGCCCAGCGTTCTTGATCGCCTTGACGACACGATCGCGGTAGGCCGCGCGGTCACGAAACCCCAGCGGATCACCCGAGCGAAGCTCCAGGTCGAGCTCCTCCCAGGTATCGCCGTCGATCATCGCGGCGATGCGCTCGCGCGTCGGCATCGGATGGTGGTGGCTGCACACCGGACAGACCCGGAGATTCGCGACCAACTCATCGGTGTAGGTAATCTCACCGCAAGCCTCGCACTTGCTCCACAGCCCCTTCGGCAACGAGACCTTTTGATCAGCCGTCGTGCGCTCGAGGGGTTCTTTCTTGCGTCGCCACCATGACATGTGAAGTCCGTCTTCCCGGGCGGCGAATCATCGCCCGCCGATCTCGCTTAGGCAAGGTCGTTGCCCCCGGCGCGCGGCCCTGCTATCGCCGAGCCGTGAGCAAGCTCCAACGCGCCAAGCTCTCGTATCGAGATGCGGGCGTCGACATCGCAGCCGGCAACCAAGCGGTCCAACGGATCCGATCGCTTGTTGCCAGCACCCGCCAACCTGAGCAAATCGGCGATCTCGGCGGTTTTGCGGGCCTCTTCGGCCTGCCCGCCGGACTCGCCGATCCGGTGATGGTCGCCTGCACAGACGGCGTTGGCACCAAGCTCTTGGTTGCGATCGCCTGTGGTCGCCACGACACCGTCGGCATCGATCTGGTGGCGATGAACGTCAACGATCTTATCGTCAGCGGTGCGCGGCCGCTCTTTGTGCTCGACTACATCGCCTGCGGTCGCCTCGATCCAGGGCAGGTCGAACTGCTGGTCGCGGGCATCGTCAAAGGCTGCAACCAGTCACACTGCGCGCTCCTCGGAGGCGAGACTGCAGAGCTGCCCGGCATGTACGCCGATGGCCATTACGACCTCGCGGCCTTCGCCCTCGGGGTCGTCGATCGGGCAGCCTTGCTCGGTCCAACGCGAGTGCGTGCCGGCGACATCGTGCTCGGCCTGCCCTCCTCCGGGATCCACTCAAATGGCTACAGCTTGGCCCGCAAGGCACTTTTAGACCCTGATTACGCCGGACTCGGCTTCGACGATCCGCTGCCTGGCGGGGCCGGGCAGAGCGTCGCGGACGTGCTTTTGACACCCACGCGGATCTACGTCGACGCCCTCGCCTTCGCCCGTGATTTCCCCAAAAATGTCCTGCACGGGGCTGCACACATCACCGGAGGCGGCCTCTGGGAGAACCCGCAGCGGGCCCTCGCCGACGATCTCGCGGTTCACCTCGACCTCGCAGAGCTCCACCCGCCACCGGTCTTCGCTGCGATCGCGGCCCAGGGCGTGAGCAACGACGAGATGTTGCGCACCTTCAACTGCGGAGTCGGAATGCTTCTTTACGTCGATCCCTCACGCGCCAAAGATCTGCGATCCGCGCTACGTGATCGCGGCGAAGAAGTGATGACCCTGGGCGAGGTCGTGCCCCGCACCCATACCGATGAGCAGGTCGTTATCCGCGGCAGCGACCTCTTCACCGCCCCCAGCTGAGCGGAGCCCAGCAGTGGTCTCGACCTCGAATTTTTACGATCTAATTGTGCTCGGATCGGACCTCGCTGGTCTCTCGGCAGCGGCTCTGGTCGCCCGTCGCGGCAAGCGAGTGCTGGTGATCCCGCTGGCGCCGATCGATGGCATCGACACCGGCGCTCCGGAGCCCGTGATCGCAGAGCCGGCGCCGATCGTCTTCGCGGAGTCGCCCCCGGTCCAACGGGTCTTCGACGAACTCGGCGTCTGGCAACAGGTGCGACGCGAACGCGCGCCGATCCGCGGACGCCTCCACCTCGCCCTGCCCAACCACCATTTGGACCTCTCGGCGGGCCTCCACAACCTCCGCTCCGAGATCGAACGCGAGTGGCCAAATTCCCGCGGCCTGCAGGCGTGGGCCGAACATCAACGGCTCAGCGAGAGCTGTCACGGACTCTGGGAGGAGATCCTCGCCAGTGATCTCGCGGTCTCCAGCGACGGCTTTTTCGACCGACGAGCGCTCTCCAAAATCGCCGGACAACTCCCGGGCTACGACCTCGACGACATGGCGCCACTCGGCGCCGATCACCCGCTGCGGGTACTCGGCCACATGATGGTGCCCTGGCTCGCCAACCTCGCACCCGAACAACTCGGAGCTGCCGCGGCCCTGCGGATCGCCGCCCTCTGGAACTCCGGGCCCGATGACTTTAGCGGCGGCATGTCGCGCCTCCGCGGTTTCCTGCTCGATCGCATCACGACCCACGCCGGCGAGGTCAAACCATCGCTCCGGATCGCCGAGCTGATGGTGCACCGCGGCCGGGTCAGCGGTGTCGCCTTCTTTGGCAAGCGCGGGGCCTACGGCTGTGAGCATCTGATCCTCGCCGACGACCCGGCCTACCTGCTCCGCGAGGTCATTCCGACGAGCGGCCTAGACGGTATCTTTGGCCTCGCCCCAGCAGACGTCGAGGTCGTCGCAGAGCGCTACGTTCTCCACCTCGATATCGACGCCGCCGGGGTCTCGCCAGCGCTCGACGGCATCGTCGTCCAGCTCTCCAAGACCGCTAACTTTGCCGCGCGCCATGGCATCGGTACCAACTACCTGCGGATCGATCCAACCGTGGTCAACGGCACCCGCCGTCTGGTCCTGACCCGGATCATCGCCCCCAATGAGGCCAAGCACGACCTCCGCGAACGGATCGTCGACGAACTCGATCTGGCGGGCATCCTGCCCTTTGTCAGCCCGCACATAAAGTGGACCTACTCGCCACACGATGGTCGCGGTGCACTCGATCGCCACGGCCGCGAACTCCGCGAGCGAACGCCGGAGCTGCGACCCACCCCCATGGAGTCGATCGTCCGCCGGACCAAGGGCGAACCAGTGCTCGGCGTCGGCCTCTACCCCCATACGACCGAGCTTCGAAACCTCTACTGCGCCTCGCGTTTGACCCTGCCAGGGCTCGGCCTTGAGGGGGAACTCGCGACAGCGCTGGCGGTTGCCGCTTCGATCGCCGCGCCCAGCCGCGGCCGTGGCCGACCTCGGATCTTTGGCCGCTGATCCGTTGCAGCTCGGTCACGGCCGGCCGATCGCCGATCGCCGATCGC
>CAYYUP010000018.1:7382-27126 GCA_964474905.1 uncultured Nannocystis sp. | reverse complement strand
GTTTGGAGGATCGCCAACGGTCTCCCGCTGCAGCACCGCGACGCCGCCATTTCGCCAGCGCCGGAGCTCGACCTCGGCCGGCCGGTGGCTCTCGGGATCGCGGCGGACAACCAGATGCGAGCCGTCTAACCAACAGCCGCTGTTGCCGTACACCACCCCGTCCGCGACATCGATCGAACCGCGATGGCTGTGTCCCATCAGCACCAGCGGCACCTCGGTCAGGTGGCCGACGTCGACCGCCACACCGCGCATGTCATCGGCAATGGCCCGCTTGCGCCGACGCCGAAGGATGCCGCGAACGGCGAGCACACCCAGGCCTAGTCCCACGACCCCGCCGAGTACCCTCGAAAACCCCAGCGTAGCCCCGGCAAGCACCCCAAGCAGGCTGAGCGTAAAAAGCGTGAGCAACACGTCCAGTGCGGTCACCGAGAGCACGCCGCCGACGGTCGCCGAACTCGGCGGCGGTGCCATCTCTTGCAGCGCTGTCAGGGTGCTCATCTGCAACCCCGCATTGGCGGCCACCCGCTCGAGGCGATCCTGGTGCTCCGCCCGTCCTCGCCGATCAACCCGACCGCCGCGGATCCAAAGCCCCAAAATCCCACCCGCGGTACGCAGATAGAGGAGCAACACCAAGAGCACAAAACGCAGCCCGCGAGCGGCCATCCAACGCACGTAATCCATGGCTGTGTAGCGGTCGGGCGCGTCGTAGTCGATCTCGGGCATCAGGTTGGCGAAGGAGCGGGTGACAACTTCGGCGACGGTCTTGACCAGGCGACCGCCTCGCATCGGTGCGAGCTGATCCGTGGTGGTGCAGGCGGCGTCAAAGAGATGTCCGTGCTCGATCCAAACGCCGCCCGCCTCGTGCAAAAACCACGAGACAAAATGCACCCCACCGGGCGTGCCTCGAGCGGTTACCATGCCGCCGCAAAGACGCTCACGGATCGCCGCGCGCACGCCCTCGTAGAGCAGCTCGGCGTCGTGATTGCCGGTGACAAAGACGACGTCGTTGCCGGCTTCGAGAAACCGGATCAGCGCGTCTTCGACCCCCGGATAGGCATCAAAGGCCGCGTGCAGCCGGTGGATCGCCAACGCCTCGCCCTCGCGCGCGTCTTTGCCCGGAAGCTCGATGTTCCAGAAGTCGATGAAGTCGCCGTTGACGACCAGTTGCCACGGCCCTGACTCCGCCCCGAGCTTTGTGTAGTGCTCGAGAAAGCGTGGGAAGACCTCGTCGATACGAGCCGCGAGATGCACGTACTCGCCCCGCATCCGCGGCTTGAGATGGGACCCGAGATGCAGGTCGCTCACCAGCAACATGTCGCGGCGCGACCCCGTTGTCGGCACCGACATCATCTCTGCACCGGAGCTTTCTCCACTGCTCGCGCGCTTTGAGACGGACGGTCGCACCCGAGCCTATGGTATAGCCGGAGTCGGCCTGAACGGCCTCCTAGGGGGCCCTTACGCGGGCCGACGACTACCATGAAACAGCTCGCATTCATCGCCGTCGCCGCCTTCGCCTTCGGCCTCTTCGCCTACAACGTCACTCACTTCGCCAAGATCGCCCTCCTCGGGCAAGCGGCCGATTTGAAGGAGAGCTGGGGCGAACGCACAGCCTCGCTCTTCAAGTTCTTTTTTGGCCAGCGCAAGGTGATGGAAGAGAAGCGAAGCTACCACCACCTGCTGATCTATTGGGGTTTCTTGGTGCTCTCGCTCGCCAGCCTCGACATGATCCTCACCGGCCTGCTCGGCGAGTGGTTCAACCTGGGCGTCATCCTCGGCGACTCGATCTACCACTACCTCCGACTGCTCATCGACGTCGCCAACGCGGTCGTCGCAGTGGTGATTATCTACGCGATCATCCGCCGCTTCACTCGGCCAGCGTTTGTGCCCCTCAACCTCGATGCGATGTTGATCCTGGGGGCGATCCTCCTGCTCGACATCAGCCACTTCGGGCACAACGCCGGCATGATGGCCGCCACCGGCCATTTTATGGCCTCCAACCCGATCTCTGCGTTTGTCGGCAAACTCCTAGGCCTGCACTCCGGCGGCGAACCCTTCGTCGTCAACGTGACCCCTGAGACAGGTCACCTGGTCGCCGAAATCTTCTGGTGGGTGCACATGGGCATCCTGCTCTCGTTCCTCAACTACTTGCCCTTCTCAAAGCACATCCACGTGCTCGGGTCGGGCCCCAACATCTTCTTCCGGATTCGTGATCGCGGCCGTCGCAGCGCCATCCCCAAGGCCAAGCTCTTCGACGGCGATGCCGACGATCCCGACGCCGAGCCGCTCTTCGACAACTGGGGCGTCGGTCAGATCGAAGCCTTCAGCTGGAAGAGCCTGCTCGACAACTACTCCTGCACCGAGTGCGCTCGCTGCACGACCTACTGCCCGGCATTCGCCACCGAGAAGCCGCTCTCGCCGATGCACCTGATCCACGATCTTAAGGACGAGATGAAGGCGCGCGGCAAGGTCCTGCTCAAGCTAAAAAAGGCCGGCGGCAGCACCGACGAAGAGGTCGAGATCCCCGAGGGCGCCAACAAGGATCTCATCGAGAAACTTCGCGCCGAGCTCTCCGAGATGCCCGACCTGGTCGGCGAGCGGATCAAGGACGAGACTCTCTGGGCCTGCACCACCTGTGGCGCCTGCCAAGAGGTCTGTCCGGTGTTCATCGATCATCCGCTCAAGATCGTGCAGATGCGCCAACACATCGTGCTCAACGACGAGACCGGCCGCACCCCCGGCGAGGTCACCCGCCTGATCTCCAACGTCACCGGTTCGGGCAACCCCTGGAGCCTCTCGAACAGCGACCGAATGAAGTGGGCCGACGGCCTGGACGTGCCCACGATCGAGGCCAACCCCGACGCCGAATACCTGCTCTTTGTCGGCTGCGCCGGCGCCTTTGATGACACCGCCAAAAAGGCCACCCGCGCCCTGGTCAAGGTCCTCAACGCGGCAGGTGTCTCCTTTGCCGTCCTCGGCAAGCAAGAGAAGTGCACCGGCGATCCGATCCGCCGGGTCGGCGCCGAGATGGACTTCCAGATGATGGCCCAAGAGAACGTCGAGATGTTCAACGAGGCCAAAGTCACCAAGGTGATCGCCTCCTGCCCGCACTGCTTCAACACGATCAAAAACGAGTACCCGCACTTCGGCGGCAACTACGAAGTACTCCACCACAGCGAGCTCATCGCCCACCTCTTAAACTCCGGCAAGCTCAAGCTCGACAGCCCCCTACAGAAGACCGTCACCTACCACGACTCCTGCTACATCGGCCGATGGAACAACGTTTACGATGCTCCACGAACCGCTCTAAAGGCTGCTGTCGCCGGCAAGGGTTCTTTTCGCGAACTCGATCGCAACCGCGAACACGGCTTTTGCTGCGGTGCCGGTGGCGGCCGCATGTGGATGGAAGAGGAGCCCGAGAAGCGGGTCAACATCAACCGTGCCAAGGAGATCGCCGAGAGCGGCGTCGACACGGTCGCGGTCGCCTGCCCCTTCTGCAATACGATGATGTCCGACGGCCTCAAGACGCTCGGCAAGGACGAGTCGATCGAGGTCTTGGACATCGCCCAAGTGATCGCCGCGACCCTGCCTGAGCCGGCAAAGCCGGTCGCCGAGGCACAGTCATGAGCGCTCCGACAATGCACGCGAGGATCGAGGCCAAGCTACGCGAGGCCCTGACTCCCGCCCACCTCGAGGTCATCAACCAAAGCCACCAGCACGGCGGTTCTGGCACTCAAACCCATTTTAAGGTGGTCGTCGTCGCCGACATCTTCGCCAGCGAACGCCTGCTCTCGCGGCACCGCCGAGTCAACAAACTGCTCTCAGAAGAACTCGCTGCCGGTGTGCATGCGCTCTCGATCGAAGCGTTGACGCCAGCTCAATGGACCGCCCGCGGCGGATCGATCCGCCCCTCGCCACCGTGCATGGGTGGCTCAAAATCCGACTGACCCAAAGGACAGTTCAGACCGGGCTCCGCACACGCACAAACGTTGTCGCTCAGTACGCGACCGCTTTGCCGCCGTCGCGGCTGACATCCGCGACCGCTCGCAGACCGCCCGTTGCCGGATCGACCTCGATGCAATTCGCGTGACCGATGGTCGTCCAGCTCCAGCCATTGGTCCCTAAGACCGTGATCTCATGGCCGCGAGCGCGCAGACCCTCGAGCAGCGCTTCCGAAGCTGTGGGCTCGGCCATGATCCTATCCGGGAGCCACTGATGGTGCAGACGCGGGGCCCTGACGGCGACGTCGATCGTCTGACCGTAGTCGATGATCGCCCGCACGATCTGGGTCACGGTGGTGGTGATCGTCGATCCTCCTGGTGTGCCAACAACAGCACGCAGGGCGCCGTCCTTGAGGATGATCGTCGGTGTCATCGACGAGAGCATGCGCTTGCCCGGCTCGATCCGATTGGTCTCTCCCTGCACCAAGCCGTAGGTATTGGCCGTGCCAGGCTTGACCGCGAAGTCGTCCATCTCGTTGTTGAGCAGGATCCCAGTGCCCGCGATCACGGCCTTCGAGCCGAAGGAGGTATTTAGCGTGTACGTGTTCGAGACCGCGTTGCCCGCTTCGTCGATGATCGAGAAGTGGGTCGTCTCCATCGACTCGGCCGGTGCAGGCATGCCCGCACCGACCTCCGACGATGGGGTCGCCCGCGCCAGATCCACGTCTGCAAGCCGCTCCTTCATGTAGCTGGCGGTGAGCAGGCGCTCCATCGGGATCTCGACAAAGTCGGGATCGCCGAGCAGGAGGTTGCGATCGGCGTAGGTCCGGCGCGCAGCCTCGATGTAGAGATGCACCTCGTCGACGCTGTGCCACGCGTAATCGGCGATTCCGAGGATCTCGCTGGCCGCGAGGATCTGCCGGATGACGACGCCACCTGCGGAGGGCGGCGGCATCGTGATCACCTGGTGCCCGCGATACTCAAAGATGATCGGCTCGCGAGAGATCGCTCGGTACTCGGCGAGATCCTCTGCGGTCCAGATCCCGCCGAGATCTCGGACTCCCGCCGCCAACCGTTCCGCAAAGGGTCCCGTGTAGAAGGCCTTGGGATCCCTTGCGACCACCTCAAGGCTCGCCGCGAGCTCGGGCTGGATCCAGCGATCTCCGGGCAGATAGGTCGATCCGTCGGCTTTGCGGTAGAGATCTGCACTGGCCTTGAGGCCGAGCTTTTCCATGCGCGCAACGCCCCCCTTAAGGTCGTCCGCGTGGAAGGAGTCGAGGACGGTGCCCTCCTTTGCGAGACGGATCGCAGGGGCCACAAGCTCCGCCCAAGGCAAGCTGCCGTAGCGCTCGTGAGCGAGAGCTAAGCCCGCGACAGTGCCAGGAATGCCGGCCGCGAGGGCGCCATCCAGACTGCCGCGGGTGACCTCCCCCGACGCGTCCAAATACATGTCCCGGGTCGCAGCTTTGGGCGCCCGCTCGCGATAGTCGATCGCGGCCGTCTCACCGTCTGCTGTGCGCAGGACCATGAAACCGCCGCCGCCGAGATTCCCGGCCGAAGGGTGGGTAACCGCCAGCACAAACCCAACTGCGACAGCCGCGTCGATCGCATTACCACCGCGTTGCAGGACCTGTACGCCGACCTCGCTCGCACTGGCCTCCGCGCTCGCGACTGCGCCGTGCAATCCCACAGCGATGCCCGGATCCGAGGGGTCATGAGCCGGCAACTCGCCGACCACGGGGCCTTTCGGCTCCACTGGCCCCGCGGTACTCGGCGGGTTTTCGGAACTCTGCCCGCCCCGACAGCCGCTGATCCCCAAGGAGAGCAAGAGCGCGAGAGAAGCGCGGAGGAGGTGCCTGCGGGGCCTGGTCCGATCACACATTTCGGCGAGCCTACAATGCATCGCAAGCCTCGGCGAAGAGGGTGCAATGGGCTCCCGAGAGTTCACTAAAAAACAGACCGCTAAACTCAGCGTACCTTCGATTTTGACCTTGACAGGCCCCGGTACTTGCTTCAATCTCTCGCGCACCTCGGGTCAGCACCAAAGGCACCCCTGGTCGGGGATCGTCTAATGGTAGGACAGCAGATTCTGGTTCTGCCTATCAAGGTTCGAGTCCTTGTCCCCGAAATAAGTCATCACCAACCATAATTTAGTTTATCGACAGCGTATGGCCCCATGGTCTAGCGGTTAGGACGTTGGCCTCTCACGCCGAAATCCCGGGTTCAATTCCCGGTGGGGTCATGCAAGCCCCCTCGATTCTTCGAGGGGGCTTTTTATTTGCCCAGAGGTCCGACTCTCGAGGCCAGAGCCGCAGCACCCGGATGATCACGGGTGATCACGGATGCTGCGGCCTCAATCACGACAGTGCGGAGGGGTGGCGGGATCCTTCGTCAGCCCACCCAACTCAGAACCGAGCCGGGGCGCGCGAGCTAGCGAGAGATCCCCCTCACCATGCACGTCCTTTTAGACACCAGCCAGAGCCCGGGTTACGATCCTGGGGCTCATCTTTTGGGGCGCACTTTCACGCACGCGTACAAAAGCGGATACTCTTCCTAGGCGCGCGCGAAGGCAATGGTAGTGGTGGAAAACAGGCGGAATGTCGGCCTCACGGCCTACGAAGAGGCTCTTCCCGCGGATCCGGGGGACCTCAAAGCGAAGCTGCCCTTCAACTTTAGCCCGGCAATCGTGCACTCGCCGCTGGTGATCTCCTTTCCGCATGTTGGCCTCCGGTGGCCGACCAGCCTGCTGCGGCCCGCTCCACAGGTGCACTTTGGACGGAACGCAGATTTCGAGGTTCACCGCCTCTTCCCCAACGCGAGTGAGCGCTCGGCGACCCTTCAAGCGATATACAGCCGCCTGCTCGTCGATCTCAATCGCGCCGCCGACGACGTCAACCCCGAGCTCGTGCCCGACCATCCAGCACCGCGCCCGCGTCCCGGCACCGGCGCACCCGGGACCCTCGGCCGGGTCCCCAACCGCGGCATCCTCTGGGACACGGCCGTCGGCAACATCCCGATCCTGAGCGCACCGGTTACCTTCGCAGAACTCAAACTCCGCCTCGATCGCTACTACTTCCCCTACTACCGCGCTCTCGAGATCCTCCTAGCCCGCCGACGCGAGCGCTTTGGCTACGCGATCCTGCTCGAGGCCCACAGCATGCCGAGCTCCGTCCCAGGCGACATCATCCTCGGCACACTAGAGGGCGGATCGTGCAGCCCAGACCTCGAAGCGCGGGCGCTTGACGCGCTCCGAACCCCCGACCCGGTGACCGGTCGCAGCCTCGACATACGTCTCAACAACCCCTACCGCGGCGGCAATCTGGTACGCAGCTTTGGTAGACCTGAGCAGGGGATCCATGCGTTGCAGGTCGAGGTGAGTCGCTCACTCTATATGGACGAGTCCACATTTCAGGTCTGGGCCCCGTCCCTCTCGGCGGTCGGAAGCGCAGCCGCCAAACGTTCACATGCGCGCTTGCTCACGCACAGGCGTAGACGTCTCGACCTCCTACTCGCGCGTCTAGATCACTTGCTGCTCTCCTTCACACAAGCGATGCTCGATCCGCAGGTCGGAGTCACCAAGACTCCGCTATCATCGCCACGCCTCAACCCCGCGGCGCCACACCAGGCGTCCTCTTCCTCCTCCTCTGTGCCACCTCGCGGTGACTCCCCTGTCCAGCCGGACGCTCCAGGGCAAACATCCCGCCAGATCACACTCGGCCCCTCAAAACCTAAGGAACCGTGTCAGTGAGCAACCAACGCGAAAACGCCGATGCGTTCGACGACCTGCTGGGGCAGCTGGTCGACGAGCTTGCGATGACTCCGACGATGGAGCCCGAGCCCGAGCCCGAGCCTGAGCCCGAGCCCGAGCCCGAACCCGTCGTCACACACAACCCCGAATACGCGGCCGAGATGATGCCGCCGCCCAAAAGCAACACGCTGGCGCTGGCCATCGGTGGCGGCATCGCGATCGCAGGTATCGCGATCGCAGCGGTGATGCTCTTAAAGGACGACCCACCGCCGCCTCCGCCTCCGGTCGTCGTCCAACCTCCGGCGCCTCCGGTCGCGCCGGTCGCCGCAGCACCCACCGCTGGTACGCCTACCGCTGGCACACCCACCGCTGGCGCAGCGACTGCTGGCACGCCTACCGCTGGCGCAGCAGCGACTGCTGGCTTAACTGCTGGTGGCACGGGTGGCACCGGCGGCTCCACCGGCGGCTCCACCGGTGGAGACACCGCTGGTACTGGCGGTGAGCCAGCCGTCGCCAAGAAGAAAAAGAAGAAAAAGAAGAAAAAGAAAAAGGCCGACGGCGGTTCGGGCAAGGGCAGCAAGTCCTCTCCGACCAAGAAGCCCCCAAAATCGGTCGACCCCTTCGGCTAGTCCGAAGGCCCTGTCGCCCCCGTACCACCTCCAGAGATCATGCTCATGAGTCCTCTCCGCACCGCGCTCTCGCTCGCCCTCTGCGGCTCGCTCGCCCATCCATCCGTCGCCCTCGGAGCGATGGCCGCACCCGACGCCTGCGAAGGCGCCACCCAAGCCAGCGAACTACCGGACGTCACCGGCCTCAACGACGACGAGAAACTCGAGTGGGCCAAGAAGCTCTACATCGAGGCCAAGGGCTTCCACGAGACTGGCAACTACTACTGTTCGGTGATCAAGTACGAGCAGGCCTACACCTACGCGCCTGACAAGCACCTCTTCGCGTACAACCTAGGTGTCGATGCGTGGGAGCTCAAGGACTGCGCCCGCGTCAAGCACTACATGCAGCTCTTTCTGGTCAACGACACAGAGAGCGATGACCTTCGCAAGGATGCCAAACGCATCCTCGACGAAGCCGAAGCGAGCGCGGATTGCATCACCCAGGCGGGCGGTGCTTCATCGTCGGGCGGAGGTAATCCCGCAGACGAAGACTCCGGTGCGCCGATCGAAGACAACGAGTCGGCTCCCGGACTCTCCGGTAGCGACAGTGCTGGGGATGACTCCGGCGCCAAAAAAACCCGCAAGAAGACCTCTGGGTTGCTCATCGGTGGTGTGCTGCTCTCAGTGCTAGGCCTCGGCGCCGCCGGTGGTGGCATCGCCCTCACACTCTCGGGCAAAAAGAAGTTCGACGAGCTCACCGACGCCTCCGACAAGACCAACCCGACTGGCTTTGCGCAGGGCTTCTACGACCCCGAACTCGCCAGCGGAGCGAAGACCTTCGGCCTCGTCGGGCCGGTTCTGATGGGGATCGGCGGCGGCTTACTCGTCGGCGGTGTGGTCATGATCGTTCTCGATCGCGGCAACAAAAAGAAGGGCAAGGGCGTCTACGCCAATCGGCGCGGCCTCCAGCTCGAAGGTGTCGGCGCAGCTCCACTTCGCAACGGTGGCGGCGCGGCCTCGATGACCTTCCGCTTCTAGCGGGACATACCCCGCATGCGCAGCGATCCCAGGCGCAGTGACGAACGCGCCGCGATCCGGGATCGTCGGGATCGCGAAATCGTGCTGACAGAGGCGTGCCAAACCGCCTCGTTTGCGCTCGCCTACCCGAGCCCCTACCGGGCTGGCATGTCGAGCCTCGGCTTTCAAAGCCTCTACCGCCAGCTCAATCAAGCGGGCGTCGGCACCCACCGCGTCTTCCTCCCGGATGCATGGGAGGCACTCGCGCTTCCCTGGCCGCAACCAAAGCAGGCGATCGTCAGCTACGAAGCCGAGCGTCCTCTCTCGAGCTACCCGAGGATCGGGATCTCGATCGCTTACGAACTCGAGATCTGCGGCGTCATCCGCCTGCTCGAGGGCGCCGGAATACCTGTCCTTTCGACCAGAAGAGGCCCCCGCGATCCGATCATCATCGGCGGCGGTCCCCTGACATTCTCCAACCCGAATGTCGCTCTGCCCTTCGTCGATCTCCTGATCATGGGCGAGGCCGAGGAGAGGCTGCCACAGGTGCTGGCGATCCTCGAGGCGACCGCCGATCGGCGAGCGGCGATCGAGGCCGCGGGACGCCTCGAAAACGTGATCGTCGGCGAGATCGACGAGGGCCGCTTTGAGCCGCTACCGCTGCCCGCACGGGCTCCAAAGGCGCTCCTGCCGGCCTACTCGGCGATCCTCAGCCCGGACACCGAACTCGCGAATATGTTCTTGGTCGAGCCAGAGCGGGGCTGCTCGCGACGCTGCTCCTTCTGCGTGATGCGGGGTGGAAATGCCGCAGGGGGCATGCGCATCTTCAGCAAGGATGGACTGCTCTCGGTGCTGCCGGCCGAGGCAAAACGAGTCGGGTTGGTCGGCGCAGCGGTCACCGATCTTCCGCACTTAGAGGACTTGGTCTCAGATATCGTCGACTCCGGCCGCGGCGTCGCTATCTCGAGTTTGCGCGCCGATAGGCTTACCCCGCGATTCCTCTACGACCTCAAACGCGGCGGCTACCGAACGATCACCGTCGCCTCCGACGGCATCAGCGAACGCATGCGTCTGGCCCTGGACCGCAGGGTCTCTGAGGAAGATCTCGTAGGGGCGGCGACCGCCATCCACGAGGCTGGCTTCTACAAAATGAAGGTCTACCAGATGATCGGTGCCCCCGGTGAGAGCGAGGCCGACGTCGACGAACTGATCCGCTTCGCTCTCGAACTCTCAAAGATCCAACGGCTCACACTGACCTTCTCGACCTTTGTCGCCAAGCGAAATACCCCCCTCGACGGCCAACCCTTTCTCGGCGTCAAAGCAGCTGAAAAGCGCCTGCAAAAAATCCGACGCGGCCTCCGAGGAAAGGTCGAAATTCGACCGCAATCGCCTCGCTGGGCGTACATCGAGTATGTGCTGGCACAATGGGGCCCCGAGGCGGGGCACGCGGCTCTGCAGGCGGTGCACGCAGGCGGCCGCTACGCCGATTGGATCCGTGCTTTCAAGGAGACACCGCACACGCCGAGGCCGCTGCGCTACGGCGACGAAGAGACCCGAGCGCGTCGGCGAGGAAAAGCGATCCAACCCCGCCTGCCGATTCTTGGCGAACTCGATCTCGATGATCGCCCCCCCCTCCCGCGTTGACCGACGCCGGGAAGAAGCCCCGACTCCCCCGCGTTGGAGGCTGTGAAGCCCCGCCGGGCTTTGCTAGGTTTGGTGCCCCGTGTCGCTCGCAGCAGCACTCGCTCTCGTCTCAACGATCAGCTCTTTAGGACAGCTCGAGCCTATCGGCGAGGATGCGGCAACGATCACGATCGAGCCCACCGATATCCGGTACATCGAGACACGCTGGTCCGAGACGGTGATCCGATCGCGCCCGTGGGTCCCCCGTGGTCGCCTCGCAACCCTCGGTAGGGGCACACGCCTGGTCGTCCGCGGCACCGTTAAGAGCCGTGACAAGGCCGGCTGTGAAGGCAAACTTTGGTACGCCGTGCAGCCCTACGGTTTCATCTGCTCCCGCCACGTCAAGCCGAGCGAAAAGCCCCCGGCAACCGGTCGAGCCCTCGACTTACGGGGCGATCGCACGCTCCCCTACGACTACCTGCTCGTCCGCAATGACGACGTGCCGATGTACGGCAACGAAGACGAGATCCTAAACAATACACCGCGGCGGCGCCTCACCGCGGGTATGAGCCTCGCCGCGGGTCACACGCGGGAGGTCGCCGGTGTGCCCTACCTCGAGACTGCCGACGGCATGCTCGTGCCCAAAGACGAGCTTGGCTGGATGGGCCGAGGTTCCCAATGGTCCGGCATCACGCTCCAGGGCCAGCCCAAACCTGGCCCGGCCTTCGGCTGGATCCGCCGCGACAAAACTCCGGTGTATGCGAGCCCCTCCAAGAAAGACACCGACGCGGTCGAGCGTCTGCCCCACCGCCGCCGGGTCGCGCTCCACGGCCCCGCCTTGACCAACGAAGAGGGCCGCTGGTGGCCGATCGCCGAGGATCGCTGGATCGAGGCTGAGCGTCTCAATGCGGTTGTCATCATCGATCCGCCACCAGGCGTCGTCAGGCCAGAGCAGCGCGCACGGGGCAACAACCAGTGGATCGACGTCGATGTCGGCGAACAGGTTCTGGTCGCCTATCGCGGAGAAACCCCGGTCTTTGCGACGATGATCTCCAGCGGTCGAGCCTCGCCTACGCCCCGCGGCAACTACCCGATTTGGGCCAAGGTCGCGAGCATGACGATGGACAACCAGGGCTACGAAGATAAGGCCTACATGGTCGAACACGTGCCGTGGGTGCTGCTCTTTCAGGGGCATAACGCCATCCACGGGGCCTATTGGCACGACCGATTTGGCCAACGTCGCAGTCACGGCTGCGTCAACCTTGCGCCCAAGGACGCCCGCTGGATCTTTGATTGGGTCTCGCCGCAGCTGCCCGAGGGATGGACCGGCTACCTGCCGGGCAAGCTCGATCGCAGCGTCACTGTGCACGTGCGCGACTCGAGCCTGCCGACCCACGAGGCATTCATTCAGGAGCGCCCGGTAGGCCCGCCCGATCGCGACGCGGAGCGACGCAAGCTTGCGGATGCTGAGGCCCGACGCGCCAAGGCCCGGGCGGCGCAGGAAAACGTTGCAGCCGAAGCAGCAGTGCAGGCCCATGTACCCGACGCCGACGCAGTGATCAAAGCAGCATCTGCACACGATCCAGATTCGATGATCGACCCCGAAGTCGATCTTCCAGAGTAGTCGCAGAGTGATCGTCGATCTTGTCGTTCGGCGCCTCTCCGCGTACCCTCCGGCCATGTCGCGCCTCCTCAGACCGCTTCGCAAGGCCCTCTTCGCCCTCGTTTTCGGAGGCGTCATCAGCACTACAGGCTGCGCATCCGGCCCTGGTCTGACCAAGATCGAGGCCCCCGCCGAGGGCATCACCCTCAGCTACGATTTCTCTCCTGGCCAGACCTACTCTGGGCATATCCGCCGCAGTGAGACCGTACGAGACGCCCTCAGCGGATCAAGCATGACCCGCTCGATCGCCTTCGATGTCGATCTCCAGGTCATCGGACCCGCAGATGGTGACGGCAACAAGGTCACCGCCCGTTTCAAAAACATCGACCTCAACTGGTCGCTGCCGGCAGGCATGCCCTTCAGCCTCACAGAGTTCACGAATTCAGCCACAAAGGCGCTCCAGGGGCTCGAGGTCGACTTTCACGTCGGCAATGACGGCAAAGTTCTCTACAGGCCGCCGATCCCAGATTCGATCTCGATGGAACTTCGCGTCGTTCTTAAGGGTGTACTCGACGTTCTCGAGACAGCCTTCCTAACCGTGCCCCAGCGCTCTCTCAAGATCGGCGAGACCTGGGACGATCAAAAGAAGCGCGGCCGCGAAGGCAAGCTCGGCCTCTACATGACCGGAACTGTGACCACTGAGGTCAATGGCCTCTTTCGCACCGAGAGCGGCGAAGAGGTCGCTCGCCTGCAGATCAAAGACACCGAACGATCGGTGACAACTACAAAGCAGGGCAGCCACGAGAACAAAAAAGAGGGCAAGAGCACTTCCCTCTTCTCGACGAGCGGCTCCTACCTCGTGAGCACCAAGGGCGAGAGCACGGAGTTCGACACCGGCAACTCCACGACCTTCGTCAAGATCAACGTCGATTGGAAAAAGGGTGCACGTGCTGCGGCGCCGCCCCTAGCCGAAGTGCAATCGATCCACGATCCCTGCGACCCGAACTACGTCGGCACCGAAGATTGTGCTCCTGCAGGTCAGGTGCAATCGATCTCAGACCCGTGTGATCCCGACTATGTGGGCACAGAGGAGTGCGTGCCTGCTCCCGAGGCCGCTCCCGAAGCTGCTCCCGAGGCCGCTCCCGAAGCTGCTCCCGCGGGCTAGCGTGCAAGGCCCCTCAGCGCCGCGGGATTCGCCGCGAAATTCGGCACATGATCTCGTGTGGAATTTCGCCTGACCATGCGGCCAGATCGTAGATAGTCAGGCTCTGACGACCCTGCCGCCCGAGCAGGGTCACTCGCTCGCCTTCGCGAGGATCGGGAAGGTCGGTCAGGTCGACCATCAAGGTGTCCATCGTGATGTCCCCGACCACACGGCACCGGTGGCCCCTGACCAAAACCTCAGCCTGGCCGCTCATCCGCTGGGAGTAGCCATCTGCGTACCCACAGGGGATGATGCCCAGACGCGAAGCTCGCGAGAGTTCCGCATGCTGACCGTAAGAGACAAAGGAGCCCCGCGGGAGATCTCGTACACCGAGGATACGGGTGTGCACGCTCATCGCCATGCGCAGGCCCGGGAGTTCAACAGCCTCCCGCGAAGCCGCGCCGTACATCGCGACCCCCGGCCGCACCATGTCGAAATAGGCCCCCGGATAACGAAACACACCGGCGCTGTTACAGACGTGGCGAAACTGCGGATGGAGCCCACGCGCCGCGAGCGTGCCCAGAGCGTCGGCAAAAATCTTGAGCTGGAGCGGAGTCACCTGATCATCAGGCTCATCAGCGCAGGCGAGGTGGGTCATGACGCCCTCCAGCTGGAGAAGCTCGCCCTCTTCGCTGGCAAAAAAGTCCATCACCGCCGGAAGTTCGTCGACCAAGAGCCCGAGCCGTGACATCCCGGTGTCGATCTTGAGGTGGATCCGCAGGGCTTGGGCGCCGCTTCGACGCACCGCCGACGCGAGGCGCTGAAGATGTTCGTAGGCCCAGACGACCGGGGTCAGGTTGCGATGCACGATCACATCCTCAAAGCCCGAGTACACGCCTCCAAGCACGAGCACCGGGGAGGTGACACCGCCTCGCCGAAGCTCGATGCCCTCTTCGACCAGGGAGACCGCAAACCCCCAGATTCCCGCAGCAGCGCACACATCGGCGACCTCGATCGCTCCGTGCCCGTAGCCGTTGGCCTTGACCACTGCGAGCATTCGGATGCCGTGCCCGACCCGCTCCGCGATCGTCTCAAGGTTGTGTTTGATCGCCGACCTGTCGATCCGAGCGTAGGTCGGGCGCACTGAAAGACTCGCACTCTTCCTGCGATCGCGATGCCGTCGCTCCGGACCGAGGAAGCGCATCCGCGGAAGATAGCACGCGGAGCTGGGCCCTTGAGAACGCGAGATGCCGGCGCGTCGAAATCCGACGGCCGGCATTTATGTATTTTTGGGTGGCGACGAGGCTCAGCTGTACTGGCTGATCAGATCGTCGGTGAGCAACATTCGACGGCCGCTCGCGGTGACGAGACCGCTGCGGGCCATCGCGCTGAGTGTCCGTGAGACTGTCTCGCGACACGAGCCAACCATGCGCGCGAGCTCGGATTGAGTCGGCACCGGAGCGAGGATCCAGCCATCGGAGGCGCTGACACGGCGGCCCTGGCGGGTGGCGAGGCGAGCGAGGGTCCGACGGAGACGCTCCTCCACATCGCAGAGGGCGAGGCCACTGGCGACCGATTCGATTTCCCGCAGACGCTCGTGTTGGAGCCGCATCATTCGCATCATCGTCTCGGGCTCGCGGCGGAGATGATCGACGACGCTCTCAGCTGGCACTCGGAGCAGCTCGGTATGAACAGCGGCGATCGCCGCGGTGGACATCGCCGCGCCACCAAATGCACAGACCTCGCCGAACGCATCACCGGGACCCAAAGCGCTGAGGATGAGATCGCGACCACCGTCCGCAACTCGCACGAGATTTACGCGACCACGAAGCACAATGTAGAGCGCATCGGAGGGCTGACCTTCGCTGAGCACTGCAGCCCCAGGCGCTTTGCGAATGCGAGTCGCGGCGACCGAGAGCTGTTCGATCTCAGGCGGCCTAGCGCTGACAAAGGGCTCAACACAGCTAAGGACCTCCATGGTCTCCATGCGCTCAAGGGGGATCGTGGGACGACGGGTGTCGGAAGCGGCCATGTCTGATTACACAAGCACGTGCCGTGCCAAATCTTGAAATGTGCTCGCGATCACCAATACGCCTGAAATTATTGAATTCTAGGTTCTAGGTACGGTGGGACCCGTCTCTGTGGCCGTGTTGCACAAAACCCACACGTGGGTAGGAATAACAACGGTGTGATCCAAGCTTCACACGCGGTATATGCGCGCCAATTTGTGAAGCGCGAATTTATCCTTTCGGTTGAAGTGCGCTTATGCCGCGCACGACCGCGCTCACATGAGCGAAGGGCTCTGATTGTGTACCGTCCGCCCGTGCCCACGATCGTGCTCAATGGCGAGCCCCACGAGCTTCGCGCTCCAATGACGGTCGCCGAGGTCATCACCTCTCTCGGCCTCGACGCCCGCCAGGTCGCGGTCGAGCGCAACCGCGAAATCGTCACCCGAGCCGAACACTCAAAGGCGATCGTCGTCGATGGCGACCACCTCGAGATCGTGACCTTCGTGGGCGGAGGCTGAGCTTTGAACGCACACACTGACACCTGGACCCTGGCCGGTCGCACCCTGCGATCGCGCCTCATTGTCGGCACCGGCAAATACAAGGACGCGATCGAGACCAAGGCCGCACTTGCGGCGAGCGGCGCTGAGATCGTTACGGTCGCGCTTCGTCGGGTCGATCTTAAGGCCAAGGACAACCTCCTCAGCTGGATCGATCGCGATCGCTACACGCTGCTGCCCAATACCGCCGGCTGTTACAGCGCCGACGATGCCGTCCGCACACTGCGTCTCGCTCGCGAACTCGGAATCGCCGATATCGTCAAGCTAGAGGTTCTCGGCGATACCAAGACCCTCTTCCCGGACAACGAAGAGACGCTCAAAGCGGCGAAGATTCTCTTGGACGAGGGCTTCACGGTGCTCCCCTACTGCACCGACGATCCGGTTGTCTGTCGCAAACTCGAGGAGCTCGGCTGCGCCGCGGTGATGCCCCTCGCCGCTCCGATCGGCAGTGGCCTCGGGATCCGAAACCGCCACAACATCCGCCTGATCATCGAGCAGGCAAACGTGCCTGTGATCGTCGACGCAGGGGTTGGAACCGCTAGCGACGCGACCGTGGCGATGGAGCTCGGCTGCGATGGCGTGCTGATGAACACGGCGATCGCTCAGGCGGATGATCCTGTGAAAATGGCCCAGGCCATGCGTCTCGGGATCATCGCCGGACGGCTGGCCTTTGAGGCAGGTAGAATGCCGATCCGAGCCTACGCCAACGCATCGAGCCCAACTGGCGGCCTCATCGAGTAGCCCCCGGTCGATGCCCGCGCCGCCCTTCCGCCTCCTCGCGATCAGCCCGCCCGAAGGCCCGGTCGACGCCAACCTCGTCGATCGTTGGGCGTCGGCCGGCGCACTTGTGCTCGGGCTCGGTGTACTGCTGCGACAACCGTGCGCCGACCTGCCCGAGCTTCTCGCCGCGATCACCCGCGGCCGTCTCTCGGCATTTGTCTCGCGCTGCCGGGCCCTCCAGATTCCCCTGCTGCTCTCGCTCGCACCCGAGCAGATCAAGAGCTTCGCCCGTATGCGAGAGAGCGAGCCCTCCCTGGAATTTGCAGGAGTCCAGCTCCGCGCGGATCCCTGCCGCTGCGATCTCGAGTCCATCCGCCGCACGCTCGACCTCGGGTACATCGGCCGCTCCTGCCATGGCAAAGCCAAGGGAATGCACGATCTCGTCGACTACACCTGCGTCGCCCCGATCTACCAGCCCTCCACCGAGCAAAGGGGCCGGGTTAAATCCGCAGTTGGGCTCGCTCCGCTTCGAGATTGGGCGGCACAACCCAACGCCCGGATCTTCGCCCTCGGCGGAGTTGGACCCGCAAACGCCCAGGCATGTCTCCGAGCGGGCGCCTGGGGTCTCGCGGGGATCGGCCTCTTCTTTGGCGATCTTCACCGGGTTGGCGAAGATGTGGCCGCCGTGGTCAACAGCTTCGCGCGGCTCTCCTCCGATGTTCGGCCTCTCCCGCCATGACGACGAGTACGATCGACCTCGTCGCTCCGATCGCAGCCTCTCGACCCGCCTCGCGTGGCTCGTTCTCCTGCTCGGTGCAGGCCTGCTCGCCCTTCGTGCCAGCCTCGCGACGGTGATCGAAATCCACGGCGACGGCATGGCCCCGACGCTGCTCGACGGCGATCATGTCGTGCTCGTACGGGGGTCCTGGGGCCTCCAGGCAGGGGATATCGTCATCTATCGCCCGAACCCCGCCGCCGATCCCGAGATCATCAACGTCGCCAACGAGCCGAGCCTCGAGGGCACCGATGACCCAAAGGCCCGCATCGCCGATCCTCGGCGACGGAGCGCAGAGCCTCTGCGCAATACCGCGGTCATCGATGTCGACGATCTCCATCTCGACGAAGAATGGGCCAAGGTGCAACGCCGCAGCGGACTCGATCACACACCCGAATCCTCAGAAGCCCTACGTGTCGGCCGAATCCTTGCACTGCCCGGTGATCTCATCACCTTTGACAGCAGTCGTAGCAGCCTCACGATCAACGGCGTAGAGATCGAGCATAAGGCCTCGGGTGTCATTGAGTTGATGGTCCGCGGCCAGCCCGACCCCTCAGAGGCACCCGCCGAAGTCGCACGTGCCCGCCCCCGCGGCTCAGCCTTTGAGATGGTCGGCGGTCGCCGCTTCAGAGTGCTGCAAACCCCGGGACTGATCGCTCGCTGGCCGGGTATGGCCCTTCCTGACGATCCTGGCCCGATCGAACTCATCGCCGACGGCTACCTGATCCTCGCGGACAACCGAGACGACGGCGCGTGCTGTGACTCCCGCGCGCTCGGCTTTGTGCCCGGTGAACAGGTGCAGGGCGAGATTTTGCTCCGCCTCGGCGGCAGCGAGCACATCCCGGACGACATCGATCCCCGCTCGCGCGGCTTCCTCTGGCGGCCCTAGGGCCCACAGCCCAGACTTGACGGCCCACCGTCGCTGGCGTACAAAGCCGGCCCTCGCCGCTTTAGCTCAGTTGGTAGAGCAGCTGATTCGTAACCAGCAGGTCGTCGGTTCGACTCCGGCAAGCGGCTTTTTAAAATTTGCGTCTGTCAAAGACAGGAGCGGGCCCGGACGAACTGCGAGAGTCGAGGATCCGCTCCTGTGCGCACTATAGCCGCACGGATCACGAAGGTGGCGAGTCGACCGGCGAGGCAACATCGCGCACGCGATGTCCTCCCAAGTCGGAAACGCGACAAATTATGCTACGACAGGTCCATGTCTGCCGAGTCAGTCATGCTGACGGTCCTAACGCCTGACTCCCTTCGGAGTGCTGCAGAGTCGGCTCCTGCAGAACTGCGGGCGCAGATACGGTGGCATACCGCCCGCCTCACCGAGGTGTTGGAAGTCCTGCGGGGGCCTGCATGGTCGACTGTGCAGCTCGACCTCGCGGTCGCGGAGTTCATCCAAGTCACCGCGATCGTGATGAAAGCTGTCACGACAGACAGCTCCTGGCTGGCCCCACTCGGCCTCGCAGCCGCAGAAACAATGAACGCGGCCCGACTGACAGTCCGTCAAAAATTCGGAAGCTCGATCGCTGGAGTCGCGGCAGACTACGCAATTCGCATGTTCCGCTCGATCCTCCGATCGTTCGACGACACCCACGAGTTCCTAGAAGACGACGGTCTCACTGAGCTACTCAAAGAATCCCCGGATGCGGAAGCTCTCCTCGCGCTGTGTTCGGATGAAGAGCGCGACTTCCTGCGGGGTCAAATCGCGACGGTCGCACTCGTCGAGGCTGTCGAGGCTGGACCGCTTGGCGGCGCCGCACAACACCTCGCCTGTGTCGCGGCCCAACAGCTTCTGCGAGGACTCGATAGCCCCGCAATCGCCTCACTCGTCCCCAACCCATTCCAAGGTGAGACCACTCATCTGCGTGGCGAAAGGCTCCTCGGGTATGCACGACTTGCACCCACGGCTTCAAATGAGATCGAGCGCGAGGTGATTCTCCGTCTGCGAACCGCCGGGTACAACGATCGATCCGTTGAGGGAATCGTCTTGATGTACGACGACGCTCTC
>CAYYUP010000018.1:0-7282 GCA_964474905.1 uncultured Nannocystis sp. | reverse complement strand
CTCAACGCGTATGGGCGGTCTAGGTGCTGCGTTTGCCGAGACGGCGGCGGAGTTCGTGTGCAGAGTCGCTGCACCAATAGCGCAGCAGATCCGCGATCACGGGCGACGTGCCGACCATGTCTTCGCCCTCGAGATACGAGAGCGCAGAGTCCTCGTGTCGCAGGACCTCAACGCAGAGCACGAGGTCGCCGGTCACCAAGGCCGCGACCCGCGTGGCCGACATGGTGTTGCCCTGCACCCAGGCACTGAAGTCGATCGGGGGTGCCGATGCATAGGCAGCTGCGACGTCCTCGCAGGCCTTCCGCTCTTTGCGCGGGAGCGCCTTGATGATCCGCCGGTTGAGCTCGTTGAGGGCTCCTCCGTCGGCGAGCGTCGACCCGTAGTTGGAATTCGACGCCCGTGCCGCAGCCGCGAGGATCAGCATCAAATCCTGAGCCTTGAACTTGTTGAGCGGGTGGAGACCGCGAGCGACATCTGCCAACGCTCGCGCGAGCACAAAGACTTGCTGGGTCTCGTTGAGGCGGCCCACGGAGGAAGGGATCAAGAGCGCAGGAGTCGCGCCGAAGTCGAGCTGCACCCGGGTGCCCTGGGTACGGATCATGTACATTTCAAAATCAGGCACCCCGAAGATCTGGGCGACGCGCTCGGCGAGCCTTCGCAACGGGTCGTTGGATCGGTTGGTAATTCGATCACGACTGCTGATCCCGTAAGACTCGAGATCGAGCGGATAGAGGCGAGCCAAGCTGTAATCGATGATCGACAGCAAGCGCTCCGCGACGGCTCCCTGGTCGTTGCGATCGACGAGAGCGCGGTAGTTGTCGGGGTGCAGGATGCCAGCGGAGCCCACCGGCGGTCGCGGAGACGCCGACTGCATGACCCGCGCCTCGTGCTCGCTGGCCTCACCTAGGATGCAGAGCGGTGCGAGCGTAAGCGTCGCCTCTGAGCCTCGCTTGGCGGCGACATAGCTCTCGTAGAGCCCGCGCCAACCGGGGGCCGATGCGGGATGCTCGTTGAGCAATTTTTGGTAGGCACGGATGGCATCGGGAACTCGTCCCTCTGCCCGCAGCCAACGGCTGAGTTCGACCCGTAGCGGCTCACTCTCGCCGACGTTGGCCAACCCCATCTCGAGAGTGCTGATCGCCCGATCGATGGTGCCGAGTTGCTCCGCTTGCACCTCTGCGAGCGCCAGATAGGTCGGCACCAGCGGATCCCCATCCTGCTCTGATTGGCGGAGGAATTTGAGGAGCGCGTCCTCGTAGCGCTCCCAATCCTCGTCGTCACGAACAAATGCACGGTACTCGTCGGCGGCCAAGCCACCTGGCCCCTCGAGCAAGACAGCATTAAGGAGCACCTCACGCGCCTGCTCGCGACGACCGAGTGTCAGCTCGACGCGGAAGAGATGAATGATGGTTCCCAGACGATCCTCGCGGCCCGCAGATACCCGCAGGAGCTGGCGCGCCCCCTCGGTCGCCGCCTCTACATCCTGGGCGCGAGCGTGATAATCCGTGAGCACGAGCAACGTCTCGCGATCATCGGGCATCAGTGCGAGCACCTTTGTCAGCGCCTCCCGGGCCCCCGATAGATCGTCCAGACGCTCCGCGAGTACGATCGCGAGCCGGGTATTGGCGGTGCAAATCATCTCGGCATCTTGGGTCCCGGCGAGCACCTCGCGGTACTCCGCGGCTGACTCGCTCCACTGGGTATTTCGGCCGAAGAGTTCACCGAGCAGGAGGTGGCTAGGAGCGTGTTCAGGGCGATCCCGCAGCGAGCGACGGAGCACAGCGATCGCCCCGGCGAGGTTTGACATGGGATCGGCATAGATCTCGGCAACTCGGGCCCAGAGTTCCGATGCACGCGTCGCAGATCGGGCCGACTCTGCCGCTTGACCGAGCCGCTCGACCAGATGATCGAGGCGATCCTTGGCGACAAAAATCTCGTCGAGCAAAGACGCAGCCTCGACATGATCGGGCCACCGCTCGAGCGCATCCTCGAGCGCGCGGACGGTGCCCTCGACGTCGTCGAGACGCTGAAGACGGAGCTTGGCGATATCTGTCAGCAGCTCCGCGGCGACCTTGCCATCCCTCTCGACTGTCGCGAGCCGTACCTTGGCGAAGACGAGAGCGCGGGGCTCATCGAGGGTCGACGCCACGCGGATCATCCCGTACATCGCCGCCATCGACTCCGCGTCGTGCCCGAGAGCCGCCTCGTACATCGGCAACGCCGCAGTCAACTGTCCCAGGCGCTCGAGACTCTCGCCGTGCCGGGTCTCGTGCGCCGCGAGCAACGAGCGATCGATGCTGCTCTCGATGAATCGTGCGTCGACAAAGCCGAGCAGCTCGTCATCGACCAGTTCGATCGCACTGCGCTCGGTGGCGACCAGTGCATCAAAGTCGTTTCCGTCGATCTCGAGGATCGATGCGTAAGTGTCGAGAGCCGCCTCGTGGCCGCCTCCTCCACGGATTTGGATTCGAGCCAGCTCGCGAAAAGCCGCGATCCGGGCCCCACCATCCCGCAGGATCCGAGCCTGTCGCACGTAGACCTCGGCAAGCATGTTCCAGGCCGACATCTCCCGGTAGAGCGACTCGAGCGCGAAGAGTGCCGCGAGGTTCTCTGGATCGATCCCGAGGACAGCTTCGTAACAGCCGATCGCCCGCTCGGTCTTATGCAGGTGCTCGCTCCAAACCTCGCCAGATCGAAGCATCGCAGCGATCGCCAACGCCTTGTCCTTTGCCGTCGTCGCCTCCCGCGCAAGATCTTCGACGACACCGGGCCAACTCTCCTGCAGCGCACGAACCCGGGCGACACCGTCGAGCGCGGGCCGAAAGTCAGGCTTTGACTCGACCGACCGTTGGTAAGCCGCCAATGCCTTGTCGAGGATGTCCAGTCGCTCCTCGTAGATCCGGCCAATACGGTAAGCCGTCGCCGCCCGAGCTCGCGCATCGGCAAGGCCCCTGAACTGCGTCTCGAGCACAGCCACAAGCTCCCGCCAACGCTCGCCCACAGAGAGCAGGCGCGCCAAGGCCTCGAGCGAGGGTCCGTGTTTTGCATCGGCCTTGCTCGCTCGCCGGTAGCACTCGATGGCCTGCTCGACACGGCCGAGTTTCTCCTCGGCGATCTCTCCCATCGTATGCAGGAGCGCTACCGATGCACGCCCCGGCTCGGCGATCGCGAGCTCTTGCTCGTAGGTTAGATAGAGGTCCTCCCAACGACCGGCGCGAAAGTAGAGCCGACCAGCGCTCGCGAGCGCCGGTTGATAGGTGCCGTCGATCTCGAGAATCCGCCGGAGACGGCTGAGCGCGCCGTCGCGATCGTCGAGATCCCTGTCGAGAAGCTGCGCGGCCCGGTGCAACAACACGATGACCCGCGGCGACTCGCGGGTCATCGAAGCCTCGATCTCGAGGGCGTCCACCAGCTCTTTGGTGCGCCCCGCCTGATCGGCAGCGCGCTGCAACGCGTGCAGACCCCCGAGGTGCTGCGCATCTACTTTAAGGATGCGACCGTAGCTGTGCATCGCCTGCACCGGCTCGCCCAAGCAGTCGATGTAGATGTCGCCAACGCGAAAGAGATAGGCGATTCGCACGGCATCGTTGGGGGCACCGTCGATACCGCGCTCGTAGAGTTCGATCAGCTCGCGGTAGCGCTTAGCCTCGGTGTAGAGGCGTACAAGTGCCTTAAACGAAGCCGCCAAGCAGGGATCAAACGAGAGAGCGCGCGCGTGGTGATCGATCGCCGCCTTCGGCTCCCCCTTATGGGTTTCGAAGATGTCGGCGACGCGGAGATATGCGGCGGCCTTGCGGTGGCTCGCGAGCACAGCCTCGGCCTCGGCCAGATTCATGGCGATGAGCGCATCCCAGGCTCCGCGCCGGGTGTAGAGCTTCGTCAACGCGCGCAGGCCCGGGAGGTACGCGGGCTCGAGCGCGAGCGACTCTTCGTACCAGCGGATAGCGGAACTCTCGTCGTCGAGCGACCCCTCGTGCAGCGCCCCTAGACGGTGCAGCAGCGAGATCCGCTCGTTCGAATGTTCGACCCCCGAGACCATGTTCTCGAGGGTCACCGCCATCGCATCGAAGCGGCCTGCGGCCCGATAAAGATCGATCAGCTCCTCGAGCACGAGGCGATCCTCGGGGACCTCAGCGACCGATCGTTCGAGTGCTTCGATCGCCAGATCACGATTGCCGAGGCGTTCGGAGTGCAGACGAGCGATCCGGTAATAGGCCATCGCCCGGACCTCGGAATCCTCGGTGTGCCTCGCCTCTCGAACCAGGACCTGGATAAGTTCGCGCCAACGCCCCTTGCCGTGATGCAGGCGCTTGAGCGCCGCGTAAGCACCCGAGGCTCGCGGGTCGAGTTCGACGGCGCTCTCGTAGAGCTCGACCGCCATCGCAGAGTCGCTCGTGCGCGCCTCGAGGAGGTGAGCACGACGGATCACGATCGCTGCGCGATGCCGAGGATCGAGTTCTACCGACGACGCGATTTTGGCGTAGGTCTGCTCTAAGCCTCTCCAGTTGCTCGTCCGATGATCAATACGCTCGAGCGATTTGAGGAGCGTAACGCTGCCAGGACAGAGATCGAGAGCCGCCGCGTAGGCCGATCGGGCCTCACTCTCCTTGCCCATCGAGTCCTCTAAGACCTGGCCCTTGGCGTAGATCAAGGACGCCTTGTGGTTGGCATCGGCGCTCAGCCTGACCTCCGCATCGAAGAGAGGCAGCGCCTTAGAGTAGTCGCGCTGAGCGAGCAACACCCGGCGAGCGCCGACGAGTGAGGGCAAGTGATCGGCGTTGAGACCGAGGGATTTTTGGTAGGCGATCGATGCCCGCGCGAGGTCGCCTAAGGGAAACTCGCTGAGCCGAGCGATCTCGTAGTGAAGGCGAGCTGCTCGAAAGAGATCCGGCTTGCCACCTAGCTCCCCCTCCCAATCGCGAATCAGAAGACGAGCCTGCTCAATAAAGGGTTCGGTGCCGGTCGCAGCCGCCAGTTGCACGAGCGGAGCCGGCATCGCATCACCGGTGCGCAGAGTGTCTGCGCGGGACGCTATCGTCGATCCGGGATTCTTCTTCGCCTGGGGCATCGCCCCGGGTGCTCGCAGGCTCATCCGCGTACGAGCCGCGCTCGGCGTGCCCGTTCGGAGCGCCTCGACCGCCCCGAGCGGAGGCGCCTTTCGCATCGCCGAGTCCCCTACCCGCACACCCGTCGGGGCTCTGCGCATCCCCGAATCCCCGACCCGCTGGCCCAGCGGCGGTCTGCGCATCCCCGAATCGCCCACGCCTGGAGGCACCGGCAACGGTCCCGGAGTCGGGGTCCCCTCGCGGGGCGCCGGCATCAGCGTTGGAGCTGCAATGCCCGGCACCGACGGGACCTGTTCCGGCGTGACCTTCGAGGTCGGAGGCACGATCGGAGCCTCCGACCCATCGTCAAAATCGATCTCGACGTCGAGCTCATCCGCAGCTTTGGCCTCGGCGTTTTCGTCGATCTCAAACTCGAGAGACTCCAAATCCAACGCCTGGGTATCGTGCACACTTGGCAACTTATGCGGCCTCATCAGGTCCCCTAGACCAGCGAGCGGTGCTTTGGGAGCGATCGGCGGCTCGTGTTGCACGTTGGATTCTGGAGACTCGGACGGACTGGGCTTGGGCTCGGCCTTCGCTTTTTTCGCGGGCGATTCGCCGAGGGGAGGAAGTCCCCGGCTCAGAGCGCTGGCCAGCGAGGAAGGCGACCGCGGCTTAGGCTTGTCTGCTGAGGGCGATTCGATCTGCGGAGCAGAACTCGGCCCTGGCTCCTCTTTGTCGGCCGATCCAGGTCTCGTGGGCTGCGGCTTTAGACCCGAGAGACCCGAAAAGAGCGACGTACCGGGCGACCGACTCGGGAGTGGCGGCAGGCCAAGCGGCGGTGCAGAGGGCACACCTGGGCCCGTTCCTTCGCCTGCTCCCCCGCGGCGCGGGAGACGGGGTGGCTTCTTCGATCCAGACTTCTTGTCGTCACTCGCCACGGCTCACAAACCTTGCGCTGGAGGAGCTGAAAGTATGCCCTGAAACTCCGCCCTGCATGCCCTCTGGAGGCGGAAAATGGGCATTTGCATGCGCGTTCGTGACCCGTGCATGCGCGAGCTTCGATCTCGCACAGGGGACGCCCAAGGCGGGGGCGCGATTGCACGGATCACGGAGCTCGCCTATGATCAGCCCTTGCCGAAAAAATCGATTCCAAGGGCGATCATGAAGCGCTCCGCTGGCAGCGGCGGTAACGGCAGCACCTCGACCCTGCTCAAGGGCGTCCTCCTCGGGCTCGGTGGACTGACCCTGTTTGCGATCGCGCTCGCAATGCTCAAGTACGTCATTGTTTTCGGCGTGCTCGGTGGCGCTGGCTACCTCGGCTACCGCTTGCTTACAAAGGATAAGGCGCTCGGGTCCGCGGAGCCAAAGAGCCGCGGCAAGCTCAGCTCTGGCAGCGATGACTTCGAGCAAAAAATGCGGGAGCTTGAGGCCATCGAGCGCCGCCTGGACCGCGAGATTTCAGGCCGCTGATCCACGGCTCTTGGCTCTCGGCCGAGCTGCACCTCAGGCGCTCGGCAAAGGCATCGCACCCCCGCTCGTTCCGCCGCCGGTCGACTCGTATTTGCTCGGCTCGCGCGGCTCAAAACGGGCCAGTAGTCCCATATTGAGGTCTACTTCGGCCTTCTGTGCCGACTCGATTCGCTCCTCGATTCGCCGCTCTGCTCCGGGTCGATTCGCGATGCCAGCACGGAGTGTCGCGAACCGAGATTGGGCCCGGTGATTCTCGCCTGGATGCGCAATCGGTCAAGCCTGTGACCATTAGGACATGTCTCTTAGGACAGTATATTTATGTCAGATAATTTTGACGGATCGACGTCGGAAACGTTTGACTTATCGCGTCGAAAATCCGAAAGATAGAGGTGCTGAAATCTGGTGATTGTGTCGCGCATTTGAGGCGTGAAAAAGGAGTTCGATGATGGTGGATGAGAGTGCACATGAGGATGGTGTCGCTGTGGAGGAAAGTGCCTCCGATTCGGGAGCAACGGACGGAAATGAGGAAGCCTCTGCCGCAGAGGCAGCCGCAGAGCCGATTTCCGATGACGTAAAGGAGCAGAGCGAAGACACGGGTAGCGAAAGTGACAGTAGCGATAACAGCAATGACGCTGCCAATGCTGCTGTGAGCGAAAGTGACAGTGAAGAGGCCGCTCCCGCTGAAGAGGCTGCTCCCGAGGAAGAGGCTGCTCCCGCTGAAGAGGCTGCTCCCGAGGAAGAGGCTGCTCCCGCTGAAGAGGCTG
>CAYYUP010000017.1:75939-95453 GCA_964474905.1 uncultured Nannocystis sp. | reverse complement strand
CTCCAGCGGAGGATCCCGCCCTCTGCCCTTCTTTTCGCCCGAGAGAGAACCCAACGACCAAAGGCTGCAGCCCTCCCACGCTCCCAATTGCCCCGAAACTGGTCGAATCCATGCACAAAATCCCGTTTCGGCATAATCAAAGAACCCAAAGAGCGAAATTAGCCACGATTGTTCCTGAGTTCTCGACCCTCAAAAACAATGACTGACCATTGGTCGAAACAAAGACTTTGCAATGGAATTACCCGCAATGACTGCTTCGCCGAGCGCGTGGCATGCGCAAAGACCCAACCATCAGGAGCCACCCATGCCGAACCAATTTCGAGCCAGCGCTCGAGAGTGAAGACCGCCCGCGCACTAACCACATCAAAACTACCCAGCTCGGGTACCTGCCCGTGACCGAGCTCTCCGACCGAGCGCCATCTCTTCTGATCGATGTGGCCGCGGAGCACCCGACCCGGACGCTTGATCTGAGCCAACGCCACCTCCAAAAAACTCGCCCGCCGCTCACGAGGCTCGACCAAGGTCAACTCAACCTCGAGCAACGCAGCGACCACGAGCCCAGGAAAGCCCGCCCCAGAGCCAACATCGAGCCATCGCGCCCCATCCGCGAGGCCCAGTCGCTGCGCGAGTTCCACAGCCAAAACCGCCTCGAGTACATGTGGCGCCAAATCCTCGACAGTCTTTGCCGAGGTCAAGTTCATCACCCGACCGTAGCGAAGCCAGAGTTCGGCTAGCTTTTCGAGGCGCAACCACGCCGATCGATCCAGCTCCCGAACGCCCACTCCGACGAGCAAGGGCGAGAGAAAGACCTCGAGTTCGCCGCTCACAGGGACCCTCTTGATGTTGCAAAGCGCATGGCCGAGCAGTCTACTCTAGGCCGTGCGATCACAGATCGAGACACGGATCGCCGACCGCCTCGCGGACCTCGAACACGCCGGACTCGGGCGTCGAATGCCGGCGATCCGAGAGCGATGCGGTACCGGCTATCTCCTCGATAACCGCCGCGTAGTAGGCTTTTGCAGCAATGACTACCTCGGTTTTGCGGGCGAAAATCTCGGCGACCCAGGCCCCTCCGCGAGCCCCCCAGGTAGCGGTGCATCCCGGCTCATCTGTGGCGACCTTCCGCAGCTCCGTGCCCTCGAAGCCGAACTCGCAGACCATGTCGGCTGCGAAGCGGTGCTCCTCTTCCCGTCAGGTTTTCAGGTGAACACCAGCGTGCCGGCTGCGCTCATCGAAGCCCACGACCGTGTCTCCAGCGATCGTCTCAACCACGCGAGCCTGATCGACGGCCTCCGCCTCAGCTCTGTCAAGGTTGAGATCCTCGAGCACCTCAAGCCTCCTGTGCCTTCGAGCCTCTTGAGCCGCGATGCCCAAGGACGAGGACAAGAACAAAAACGAGAAAACGCAGCAGTCGATTGGTGGTTTAGCGAGTCGATCTTCTCCATGGAAGGCGACATGATCGACCTCGATGCTGCACGCGCGCACAACGAGCGCGGCGGAGCGCTCTACCTCGACGAGGCCCACTCCTTTGGGATCTTTGGCTCGGGATCAACCCTCGCGCGACAACACAGACTGCGTCCAGATGTTGTGGTTGGCACACTCGGCAAGGCGCTCGGATGTGCGGGAGCATTTGTCGCGACGTCGTCGCTGATCGCCCGTTGGCTCCGTGGACGAGCGCGCTCCTTCGTCTTCAGCACCGGTTTTTCGCCGCTGCTCGCCGAGCGAATCCGTAGCCACCTGGCGGCTCTCCGCGGTGAACTCGGCGAACAAAGGCGCGCTCGCCTCAGCGACAACACCCGGCTCTTGGAGGATCTCCTCGGCTTTGATCGACGCACCGAAAGATCGCCGATCTTTCCGCTCATGATCGGCGACAACCAGTCCGCCGTCGCGATCGCCCAGGCGCTCTTGCATCGGGGTTGGCACATCCAAGCGATACGCCCGCCAACGGTGCCCGCTGACAGTGCCCGCCTCCGGCTCACGGTTTCTGCGCTGCACACACCCGCCGAGATCAGGGCCATGGTCGCCGATCTGCGTGACATCTTCGCCGACTTCGGGATCCCGTTTATCCCTAGCCCCTAGCCCCTAGCCTAGCCCCTACTTACCGATGCAGAAGCGGCTAAAAATCCGCCCGAGAACCTGCTCGCCGACTGCGCCCAACGCTGAGCGACCGGTCACCTCTGCCAAGCGTCGCTCAGCCACCGCGAGTTGAAAAGCGACGACTTCAATACCGCGGCGATGGCGAAGAAGCTCGCCCGTCTCGACCAGTGCGAGCATCGCCTCCTCCGCACATTCGCGGTGCCGCGCGAGGCCGATCCAAGGCTGCTGATCGCCGCCGCCGATCCACTCCTGAAGGCGCCGGCGAAGCGTGTTCAAGCTCGCCGGATCCGTGGTCGAGACGCCGATCCACTCCGGTCTTTGAAGGCCGAGATCACGCTTGCTCTCGATCCTAAGCGCGCTCTGTCCCACTTCATCCGGAGGAGCTGTATCTGAAAAACTATCGGCGGCCTCAACCCAGAGAACTAAATCACCGCCACACATCTGCTCGTGACTCAGGGCGATGCCTGCACCCTCGATCGTGCCGTCAATGCCCTCGCGGAGCCCCGCGGTGTCCACCAGCAGCACCGAGTAGGCCCCCAGTTTGAGTTCCGCCTCGACGTAATCTCGAGTCGTGCCCGGGGCCGCGTTGACGATCGATCGCGTGCGGCCGAGCAACGCATTAAAGAGCGAACTCTTGCCGGCATTTGGCGGCCCTGCGAGCACGATGCGTACCCTCTCGCGAGCGCGTCGGCCGTACTCAAAGCGCCGGAGCCAATCGCTAAGCGTCGCCACAAACTCGCCCACTTCGCCTGCCCACCGCAGCTCGTCGGCATCCTCGACATCCTCTGCAAAATCGAGGTTTGCCTCGACCTCGGTTCGCAGATCCCCAACACCCACGCGCAAGTCCTCGACGCTCGCGCCCAGTTCACCAGCGACCAACCGCCGTGCCTGCAGGACGGCGCTCTCGGTCTGGGCTGCGATGAGCGCTGCGATGCCCTCTGCCTGGTCGAGACTCAGACGACCGTTGGCGAAGGCCCGACGCGAAAAATCACCAGGACCCGCCGCCCTCGCCCCGGATGCGAGAAAGCAGGCGACGATCGACGCGACATTGCGCTCACCGCCGTGCACGTGAAACTCGACGACATCTTCGCCCGTGAATGAACGTGGCCCGGGCATTTGCACGACCAGGGCGTCCTCAGCAAAACCCGACGTCTCGCCCAGAGCGCTCTCCTTCGAGAGCCTCAAGGCCCGCCGCGCGAGCTTACGCGGTGACGGCAACGAGCCGACCCTGCGACGGGCGATCGCCAACGCATCGGGACCACTCAGACGAATGATCGCAACGCCTCCGTCGGCGCTCCCGGTAGCAACGCCGACGATCGTCGCCGACGAGTTCACGCCTGAGCTTGTGATCCCCGACCTTGATCGGGGAAAACAACGACGTGACGGTAGCGCCCTTCGCCCTCGGACTCGGTGCGCACGCCGTCGATCTCGGTCAACGTCATGTGCACGACCCGGCGCTCCATCGCCGACATCGGCTCAAAGTGATAGGGCTTGCCGGAGTCGAGCACCCGGGTGCCGATGCCCTGGGCGAGGTCACGAAGCGCCCTCTCGCGGCGCACTCGATAACCCCCGACATCGAGGGTGATGCGCATGCGCTCGAACTTCTCGGCCTGCAAAACCCGAAGGGTCAGGTACTGCAGCGAGTCGAGGGTCGCGCCGTGCCGGCCGATCAATAGACCGCCGTCATCATCACTGGTGTTGAGGTCACAGTGGAGGCCGTCCTCCTCGATATCGATGTCGACCTCGACTTCTACGCCGAGGAGTCCGAGCACCGACTCGAGGAATACGCGGACCACTGGTACCGCCTTGGCAAAGCGCTCATCTGCGCTCATCTGCTCCTGTTTCTCCGTGGGATCGCTCATCGTCAAACCTTCCAAAAATCAGGGCTCACTTCGCCTTGGCGACGGCCGTCTTACCAGTCCGAAACTGGATGACCGTCTGGACCAGCGAGAGGAGGATATTAGCGAAGATGTAGACGCCCAGGCCCGAGGGCAGGAAGAGCATCATCACCGTGAAGATGATGGGCATCAGCCACATCATCAGTTTCGCCTGTTGGTTGTCCCCAGTCGGCGTCGGCTGAATCCGTGTCTGGAGGAACATCAGGGCGCCGATGCCGAGCGGCAGGATGTAGTAGGGATCCTGCACCGTGAGGTCGGGAAGCCACAGGAAGGGCACCCGGAAGAGCTCGACGGCGGTCGCGAGCATCGCGTAAAGGGCGATCCAGATCGGCAGCTGGAAGACCATCGGCAGACAACCAGCGAGCGGGTTGACCCCGGAGCGGGCGAAGAGCGCCTGCATCTCTTGGGCCTGGCGGGTCTTGTCGTCGCCGTACTTCGTCTTGATGCTCTCGATCTCGGGCTGGATCTCTTTCATCCGCTTCATCGAGTTCATCTGCTTGAGCGTCAGCGGCAGGGTCACCGCTTTGATCACGACGGTCAGCAGCAGGATCGACACCCCCCAGATCCCGGTCAGACCGTAGAACCAGTGGAGGAGGCGAAGCATCAGCTTGCCGAGGAAGGAGGAGAGACCGCCAAACCAGCCCCAATCGATCGCGTCCTCGAGGTTCACACCGCCGACAACGCTGTGCGAAGTCAGGCGCTCGAGCTCTTTGGTGCCGAAGTAGAGGCCGTACTCGTAGCCGCGGGTCTCACCCGGGCTCAGGGTGCGGGCCTTGGAGTAGAGGTTCGCCACAAGTACATCGAGGGCACTGTTGGTCGTGATCTCGCAGAGCTGACCGGCCTCGCTCGGGATCATCGCCCAGAGGAAGTACTTGGTGTCGAGTCCAGCCCAGCTGATCGCGCCGCGGATGCGCTCGGCATTCTCCTCGACGTCGTCGATATCAAAATCCTCGACGTCCTCGCTCGTGGCGCAGAGACCACGGTGCACGTTGTACTGGCTTTTTTCGGAGCCTTCGCCGAGGCGTGAGCGCAGCACCAAGCGGTGCTCTTGCGGCTTGTCGCTTGTATTTGTGACCTTGACCGTGAAGCGCCCCTCGAAGTCCTCGAGCAGCACCAGCGAGGTTTTGACCTCGACGCCGGCCTCGGCATAGCGAAGGTTCCAGGTCCGCTTGTCGCCGGTATCAACGACCTCCCAGACCGCGTTGCGCGGGATCTTGAAGTCGGTGCGCTCAGCGTCAAAGACGACCGCCAAGCTCGCCTGGCCGGCGAGATCGAGGAAGTCCAAGCCCTTGCCGTCGGCCCCCAAAAACTGCGGGCTCTGGAACTCCGCGCTGGTGACTGTGCCGGCGACGTTGGTGACGCCCAGGGCGATGAGCTCGCTCTGGAGGCGACCCTTGACCACCGAGGCGGCGTCGACCGGCGGCGCGTCGTCTTCCTCCTTGACGGTCTGCGGCGCGTCATCTTCGCGCTCGTCGCTGATCTGCTGTTGCGGCGCTTGCGAGTCAGCCGCGGGTAGCGGCGGCATGATCCAGGTCGAGTAGACGATCCAGATCAGAACACATATGGCGATCGCCAAGAGGGTGCGGCGGGAGCTATCCACTATTTAGCCGTTCTCGGGGGGCATGCGGTGCGGTGTGAGCCCGGCGGCTCCGTGCCCACGGGGAGGGGTGGTAGATCAACACCGCCCGATTGCCAAGGGTGGCAACGGCTGATCCGCCGGATCGTCAGCCAGCTTCCGCGCCAAAAACCGTGATGCTCGTAGCACTCACAGGAATAGGCCGAGCAACTCGGGTAGAAGCGGCACGAGGGGACGAGCATCGGCGAGATCAGGCGCTGATAGGCCCGTATCGCTGCGATCGCGAGCCATTTCAAGGTCGGCCCCCGGCTCCTAGCCGGCGAAGCAGGTCGTCAATTTGAGCGAGCACGTCGGAATAATGGATCGCCGAGGCCCCCCGTTTGGCAACCCAAACGATGTCGAGACCGGGCGCAAAGTCACGGCGCCGACGGCGAAAGCCCTCCCGGATCAGACGTTTAATCCGGTTTCGGGCGACCGCGTTGCCGATTTTTCGGGTCACGGTAACGCCAATTCGCGTCGGCGGCGGTTCCGCCAACGACTCGGGCAGGGAAGCCGTGCCACGCCGCGGACTTCGACCCTTGGTCACGAAGACCAGGAAGTTACGCAGGTGGATCTTCTTGCCCCGCCCCTGAACAAAGAGGAACTCCCGACGCTTCTTTAGGCGAAGGCTCGCCGGGAACCCCTGCGGTCTCATTTGCCGCCAGTGGTCACCGTGAGGCGTTTGCGGCCGCGACGGCGGCGAGCTTTGATGATCTTGCGACCGTTCTTGGTCGCCATCCGGGCGCGGTACCCATGGGTGCGGGCGCGGCTGAGATTGTGGGGCTGGTAGGTGCGCTTCATCGCTAAGTCCTTACTACTCGAATCGGAGGGGGTCTGTACGTGACCGATGTGCGGCCGCGCGACCCTCCAAAATTGGCCCGAACCGATACCAACGAGCGAGAAACCTGTCAACGTCCGCTCCAGCTCCAACTCCAGCTCCAAGTGGGACTCGACGCTCTCTAAGGCCCTCCGCGCACATCTGCCCGCAAGCGATCTCCTCGGTCCCGGGCAAAATAGTCTGCGATCCGCCGCTAAAACGGCTTTGGCTACAGAGCACTTCCTGAACACCAGGCGATCTCGGAAATCCGCTTTATGAGCGAGTCTCCGCGATCGATCCGGCGCAAGTCCGCTTGTCAAAGGGGCGTGCCCGCGGACGCCCCCGGAGACCTATCTCTGACCGCAATTTCGGGCCTCATCGCGCATCGCGCACTTTTCCGAGCGTGTATCGCGCGATGCCGAACCAGAAAAACACTTTTGATCTCCAAGCATTACGATTTCCCTTCGAGAGCGACTTGCCGGGCGCGAACGACCCCGAGTAGAACCCAGGACCCGGGCGCGGACCCGGAGATCGCCGCCGACGCCGATACGTCAGCGGCGCAGTACTGGCCCTCGAAGGAGTTGTCCACACCCGTGTACAGCTCCCCCGATGGGCCCTGAATCTCGTGTGTTCTCGTTGTTTTGTGGATGTCCACAGGGCTGGGAGAAGTTGTGGATGGAGGGTCATGAGCAACATCTGGAGTGAGGCACTTGAGGGACTCGAGCCGCGCTTGGGCGCCCAGACGTTTGATCTTTGGCTCCGGCCGATCGCCCTCGATAAGGTTGAGGACGATCGACTCCACCTGACCGCGCCGAACCGCTTTATGAAGGAGTGGTTTGAGAACCACTACCTAGGAGTGGTGCTCGACGAGATCCGTGCGCGCACTGAGCGCTCCTTTGAGGTCGAGATCGCGGTGGTCCCGGACACCGAGGAAAAACGGGCAACATCGGGCACTCGCCGGGCATGCCCGGCTCCGACGCCGACTTCGGCTTCGGAAGTTGTCCTCGAGACCCCAAGCCCCAGCAGCATCGGCGAGAGGGCGTCCCTCGACTCCCCGGCACCGCCCTCTCCCGCCCCCAGACGAGCCGAGCCGCCAAAGCTCTCGCAGCGCTATCGCTTCAAGAGTTTCATCCATGGCTCCTCCAACGATCTCGCCGCCTCCGCAGCGTGGGCGGTCGCCCAGGCCCCCGGCCAGCGCTTCAACCCGCTGTTCATCTACGGCGGGGTCGGCCTCGGCAAAACCCACCTTTTGCACGCGATCGGCCACCACCTTCACGAGACCCGCCCTGAGCTCCGCATCGCCCTGCAGAGTGCAGAGCGCTTCATGAACGAGTTCATCACCGCCGTGCGCTCGAACTCCTTTGATGAGTTCCGCCGCCGTTACCGGGAGGACTGCGACGTGCTCCTGATCGACGACATCCAGTTCATCTCTGGACGCGATCGGACGATGGACGAGTTCTTCCACGTGTTCAACGCGCTCTACGAGGCCGGCAAGCAGATCGTCGTGACCGCAGATCGAGTGCCCGGCGACATGCAGGGCATGGAGGAACGCCTTACTTCGCGGCTCAACTGGGGGCTGGTTGCCGATGTAAAGGCCCCTGACCTGGAGACGCGAGTCGCGATCCTCCGCCAGAAAGCCGAGGAAGACGGCATCGACCTCAGCGACGAGGTCAGCCTGCACATCGCCGGTTTGATCCGCTCGAACGTGCGCGAACTCGAGGGCGCTCTGGTCCGCGTATCGACCTTCGCCTCCCTTAAGGGACTCGAGATCACCCCAGATTTTGCGACCTCGGTCCTCGGCGCACAGACCACTCAGCGGCAGCACGCTCCCCTCACGATCGAGACCATCCAAAAGCTCGTCGCCACCCACTTCGCGATCCGCATCGCTGACCTCAAGGGGCCGCGTCGCCACAAGGGCATCGCCAGGCCGCGAATGATCGCGATGTACCTCGCACGGGAACTCACTCCCGCGTCGTTCCCCGAGATAGGCCTGCGCTTTGGCGGCAAGGACCACTCGACGGTGATCAACGCATGTAAACGCATCCGAGCTCTGCAGGCGCTAGAGCCTGAACTCGCCGCCAACGTGCGGACCCTGCGGCAGCAGCTCTGCGCTGACCCGCTGGACTGATTTTTTGTCCTCAGAGTTACGGGCGCGAGCAACAACTCGGCCATGAGCAAGTAGCGGCGTCGCAAGGCCCGCGTGGCTCTCTCAAGCGACACCAGGCTTTGTCCTGGTGTCGCTTTTTCTATCGCCAGGTGTCCTTTGACACCGCCAAGCTTCTTCGCCTTGAGTGCGCCGTGCCCCCGTAGGAGCCGCCCGTTCTGAGCAACGATAGGCCCCAACAGAGGGGCGTATCGGTCCCGCATCGGCCATGATCTCCGCCCCGGCAGGTATCTCGCCCGGTCGATCGAGACCCGGCACGAAGCGCAAGCAGAGGCGGACCCAACACACACATCACAGGCCCCAACTATCGCGAGCCAGATCACAAACTCATCATCAAGTGTAGCCCCCACATGCCGCCGAAACTGCCGGCTAAAGACTCGTCAAACGCGCTCCACACTGTGTGAGGGCTTTACTGGTGATAACCTGCGGAGCGGAGAACCCGGCCCAAGCCTGTGGGTCTCTCACGGTCTTGTCCACCTCGCTTCAGATCCTCAAAAACTCAAAAAACCGATGGATTTCGCACGGATCTGCGGCACTATCCCCACTTCACAGACAGATCAAGATCACGAGTTAATTAAAAGAAATTTTAAAAATTCGGATCTGTCTTAAAAGACAATTTGTGAGCGCGTTTGTTAACCAACCAACGATTCGCAACCGCGTTCACCGCACACCTTGCCGCCACGATGAGGCCTCGATGAATTTCGAGATCGAACAGCCCAAGCTTCTCTCCGCTCTCTCTCTCGCCCAGACCGTCGCTGACAAGCGCAGCACGATGCCTGTTTTGGCCAATGTGCTCTTGCGTGCGACCACGGATGGCAAAATCATCTGCTCCGCGACCGACATGATGATCGCGTTGACCGAGAGCATCGAGGCCAAGATCGAGGACCCTGGGGTTCTCACCCTCGATGTGCGTCACCTGCACAGCATGATTCGCACCCTGCCTAGCAAGGCTATCCGGATCGTCGGTCTCGACAACCACTGGGCGCAGCTCACCGTCGGGCGCAGCGAATTCAAGTTCATGGGCATGCCGCCCACTGATTTTCCAGAACTCCCGGATCCGAAGGGTCTGACCTTCACCAAGGTCATGGGCCATGCCTTCGCCGACATGATTCAAAAGACCCAGTTCAGCGTTTCGACCGACGAGGCAAGGGTGAACCTCAACGGGGTTCTCTTCGAGTGCGACGGTGAATCTGCGACGATGGTCTCAACCGATGGCCACCGGCTGACAAAATACAGCGGGCCACTCACTGGCCCGAAGCTGGCGAAGGGCATCATCATCCCGCGCAAGGGCATCCTCGAGCTGCGCAAGGTCCTAGACCGCGTTGAGGGGGAGGTCGAACTCGCCGTCGACGCCCAACACATCTTCCTCCAAACCGAGAACCTGCTGCTCTCGGTGAAGCTCAACAACGTCACCTTTCCGCCCTATCAGCAGGTCATCCCCGGGCAGCACACACGCAGGGTCTCGGCCCTTCGCGAGGAGCTCATCGACGTGCTGCGACGGGCCGAGGTGATGGCGCCCGAAAAAACCGCTACCGTTCGGGTTGAACTAGGGGAGCATCGTCTGACCCTGACCGCGGACAACCCCGATCGCGGCGTGGCTCGCCAGGAGATCGAGATCGAGTACGACGGCGAGCCGCTGACCGCTGGGTTTAATGCTCGCTATCTGATCGAGGTGCTCGAGGCGATCAACACCGACAAGGTCTATCTCGATTTTCAAGGGGAGCTCGATCCGTGCGTCGTGCGTCCGGTGGAGGGCTCTGACTTCCTCGGTGTTGTCATGCCGATGCGGATCTGAGCCTGGGCTTGAGCCTTGGAGATCCAACACCTCAGCGTTCACGACTTCCGCAATTTCGCGAGCGGAGAACTCGAGCTCGGACCCCGATTTACGGTTCTCTACGGTGAAAATGGGGCGGGCAAGACCAACCTCGTCGAAGCTCTCTATCTCGTCAGTACCCTGCGCTCCTTCCGGGTGAGTGAGCTCGGAGCCTTGATTCGGGAGGGGGCTGAGGCTGCTCGTGTTGAGCTTGCGGGCGTCGATAGCACCCTCGATCTCAGGACTCAGCTCGGCGTCAACCTGGTCCGCAACGGGCGCTCTGTTCGGCGCTCTGCGATCGCTGATGGCAAGACAATCCGCTCCGCGAAAGATTTTTATGGTCGGGCGCGGGCAATTTTATTCACCCCGGAGGACCTCGGCATCCTTCGGGGTTCACCGAGTGGTCGGCGGAATTTCCTCGATCGGGTCATCTTTGCCCGTGACCGAACACACATATCAGATGTGCAGGCCTACGAAAAAGCCCTGCGTTCGCGAAACCACGTACTGCGCAAAGAGCCGAATCAGGGGACGCGCGAGCGCCTAGCCGAGACCTACGAGGTGCCCCTCGCGGATTTTGGAGCGCGGATCTGGGACCGCCGTGAGGCTCTGGTCTCGGCACTTCGGGGGACCTTCATCGATGTTTTCTCGCAGATCCATGGGGCTGGAATGATCCCCGCGATCAGCTACCAGAGCAAACTCGGCGGTGATCACAGCGATCGGCGCGAAGCCCTCAAAGAGGCCCTTCGCGGCCGCCGTAGCGAGGATTTAATCCGTCGGACGACCACCGTGGGCCCTCATCGGGACGACCTCGGGATGACCTTAAACGACCGACCTGTCGGTGCTTTTGCATCGCAGGGGCAAACTCGGGCGCTGATCTTGGCCTTCAAAATAGCCGAGGTTCGCAGTGCTCGCGATCTGCGCGGTGAACCGCCGCTCTTGCTGTTGGACGATGTCTCGAGCGAGCTCGATCCCCTGCGAAATGCCCAGCTCTTTGGGGCTCTGACCCAAGATGCAGGCCAGTGCGTGCTGACCACCACAGCGCCAAAGTTCGTCCACCTCGGGGCCTCTGCGGATGCCCATTATGTCGAGGTCTCGGCGGGTCAGCTGCGGCGGGTCGAGAAGCCGAGCTAGCCGCCTTTGAGTCCCGCAATTAGGGGGCTCTTGAAGCGTTCGGAGCTAGCGACGATCGACCGACCATGGTACCTTCCGCCGGCCCTCCAAGGGGGGTCCTGGGCCCTCTGAGCAGCATCCTAGGGCGCCTACGCGGGATCCCGGACGACAAAGTGCCGCGGGTTTCCCTGGGCCGACAAGAGAAGAGCGACGTACACCATGGAAAACGGCGAAAACCAAGGGTCTGACGCGGTCGAGTACAACGTTGAGTCGATCTCGGTCCTCGAGGGTCTAGAAGCGGTGCGCAAGCGGCCGGGCATGTACATCGGCGATACCAGCGACGGCTCGGGCCTGCACAAGATGGTCTTTGAGGTCATCGACAACTCGATCGACGAGGCCCTCGCTGGTTATTGCGATGAGATCCTGATCTCGATCAACGAGGACGGCACTGTCTCCGTCGAGGACAACGGTCGCGGCATCCCGGTTGGACCGATGGAGCACGGCGGCAAAATGGTCGACGCGGCGATCGTGATCCTCACGGTTCTTCACGCCGGCGGTAAGTTCAACAACCAGGCCTACAAGGTCTCAGGTGGCTTGCACGGTGTTGGTGTTTCGGTTGTCAACGCGCTCAGTGATCGCCTGGTTCTAGACGTCTGGCGCGAGGGCAAGGCGCATCGGGCGATCTTCGCCAGGGGTGTGCCGCAGGGCGATCTGGAGGTACTCGGCGACTCCACAAAACGCGGCACCAAGGTGACGTTTCACCCCGACCCGCTGGTCTTCTCGGATATCGAGATGGACTTTGAGATCCTCGCGAGTCGCTTTCGCGAACTCTCCTATCTCAACGAAGGTGTGAATATCGTGCTCCGCGACGAGCGGAACAATCGCGAGCGGATCTTTGATGGCGAAGGGGGCGTGGTCTCGTTTGTGAAGCTCTTGGCTCAAAACAAGACCTGCGTCGGCGAACTCATCGAGGTCAACAGCGATACAAATTTTGAGTTTGAGGCCCAGCCGGCGGTGCTCGGTATCCAGGTCGCGCTGCAGTGGACCGACGCCTACCAAGAAAACATCCTCTGCTACACCAACAACATCGCCAACCGCGACGGCGGCACCCACATGACCGGGCTACGCGTTGCGTTGACCAAGGTCGTCAACTCCTACGCAAATTCGAAAAACCTGCTCAAGAGTCACAAGGGCAGCCTCTCGGGCGAGGACGTGCGCGAGGGTCTGGTTGGCATCATCTCGATCAAGCACCCTGACCCAAAGTTCAGCTCGCAGATCAAGGATAAGTTGGTCTCAGGCGAGGTCACGAGCCTGGTTTCAACCGCGGTCAGCGAGTCGCTCGGGCGGTTTTTTGAGGAGAACCCAAAGGGTGCTCGCCTGATCGTCGAGAAAGCATTGCTCGCGGCTCGTGCCCGTGCAGCTGCCCGAAAGGCCAGGGAGACGATCACCCGCAAGGGCATTCTCGATGGGCTCTCGTTACCCGGCAAGCTCGCCGACTGCCAGGCCCGAAACCCGGAGGATGCAGAGATCTTCATCGTCGAGGGTGACTCCGCCGGTGGCTCGGCAAAGCAGGGGCGCGATCGCAGGATTCAGGCGATCCTGCCGCTCCGTGGCAAGATCCTGAACGTCGAGAAAGCCCGCCTCGATAAAATGCTCTCGAGCCAGGAGATCATCACCTTGATCACCGCCTTGGGCACCGGGATCGGCGAAGACAACTACAACATCGACAAGCTCCGCTATCACACGATCGTGATCATGACGGACGCCGATGTCGACGGCTCCCACATCCGCACTCTGCTGCTGACCTTCTTCTACCGTCACTATCCCGAGATCATCGAGCGCGGTCACCTCTACATCGCTCAGCCGCCCCTCTATAAGGTCAAGGCCGGCAAGCGCGAGGAGTACCTCAAGAACGAAGCGGCGCTCGATAACTATGTCATCGAGAATGCGCTCGGCGACGTCGAGCTTCAGGTCGGCGAGCACGATGTAACCCGCGAGGTCCTCACCGAGATCGCTCGTCGTGGGCTCCGCTACCGATCGATCCTAACCTCGCTTTCACGCGAGCGTCGTCCCGAGGTGATCGAGGCCCTTCTCGATGTGATCACAGCGCAGGGCTCGATCGAGAAGGTCGTCGCGATGCTAGCAGCCGAAGAAACGGCGACAGTGCTCGCCGACAGTTTTGTCGGCATTGCCAGGTCCGCCATGGTCGAGGGCAAGATCGATTTCACGATCGTCGACGGGCCCGAGGGTGTCGGTGGCACATCGATCCGTTTGCAGATCCTCAGCGATGGCATCACGCAGTTCGAGAACATCGATCCCGAGTTCCTGGGCTCACCTGAGATCGCCCACCTAAGCCAAATCCGCAGCTATGTCGCAGGCCTGGGCGGTACCAGCTTTCTCCTTCGCCGCAGCAAGGGCGAGGATATGCACCCCAAGCGGCTCGTCGATCTCGTGCACCATATCGGCGAGATCGGCCGCAGTGGATTGCAGATCCAGCGCTACAAGGGTCTCGGCGAGATGAACCCAGACCAGCTCTGGGAGACAACGATGGATCCCACGAAACGCGTGTTGCTCAAGGTGCGAATCGGTGATCGCTTGGAGGCCGACCAGGTCTTCTCGGTGCTCATGGGCGACAACGTCGAGCCGCGTCGGGACTTCATCACAAAGAACGCGCTAAACGCCCGTAACCTGGACGTCTAGCGCGGTCTACGTTGGCGATGCGGAGCCGGCGAAGGCAGGCTCCGCTCGTCGCTGGCGGGCGGGCTCGACAAGCCGAGCGAAGCCAGCGGAGGACCGAGCAGAGCAGATCAGTCGAAATCGACGACGCCGAGCTTGCGCATCGCGACGGCTGCTCTGAGCAGGCTGAGGTCGTTCTTGTTGTAGGTGTCGAGGATGTAGGCCCATTGCCCGGCGCGTTCGGAGAGGTCCTGCAAAATATCCAGGTGCAGCGGGTCGAGCTCACGCCAGCGAACTGGCGAGGGGGAGACCAGACGGATCTCATGGCTGTAGCTCGGGATTTTGCTGCGCTCTGAGAGATGCTGGATCTCGTCCTCTTGTCGAGCTGACTCCATCAACACGTGCTCGAGCGAAGTCTGGATCTCTTTGTCCTTGGGGATCGACTCGATAGCGGTGTTGTCGAGGGAGAAGGTGCCCTGGGACCAGGCGAGCATGCGCATCATCGCCTTCTCTGGGTCTAGGCCCTTGATGCCCTCGATCGAGGCGTAGAAAGCGTAACCTTCGCGGAGAGAGATTCTTCCGACGCGGGAGGGATCGGTTCGGCGGACGTTGAGTGTGCCGGTCTTGCGGCTTGTGCCGAGCCATTGCAGGACATCGACGAGTGGGATGTCCTCGAGGCTGCCGGACATCGATCGATTGCCGGAGTCCTCTGGCTCGGTCCGCGATCGACTGCTTTTTTCGCCGCCACGTTTAAGCTTCGCGGCTTCGCGGGCGTCGAGGGTGGTGACGCTGAGGAGGCTCGAGCCGATCGCGATGCGGTCGCCCTCCTGGAGGCAGTGGTGTCGCAGCGAGGTGCCGTTGACCCGAGTCCCGTTGCGTGAGCCGAGATCGCGCAACCAAGTGCGATCGCGTTCGAAGTAAAACCGGAGGTGCTTGCGGCTGACAGAGTCATCGGCCAGAACGAGATCAACCTCGCTGCTGCGACCGACGACGTAGCCGCCCTCTGCAGGCATGAGCGCGTACTCATGGCCTTGGTACTTACCGGTCAGAAATCGGAGTACGTGAACGTCCTCGCCCATCTAAGTAGAGGAGGATACGGGGGCGGGCGACGCTCCGTCAATTGACCAAATCGCTGTGCAGGTGGCCGATAGAGCGCATTCGATAGCTCAGAATTGCCAAAACTGTGATGCTGCCCACGCAAAAATCGTCACCTGTTGAGCCTCTTCGGCCCGCAATGATGCCCAAGGCCCGGATTTCCGCAGATCTATCGTTGCCAGCGCTGATCGCAGAGTGAACACTATTGGGTGTTCAAGAGTCTTGAACAGCCTGGGTGGACCATATGTCGAGCTATCGCCGGATTTCGCGTTTCTTCAGCTGTGTAGGTGCTCTTGCGCTGGCCACGATCGTAGCCAGCGGTTGCAAGTCCAGGGATGAGACTCGCTATCCCGACGACCTGCCGCCGAGTACGGCGGCGACCGAAACGGTGATCTACCAGGACATCTACATCGAGACCGAAGAGGCCGCTCCGCAGCCCACCGAGGAGATCCCGGACCTCGTCGGTTACGAGACTCTGAGCTCCGGCGATCGTGTCGAGGTGGTGACGTACGTGCACACCTATCCGCAGGAGATCGAGACCTATCCGACGGTCTACTGGGGCGGTCGTTACTACTACAACGTCAACGGTAATTTCGTCTTTTACAGCAGCTACTACCATGGCTGGTGCAATTACTGGGGACCGCCCCAGCCGCTGGTCTACGCCTGGAATTACTACTATCCGATGCACCCCTACTACTGGGGCGTCGGCTACTACGGACCCGGCTACTACTGGGGTGGCGTTGGCCATCACGGGTATCACGCCTACGGGGTTGCGCCGGCTAACTACCGACCTGCGCGCGGCTACATGGCGAGCAAGGGCGGGCCGAGCGGCGGTCGTGGGGCCACGACTGGCGGTCCCCGTGGTAACGCAGCAACTGCTGGATCACGGTCGGGACGGAGCAGTGCCTCAGCCGGTGGTTCTCGGGCGCCGAGTCGTCGTCTAAAGGGCAGTACGTCTACGGGCTCGCGCCGGGTCGCTGGGGCCTCGTCGATCGCGGGCATGTCGGCAGGTGGTCATGGGCCAAAGCCACGGGCACCAGCGGCGTCGACGATCGGGGCCCGGGGCAGCTCGCCGGCAGTGCGACCCACCGGATCGAGCAAGGCTTTGGGCGCCAATGCAGGTCGAGCACCGGGCCGTTCGGCGGCACCAAGCCCCCGCTACCGTCCGTCGTCGTCGTCATCGCAGGGTTACAAACGCCAGGTTCCAGGGTCCCAGGGCGGCGCTAGGCCCTCGTCGGGTGTACCCCGGGGCAACGGTTCGCGTTTCACCGGCGGCAGCTCACAGGGTTCTTCGAAGACCCGGAGTCCAGCAGGCAGTTCGCGGAGCGGTGGTTTTTCCGGCGGCAGTTCGCGGAGCGGTGGTTTTTCCAGCGGCTCACGGAGCAGCGGCTCACGGAGCAGCGGCTCGCGAAGCAGTGGCTCGCGCGGTGGTTTTTCCGGCGGCAGTTCGCGGAGCAGCGGTTCGCGGAGCAGCGGTTCGCGGAGCAGCGGCGGTTCGCGGAGCAGCGGTTCGCGGAGCAGCGGCTCGCGGAGCAGCGGAAGCTCGCGCGGCGGTAGCCGCCGCTAAAATACAGCAGGGAGCAGCGCGGAGTCGGGGATCGCGCCCGTCTTCGCGCTGGCGCATAGATAGGTAAGTACAGACCGGGGACCTCGCGAGTGACTCTGATCGAGGCGTTGGAGTTGCACGTCGATGCCTACTGGTATCGTCGGAAGCATGAGCGACCTCCTGCGAATCGAGGCGATACCTTGCCTGCGCGACAACTACGCGTACTTGCTGAGTGACCCCTCGGGAAACGCTTGGATTGTCGATCCCTCAGAGCCAGGGCCGCCCAGCACAGCGCTTGCCCGTGGTGGCTTGACGCTTCGGGGCGTGCTCGCGACTCACCATCATTACGATCATGTCGGTGGCATCGAAGCACTCGTCGCTGCGGGCGCAGCCGATGCGCCGACGCCTTGGGTTGCCGGTCATGCCTCCGATCGCGGGCGGATCCCCCGACAAAGCCTGTTTGTCGACGCACCGCGGGATCGATTTGTGACCACGGGTATCGAGCTCGCCGGTCGGCCCCTACTCGCGATGTGGATCCCTGGCCACACCCTTGGGGCGATCGCCTGGTATCTGCCCTCCCGTGCGGGCGAGGAGGAGGGCGGTGATGTCTTTACCGGCGATACTCTCTTCGCGGCCGGATGCGGCAAGATTTTCGAGGGAACGGCCGAGCAGATGCATCGTTCGTTGCAGAATCTGGCAGCGCTGCCACCGGCGACTCGGTTGTGGTTCGGGCACGAGTACACCGCGACGAATCTGCGATTCGCGGCGACCGTCGAACCCGACAATCTGGAGATACGCCTGCGGCAGGAGCGAGAGAGCGCGCCCTCGACACCCACGAATGTCGCCAAGGAGCGGGCGACAAATCCTTTTGTGCGCTCCAAGGTCGCGGAGGAACTCGCCGAGCGTCGGGCTGCGAAGGACTGTTTTCGCGGTTAGAAGAGCGCCAGAGCATCCGAAGCCGCTCTGCGTGACTGCTGGCTTGCTGCGCCCGCTCATCTGCATTAGACCTGGCTCCGCGAGGATCCAATGCGTTCTCTTTCTCCCTTTCTGTCGGCCAGTCTCGGTGGTCTTGCCTCTCTTTCGTTTGTGGCGGCGTTCGCTTGTTCTCCAGCGCCAGCGCCAGCGCAGACCAAGCCGAACACGGGCGCCGACAAGGCGAGCGTTCCGGCCCCAGTTCCTGCTGCTGATTCGGCTGCGCCCGAGGCTCATGCACCGATTCAAGCGCACGGTGGCGGTATGCCACCTGGGCATCCATCCGTTGGTAGTGGACCGATGATGGGGGCGGGTCCCCAGGCTGCGGGACCCGCGGAACCAGTAAATGCTCATGCGGTGACGCCGAGCGGCGAGGTCCGGGTCGAAAAATTTGATCTGCTCTCGGCCGATGTCCCGAGCGAGTGGACCCGTCGTCCGCCAAAGAGTTCCATGCGCCTTGCCGAGTTGGTCTTGCCAGGTCCTGGCGGTGACGCTGTATTGGCGATCTATCGCTTTGCGGGCGGTGCTGGCGGTGTTGAAGCGAACATCCTGCGCTGGAAAGGGCAGTTTACGCCGCCGGTGGGTAAGACGATCGACGATGTGTCGACGGTCGCGACAGAGGAGCGAGCGCCCTTCAAGATCACTCGCCTCGACATTCACGGGACCAACAGCGCGGCGGTCATGCCCGGCGAAGCTGCTCGTCACGATGCCCCCGACTCGCGCATGCTCGCGGCGATCGTCGAGGGCAGCGGCGACCCCTTCTTTTTTAAAGTTGTCGGCACCGCTGCGACTCTCGATGTGTGGGCACCAGCCTTCGAGAAGATGCTCGGTGGGGTTCGGATCGACCTCGCGAAATAGGCTGAGGCCTACCAGAGCCTCATGCTCGGGCCCACATCGCGGAAAAAGCCGCGAGTTCGCCGGCGACCAGGGCTGAGAGTTCTGGCCGTGGTGAGAGCCGATGGAGCCGTCGACGGCGGATGTCGAGCACGGCGATCTCGGCGCTCGGTGGCAGCGGGTAGCTTTCGTACATGATGCACGCGAGCACCTCTGAGTAGCGCTTTGAGAGTGGTGCCTCTTTGAAGTGGAGCTTGATGATGTGGGGGACGCCGTCGATCGAGAGCCCGAGTTCTGGGTTGATGCGGAGGTGAAAGCCCTCAAAGCGACGCACGGCTTGTTCGGGCGTGAACCATTCCAACTTCTTGCGGCCCCACCAGCCGACGTAGGCGGTGATCAGCGCATCGTAGTGGCGCCGTCGTTTGTCGACCTCGATCGCGGCGATCGCCGCGGGGCCGATCGATAGCTTGCCTCTCTCATGGGCGTGAGCGTTGATGATTGCCTCGCGAATGCCGCGATAGAAATCCGAATAGGCGTGATATTCGCCGCGGTGTTTGAGCTGACGGACTTTGGTCAGTTTGGGCATTCCGGCCCTGGTCACAAAGTCTACAAAATCGGTGATAGAGATCCGGCATTCCGGCATCGTCGGCATCGGTGTCATGGAGTTCTTCCTGCGAGAGCAGGTCGTTCATGACCTTTGGGACAGCTACCTTTTTGGGGCTTGCAGCAGCCCTCCTTGGCTCGACAAAACTACGCTACATGCGTGATCTGTCGGGGATAAGGCGTTGATTTTTCGGGTCGTGCGCCCGCTACTCAACGGCCAGAGGGCCGCCCGCTCGAGGCCTGCTTGAGGCCTGCTTGAGGCCTGCTTGAGGCC
>CAYYUP010000017.1:34823-75839 GCA_964474905.1 uncultured Nannocystis sp. | reverse complement strand
GAGGCCTGCTTGAGGCCTGCTTGAGGCCTGCTTGAGGCCCGCTCGCGATCCGGGACCGTTGCCAGGTCCGCGAGCTAACGCGATCGTTTGACCGGCCAGAGGGCGCCTAGCGGACGCTTATCTGGCTGCTCTCGACCCTGGCGGTGAACCTTGGATCGACCGGTCTGGCGGTGATTTCGTGGTCGCCTGCGGTGAAGGGTAGGGTCGTTCGATGGGGCCAAGAAGTGCGCCCGACAACTCGGCCGTCGACGAGGATCTCGAGATCACCGATCCGGGCCGCGAGTGCCGGTGGATCGACGGTGATGTCGACCTCGACCACCTGGGATTCGCTGCCACCGCGGGCGCCGAGCAGTACAACCGAACCGCTCGCGGGTGTGACGACCTTCAGAGTTGGCAGGGTCGCAGTCGTTTCATCACAGCCAGGTGTGCCTGAGCGGGCAATCCAGGGGATCTCGGAGAACTCTGAGGGGTTGTCTGTCGGGCGATCGCTCGACACATTCGGACGGGGTCCGTGGGCGAGCAACCACTCCTCGTATTCCTCATCGAGCACTACCGCGACGGTCGTCGATCGAGGATCGCAGCGCCAGCCGCTCGGCGATGACATGTCTTTTTGTACATGTGCATGCATGGTGCAGGTCTCCTGCGGAGTCTCGGAGGCCTCGCTCTGCCGGGGAATCGGAATCTCTAGGCGACGCACGCTCTCGGGGCAGGCGGGTCCAGCGGGAGCGCCGGAGAGCGGGCAGACGTCGACGCCGACCAGCGTGTCGGGTTCCCAAAGTGGTGTCCGGCTGGGCACATCTTCCATGACTCGGCGGAGCGCGTCGGCAAAGAGATAGCCGGCACCGGAGGCGCCCGTGAGGCTTGAAGTGCCGCTGCCGTCGGCGTTGCCGACCCAAATCGCGATCGTGCGCTCGTGGGTGAAGCCGACAGTCCAGGTGTCGCGATAGCCGGAGGAGGTGCCGGTCTTGACCGCGACTTCGTAGGGAAAGACGAAGGGACCGCGGCCGTGGAGGCCGCGCACGCGGGCGAGCGGGTCGGAGAGGATTTCGGCGATTTGGGCTGCGATCGCGGGATCGAGAACCCGCTTACCGCTGCCGATCGGCAGCTTCTCTCCGAGTTTTTTGGGGTCGTTGACGCGAAGGCGCAGGGGGATGCGATCGCCGCCGCGGGCGAGGGCGACGTAGGCCTGGGCCAGCTCTCGCAGGCGGATCTCACCGCCGCCTAGGGCGAGCGCCAGGCCGTAGTGGGAGGCCTCTTTGTCGAGGCTTTGGAGACCCAGGAGGTGGAGGAAGTCGAGCAGTTCGCCGTGATTGAGTTCCGCGGCGAGGCGGATTGCGGGCACGTTGAGCGAGCCTGCGAGCGCCTCACGGAGACTGATAGGCCCGTCGTAGCTGCGACCAAAATTGACCGGTCGGTAGGTGCCCGACGACTCCTCGAAGCGGGTTGCGACGTCGGCGATGGCCTCGCTCGCGTGGTGGCCGTGGCGGAGCGCGAGGGCGTAGACGAAGGGCTTGAGGGTCGAACCCGGCTGACGGCGGGCTCGGATCATATCGACTTGCCCAGAGATTTCTGGGTCGTGAAAATCAGCAGAGCCGACGTACGCGAGGACTTCGCCGTTGCTGTTATCGACGACGAGAACTGCGGCGTCGGTGGCCCCCTTGTCGGCGAGTACGGCCATACGCGTGCGCACGAGCCCTTCGATGTCGCGTTGGAGGTCGAGGTCTAGAGTTGTGCGGGTCTCCGCTCGATCGCTGTCCTGGCGGAGCGCACCCTCGGCGATCAGGGCATCGACGAGATGGGGTGCGAGAAAAGGATGGCGGAGTTCCTCGAGGACAATGGGCTCGCGGCTTGCCGCTCGGTGCTGCTCGTCGCTCAGGTGACCCTGGCTGTGCAGAGCATCCAAGAGGGCGCGTTGACGGAGGAGTACACGATCCTGGTGGCGGTAGGGATCGAGGTAGGAGGGAGCCCGCGGCAGGACTGCGAGGAAGGCGACCTGGGCCCAGCTCAGATCGCGGGAGTGCACGCCAAAATAACCCTCCGCGGCCGCTTCGGGGCCGACGAGACCGTGACCGTAGGGCAAGCGATTGACGTAGGCCCTGAGGATCTCGGGCTTGGCGAGTGTTTGTTCGAGGTTTTGCGCGCGGGCGACCTCGCGGAGTTTGACGCCCATCGTGCGCTTGGCGAAGCCGCCCCGATTGTCGACGAGTTTGACCAGCTGTTGGGTGATGGTGCTCGCGCCGGAGACCATTCGACCGTGGCGCAGGCTCTGCATAGCGGCCCGGGCGATCGCCAAGCGGTCGACACCGTCGTGGGCGAAAAACTCGCGGTCCTCGGAGGTCAGGGTCGCCTGGAGAAGGCGGGGACCGATCGCCTCGAGGTTGCGCTCGCGGCCGCGGAGGCCGGCCCTGGAGGGTCGTTCGCGGAGGATTCGACCCTCACGGTCGACGATTCGATGGCCGCTGTGCCAGGCATCCTCTAGTGCCTCCTGACTAGGGGCCCCGACGTTGTCGCGGAGCAGTTGCCAGCCGCCGAGAGCCGCGAGCATGCCGAGTGCCGAGGCGCCGGCGGCGATGGCCAGCCGACGTCGCCAGCGCGGGCGTTTGGGCCCTGGGCTCACTTGATGACGACCTTTCCGGCTTCGCTGTAGGAGGTCGAGTTGCCGATGTACATGAACTCCGCCTCGGCCGGCGGGTGGGTGTAGGAGCCGGGTGTCAGTGCTCGCACGAGGTAGGTCGCGACCAGTTCGTCGCCCCAGACTTGGTCGTAGTAGATGTTGACGCGTTCGTCGTGCATCTCGATGAAGCTGGCATCGCTGCCACCCCAGCGCAGGCGGTTGAAGAAGGGGTGTGCGTCGGTGATCTCGGGGGCGCGGGCGACCGTCCAGAGATCGGTCTGCACGGCCTCAAAGCCGCCGGGTAGCCGATCTGTGACCGCGAGGTGGTTCATCTTGCCCCATCCCTGCTCGCTTGCGGGGAGCTTTGCCAGCAAGCTGACTCTTAGGACCTGTCCCGGAGAGATATTCGCGAGATCGATCGGGTTTCCCTTTGCGTCGGTGATCACCCGGTAGAGTTCGGCGCCCCTATCGGCGGTTGTTGCTTCGAGGCTGCCGGCGTCGGCGAGTGCCCGTTTCCAGTGGGAGCTGACCATGAATGCGATCGCTGCGCGGCTCTCCGAGCGGAGCACCAGTTCGGCGTCGTGACCCCGCAAATCCGCTGTCTTGATCCGGAACTCGGAGGATCCGCCGCCGAGCTCCTTTGCGGCTGTGAGCACCTTGCCGTCGAGGCTGACCGTAAACGCGGCGCCCTTCTCGGCCGAGTGACTGAGCTGCTCGGAGAGCGAGATCAGCGAGTAGGCGGTGGCCTGGGTGGTGTAGCTGTCGTTGATGTCAGCGAGTTCGCTGAGCAGCGTGCGGTAGAGCGGGGCGTCCGGTCGCAGGCGGCCGAGGGCGATCGCCGCTTGCGCCTTTGTCCGGGTGGCCGAGCCGTAGTAGTAAAAATCGTCGGCGCTGACCGAGTCGGTGAGCTTGCCCTTTTTGTCGAAGCCCTGGACGACCATGTCGAGCAGCGTCTGTGTGCGCTCGTCCTGATCTTCGAAGGTGCCGAAGGTGATCGCCAGGCTTGCGAGGCCGAAGATGCCTTGGCGATCGGCTCGCTCGTAGAGGGCGTCGAGGGAGGAGGGCGAGAGCTTGCCGACCTCGGCGAGGCTCTGGGCGATCGCCGCCTGGACCTCGGGTTCGCCGACGCTAAAGAGCTGATCGTCGAGGAAGCCAAGCGCGCCCTCTAGCAGCCCCTCTGGGACCTTGATGCCCGCCTTGTCGGCGATGATCATCGCCCGGATCGCGTAGGCGGTGCCGTAGACGTTTGGCGAGGAGGCGCCGGGCCAATAGCCGAGGCCGCCGCTGTAGGTTTTCATGGTTGTCAGGCGTTTGAGGCCGGAGACAATGCGCTTGTCGATCTCTTGTTTGCTCAGGCGACTAAAGCCGATCCGCGGCAGGATTTCGCGGGCGGCGAGCAGCGGCAGGATGCCGGAGGTTGTCTGCTCGACGCAGCCGTGCGGATAGTCGAGAAGGAACTCGAGACGAGCACCGAGCTCGGGCCAGAGGTGCTGACCGACTTTGACCGCGACGTAATCGTCGGTCTCCCTGCCGACGAGCGTCGAGGTCGGGATTTTGAGGGTGATGACCTGCTTGCCGACGAAGGCGCCGTCGAGGCGGGGGCGTTCGGCGACTCCCGGTGCGTCGATCGGCAGGGTGACCTGGACCGCGTCATGGGTCTTGCCACCGCTGTCTTTAAGGGAAAAGTCGAGCGCGAGATCACCGGCTACGGTCGCGGTGATCGGGAAGCCGACGCGTTGGTGGGCCGAAGCTGCGAGGTCGATCACCTTGACCTGATCGCCGAGCTTGACGGTTGCTTTTTGTCGGTGCTCCTCGTTGTTGTGGACCATCGCCGCGGCCTCGAAGGTGTCGCCGATGGCGGCGAAGCGGGGGATCGCCGGGATCATCATCAGCGGCTTGCGCACCGTGAAAGAGTTCTCCTGGCTGCCGCCCTTACCCTGCTCGTCGAGGACTACCGCCATCATGCGCCAGCGGGTGAGGTTGTCTGGTAAGGGCATGCTGATGTGCGCTTCGCCGTTACTGTCGGTCCGCAGGTCGGGCTTCCAGAGCGCGGTCTCGAGGAAGTTTTTGCGGGTATTGGTGTTCTCTTGGCCGGCCATGCCGTCGCCTGGGGTTTTGCTGAGGCCGAGCAGGGAGGCGAGGCCGTTGCGGGTATCGCTGACCTCGAATCGCAGCGGCATGCCGGGGCGAAGCGCCTTGACCGGGTTGGCGGCGTGGAAGTTAGTCATCCGCAGGATGCCCTCGTCGACCACCGCGAGGGCGATCTCTGCCCCTGCGCGCGGCGTGGCTCCGTCGGCGACCTTGATCGTGATCTTCGCCTCCTGTCCGGGTTCGTAGGACTCTTTGTCGCTCGTTACCTCAACCGCGAGGCTGACGTTCTCGAGGCTCACCGGCAGGCGCAGGGCGCCGATCTTCCACTCCGCTTTGCTCTCTGCGGGCGCGTCGATCGGCAAGAGGGTGACGACGGCGTGGATCTGCGGTGCGTGACCGGCGGTGATCGGCACCTCGAAGAGGTGTGTGCTGCCGTCGATCTGAACTGTCTGATGGGTCAGGAGACCGCCCTGCTCGACCGTTAAAATAGCCGTCGATTTGGGGAAGGGCGAGCGCACGAGCAAGCGGGCAGTGTCGCCGGGTTTGTAGGAGGTCTTGTCGGCGATGATGTCGACCGTGCGCCCACGGCTTGGGAAGACGACGTTGTCGTCGTCATCGCTGTAATCGCCCCAGGCCCAGAAAGAGGCCTCACCGCCGCGGTGACCGTCGACCTCGGCGATCACGCTGTACTCGCCATTGCCGACCGTATTCACGGTGCAGCTCACCGGGTCCTGCGCTGAGATCGCGGTGCACGAGCCGACCTGTGTGGTCACTTGGTGCCATTCGTAGTGGTTTTGACCGCTCGACGATCGGGTCTTTGTGTAGGTCCAGCGGGTGCGCTCGAGGACCGCCTTGACCTCAGCACCGACGACGGTCTTGCCCCGCTGGTCGACGACTCCGACCGAGACCTCGACCGGACTGTGGGCGTCGGACCAGGGCTTGGGTAGCTTGACGCCGACGTAGTGATCGAAGGGGTGGACGACGACGCTGTCGCGGTTGGCGACGTGGCGATAGGAGGTGTCGGTGATATCGGCCTCGAGCGTGAAGCGTTGGGGAGCGACCGCACCGCTGAGGTCGAGGTTCTCGCGGACTGTGAAGAGGCCGCTGTCGCTGAGCTCACCGCGGCCAGCCCTGGACCACGCTGGCTTGCGGTCCTCGTCCCACCGACGCCAGCTCCGGCGGGCATCAAACGCCAGGCCTGAACTGGTCATCTTGCCGGCGGGCAGGTCTGCGTCAGTGCGATGGATCGTCCATTCGACGTTGGCGCCGTCCATCGGTGCGCCGAAGAGATATCGACCGATGACCTTGGCCTTGAGAGCGTTGCCGGAGGGATTTTTTGCCTCGACGTCGACGGTGAAGCGGGGCGGTTCGAACTCGGCGATTTTGACGAACTCGGCCGCGATCAGCTTGGTATCGCCGCCGCTCTCGCTGGTGCTGCTGTCGTTGGATGCGAGGCTTAGCGCGTCTTCGACGCGGATCTGGTAGTTGCCGAGTCGGGCTTGCTCGGGCACATCAAACTGCACGGCGATCGAGCCGACGTCGTTGGTGACGGCTGTTGTTGTCAGCACGTCGTCATTCATCGGTCCGAGAATTCGGACCTTCACGGGCAACGAGGCCATCGGCGCCATCTTGCTGCCCTGTCGCTTGCGCACACTGGCCTTGATCCAGACCGTCGAGCCCGGGCGGTAGATGCCGCGATCGGTGATCACCATGCCGCGCAGATCGTCGACGCGGATCGCCGCCGAGGAGGTCAAGCCGGGGAAGTAGGCGCGCTCGCGGCTGCCGTCGACGGCGAGTTGGACCTGGGCTTGATTGCCGCTGCCGTCGTCGATACCGATCAGCGAGTCGCGGGCTTTTTCGAGGCCAAAGGGCAGGACGACAACGCCCTTGGAGTCGGTGCTGCGTCCTCTTAGGGGTTTGCCGTTGATCCGAATCGTCGCGTTTGCGACTGGTTTTCCGCTGCGCAGCCTGGCGACGTGCACAACGGTTGCGTTGACCGTCGAGTGGGTGTGGATCGCCAGGGAGTTGGAGTCGCCGGGGGTGATGAGAACCACCGGTGGCTTGGCTGCAGAGCTCCAGCTCGGGTAGGCAGTTTCGGCGGCATCGTGGGCCGTATCGGTGATGCGCACGCTGGCGACGTAGCTCTTGCCGGCCTTGAGATCGGTGAGCAGGTCGACGTTGGTGGTCGTGAATTCGTCGCGCTTGGTCGCGGGAGAAAAGGGCAGGACGACCGCTGGCGCGCCGTTTGGCAGGGTGCGGGTAGAGGCCTGGGCTTGTGCCCGTTTGAGTGCATCGGGCTTGCCCTCAGCGATCGGCCAGAAGATGAGCTCGCCGCGGGAGACGTTGCGGGTGGTGATTTGAAAGCGTCGACTGTGCTCTTCGTCGAGCAGCAAAGAGCCCTCGGGCATCGATACGCTGGCGCTCAGGGCCTCGGTCGCGACGTCGATTTGGACGGGCCCTCGGGTGGTATTGCCGAAGCTATCGACGAGCGATCCAACCGAGATGTGGTAGCGGCGGGAGGGCAGGAACTCGCCGCTGATCCGCAGCTCGCCTTCGCCGTCCCAGCTGTTGGAGACCCAGACATTGAGGTTTTTAACCGGCGGGCTCACCTGCACTTTGGAGCGGATGACCTTGCTGGTTTCGGCGAGCGCGTTGTTGAAGCCGAGCCAGATATCGCGGGTGCTGGTGCGCAGGAGCGGTTGCTTCCAATCGCAGGTTGCGGAGTCGGAGTAGCCGCAGGTGATGCCTTGGAGCTGTAGCGGGCTCGCGACTGTGAACTCGCGGGATCTGGCCTTGTCCATCGAGCCGTCGAAGTCCCAGGCGCTTAAGGTGAGATTTTCGCCAGCGGCGAGGCCCTTGACGGGGCGCACGAAGATCACCTGTTTGGGGTTGACGTTGACGCCCTGAAAGCGCCTGCCCCGATGGTGGCTGACCCGAAATTTGCGAGGGCCATGGCTATCTACGAGGCGGATCTGGGCGGCGGCGGCCTCGAGGGTGATCGCTTGGTCAAAGACAACCGCGAGTGTTTCGCGAGTGCCGACCTTGTCGCCGTAGAGCGGGTGCATTGTGATCATCCGGGCGTTGCCCGCTTCGGGGAGGTACGAGAGGGTCTTGCCGGCGGTCTCGTAGGAGATCCTGGCGGTGAAGGTTGCTGTCCAGGGCTTGCTCAGCTCTAGGGCTTCGCTCTCTTTTTGGTCCTTGGTGACCTTGCTTTTCAGCCCCTTGACCGTGGCTCTGTAGGTTTGCTCGGGGTTGAGGTGGTCGTCGGCGCAGAACTCGAGCACGTTGCCTGCGGTCCACCGCGTTTTGCCGGCGACCGGCGGATCGATGATCAGGATGCCCTCGTCGGCCTTGAGCGGCCGCTTCAGGCTGGCCTTGCGTCGCAGTGCGATCTGGTGGGTAAAGACGATGCGAAAACACTTGCCCGAGAACTCAAAGGTTCTTTCGCTGTCCTCACTCATGTAGGGCGATCGGACCTTGAGTTCTTTGCTGCTGGTGAGGGTTGAGTCGTCGTCGAGAACGAGGTCACGCCGGCTGTGTCGATCACTCGCCGGGGGCGGGAAGACGAGATTTGCGGCCTGCTCCGCGGGGATCGAGCGGATCAGGAGTTCGTTTGTCGTTGGCCCGTCCTCGGCGCTCGAGTCCCCGGTTTGCGGCTTGTTGACGGGCTGGCAACCGGCGAGGGCGAGGGTGAGGGCGCAGACGAAGGGGGAGCGGACTAGAGGAGATCGGAGCATGGAAATTGGCCTCGGTCGCGGGCAGCGGGGTTCATTGCATGGGAGCGGCCGACTTAGGAACCCCAAGTGATCTCAAGGGTATTGGGAGGAGGACGCGAGCCCTACCTCTGCGGCCGGTAGACTATGCAATCATCGATGTCATCGAAGATTGCATGAGTTTCATAAGCTCAAATAGAGGGGCCATGCTATCGCGGATAGGCATACGCGGGGCCTCTAAGTCAGCTTCTACGGGGTATTGAGGCGCTTTATTCCGCGACTGGGTGCTTGCGGAAGCGCGCGGACTTATGGCCATGTTGGGGGCATGTCCTTTCGTTCATCTATGATCTTGGTTGGAGTGTTCGCGCTCCTAGGCTCGCCTGCCTGCACGGGCGCTGGTGAGGCGACAGCATCGGCGACGGCATCGACCACAAGCGCGACCGCTGGGAGCAGCACGTCTCCCGGCGAGAGCACCGGGGAGAGCACCGGCGAGGGCGAGCAGGTCGCGGGCTCGCAGCTGATGACCGAACTCGGCGGGCTCTGGTCAGGACCGGCGGCCCAAACTCCGCTCGGGACCTTCCCGCTGATGAACATGGATTTTCGCGCCAGCGACCCGCGCACTCTCTTTGGCAGGGTCGACTTGGATGCGGAGAACAGCTTGCGATTTGGCTTTGCGATCGAGACCCACGGCGGCGACGACGTCCTGGTATTTCGCAATGGCGGCTACTTCTTGGGCATCCTTCGCGACTCGAGAAGCGCGCTGGTCGACTACGATGCGGTTGCCCACAGCTGGCATTTTTGCGATGTCGACGGGGGCTGTGAGTACGTCGATACGCGCTTCGAATTTGCGCAGGACGGCACCCTCGTTCTCGACGTCAAGGTGAAGGGCGAGCAGCACCTCTACTGGGACGCGACCCGGGTTGAGACGCGCGGTCTGCCCCAGCCATTTCCGGTCGACGATGCGCCGGTTGGCGAGGGCGATCAGGACTTTCCGGTGATGCCCACGCTAAAGGTAAACGTCCAGTGGTTGGTTGGCTTGGCGGCTGCGGGCGAGGTTTGGGTGATCCTCAGCGAGGGCCCCTGTGACCTGCAGATGTCGTGTCATCACAGCCGTTCGCAGCGGGCCACTGCGGCAGTGGGCTCGACCCAGGCGGATGTTTTGTTCGAGCAGATACACGCTGACACCTACAGGCTCAACGTGATCCTCGACCGAAACGGCAACATGGCGGAGACCGGCTATCCCGACGCGGGCGATGGTGTTTCTGTGCCCAACGCCTCGATCACGGTCGCTGCGACCGGTGAGAGTTCGGCGGCGGCGACGATCATCGTCGACCTCTAACCAGGGCTAAGAAGACGAAGACGAAGAGGGCTCAGGGGGGCGGGGCTCGCTCTTGCCACCTGGCCGACGGCCGACCAGGAAGTACGTGCAGAGTGCACCCTTGCCCTTGACGTGGATGATGCCGCGGCGCTGAAAGGCGAAGCGGTGGCGCAGTCGACGATATGTCTCTTCGGTCACCTGAATTGCGTTGGCGATACCGTGGGACTCCATTCGGCTCGCCAAGTTGACGGTGTCGCCCCAGAGATCGTAGGCGAATTTTTTGGTGCCGATGACACCGGCGGTGACCGGCCCGCAGTTGAGGCCGACGCGGATCCGGACATTGGTATTGTGCTTGGCGTTGAAGCGGTCCATCACCGCCAGCATGTCGAGCGCCATCTCGGCGACAGCGGAGGCGTGGTCCTTGCGCGGCATCGGCAGGCCGCCGGCGATCATGTACTCGTCGCCGATAGTCTTGATCTTCTCGAGGCCGTGCTTCTCGACCAAGAGGTCGAACATCGAGAAGATCTTGTTGAGCATCGCGACCAGCTCGGCCGGCGGTAGACGCTCGGAGATCTGAGTGAAACCGACGAGGTCGCAGAAGAGCACCGTGACGTCGGGGAAATAGTCGGCGATTTGCCGTTGGCCCTCTTTGAGGCGGTTGGCGATCGGCCGCGGCAGGATGTTGAGAAGGAGCTGGTCGGAGCGCTCCTGCTCGATGCGCAGCTTTTTGATGTAGGCGCGCTCGCGGTCGCGGAGGCGTTTTTTCTCGAGGCAGGCGCCGATTCTGGCGCGCAGTACCACCGGGTTAAATGGTTTTGGCAGGTAGTCTTCGGCGCCGAGTTCGATGCAGCGAACGACCGTGTCGAGCTGGTCGAGCGCCGAGATCATAATGACCGGCAGACCGCGGAGCTTGTCGTCGTTGTGGAGGCGCTCGAGAACTTCGTAGCCATCCATCTCCGGCATCATTACGTCGAGCAGCACCAGGTCGAAATCCTCTTGGCGGAGTTTTTCGAGAGCCTTGATGCCGTTTTCGGCGAGGCGGGTGGTATGGCCCTGACGCTCGAGGCGACGGGAGAGCATGTTGCGGTTTGACTCGTTGTCGTCGACGACGAGGATCTTGCCGGTCTCGGTTTTGCTGGCGAGCACCGTGCGCTTTTTGAGCTGCGGCGTCTTGACCTTGGCGGCGCTGCTGGTACCCGTGCGCGCCGCGGCGTACTCGGGGTCGGTGCGGGCGGCTCCGGCGGCCTTGTTGATCGTGCCGACGGCGACCAGCTGATCGAGGCGGCGGACCGCCTTGAGGATGCGTTCGATGTCCGGGAGAACATCGTCGCGCTCCCCCTGTTCGCACTGCTCACGTACGCGTTCGACGTGGCTAAGGAGGTGCGAGAGGGGGAAGAGAAGATCGCGATTGAGACGCTCTTGGCTGGGCCCGCGCGAGGAGGGATCGAGGATCTCGTCGACCAGATTGAGCAGCGCCTGGGCGTCGGTGAGAATGCGCTGGAGGTGCGAGAGCAGGAACTCGTCGCCGTCCTCTTCGGCGTCCTCGATCAACATCTCGCTGTAGCCGATGATCAGGTTAAACGGCGTTCGCAGATCGTGGCGGAATTGGGCCGCCGTCGAACGCTGCATCGAATACTCTTCTTCTTCGGTCAGCGGCGTCGTGATCGGCTCTGCTGCTGGCCCTCCGTCGTCGTCGAGCAGTCCTTCGGCGAAGGCGTCGTCGAGGTATTTACCCTCTTCGCCGTCTTCGATCAGCGTGTCCGCGAAGAGGTCGTCGTCGTCGTCGTCCGCAGCGTTGTCAGCAGCCTTTGGAGGAGGCGCGACCGGGGCTGGGTCCTTTTGCTTTTGCTTTTGCTCCTGCTCCTGCGGCCGGGCCTTACCAGAGGACGCGTCGCTCTCGGTCTTGGAGGCCGCGGCGTCGGTCGAACTGTGGTCGTCGTCTCGCATTCTCAGTCGCTGCGCATGTTCCCCGTGGGGCTCCCCATGCTCGCGCTAGGCGGGGCGGAGCGCAACAGTTGTCCGCAGCGGCTCCCAGAGAGCGCGATCGCACCTTTGGCAGAGAATAGCGGCTTTGCCCGCAGAATTGACGGTGGTGGGTGAAAATCTCACTGCAAGCGCCGGCTCTTGGGGACGGGCAGCTCTGAGCCTCAGCTGTCTGGGGTTTGCAGGCGCGCGAGGAATGCGTCGGCCATGGACATCAAGTCATCGGTCGTCAGGGCCTCGCGTTTGGCGATCTCGTAGGGCGCTGTCCATTGCGCTGGAATCTCGCCGAGGAAGCGGCTGGGCTTGCGCTCGATCGCCGCGCCGCGCTCGATGCGGACCTCAGCGCGGGAGATGAAGAGCATGTCGCGGGCGCGGGTGATGCCGACGTAGAAGAGCCGACGCTCCTCTTCGATGTCGCCGGTGATCGCGTCGCTGATTCTCGGTGCGGACACCCGCTTGTGCGGCATCGTGCCCTCCTCGACGCCGATGATAAAGACGACCGGCCACTCGAGGCCCTTGGAGCTGTGCAGCGTGGTCAGGGTGACCTTGCCGGCGGCGATCTCTTCGTCTTTGGTGTCCTTGCTCATCGTCGCCAGGTAGTCGCGCCAACGCGGGCGTTCTCCGCGTTCCTGGGCGCGCTCTTGGAAGCGCTCTAGGCTGCCGAAGAGCCCCTCTACTGCCTTCCAACGGAGGTCTCCAGCCTTGCCCGCGCCGGCGTCCCCGACGATGCTGTCCTTGAGCCCGCTTGCGGTGATAAGTGAGCGCAGAGCGGCGATGGCGGAGTCCCCTGCGTGATACTGGGCCTGGGCGCGGCGGACCATCTCGGAGAAGCGCGCGAGGGCCTTGGCCGGGCGGCCGTGGATCTCGGGGATTTCGGTGGCGCCGTGGATCGCGTTGAGGAGACTGAGTTCGTGTTCGCGGGCGAACGCATCGAGGCGAGCGACGGTCACCGAGCCGATGCCCCGCGAGGGCACATCGAGCGCGCGGCGGACCCCCAGGTCGTCGCGGGGGGTCACCAAGAGCCGGAGGTAAGCGAGCACATCCTTGACTTGCTTGCGGTCGTAAAACGCCTGGCCGCCGAGGACCCGGTAGGCGATCCCGTGCTCTTGAAGGCCCTCCTCGATCGCCGTTACCTGCTTCGCCGAGCGATAGAGAACCGCGATCTCCTCGGGCTGAAAGCGATCATCGACGATCAATTTACGGATCTTGCCGGTGACCCATTTGGACTCCTGGGGACTGTCCTCGGCGACGACCAGCGTCACCTTTGAGCCGTCGCCGCGCTGGGGGATCAGGGCCTTGTCGTGGCGGCTGAGGTTGTTCTGGATCAGGCCGTTGGCGCACTCGATGATCGGCGATCGCGAGCGGTAGTTCTCTTCGAGCTTGATCACCGTTGCCCGCGGAAAGAGCATGTCAAATCCGAGGATGTTGCTGACCTTGGCGCCGCGCCAGCCGTAGATCGCCTGGTCATCGTCACCGACGACGCAGATGTTCTCGCGGGGCCCGGCGAGGCGGCGTACGACCTCGAGCTGGGCCCGGTTGGTGTCTTGATACTCGTCGATCAGGAGGTAGTGGTAGCGCTGTCGCCAGTGGGCGCAGAGTTCGGCGTCGTTGTCGATGCAGTGGGCGATCCGGCAGACGAGATCATCGAAGTCGACGGCGCCGAGGCTGCGCAGGCGGTCCTCGTACTCTGGGTAGACCTCGGCCGCGACCTCGTCGTAGTCGCTCTCGTGGCGCAGCGGATCGGCGGCACTTCGAGGGTCGATAAAGTCGTTCTTCCAGAGCGAGATTCGCTGGACGATCGCGCCCAGGTCGTAGCGCCGATCGCCGGCGGGTCCGTGGTGTCCCAGGTCGCGCAGGAGGCCGCGGACGAGGCCGTACTGATCGCCCTGGTCGAGGATCGAGAAGCGCTTGGGGACCCCAAATCCGTCCGGGGTCTCGCGCATCATCTGGGCGCCGACGCTGTGAAAGGTCCCGAGCACGACCTCCTTCGCGGTCGTCTTGCCGATCATCGCCACGAGACGCTCGCGCATCTCACCGGCGGCCTTGTTGGTAAAGGAGAGCGCGACGATCGTCGAGGGAGCGATGCCCTGCTCGATCATGTGGGCGATCCGATGGGTGATCACCCGAGTCTTGCCGGAGCCGGCGCCCGCGAGCACGAGCATGGGCCCGTCGATGAGGAGAACGGCCCGGCGCTGGTTGGAGTTGAGAGCGCTGAGATCGACCATCGGCGTGGGCGCGCTTGTACGGCCTGGCACTTCGCGCCGCAAGGTCTGTCTGCCGCGGTGGGGCTGAGCAATCCAGCATCGGGGCCTGTGAGCAGCACTGGCAGCGGTGCTAGCGGGTCTAGACGCCGGGTATCACGTCGAAGGAAATCCCGAGCCCGAGCATCAATGAGAACAGCGCGCGGTTGCCGACGGAGACCTCGTGGGGGTTGTGCGAATCGCTCGCAGTAGAGGGCCGAGCTTCGGTCTTGACCAGCGACTGAGCGGTGACATGCGCGGGCACGCCAGCGACGGCGAGCAGCGCCGGGAGGGCGATCGCGAGGCGGCGTGATTGCATCCCTTTTGAAAGTGCCGCGAAGGGAGGGGCCTTGGCCAGCGTTGGCGCGATAGGATCGGGGGCTGGGTTGCTTGCTTGTGTCCGGTTGCGCTCGATCGTGCCGAGTTGTTCTTCGAGCTGGATTGTTCGATCGCAGCTGAGCTGCTCTTTGCGCCAGATTGTGCGCTCTTGATCCGCAGTTCGGTGGGCGCCCTCGAACCTTGCGAATCGCCGGAAATCGTAGTCTTCTCGGGGTGGCTGTGGTGTTTGGCGCAGCGATAGTTCTTTGGGTGGGTGTGTTGGCGGCGCCGCTTTCGGGGGGGGCCGCAGCGCCGCTGTTGGAGGCATCTGCTGCCGAGAATGTGGCTGCGGGGGAGCCGGCAGCAGGTTCTTCGGAGCGCGTTGCGGACCCTTCTCGACGTATCCGTGTCGCTCTGCGGGTAGGCACCACCGAGATTGACGGTGTCGGTGTTTCGCGCTCGCTTCCCGCCAGGCTCGAGGGCCTTGGCCTCGAGACATTGCGGGCCGAGGGCGTGGTGACCACCGTCAACGGCGAATACACGGTGGAGGTTGTCGTTGCGCCGCTCGGACACGGCGGGGATGGCTATGTCTCGACGATCGTCGTTGTGCACGGAGATCAAGAGGTCTCAGCGTCGAGGCACCGAGTGAAGTGTGAACTCTGCCTCGAAGATGAGCTGCTTTCTCAGTTACGAGGCGAGTTTGTCGAGGTGGTCGCTACGATCAGAAACGATCGATCGCCGCCGGTCGCCAAGCCTGAGTTGCTCGCTCGTTCGAGCCCCTCCGATGAATTCGTGGCGCCTCCGGTCTGTGTGCCTGCACCGCCGCCAGAGCTTCCCGAGCGATGGATCGGGCCCCTCGGCAGCGCAGGACTCGGCACTGTGGTGGTCGGCGCGGTGACGATGGCCTCGGGCATGGCTTTACTTGTCGTGGGTGACGAGCGTGGTCGAGATGTTCGCCGAGCGAGCACGGCATTGTTAGCCGGTGGCGGTGTCGCGATGGTCGCTGGCCTCGGGCTATTCACCGTCGATCGCCGGCGCCGTGATTCGAGGCAGAGCATCACTCCGACAGTCTCTACCCGTACCGCTGGGCTTATGTGGTCGGGCCGATTTTAGGTCGCCTCGCGGTTGCTCTGGCGTTTTGGGATTCTGGACGCTGGATTAGCAGGTCATCGCGATCGCCTTGTGTTCCCTGTAGACGGCTTTGATCCACGGCAGGAGAGAGAGCCCGACGCCTTTGTGGAGGGGGTTGAAGCGGTCGGTTGGGTCGGGGCCCGCGTCGAGTTTTGGTGCATGTGCACCGGCTTCGGGGTCGGGGCTTAGGGGCCCGTTGTCGGCGGATCCATAATCGTCGCTGTTTGGGAGAGCATCATCGCGATTGATGCCAGCGATGCCGGAGTAGCCGCGCAGCCCGAGTGGATCGATCATCGTTGCGGGATCGTCGACGTATGCGGTGGGATCGAGACCACCTCGAAGGCCGCTTGGGTCGGGGCTTAAAAAGCGTTCTCGATTGGGGTTGAGGTAGCGATGACGGCTGTAGATGAGCCCGGTCTCGTGGTCACGGTAATGGCCGGGCGAGCCGAAGGGAATGTCAAGAGAATCGGGCGCCGAGGCATGCAGAGGCGACTGCCCTGGGCCTGTGACTGGGCCTGTGACTGGGCCTGTGACTGGGTTTGGCGGCGGCATGTCTCGCCGCCAATGGACCTTGCCCGTTGTATCTGCAGCGAGCATCGGGGCGCCGAGATGGTCGCATATGATGCCGAAGAAGCGGCCATCGACGAGTGCTGCCATCGGCGAAAAAGTGTCCCTTTGGGCAGGGTCAAAAAGCCAGATGCGCCGAGAGATCAGGGCGTCTCCGTCGTGCATCTCTTCGACGATCGGGCGATCTCCGTGCCAGAGCCAGGTGGTCTGATGTGAGCCCAAAGTCTTGCGGATTCGGCGTCCGAGGGCGTCGTAGTCGTAGCGGACAGACCCCCGAGAACCGCCATCAACGCAGCGCAAGCGGCCCGCAGCGTCCCAGCGAAGCTGCATGTCACCGAGTGGGCCGCACATGCGGATGACGCGACCGTTTGCGTCGTACTCGATCGCCGCGGGCGTGGAGGTGTTGGAGGTGGGCGGCCCGCTCGGGCCTGCGGAGTTGGTGATGCACTCGGATCCGCTGCGTATGCCCGCCAATACCCCGCCGACCCAGTGATAGCTGCGATCGATCAAGGTGGCCGAGCCGGCCTCGAAAGTGTCGCAAAAAGGCCCACCGCGCCTGCGGATCGTCTGTCGGAGCGGCAGTCCGCGGGTGCTCCGACAGACGATCGACGAGAGGCCGCCCGGGAGCTGGCGCGAAGTCTCACGACCGCAGCGATCGTGCTTGATGTCGACGACCCAACGCTGCCGCCGCGCGTGCAGCTCGACCTGTGAAGGCGCGACATCTCGGGGATTTTTGTAGGTACTTGTGAGGGTGATGCCGACGTCGGAGCGGAAGAGGCGAGGGCGGCCCAGGCGATCGCGTTCGATCGCGATCCAGCGGGCCTTGGAGGGGTGGTGCCGATCGCGGATGAGCTCCCCCGAGACGCGGCCCCAGGGGTCGCGCCGGAGTTCGACGAGATGACGCATGCGCCCTTCACAGGCTGCAGGAGTGAGTCGCAGTGTCTCGGTGCGCGACTGCGACTCGGGATGTTGCAGAGGCGGCTCGGGTGGCAGCTGCGGTGACATCGCGGGTTCATCTCGGAGAGCCCGGATGAGCGCTCCACTGGGGCTGTAGTCGAAGCGCTCTCGGCTGCCGTCAGCGTAGTCGATGGCGATGATTCGACCTCGCAGATCGTAGTTGTAGAGCGTTCGTTGCTCGCCCGCGTCCCGACGCTCGCGGATGCGGGTGCAGGTATCTCGGCGGTAGTGGAGAGTGCGTCCATCGGCTGTGGTTTCGCGGATGATCGCCCCGAGAGCATCGCGTTTGAAGGAGTGTTGGCGCTCGCCTTCGCGGACCGTGAGCAGGCGACCGTCGAGGTCGTAGCTGTAGTGGCGCTCGCTCTCCAGGTGGGCGTTGTGGCCGAGCGCTCGGATCGATGAGAGCGAAGAGATCGAGCCTGTGGGGCCATAGGTCGCTGTGATGTCGGAGCCAGGCCCTTCCACGCGCAGCGCTCGGCCTGTGGGGTCGCGCTGGATGAGCACGTGTTGGCTGCCGCTCTGGGTGGTATTTGTTCGGCGTATCAGACGATCCATACGGTCGTAGTCGAAGCGCTGGTTGGCGCCAAGAGGGTCCGTGATCGCGACGCAGCAGCCCCGTCGGTCGTACTCGTAGGTCCAGCACGAACCGTCGGCGCAACGGCGCTGGAGAAGGTCGCCCGCATCGTTGAAGACGTGAGTCTCACTGGGTTTGGTGGCGGTTTGCGGAGCGGCTTGCGGGGCTTGGCGGGCGGGCGCAAAGATCCGTGCAGTGCGGGAAGAAGGGTCCACTTCGCAACGGCTGACAGCTCCGAGCGGATCGATGGCCTCGACGATGCGGCCGAGTTCATCGTAGCGCCAGCGCCAGCACTCGCCCGTGGAGTTAGTCGCTGCGATCAGCCGACCGTCGAGCTGATGGTCAAAGGACCAAGTCGCACCATCGGCGAAGCTCACACTGCGACGACGGCCGAGGGAGTCGTAGCTGTAATGGGTTTCGGCACCGAGAGGATCGCGCTCGCAGATCCGCCGATCGTGCTCGTTGTACTTGAAGGACCAGGTGCCGCCGAGGGCATCGGTGATCGCGCTGACACGGCCACGTCCATCGGCTTGTACGTTTGTTTGGGCGCCGTCACCATCGACGATCGTTGTCAGTCGCGAGCGAGGGTCGTAGGTGAAGGTGCGGGCGAACACGCCGCTGTCGCCGCTCGTTGACAGGCACTTGGCGGCCGCGGTGGGACCGTCGTAGGCGAAGCAAAAGGCGCGACCGTCCGCGAAGACCTCTCGCGTCAATCGGTGTGCGTTGTAGGTGAGCTCTTGGCGGTGGCCAAGGGCATCCGTGATCCCGCGCAGGTCACCAGCGCTGTCAAACTGGTAGCTCACCTGCACGCGTTCGCCGGAGCCCTGTGGATCTGGGAGGGTGATCGCGACGAGTCGATCATCGGTGTTGAGCTCGGCGGTGCTGGGTTGCGAGCGCCAGCGCAGGCCGATGCTCCGCGGACCCTGGTGCAGGGCGACGAGCCGAGCCCTGTGATCGTAGCTGAGCTCGATTTGCGCGCCTCGGGGCCCGCGGAGTCGGATCGCACGGGCGATGCTGCGACGGCCGGCGATCGGCCGTTCACCGGCGATCGGGGCGAAGTCGATGACCTGAATGTCGTCGTTTGAGTAGGTGTCGCCGTCGGAGATGGTGATCCGCCAGCGGCCGCCGGTTTCGCCGGTGATCCGCAGGCCGTTGCGGGCGTCGATCAGCACCAATCGCGCGAGCGCCTCTGGGTTGGTTGGATCGAGAGAACGGGGCAGGTCAAAAAAGAGTTCGCGGCCGTCGGGAGCCCTGTGCACCAGCAGCCCCGGCTCGAGCCAAATGGCGAGGTCGAGCGAGTGACTCCACCCAAAGCCGAGTGGCCCCTGGCGTTCGGCCCAGGCGGAGCTGTAGGTGCGGCGCAGAGGTAATGTCCAGCGGCCGCGGAGGTGGGTATCGACGGCGTCGGTGAGTACTGCACCGGTCACGACATCGACCGGGTGACCGGCGAGCATTCGCAGCGGTCTCGGCGTGTACTCGCGGACCCGTGCATTCCAAGCCTTACTGGCGGCCCGCAGCTTGAGTTTGGTCGCGGCATGGCCATCGCGGATCCGTGCGCTGAGGGTGCCGGGGATCCTGCCGACTCCGGACAGCTTGCCCTTGGCGAACTTGCCGGCCGCAGATCGCACGGTGGCGGAGGGCACAGGCAACCCGGCGAAGAAGACGTTTGGGTTGGTGGAGGGCATGAGTACGCCGATGCTTGGAGGCGTTGCCGGCTGTGCGAGGATCAGGTTGTCGAAGGCCTCACCCATGGCATCCAGGATTGTTTGACACATCAGGTTCTTCATCTTGTCCGCGTTGCCGGCAGCAGCGGCGGCGGCTCCCTCCGCGAGGGCCACAGCGTTGGCAGCCTCGTACTTGTCATCGAGGGAGGGGCTGCTGCTCGCGGCCCCTGCGTTGAATCTCGCTTTTGCGGTACGCGCGTGCACACCCGCGAAAAAATCCCTGGAGGTGACGTCGCTGCGCTCATATCCGGCCACCAGGTGCTTGCCGGCGTTCTTGCGAATAAAGTCAACGACGACAAGTGGGATCGAGGGTTTTTTGGCGAAGGGATCGACCAGGCCGTGCAGCGTTGCGTCGAAGATTCTGGCGGCGCGCTGGCCGTTGATAAACACCTTGCTCGATCCGGTGATGATCTTGAAGACAGGTGCGCTTGAGGGGCAAAGAACGAAGCCCATATCGCCGACGCGGGCCGCCGGTAGGCCGTTAACACGTACGTTTGTGCTGTAGTTGATGCCGATCACGCCGAGGGTCGGAACCAGAGTTGGGACCGCGGGCAAATGGATGTGCGGAGAGCCAACACTGATACTGTAGATGGTCGCGGCGGGCATCCATTGTGGCACCCAGAGCTTATTTTCGAGGTAGGCGAAACCCGCGTCGACGAGGCCTCCGATCGATTTTGTGAGCAGATCTTTGGGCCAGTCGAGCTGCAGTAGTTCGCCGAGGGACAACTTGCGTTCTTTGATCATCACGGCGAGTCGGGCGATCGGTGTCTTGCCGATGGCGTGACTGAGCGAAGGGTCGAGCTGCCAGCCGGGATCGGTTTGTCTATCGTCTGAGTGGAAAAGCATCGAGACTCGCTTGGGCTGTGTTGATCGGATCGAGGAGGGGTGGAGTTATGCGCAGGGCGACGCTTGGATTCGCCGGTCAAGGTCGCGGGCGACCTCGGTGGATTCGGAGACCGTGTGTTCGCGGGCGGTGCACCACGCGGCTCGGGCGGCTTCGTGATCCCCGAGAGCAGCTTCGACGTCGCCCAATTCGATGAGGGTGATGGTGGCGAGCTCCGCGGTGTCACAGTGGGCTGCGAAGGCGCAGGCGAGGGAGAGGAAGACCTGTGCTCTGCGGAGCTTTTCTTCGGCGACCAGCGAACGCCCGAGGCTGAGCGCGATCGAGACTTTGACGACAGGCGGGCACGACTCGGCGCTCCCCCAGGCGAGCGCTAGCGTCTCGCTGGCCTCCGGTGATGCCCCGTCGATGCGCAGGGCTTCTCCGTGGCCAAACAGCGCCAGAGAGAGCATTGAGGGATCGATGCACTCCCCTTTGGGTGCCTCTGAGATCTCGGCGAGGGCCTGACAGAAGTGTCCATTGGCCTCGTTGGCCGAGCCATGCCCGAGTTCGTAAAAGCCGAGCTGGAGCAGCGCCGAGAGCCGCTCTGCCCGCGAGCGTGTGGGGTCATTGGCCGCCGTTTGGGCTGCGTGCAACAGCGTCTCAAAGTCGACCGGTAGATCGAAGAGGTGCACCCCCGGATGGGCCCTAAAGGTGTCGGCAAAGTCGTCCGGAATATGGGCTGCAGGGCGCTCGTCTCGAAGAACCAATCGCAGTCGCGGGAGCGGGCTTTGCAGCAGCTCTAAGACCAGCTTTTTGTAGCCTTGGTGATCATTTATCTGCGCCGGTGCGAGGGCAAAGAGCAGGCGCGAATCACCTTCGGGCAGGTGCTCAAGAAGCTCTTGAAAGAGTGCGAGGAGTCGCCCTGCGGGTGTTTGAGGAGCTGCTCTTGGGGGCTTTTTTGTCGCGAGGTATTGGCGGGGAAATGTCGCATCAAGGTCGTTTGTTTGGGGGTCGGGAGTTGCCTTGGTGCCAGTGTTTTTATTTGAAGAGAGCAGCGAGTTTCGAAGTTCGGCGACCAGTGTCTCGGTGTAGACGGCGACGTCATCGACGGGTGCTGTGACGCTGATGCCGGCATCGAGCTTGCGGCGCTGGTCGAAGTTGTCGATAGCAGCCGCAACCAGACCGCTCGCCATGTCTTTACAGGTGACGACGAGAGTGCCGTCGGACCCTTGATCGACGAAGAGATCGAGGAAATCAGAGAAGTCGCGGATGTACGAATCGAGCATCGTTTGTCCTTTGGGCCGCGGGCTTAGTTGAGGTGAATCGTCGAGCCGCTCATCGTATTTGCGCCGGCTGCCGTGCTCGTGATCTGGGCGCCCGTCAGGGTGATGCCGGTGCTGTCGAGACGAATCACGGTGCTGCCGCACTTGAGGGTGATCGAGTGTGGACAGTCGAGGAGGATTCCATCCGTGGCTCGGCCGTAGAGCTTCTTGGTGTCGAGGAGGATCATGTTGTCGCCAATGACTTCGACGCTGCCGCTGGCCGACCTGAGCGTCACGGACTCCTTGGCGGAAACCTCGACTGCGGCATCGACGGCATCGAGAGTGATGTTTCCTTTTTGGGCGATGGCGCAGATGCCCTGACTCGAGGCCTGAAGGCGGAGTTGGCCCTGGGCCGAGGCGATTAGATCACCGGCGAAGCAATCGAGGACGAGTTCGAGGGCGGCGGAGGTGGCCAGTGTTCCTTGGGCAACGGAGGTGAACATGTTGCCGTGTAGAACTGTCGTGTTGTGGCTTCCTGTTTCGATGCGGGTATCCATATTGCCCTGCAAGACCGCCGTGCTCATGTCGCCGGTGTCGACTGTGATTTCGTAGTTCTCGCCGACCCAGCGGGTCGCGGACTCTTGGACTGTGATGACTTCGTTGCCGCCGACCTGTCGCGAGTCGAGTTCGCCGACCTCGAGTCTGCGCTCGCGGCCGATCGTCGTCTTGCGGTCGTGCAATACGTGCTCGACCATGTCGCGCTGGGCTCGGATGTGCAGGAGTTCGCGGCCCTTGGTATCGTCGAAGGAGAGTTCGTGATGGCCGCCCCCGCCGGGTGTGGAATCGCTGCGCAGGCCGCTAGTGGCCTTGTGATCGGGGAGCTTGAAGGGGGGTCTGTGCAAGCTGTTGTAGAGGCAGCCGACGACCAGCGGTTTGTCGGGATCTCCGCCCAGGTAGTCGACGATGACCTCGTGGCCGATCCGCGGGATAAAGAGCGCGCCAAATCCGGTGCCGGCCCAGCTTTGAGCGACTCTTAACCAACAGGTGGAGGCCCTGTCCTGCGGTCGGCGATCCCAGTGGAAGCGGACCAGGATGCGCCCGTGTTCGTCGGTGTGGATCTCTTCGCCTTCGGGGCCGACGACGATCGCGCTCTCGAGCTTGGGCGTGCGCTGTTGTTGGGCCTCTGGGCGGAAGGGGACCTCGTCTTCGATGCACTCAAAATCGGCGCGGTAGCGGGGTATCGGGGCATCGGCGTGGGCGTGCAGCTGGACCTCGGGTGCGTCACCGCGGTGCACGATGCGGGTGAGGAAATAGCCGCGATCACATTTGCTGTCGGGGTGGCCGAGCAGCGCGAAGCGATGGCCGACGCTCAGGTGGATCACGTCGGCCTGCCCACGACCGCGGCCGGCGGCGAGTGAGCGCCGCTGATGACGGATCAGATGCCCGCGCTCCTCGTGCTCGCCCAAAAGGGGGGAGGGGGCGATGATCTCGTAGACCGTGCGATCGCCGTCGGTCTCGCTAAAACCGGGATCGGGAGCGTAGTCCTGCAGGAGCAGCTCGCGCACCGGTTCGGTCGCCGCGTCCCAACTCCAGGTGCGGAGCTGGGTCGCCGCCGAGACCAGTGATCGGCGCCAAAGAAAGTCGCTGATCGCCTCTTCTCCGGTTGCTCCTGCGCCGTCGGTGATGAGGGAGAGAACGCCCTGCTCGCGTCGATCGGGATCGGAGGTCAGTACGCGGATGACCGGTGCGCGCGGGCTCGAGTCGGCGAAGACGACAAGCTCGCGATCATCTTTGATCTCGAAGTAGTAGTAGATGCCCTCTTCGGCGAGCAACCTGTGCACGAGATCGAGGTCGCTCTCTCCGTGCTGCACGCAGTACTCGCGGGGCCCGTAGGCGGAGGTATCGACCTGCCATCTGCAGCTGCGGCCGTGGGCGGCGAGCGGTCCTTCGATGACCTCTGAGATGATTTTGATGGCACTTGTGTGCTCCCAGAGTCGGTGATCCCGTCGGTGACGGAGCAGGGCCAAGGCGGGGCCGATCGTCAGGTGCAGGCCCAAACGATCGCCGCTCCGTGCCATTACCTCGATGCCGATGACCAGCCCCGCGAAGAGCCGTCGCTCGTCGCCTCGCTCGAGACTTAGTTGGCAGCCCTGGCCGAGCAGGGCCTGGGCGTCGAGATCGACGTTGTCGGTGATCGCCTCGACCTCGATGTTGAAGGGCCGCGAGACGTGCTCGTTGACCTGAAAAGAGCGCACCGCCCAGGTGGCTTGGACATCCCCGATCTCGAGGACAAAACGGGCAGGTTCGAGGTGATTGGTGTGCGGCATTTTTTGTCGTTTCGTCTTTTCGTCGTTTCGTCTTTTTCTTTTCTCGCAGCGGCTCAGGCCGTGGCATTGCGGCTGCATTTCCTCCATTCGGCCGGCATCTGGGGCTGTTGCGCCGGTCCGCGATTAAATTTGAAAAATCCTCTAGAAACCCACTAGGAGGCATCTAGAGGACTCGCTTGTCCAAGAGAGGCAGCCCTGAGTTCACCGCTTGTTCGCCTTCTCGCTCGTTCTTGAACGGGCGGAGGCTCGGCTCGCGGTGGTGCTCTGTGCAGCTCGTCGAATGGACGACGGCTCTGGTGCCGGACGGCGGCGGAGTTTAGGTGCCGTGACGGGCGTCGAGGTAGTCGAGAACTCGACAGACCTGCCGGCGATCATGGTCGCTGTAGAGCGCGGCGATCTTCCAGGTGCTGTCCTCTAACACGATGCGCTCGATCGCAAACGCGTAGTAATCGACCTCGAGCCCGCGCATTGTCCGGGCCCACTCGACCCTCAGGGTCACTGAGCGCAGGCTGATGTTCCAGCCGTCGAAGGGCTCAGGGGAGGGCAGTGGACGCAGCACGTGTTCGGTGCCGATACCGGTCAGCGGCCGGCCGAGGCGCGACCAGAGCTGGGCGTCGGTGAGCACCTGTTTGCGATAGGCGGAGCGCCGGGTGATCGAGGTGACGAGTGCGCTCGGGACCGTGGTCGGCGGCGGCGGAGGCGTATCCAAGTTGAACTGGCGTGCGGGGAACGCCAGCCAGGCCTCGACCAGTGATTTGATCGCCTTTAGGTCAGCGATATCGAGGTCAGATGATAGGGACCCAGACACGACTTTCTCTCATCCTAGCCGATTCACTCGGGGGTGTCGCTGGTGGTGGGAGGATGCAGCTGCTCGTTCTTCAGGTCTTCGTGGGTTGTCCTGCCCCCGAGGGCGCGGCGGAGGCTTCGCGCGAGTGGCTTCGCCAGGCGCTCGATCTTGGCCTGACAGAGCGGTGACTCGCAGAGCGGTGTGAAGGGGTTGGCGACGAGTTCTCGGCTCAGCTCGACACAAATCACCTTGCCCGGGAAGCGGCTCGCGTATTGGTAACCCATCGTCGTCGGGTGAAGGCGGTAGGTCCTGCTCGCGCCGACCTCGAGGCCGAGTCCGCGGTAGCCGTCGAGGATCAGGTTGACCAGCTCAGGTGAGCTGAGGGCGGAGCCGTCGGTGGACTCGCAGATGACATCGATGTCGGGACGTTGTCGCCATCTTTTGTAGACCTCTGGGGTGTAGGCCCAGCGAAGTTTGTGCACGATGTCGCGGTCGATTTCTTCGATCTCGACCGAGCGCGGGGCGTAGGAGTGGAGCTGGAGGGCGAGGCCGCCGCTGCCGCAGATCAGGTCGTAGGCGCTGGCGACGACGCCGTGATAACGACGGTGGCGCGCCTCTAGAAGTTGGCGATCGGCAGGGTCTTCGATGTAGCTCGCGAGCGCTGGCGTCAGCCCGTCGACAACGACACCCGGCATACCTGCGGTGACTCGGTTGCAGTCGATGAAGGTCCGGGGGATCCGCGAGCGGATGATCAAAACGCCCAGTGGCTTGCCGGTGGCGGCGAGTTCTTCGGCGATCTTAATGGCGCACTCGGGGGCGCCGATGTCGGTATTGACGAAGAAAAACTCCTCGAGGTCTGCGGGCAGCGACGAGCGCAGCTGTGCGGCGAAGGTCTCGTAGTCGGAGCGCTCGGTCGCCCCGTGCGGGATCTCGATCAGGAGGCGTGGCGGTCCTTCGTCGCGATGCCCTCGCTCGCCGCGCGGCCGCAGCCAGGTAAGGTCGCAGACGCCGGGGATCGAGCGAAGGCTAGACGCGTCGAGCATGCGCTCTGAGGATACTCCCGGCGTTGCTAGACCTGAGGCAAAAGTCACTCGTGCGAGGTCGCGGCCGAAAGAGCCCGATCAACCAGCCGGCGGGGCCTTGTGCCCGTCAGCATCGCCCAGGAAGTATCTCCGAATGAAGAGCACCGTCGCGTAAAGCTGATAATCCTGGTTGCGACGGCGACGGAAGCCGTGCCCTTCGTCTTGGGCCTCGAGGTACCAGACAGGCGTGCCGCCGGTTCGCCGGTTCGCCGGTCCGCATGTTCGCGACGATCTGCCGGGCCTCACTTACCGGCATCCGGGGATCGTTGCGTCCTTGGACGACGAAGAGACTCGCGCATCGCCGGGTCCCGCTTGTCGCTGGCACGCGAGTTCCGACAAGGGCGCCCACCACATCTGCAATCGCTTGAACGGCGGGTTTAGAGCGGTTTTAGCCCTGATCCGCGCTGCTTGGACGCTCGAGGTGCACCCCGAGGATGGTCAGCTCGATCGGCCCTCGCGGTCTCGAAACGACGACGACATCGTCGACTTCTTTGCCGAGCAGCGCCCGCCCGATCGGCGAAACGATGCTGATAAGGCCGGCGTCTGCGTCCCACTCGTCGGGGCCCACGAGTCGGTAGCTAAAGCCCCGACCGTCTTCGTCCTCGATCGTCACCCAGGCGCCGAAGATGACCCGGGTGCCGAGCTCCGTGTGCGGCTTGACGATCGTCAGCGCCTCGAGACGTTTACCGAGGTAGCGGACCCGACGGTCGATCTCGCGGAGCCGTTTTTTGCCGTAGATGTACTCGGCGTTCTCGGAGCGGTCGCCGAGGGCAGCGGCGGCGGAGACCTCATTGGTCACTCGCGGTCGCTCGGTCCGCCAGAGGTAGTCGAGCTCACCCCGGAGCTTTGCGAAGCCCTCTGGAGTGATGTAGTCGGTCGACATTCGCTGAGGTTGGACCGCAGGTGCGGGGCGGTCAAGGTGGTGCGCCGGCGTCACCCGGGCGGGGCTCTAGAGTTCGCGCCCCTGCGGCGGCAGGGCGACTGGCGACGGAACCGGAGGGGCGACCTCGGCCTCGAGCAGCGCTTCGGCAGCGAGGGCTCGGGCGTGGGCTCGGCTGTTCTCGATTTTTTTGCCGGCCCGCATGAGGAACGCGATGCCGGTCATTCCTGCGATGATGCCGAGCCACATTATGGTGATCGAGACCAGGTACCCAAAGGCGATCATACCGAGGGCGAAGGTGCCGACGATAAAGGAGCCCAGGGCGAAGGAGCCGACGCTCGACATCGAGTTGATCTCGATCTTTACGAGGCTGCCGCCGACGCCGTCTGCCTCTCCTGAAATTTGGTAGACGACGCCGCTCTCGTCGTCGACGATGTCGATGCGACCGCTGCCTTGACGGTGGCCTCGATGTCCGCAGCGGCGCTCGAGGAGGCGGCGCACGGTTTCACTGGCCTGCTCTGGGGGCAGCTCTAAGCGGCTCTCGAGGCTGGTCGAGGCCAATACGCCCGGCGGAGATTCGATCCGTGCGGGCAGATCGCTGTTGCGTTCGGCGAGCGCTCGACGGAGTTCCTCCGGTGAGATGCCCGCCTCGGCTGCGGCCTCGCGCAGCTCTGCTTGGGTCAGCTTGGCCGAACTGTTCATCGACGCGAGCCTAGCAGGCCCTGTGTCTTCTCGTCATCGCTTCGCAGCCAGCGCGAAGCTCCCTTGGTGCGGGCACGCAGGGATCGGCGGTGGTAAAAAGGGCCATGGATCGGGCGAAGGTTGGGCATGTGTGCAGCGGTGCCGAGGATCTCCGCGCTCAGGCGAGCGTTCTCGACGCTCGTGTGGCAGCCCTGGCCGAGCGCGGGGTGACGATTGTCGACCCCCGTCAGACCTTCGTCGGGCCTGAGGTTCTTCTCGAGAGGATCTGCGCTGGCGCGATTCTTCACCCAGGGGCGCGTATCCGCGGTGCACGGACCTTTATCGGCCCTGCGGCGGAGGTCGGTACGGAGGGGCCGGCGACGGTTGTGGATGCGGTGCTCGGCGAACGAGCGACGATCGCGAGCGGCTATGTCTCGGGCGCTGTGATGCTCCGGGACTCGAGCGTCGGCGCTTCGGCTCATCTCCGCGGCGGCACCTTGCTCGAGGAGGAGGCCTCGACGGCGCACTCGGTCGGCCTTAAGCAGACGATCCTGCTGGCCTTTGTCACCCTTGGATCGCAGATCAATTTTTGTGACGTGCTGATGACCGGCGGCACGTCGCGCCGTGACCACTCTGAGGTCGGCAGCGGTTACATCCACTTCAATTTTACGCCCTGGGGCGAGCGCGGCGACAAGGCGACACCTTCGCTTGTCGGTGATGTGCCAAGGGGCGTGCTCCTGCGCGAGCCGAGGATCTTTTTAGGCGGTAGCGGTGGCATGATCGGTCCTCGCCAGGTGGGTTTTGGTGCGGTTGTCGGTGCTGGTTCGCAGCTGCGATCGGACGTCGGCGAGGCGCGTTTGACCATCGCTCGCGGACGCGAACTCGATCGCGACTTTGATGCAAAGTACCTCGATGCGCTCGAGCCTCGACGATCTCGAAACCTGCGCTACATCGGCGAGTTGTACGCCCTTCGCGCCTGGTATCATCAGGTCCGTCGACCGCGGGCTGCTGATAATCCTGCGACTGGCCACCGTCTTATCGTCTTAGATGAAGCGGTGCGTAATATTGATAGTGCGATCGCCGAGCGCCACAGGAGGCTCCGCGATTTCGCTGCCGAGCGCGGTGTCGTGTCTGGTGCGGCGGATCCCTCTTTCCCTGCGAGTGATCTCGTTGTAAGGGCGAGTGCTGCCTGCCCGATCGAGGTCTGTTCTGCGGGGGGCAGCGATCATATCGCCTGGGTGCGCGGGCTCGATGAGGGTTCCGCAAAACAGCTTCGGGCCTGGCTCGCCGGGATCGTCACCGCGTTCATCGACAGCGCCTGAGCGCGCCAAGCATGCCTGGGTGGCGCAGAACTGCGTACACTTGCAGGTGCGGACCGACAGATGGGTGGACCGCAGATGTACGTCCTCAGTCATCTGGGTGCCAATGGCGAGCACCGGGCGCTGTGCAGCGAACTCATAAGGCCGTACGATCGGTGCTGTGCATGGACATGGATCGTTAGTAGGGGGAGCTGTTGTTGTTATCGGGTTCGCGGCGCTCGCGTGTACGAGTGGAGAGAGCGGGGCCACCGGTGAGACCGGGCTCTCCTTCTCTGGGGGCCTGTCCGTCACCGACGGCATGACCTCGAGTTCTTCGGGATCGTCGACGACAACCGCGACCTCGGGTACCTCAACCGCGGCGGAGACTTCGAACTCTGCGAGCAACTCAATGGGCACAGTTACGACGGATGATAGTACCTCAACGACGGCAGCCACCACCTCGACGACGGTCGCGAGCGGCTCAGATTCATCGACGACCATGGATATCGCCTGTGATGATATTGACTTCGACTTCTCCGACACGGATCTCTCCTTTGTCACCCCTTCAAAACTGAAATTCATGCAGGTCAAGGCCTGGGGCGCGGGCGGTAATTCCGAGGCGAATTGCGGCGACACCGTGGACGCGGGCATGGGCGGCTATTCGGAGGCGTATTTCGAAGTCGAGCCCGGTACGCCGATCGTCGTGATCATCGGCGAATACGGAAACGCCAATATGGGCGAAGAGAAATACGGCTTTGGAGGAGGCGGCGGCGGTGGTCTGTCGGGGGTCTTTGTCGGCGCAGATGAGGTTTTGGAGACCGATCAAGATCGGGCGCTGATCATCGCTGGAGGGGGCGGTAGCGCGGCCCGAAATACCTGCGGTTTGGGTATCCCCGGGAATCATCCAGAGGCCGGCGGCATGCCGACGATGCAGGGCGGGCTAGCGACAACCGGCGGAGGAGGTGGCTATTTTGGCGGTCCTGCGGGCGGACTGCAGGTGCCGGGTATCGGCGGCAGTGGCTACATTGTGCCGGCTGCTGAGATGCCGATCATGCTCTACGCGGAGCCTGGCGCCGGTGTGCCGCCGAATGACGCCGACCTCGAGTACGACGGCACCGCAGGCAAGGCCGAATCCAACGGCCAAGTGGTGATTCACTTCTTTTGTGAAGATCCGATCCCGGGCTAGGTGCCCTGCGCGTTCACCTGCTCAGGAGCGTGCTTCGAGGCTCGGGCTGAGCAAGCTCAGCGCCCTCTCGCCGCCCATCGTTGTCAGCAGAGTGGTCACCTTCGGGCCCTTGGGGCGACCAAGCAGTAGCTCGTAGACCACGGGAAGGAAGGTCTTGTTGGTCATCTCGGTGCCCTCGGTGAGGCTGCGCATGTGGGGCACGAGTTCTTTCTCTGTGAGCGATGGGCTGTCTCTTAGGACAGCCACGAGGCGAGTGAGTACCTCGGCCTCCAGGTCGCCGAGTTCGCGGACGACGGCCTGCTCGCGGATCCTGTAGCGGAAGTCATCCGGCGCGTAGGTGGTGATCCAATGCCAGGCGCAGGCGGCTCGGCGGCGGCAGAGTTCGCGCTCGGAGTCGCTGGTGATCTCGCCGGAGCGCACGTAGTAATCGACTGTGCCGCCCAAGTCGCCGTCGTGGATCTGCAGGATCATCGACAGATGGCGAAACGCTGGGATGAAGGGCAGCGGAGTGCCCGGTTTTACCCGCTGGTGCTCGGGCGAGGCGAGTTCGAGGGCTCGACGGGCCGCCTGCCGCTTTCGGTTAGCCTTGTTGGCCTTGTTGGCCTTGCCGTCGGCCTCTGCACTTTCTTCTTTATCTGCCTCATGGGCCAGACGGCGGATGCGGTCAAAGTCCTCGTAGATCTTGATCACGTCGAGGTCGAAGGAGATCTGGAACTCGGTGTTTGGCCGGTAGGAGACAAAAATCCAGCGCAGTACCTCGGGTTCGTAGATCTCGAGGCAGTCGCCGACTGTGACGACGTCGCCGCTAGAGCTCGAGATCTTTCCTGCGCGCCCCTTGATGCGGACAAAATCGTAGCCGACGTAGGAGGGTGCAGATCCCCCGTAGATCTCTGAGACGATGCCCTTTGCGGTGTCGTACGAGCCACCTGCGGAGGAGTGATCCTTGCCTCCGGGCTCGAAGCAGACGCCCTCGTGGGCCCAGCGCATCGGCCAGTCGATCCGCCACGGCAGCTTGAGATCGCCGCCCTCGCGGAGGTCTACGGTGTCGTGGTGATCGCAGCTTTTACAGGTGTAGGAGACCAGGTGTTCGTTGTCGTCGTGGAGTTCAAAGGAGAGCTCGTCGCGGCCGCAGGCGCCGCAAAAACCGGCGAGTGGCAGCCAGTCGTCGGCGATCCGGGTGCGAGCTCCGGTGGCCGCGCGAGCGCGATTTAGGATGTCGATGATCTGCCGGCGTTGGCGGAGCGCCTGGGCGATGCCGTCGGCATAGGCTCCGGCGCGGTAGCGCTGCGATTGGCGGATGAACTCCGGACGGATCCCGAGGGGCTCGATGCTCGCCTCGAAAGCGGCGATGTTGTGGTCGGCGTAGCTCGGATGTTCGCCGAAGGGATCCGGCACGTCGACGATGCTTCGCCGCAGGTTCGCCTCGAGAAGCTCCGCTTGGGGCATGCCCTCTGGCACCTTGCGGAAGACGTCGAAGTCGTCCCACGAGTAGATAAAACGGACCTCGACGCCTCGATCACGGAGAGCGCGGGCGATCAGATCAACGGTGATCACCTCGCGAAAGTTGCCGACATGCACGACGCCCGAGGGCGTGATGCCTGCAGCGACCGTGTAGACCTCGCGATCAGGGTGCTCGCGCAGGGTCTTGGCCGCGGCGTGGTCGGCCCAGTGATTGAGGTGTGGGTCTGCGGAGCGCTTGCCGTCCATCGCCTGAAGTTGTCGCGCAACACGCCGTCATCGCGCAAGCCCCGGGCGATGACGGCGTCGACGGGCGGCTAGGAGAGCCTGCCCTCTACTTGCAGAGAGCGGCGTCTTTGAGGGCCTGGGCGCCCGAGGTGAGGTACTCCGCGGCGCTCGCTGCTTTGTACTTCGTCATGCCCTCGGCGAGCAGCTTGCAGGCCTTCTTTTTGTCGCTGCGGTAGCGGGCGATCGCCGCCTCGTTGACCAGGGCCCGGCCGAGCAGGATGTCGCTGCTCTGGGCGGTCGCGAGGTCCTTGGCCTTGCCGAGAGCGGTCTCGGCCGCGTCGAGCTCCTCGGGCTTGGAGATCTGGTCGGTGCCACCGAAGGCCATCGCGATGCGGACCTCGGAGTAGACGATCATCGCCAGCGCGGCCTCGGGCCCCTTGCGGTCGGCGTCGTAGGCCTTTTCGAGGCTCTTCGCGGCCTCTTCGAAGCTCTCGATGCCGAGCTGGTGGGCGCCCAGGGCGATGTAGGCCGCTGCGATCACCTCGGCGTCTTGGGTCTTGTCGGCCATGGATACCGCGTACTCGGCGGGCTCCTTGGCGTTCTCGGCGATATCGCTGACGAGCGCGAGTGCGTACCAGGCGGCAGCTAGGCCCGAGGCCCGGAACTGCTGGCGCTCTGTCAGGTCCTTGATCATCGGCTCCAAGGTCGCAGCGGCCGGCGCGAAGTCGGTGAGCAGCACCTGCAACCGAGCAGCGGCGATCTCAGGCGGATCGGGCTCTTGGGGCACCTCGGGCTCGGCGGGCTCTTGGGGCGCCTCGTCGCCGGTGTCGGCGGGCGTCTCGGTGACCTCGTCCGGGTTTTGGGTGTCATCATCCTTTTTGCAGCCGCTGACCATGGCGAGGGCTGCGCAGAAAACCAACAGGCGTTTCATGATGTCTCTCTTTGTTGGGGGCTCGAGGTGGCCGCGGTGTCGACAGGATCGTCCGCGGCATCGGGGGTTCGTGAGGGAGGCGCTTTTGTCTCGGCCTTTGTCTTGGCTTTTGTCTTGGCTTTTGTCGCCGGTGCCGAGGTGGCGGGGGCGGGTCGCCGGACGAGGCGTACGTGGAGCTTACCGTCTTGACCGAGGCTGCCGTAGATCCGTGCCTGGGGATCAGTCGCCTCCGCGTTCGTGGGCTCTGTATCTGGCTCAAAACGACCGACCACCTCGATCTCATCCCCTAAATAGAGGCCGACCCACTCAACACTGCGGGCGCCTCCCTCCGTAGGGCTGATGACCTGCGCGCGCTCGAGCCCTTCGATCACCGCGATGCCGCTGGAGTCCCGAAAAAAGACGATCTCGGAGCCGACCGCCGCTCCCCTGCGAGCGTCTGCGCGATTTCGCCATACACATTCACGCCCTTTGGCGCCGCCCAGGTCTTGGTCAGCGCCAGAAAGCACGCCGCGGAGCATCACCATGCCGGCGGGGGCCTGGGCGATCGTGCCGGGCTTGTCGCGGTCCTGAAAGCGGCGGATTTGGGCGCGAAACGCCTCGTCAAACGCGTCGTCATCTTCGCCCCAGCGACCACGACCGCGACTCCTGCGGGCCGAGGGATCGCCGACTTGGCGGTTTCCGTACCAATAGACCGCGATCGCTAGCGGCACCATAAAGGCGAGGACCATCGCCAGCGTGGGGATGCGTGCGCCCAGCTCGAGGAGTTCGCCCATGCTCGACGCAGACTACCAGCGGGCTTCGGCGAGGGTCAGGGTGAAGCCGAGTTCGCCGCTTTCGCGGGCCTTGGTTTTGCCCTCGACCAGGGAGCGGCCGATCGCACCGGCCTCGATGCGTTCGATCGGTTGGCCGTGCAGGCTGAGGCCGTCCGAAAAATTGATCACCGGGACGACCTGCTCGATCGGCACAGTGCTGCGGTTCTCGATCAACACCACCCAACGCACCCGTCCGAGCCAGATCTCGGGGCGTCCTTCGACCTCTAAGTTGACGGCGGGGCCGATGTCGTAGGCCCGATTTGCGCGCTCTTTGATCCGCGGGATCAGCTGCATGCGCGCCGAGTGATAGTCCATCTGCACCAAGAATTCGCGGATCACGTTGAGCCCGAGCAGCCCCTCGGAGCGGTCGTTGGTGCAGCCGTCGCAGACCGAGACCAGGAGGCCTTCGATGGTGACACCGCCCAGGCGAAGCGCTGGCAGGTAGACCATCTTGCTCTCGCGGGGGCCGCTGGCGGTGTTGAAGTGCAGAGTGGGCGCGTCCTCTGGAACGAGGATGCCGAGGGTCTGGGCGGCTTCACTGCTGATCGTGGTGAAGGAGGCGCCGGTATCAAAGAGGTAAGGAAAGGACTTGCGGCCATCCGGGCCCTCGAGTTCGACGTCCATGAGGATCGCGTTGCCGTCGGCGGAAAAGGGCACGGTGATCGCATCGGCGTGACCAATTCCGCCCAATATGTTGGGGCTCAGAGTGGCGATGGGCTTCGTGTCTTGGATCGGATCGATGAGATCTGCCGTGTTGTGCCCGAGCGCGCTTAGGTAGCGGGTCCATGTGTGTGAATCCCCGACCCGGTCGATGATGAACCACGCGCTGTGCTGCCGCAGCGCCCTGCCCACGAGGTCTGGGATCAGCTCGCCGGCGAGCGAGAGGGCGGCTAGGTTCCAGATGAGGGGGGTCCAGGCGAGAGAGTTGGCGATCCGCCGACGATCGCCCCCGTGCTTCCAAATCGTTAGCGCGAGCGGGGCGCCGATGACGAGCAGAGCCGCGAGCCCCCAGCTCCGCCAAGAGAGCCAGAGCGCGCTGGCATTCTCGGGCGCCTGTGCTCGCGCGAGTGCAGAGGTGATCCAGAGGGCGATGAGGATGGCGAGCACAGAGGCTACGCAGAGTGCGGACCAGCCGATAACGGCGACGATCGAGGCGAGGAGCGACTTTAGGCCTCGAGCTTCGTTTGTGGAACGACCTCGCTCGCGTATCGATGCGGAGTCGCCCGTTGGGCTCGTCGACCTCGGCCCGCCAACGCGGAGACCCTGTCGGTTGACGCGCGAATCACCCACCTCTGGGATACTAGCCGATGTCGTCGCGGCGAGGGTCTATCCTGGATTCTGGGTGTAAAACCCGTACGATAACTAACTAAAGATGGGCACAAAGCCGCAGCCAGGGAAGATCGCGACCTTCGGGGTTCGATTCGAGACCCACGACCATTTCTTGGTCGAGTACACCGACCATCTCCGCCGCGGCTACTTGGTTTTGCCTGGCGTGCGCACCCTGTCCAAGGGTCAGCCGGTGCGGATCAAGCTGAGCCTGCCGAATCGCGGCGTCCTCTATCTCTCGGGAGTTGCACTCGACTCCGACCACCCCGATGCCGGCGGCAAGGGCACGCTGGTTCGGCTCTCGAGCATCAGCAGCGAGCAGGAGCGCATGCTGGAGCTCTGCGTCAGCGCTGTGATCGGTGTCGAGACAGACAACGAGCCGGTGGAGCAGAGCCAGGCGATCGAGGTGTTGCTCGTCGAGGACTCCGACAACATCCGTGCCGAGTTAACCGCCGCGCTCAGCCAGCGGGGGCTCAAAGTTCGTGTCGCCGAGAATGGCTTGGTCGCCATCTCCTCTGCGCTCAAGTCAGAGCCCGACGTGATCCTCACGGATGTCGAGATGCCGGTGATGGACGGCTGGACGCTGCTGCGTATGGCCCGTTCGCGCAAGCGTCTCGCCCATCTGCCGATCGTCTTTTTGACCTCGCTGAGCGATGAGATGTCGCGTCTGCAGGGCTATCGCATGGGGGTCGACGATTACCTGCCAAAGACCCTGCCGCCCGACGAGATCGTCGCTCGCCTAGAGGGTGTCTTGATGCGGCAACGCAAGCAGGGCGCTCGCGCCGACGCGAAGGTTTCGTCCTCCGGGCTTCGCGGTGATCTTCGACATGTCGGTCTCGCTTCGGTGCTCTCATTTCTCGAGGCCGAGAAAAAAACCGGCGACCTCAAAGTCGAGAACGGCTCGGACTACGCGATCCTCCGGATCGTGCACGGCTTCCTTCGTGACGTCCGCAACCTCGGTATCACCGGTGATCACCACGAGCGGATCTTCGAACTCCTCAGCTGGACTTCGGGCCAGTTTGAGTTTGTCTCCTTGCCCGAGGGACAGCAGCTCCCAGACGGCACGATGAAGCCGACGTCGATGACCTTCTTGCTGATGGAGTTCGCCCGGCGCGAGGACGAAGCCTCGGCCGGACGCAGGTGATCTTCGCGGTGATCGTTTCCTGAACTCGTTGGACTCGCCGAGCCAGTAAATCGGCGGGTCCGGTCGCGCTTGTCAGGTCCGCGGTCGGCCAGGACCCGCAGGACCCGCAGGACCCGCCCGCGGCCAGGATGTACCTGGCCCGCTGAAAGGCGGCCGCGCGGGTCGTTCGTGATTAGAGCGGCTTGCCGCCGCCCGCTTGCTCTGCGGGCATGGCCTTGCCTCCACCGTCGCTAGCCGGCAGAGCTTTGCCACCGCTGCCACCGCTGCCGGCAGCGACCGGTTTGTCGCTCTTGGCACAGATCGCATCGACGCGCCAGACGCTGCCCGACTGGAAGGGCTCGGTGTTGAGGATCAGGAGATCGCCGCCACCGGTGCGACCGCAGTGTTCCTTGGCGAGCTCGAGCGCCTCGTCGGCGCTCGCGGCCTTGGCCTTGGCGGTGCCGAGCTCTTTGTAGGGTTCGCCCAGATCGTCCTTTGAATGCACGACTTGGACCAGGGTGGGATCGACAGGTATGCCGGTGCCGTTGCCGTTAAAAGCACCAGAGGTCCCGCCGCAGGCCGGCAGGGCGAGGGCGAGGGCGAAGACAGAGAGGAGGGAGGAGGAAAAAAGAAGGCGACGCATTAGGAACTCCGGGACAGGAGAGCGAGAGGGCAATCGGTAAGGTGACTCGCCGAGCACCAAAAAGGTACGCGAGGCGGGAGGGTGACGCGAGCCTGTGACCTCCCCTCAGACTGCGGTAGCAGCAACGCTGTGTCATGGGGCACAGCTCCGCCGGGATTTGCCCTACGGTTGTCCTGAGCCTTGCCCTCGGGACAGTGTGCGTGCGGCTCTGGTCAGCGCTCCCGGCGGAGAACTTGGAGCTCTGGCGGGCGGATTCCGACCCCTGGGGGAGCTGTCTCGGGGGGCTCTTTTGGCTCCGAGCATTCGCCTGCGAGTGCTCGCTCGCAGCGTCCACAGGAGCCGCTGCACTTCTTTTGGCGGAGCAAGCGTACGGTCAACCATCCGCTGGCGGCTGCGACCGCGACAAACACGGCCGCGTACTGGCCGAACTCTGAAAGCTGCACAGCCATCATCGCAGTCATCGCCGTCATCGCCGTCATCGCAGTCATCGCGGAATCTGGTCAGCTTTGGGTCGCAGCTTGCGCTTGGTCGTCGTTGGGGCAAGAGCCGCCCTTGATGCCCCGCGAGCGCGGGCAGAGGCCGTAGAGCTCGAGGCGGTGGCGGACCAGATTAAAGCCAAAGGAGCGGGCGACTCGCTCTTGCTCGCGTTCGATGTCGTGATTGTGGAACTCGAGGACGTATCCGCACTCCACACAGATCAGGTGATCGTGGTGCTCGGTGTCGCCCGCGGTCTCGTACATCGTTTGCCCCTCGCCGAAGCGACGATGCGCCGCGAGCCCGCACTCGGTGAGCAGCTTGAGGGTTCGATAGACCGTTGCGTAGCCGACCCGCGGGTTCTCTTTGCGGGCCAGCGTGAGCAACTCTTCGATGCTGAGGTGGCCTTCGGTGGCGAAGAATTGCTGGGCGATCAGATCGCGTTGGCGGGTCGTTTTGAGCTGGTTCTTCGCGAGGTACGCGTGGAACTGCTGCATCAGGCTCTCGACGTGGCCTTCGTGTTCTTGATCACGCATCGACGTTGGAAGCTATCGCGACGGAGGATTCGCGGCAAGCATTGCCGCGGCGAAAGTATCCTCCCTATACTCCGCCGCCCATGGCCCGCGCCAAGAAGACCCCCACGAAGCCAAGCTCCGAAGCCGCCTCTCCGCCGGCGATCGACGAAGTGTTGCGTCAACTCGAAGAGGTCGTGCAGGAACTCGAGAGCGGCGAGGTCCCGCTTGAGACCGCGCTCGGCCGTTTTGAAGTCGGTGTTCGCCTCGCCCGCCAGGGCGGCAAACTGCTCGACAGCATCGAAGAGCGGGTCGAGGTATTACTCGCCGATCGCGACGAGTCGGTGCCTTTTGCGAGCGACACAGAGGCCGAGAACGACGATGCCTGAGACTCCATTCGAACTTCTCCCGTATCTCGCAGAGCGCCGCGCCCAGGTCGACAAGGCGCTCGGTGAAGTCCTCCCAGTCGCGGCTTCAGACGATCCCGGCAAGCTCAAAGACGCGATGCGTTACGGCGTCTTGCAGGGCGGCAAGCGCATGCGACCGATGGTGACAATCGCCGCCTGCGAGGCGCTTGGAGGCGCCAGTGCCGACGCATTGCCGCCGGCTTGCGCGGTCGAGATGATCCACGCTTACTCGCTCGTGCACGACGACCTGCCGGCGATGGACAACGACCTCGAGCGCCGCGGAATGCCGACTGTTCATGTCAAGTACGGCCAGGCCAACGGGATCCTCGTCGGCGATGCGCTGCTCACCCACGCTTTCACGGTGCTCGCCGATCCCAGCGGTTTGCCAGGGGCGCAGGCGGCCGCAGCGATCGCTCGTCTTGCCCATCACGCGGGCATCTTTGGCATGGTCGGTGGCCAGGCCCTAGACCTCGAGTACGGCCAGGACATCCGCGACATCGAGCTTCTAGAGCGAGTGCATGCCCTTAAAACAGGTGGTCTCTACGCCGCTTCGGCGGCCATGGGAGCGATCGCCGGTGGGGCCAAAACTGACGTCGCGGACAGGTTTGAGCGCTGGGGCCTTTGCTTTGGCATCGCCTTCCAGCACGCCGATGACATGCTCGACGATGACCAGCTTTCGCTGCGCTCGCAGGCGCTCGCACGGGTCGACGCGCTCGTCCGCGAATGCGACGAAATCGCAGCACCTTACGGACAGCGAGCCGCAGCCCTGCGGGCACTCTCCGCTTGGGTCCAGGCGCGGGCGCACTCCGCTGCCGAGGGCGACAAGGCCGCGGATTAGATCAAAGGAGCCGTCGCCTCGCAGCGCGGCTTCTCTTCTCTTCAGCTTTTCTCTTCAGCTCTTCTCTTCTCTTCAGCTCGGCTCATCGCTCGCGAGCTTAGCCAGGCGCTCGAGTTTGCCGGGATCGCCCAGGCCTCCGGCGACCCGTGCGGCCTCTTGTACGGTGCGCGCGAGCACCGATCGGATCCTGCCGTCCTCCATCATCAGGATGCCGGCGATCGTGCAACCTGCCGGCGTGGTCACCTGGTCTTTAAGCGCTGCCGGATGAAGACCTGTCTGAAGGACCATGCGGGCAGCACCCTGAAACACCTGCGCGGCGATCTTCAGGGCGACCTCTCGGGGCAGCCCCATCATCACGCCGCCATCGGCCATCGATTCGAGCATCACGTAGACAAAGGCTGGACCGCTGCCGCAGAGGCCGGTGACCGCGTCCATGTGTCGCTCTCGAAGTTCGACGCAGAGGCCGACGGTCTCAAAAATCCGGGTCGCGAGGGAGATCGCCTGGTCGCTGACATTGGCGCCGCGGCTGACCACGGTGGTGCCTTCGCCGATCAGGCAGGGCGTATTGGGCATCGCTCGAATCACGAGGCTTTGGGGCAGCCAGGCGCGCAAATCCTCGAGCTTGACGCCCGCCGCGATGCTGATCGTCGGCTTGCCCGCGAGGGCCTCGCGCATGTCGGCATGATCGGCGACCTTGGGCACTGTCTTGGGCTTGAGGGCGAAGAGCACCGCGTCCGCGCTGCGGCAGGCAGCGACGTTGTCGGTGGTTGTCTGGATCCCGTAGCGGCTGCTCAGGGCATCAGCGATCTTTCGCCGGCGAGTGGTGAGGATGAGCTGCTCTGGGGCGATCGCCTGGGCTTTGAGGAGGCCGCTGACGATAGCTTCGCCCATCGTCCCACAGCCGATGATGGCTAGGCGCTCAGCGATGATTTGCATGGTCGCCGCTTACCACAGCCTCCGCACAACGTCATCGATGGGCTGTCATGTGGGCTTGGACTCGTCGCTACGCTGGTTGTGCCAGGTGACGATCCCATAGGCCGGTGGCTCGACGGAGGGGGGCGCATCGACACGTGTGACGGCTGCGCGTGCCTCCTCTAACCACGGGTTTTCGGAGTCTTCGATCGGCTCATCGCCGCCGCTGTCGGTTGCAGCTGCGGCCGCGCCCCCGGCTTGTTGGACCTTGCCGCGGATCCGCCGGAGGCTGTCGATGATGAAGCCGCTGCTCGTGGAGGCGGAGGCTTCTGTGTCGAAGGCATCGCCCCGACCATGGGCCTCTAGGTGCTTCTTGAGCGCCCTCGCGAGGCGGAAGAAGCCCTTGCGATCGTAGCGACGATTGAGAATGCAATACTCCTCGCCGACCAAGCCGACGCAGGCGATGCAATGTGAGCATTCGTTGCAATCGAGGCAGATGAGGAGGTGCTGCGAGCGCTCGCAGCCGCGGCAGTGCTCGAGCTGAGCGCTGTCCGTGCAGGCCTCACAGCCCCGGCAGCGGCTGCATTTTTCGCAGCCGACGCAGGCCTCGCAATAGGTGCAGTCTTCGCATGTCTGACAGCCGCTGCAGAAGCGACAGAGGTGGCAGTTTTCGCAGTTTTCGCAGCGAAAATTATCCTCGTTCGCGGCGCTTGTGGCCTGGGCACTGCGGTAGCCGCCGACCAGTTCGGCGAGTTCGCTCAGGAGGGCGGGGATGTCGACTGCCACGGCGCCCTCAGCGTGCCACGAAGCCGGCGTTGGCGGCCAGCGGCCAAATCGCCCGTAGCGGGCAGATCTGGGGGGAGCAGGGCACTGGGTTGGATCATGCCCCCCGTGGGGATTCTCGGTGTATGCTCCGCGCGCTCATGCCCCGTATCCTGCGCCGCATCGCGTCGTTGTTCTCCTCGCTCACCTTCGCGCTGGCGATGTCTGCTGTGGTTTTTGTTGTCTCGGTCGCGACGGGTTGTAGCCGCCGGATCGGCAACGAATGTGCGCTGAGCACCGACTGCTCGCTTCAGGGCGAGCGGATCTGCGACCTCTCGTACATCACCATCGACAGCGAAGGCACGATGAAGGGCGAGTGCATCATCGAGGGCTGCAGTGCGGGCTCGTGTCCGAGCGAAGCTGTCTGTGTGCACATCTACAGCACTGAGTTTTTGAGCGTTGCCTGCGATCCGCAGCGCGAGGATCGCCCGGACGGTTTCGACGACTGCAACGCCAACGAGATCTGCATCCCCGAGGGGCTCTGTGCCGACGCTAATACGGCGCGGTCGACCTGCCGTAAAGAGTGCAAGCGGGAGAGCGGCTGCCGCGACGGGTATTCCTGTGAGCCCACCGGCAAGGGCGGGATCTACGTGTCTCTTGACCCCGATGACCCGCAGGGCACCGAAGAGACCAAAATCTGCATGCCCAACGGTTAGGGCCCCCTCGAGATCGGCCGAAATTTGCCTGTGAGCTGAGGGCCGACGAACCTGGTCGTCGTGATCGGCTTCCTTCGAACCGGGATCAGCCTGCTCTTTCTCAGCCTGCTTGTCTGGTGCTCGTTCACCGTGCCCTTGGGCTCACGGACTCTGGCGGAGCACGTCGACAGGATCGGCGAGACCCGCGAGGCGAAGGAACTCATCCGCGGTGCACGCGGGCGCATCAACCCCGTGCTCGAGGGGGCCAAGGGGCGCCTTTTAGGCGAATACGTCGAGGCGCCCACCTACTCGCAGGCGAAGCAAGAGACAAAGAAAAAG
>CAYYUP010000017.1:15402-34723 GCA_964474905.1 uncultured Nannocystis sp. | reverse complement strand
GACATCGAAGGGGGCAAAGGGGCAGGCCAAAGCAACTGCGCTGCTCCCGGATCCAGAGATCCGAAGGCGACCGAACCGAGTTCCGTCGACGTCTGCGACTCCGCGCCTGCCAGGAGCATAAAAAAGAGGACAATCTGTCCCATGTGACAGATTCGGATGCGGTGCCTATTTAAGCGATGCGGCCAAGGGTTCGTTGGCCGGCCTCAAGCGACAGCCCCACGTTTGCCGAAGCTTCGCGGGGTCTGTCAGGATGCGCCCGGCAGGACTCGAACCTGCGGCCCTCGGGTTCGAAGCCCGATGCTCTATCCAACTGAGCTACGGACGCGCGGTGCCGGACGATAGCAGATCGCCTGGACGATGCGCGCCAAATTGCTGAGAACACCAGCAGGGCTTCTGCTGGGGCCAGAGCACCCGCTACTGGGGCGCATTCGGTGGCGTCGTGCACTGCCGACACCTCGCCCCTATACTGGCAGGCGGCGGCTTTCTTGGTCGCCGACATCGCCGCTGCACGCGGTTTTCTAGGAGAATCCCCCCGATGCATGACGCTCGTAGCGCTATTCGCCGCCATCGCCCGACGATCGCCAGCTTTGGCCTCGTCGCACTCTCTGCTGCCCTTGCCTATCACCACAGCCCAGACGATCAGGGCCAAAGTTCGGACGAGCTAGACACCTCGACCTTGGCAACAGCCACCGCGCTTGCTGGCGAAGATGTCACCGGCGCATTGCTTCTCGATCTGGTCGAGCCCGAAGACGGTGAAGGCGGCAGTGAGGCCGAGCTCGAGGCGTTGATCCAGGGCCTAGGTCTGCAGGTCGAAGCGGCCGGTTTTTACAGCGAAGGCGAGCACCTCTATCGCGTCCGCGGTTCGGCTTCGGATCTCGCGGCGGTCGAGGTTGCGCTCAGCGACCACGCGCTCGTCGAGGGCATCGAGCCCGAGCTCATCTACTCGCTGATCGACGCCGATGAGGGCCGCGTTCTCGAGCGTTTTGAGCCCGACGACGAGATGTTTAAGCTCCAGTGGCACATGGAGATGCTGCGCGCGCCCGAGGCCTGGAGCATCACTCGCGGTGCCGGTGCGGTGGTTGCGGTGATCGACACCGGCGTCGCCTGGAAGGACAGCGAGACCACCCGCAGGGTCCCCGATCTTGCCGGTACTGCCTTCACCGAGGGCAAGAGCTTTGTGCCAGGCCTCGCCGACGGTCTCGACGATCATCTGCACGGCACGCATGTCGCCGGCACCATCGCCCAGACGACCAACAACGGGATCGGCGTCACCGGTGTCGCGTTTGATGCGACGATCATGCCGCTCAAGGTGCTTGGTGGCGATGGTCGCGGTTCGATCACCGGCATCGCCAACGCCATCCGCTACGCCGCGGACAACGGCGCCCACGTGATCAATATGAGCCTCGGTGGGCCCCTGCCCTCGCGGGTGCTCACCAAGGCGATCGAGTACGCCAACAAGCACGGCGTCACTGTTGTCTGCGCAGCCGGTAACGAGGGTCGCTCACGGGTCGGTTATCCGGCTGCCAGCAAGGGCTCGATTGCGGTTGCGTCGGTCGACGCGGTCGGCGAGCGCACCTGGTACTCGAACTGGGGCTCGGCGCTCGACGTCTCGGCGCCCGGCGGAGACACCCGTGCCGACAAAAACGGCGACGGCCATCCCGACGGCGTTCTCCAAAATACGATCAAGCTCCAAGACCCGATGCACGACGAGTACATGTGGCTGCAGGGCACCTCGATGGCGTCTCCGCATGCCGCCGGTGTGGCTGCGCTGATCGTCGCTCGCGGGGTCACCAACCCGGTGGAGGTCGAGCGCATCATGAAAGAGACCGCGGTGCATCCAAACGGTGTCGATTGGGATCGTGACTACGGCGCGGGGCTGCTCGACGCAGCAGCTGCGGCCGAGAGCGCGACCGAGTCCTACACCGCCGAGCGAGCAGGTTTTGCCGGGCTGCTCGGGTTCTTGGGGCTCAGCGGCCTCTTTGGGCTCGGCATGGGGGGTCGCCGTGCTGTAAGCGTTGCGCTCGTTGGTTCGGGCTCAAGCTCGGGTCGGCGTCGGCTGTTCGACTACGCTGGCCTCGGTCTCGGGGCGCTGATCGGGGCGGGTCTACTCGGCCTTCAGCCTGCGGCCTACGGTGCTGCAGCGGCGCTTGGTGGCGGCGCCTGGTTCGGTTCTCCTTGGCTGTTTTCTGCCCTCCTGCCGCTGATCGCGATCGCGTTGCTCTTCAGCGTACGGCCCTTGCGGGGGCTCTTGGCGGGGATTTCGCTCGGCTATGCGGCGATGCTCCTGCACGGTGCGGTGGTTTTGCCGACGCTGCTCAGCGGCCTGCCGGGCGGAGCCGCTGTCGACCGTCTGTGGCTCCTCGCCAATGCGGGGATCGCTCTGTGGCTCGCTCGCCGGGTGATCCTGCGGCGCGAGAGCTAGGCACAGGCGACGAATCACCCAAAATGGGGCCGACGTGGATTTTCGCGCCGGCCCCGTTCGTTGGTTCGTTGGTTCGTTGGTTTGTTGGTTCGTTGGTTCGTTGGTTTGTTCGTTCGACGTGGTGCGCTGTTGATGGGACTCGCATCGGCGCGCCTCGGAACCTACAATCAAGGTGATGCGCAGCGCACTCTGGGGGCTCGGCCTCATCGGCTTGCTACTCGGCGGGACTGCGGCTTGCCTGGTCGAGCTCGAGCACACGGTCCGATGCGGTGATGGATACGTAGACTCGCTCGCCGGAGAAGAGTGCGATCCGGCGGATCCCTCGAGTTACGAACACGCCTGCCAGGAGCGAGGTTTTCCAATCGGCAACGCTCGCTGTGAGCCGGAGACCTGTCAGATCCAAATCAGCGCCGAGATCTGTGCGTTCTGTGGTGACGGCGTGATCTCTCCCGGCGAGCAGTGTGACAGCGCGGCTCTCGGCAATCATCGCTGTCCCTCGGGCGAAGACCTTGTGACCTGCGATTTCGAGACTTGTCGTTTGAACTTTGAGGCTTGCCCCCACTGCGGCAACGGCGTGTTTGAGCCGGAGGAGGGGGAGGAATGCGAGTGGAACATCGATCCCGATCTCGAGGATGAGGTGTTGGGCAAGTTGGTCGCGTGCGAGGAACTCGAGTCCCTCGGTGCGATCAATAAGCCCTACAGCCAGGGTCAGGTCAGCTCCTCCGCTTGCACGAAGACCTGCCAATTCTCGCGCAAAGAGTGCTCCTTCTGCGGAGATGACGATGTCGATGATTCCTATCTCGACCTCGGAAAGGAGGGACAGTTAGTCCTGCAGGGCGCAGAGGTCTGTGACGGTCAAAAGGCCGATTCGACGAACCTGGCGAAGCACTGCAAGGAGGTTTGCAACGGTTCATCGTTGACTCTGCGCTGCGACTTTGAGTGCCAAGACGAGTGCGCCAGGTTGGAGTCACCGCCCGAGCCCGAGGCGAACTGCTGTATCCAAGGGGGCGAGAGTTGCATCCCCTACGACGACATCGAGTCAGGGACTCCCTGCTGCTATGCGGTCGACAACCCCGAGGAAGGCAAAGGCAATGGCTGTCAGCATGTCGTTGTCGACACAGAGGACGGTCAGATCGTTCTATTTCGCTGTCGGGCAGACTGAACGACGGCGTCGAAGGAGCGGCTAGAGGAGAGCGCCCAGGGGCCGACAGAGGCCTGAAGCGAGACCGAGAGCGTGGCCTCATGCCCGCGACCGAGGTCCTCTAGAGAGGGTGCGCGCATTTTGCGCGTTTCGTGTGGAATCAAATACGTCTGTGGCCTTGCCGGCACGGGGTTCGGGGAGTAGAACAAAGAAGGTAATGAAAATGACTTTCAACGCCGTTTTCATTTTCGCTCTGGGTCGGAGCTTCAACCGATGATCGTATGTCTCTGTAAGGGCGTCTCTAGCCGGACCATCCTCGAAGAAGCGCGGCGGGGGGCCTGCACGTTGCAGCAGATCCGACAGAGCTGCCAGGCAGGCAGCGGATGCGGCGCTTGCGTCCGGCAGATCCGACAGCTGCTCGACTCGGCCGGCGGTGCTCGCCATGAGCGGACCGATGCGCATCAGGGTCCCGAGTCGACCTGATCGCGGTCGGTCAGGGCTCCGTTCGGCGGTTCGGTCAAGCTCGGGGAAGCGTGCGGCAAACGTACGGCCGAGTGTTCTTTGTGAATCGCGAACCGCGAACCGCGAACCGCGAACCGCGAACCGCGAACCGCGAACCGCGGTCTCCCTTAAACGCTGGTCGGTTGTCGATCGTTCGGGCCCGATCGCCGAACTAAACGAGGCTGATCGGCCGACATGTTCGGCGCTGGAGTGCAGCTTCAAGGTTGATGGTGAGACTCGTTTTCAAGTCCGGAGAGTGCTGCCCACGGAGGGCATCACAACCGCGGCGACCTGCTTGGAGTCGTGCTAGGTTCGCCGCCGATGCGAGGCAATTCAAAGGTCATCGAGCTGCTCAACGAGATCCTCACCGCGGAGCTCACAGCGATCAACCAGTACTTCATTCACGCCAAGCTCTGCGCTGATTGGGGCTACACCAAGCTTGCGGCCCAGGCTCGCGCCGAGTCGATCGACGAGATGCGACACGCCGAGCGCTTGATCGATCGGATCCTCTTTCTCGACGGCATGCCCAACGTTCAGCGCTACGGCAAGATCAACGTCGGCGAGACCGTCAAGGAGCAGCTAGAGCTCGACCTCAAGCTCGAGGCCGAGGCGATCGAGCGGCTCAACCGGGCGATCGAGGTCTGTCGCGAGGTCAACGACAACGCGACCCTCGAGATGCTCACCGAGATCCTCACCGGAGAAGAGGTGCATTCGGGTTGGATCGAGACTCAGCTGGGCTTGATCAAACAGGTCGGCGAGCAGCTCTACTGCGCTCAGCAGATCGCCTGAGCGGTTCCCCGAGTTGGCCCGCCCGAGTCGGCCCGGGGCACGACCTCAAAGCGGCAGCACGCTCTGGATCCAGTACAATGCGCCGTGATGAGCGAGCGTCCTCGGGTCTGCGTTATCCACGTCGGTGGCACCATCGGCATGGTTGCCCATGTCGATGGATATCGACCGCAGCCGGGCTTTCTCCGGGACTACATGCAGACGATGCCGGAGCTGCGGCGATCCGAAATGCCGCAGCATTCGCTGGTCGTGATGGAGCCGCTGCTCGACTCCTCCGATATGGATCCCTCCGACTGGTTGCGGATCTCGGCGGCGATCGCTGAACGTTACGATGACTACGACGGCTTTGTCGTCGTTCACGGTACCGATACCCTGGCCTACACCGCATCGGCGTTGTCATTTCTCCTTCCGGGACTCGGCAAGCCGGTGATCCTGACGGGTTCGCAGCTCAGCCTGAGTGATCTCCGCAGCGACGGGCGCGAGCATCTGCTCACATCGATCATGCTCGCGGGCACCGCGGCGATTCCCGAGGTCGCGATCTACTTTGGGGCTCGTTTGATCCGCGGCAATCGGGCGCAAAAGATCCACAACCAGGACTTCTTTGCATTCGACAGCGGTAACCTAGCGCCGCTTGCACGGGTCGGCGCATCGATTCGGATCGCCTATCGCTTGCTCCGCAGCCCGCCCAAGGGGCCGCTTTGCCCATTGAAGCTGGTCCGCGAGCCGCGCGTCGCATGCCTGCGGATCTTCCCAGGGATCAGCGCACAGATGCTCCAGCGTCTTCTGGAGCCTCTCGATGGCCTGGTCTTAGAGACATACGGAAATGGCAATGCGCCGAGTCGTAACGTTGCCCTCCTCGAAGCGATCGCCCAGGCGATCGACGGGCCGCGTGAGCTTGTGATCGTCAATTGCTCCCAATGCCACGGCGGTCGTGTTGATCAGCTCCGCTACGGGACCGGCTCTGCGCTCGCGCGGGCAGGTGTCACGAGCGGCTACGACATGACTCCAGAGGCGGCTTTGACCAAGCTCTACTGCCTTCTCGCCACCGGCGCTTCGGCGACGGAGGTGCGCGCGAGGATCCAGGAGGATCTCGCCGGTGAGTTGGTCGTGGATCCTCGGGCTCTGTCGCAGCGGGCTTCTCAGGAGCCTGAACTGACCTGAACTGACCATGACCAGCGCACATCTCTTTCGTCCGGCTTGTTCTCTCGTACTTGGCCTCGCTCTCTCCGTTGGTTGCAGCAGCGGCGAGGCGGCGCCTGACAGTGCCAAAGGCCCCGAGGTCTCGGCCTCCCCAGGCCCGCTAGGCGCAGCAGCGGGTTCTGCCTCTGCGATGATCGGCTACGATCTCCGGCGCCTGCGCCCTCGCGATGACGAGACCTTGGCCGCGATGTTTGAGCGTTTGCGGGCTCAGGCGAGCGCCGACAAGAAGCGCGTAGCGGTGCTCTTTGGCGCCGATTGGTGCGCTCCATGCAAGCGAATCGAGGCCGAGCTTGGCAGTCTGCAGCCGGCCGATCAGATCGGCGATGTGCGGATTTTTGAACTCAAGGAGGAGGACTGGGTCGAGGTCACCCGGATGTCCGAGTTCAATGAATTGCGCGCGCGCTGGTACCCAAACAAGGGTTCGTACCCCGTCTTGGTCCTGCTTCGCGATGACGGCACTGTGCTCGAGGAGATGAAAGAGGCGATCGATCGTCTCGAGAGCGAGAATGTCGAAGCGACCTTGCCCAACTGGTTCGCGACGAGTCGCAGCTGATGGAGCTCGGTCTCTTTGCGCATTCGGGTTAGGCGATCATCACCTGTCCCGAGGGGTACTGGCGCAAGGGAATGTCGAGAATGTCCAAAGCCTCGACGCGCTGGTTGCAGCGCTTGATCGCAGGATTCGAGCGCATCGCTAGTCAAGGGAGCGGATCGATCGAAGAAATAGAGCAGGGCGTGGGCTCGTGCGCAGGGGTTCCAGGCCGCACGCACGGACCCACACGGAACGGGCACCACGACCGCTCCTCCCTGCTCTGTGACTTTGACAGCTGCCGATGATCCAGCGGAGATCACCGCGTGGGCTGGCTTTTAGGACACTCGCCTGACCCGTGTTCGGTGTGCGATCCGACCTCGTGCGCCTGCTCAGTCAGGCGCTCCGCCGGTGCCCATGCGCTCTAAGAGGCCGCGTGCGAAGGAGTCGACCTCGCGTCGCAGCTCTTCGGGTTCGATCATCTCGAGGCCGTCGGCGTGAAAGAGCAGACGACGCGCGAGCTCGCGGCAGGAGTGGTAGGGGACCTTTCGTTCGAGGAGTTCGCCCTCCTCGATCCAACGGTCCTCCTGACCGGGATCCCAGAGCATGCGGGCGACCCAGCGGGCGACGCCGCCGCGGATTCTGAGGGTGGCGACGCCGGGGCGATCGGAGTCGATGCCATAGGCCGGTCCGCCGCCCCAGAGGTCGTCCTTGGGGGGCACTGTCTCGCGCGGAACTTCGCCCGGCAGGACCCGGGCGTGGGTGACCTGCGCGACCCGAAACGAGCGGGCCTCGCCATGGGTTCGCGAGTAGGCCCGCATGTACATCTGGCCGTCGTGGATCCGGATCTGCCAGGGCTCGATGTCGTAGGTCTTGCGGGTATTGGCCCAGGGGCTCTCGTACTCCATGCGCACGACGCCGCTGCCGATCGCCAGGAGCAGCTTTGAGACCATTCGGTAGTCGACCTGCGAGCCCGTGGTGACCGTTGCGGTGACGCTTCGGGGTCGGACCTTGGCGTCGTTCTTGTTGCGCGGGCCGTTTTCCTCGAGCGCGTCGTCCATCTGCTCGATCAGCCGCTTGACTCGGGAGTTGAGCTCTTCGTCGGCGACCGGTGCGAGCAGGGCCGAGGCGAAGACAACTGCTGTCAGGTCCTCGGGGTCGGGATCGGTGAGCGGCAGCGTGAACTTGGGATCGAGGAGTACCCAGCGCTTCGAGCCGTGGTTGAACTCGAGGGGCGCATCCCACTCTTCGCGCATAAATTTGAGGGCCCGCTGGGTGGTGACCAGAGCAACCCCGGCGCGCTTTGAGAGCACATCTTTGGTTGCACCCTCGGGGTTGTCGCGGAGGAAGCGGAGGATCGTGCGTGCGGTCTGTTGCACCGTTCGCGAGGAATCATTTTTGTCGGCCACCGTGTGCTCCGGGGTTCGCGGTCGTCGGGGTCGTCGCGGAGTTCGCGGAGTTCGCGGAGCCCCGCAGGCTGCGGCATCGTAACAACCTCGGTGGCTCACGCCCAGTGGTGCCCGCTGCGGTGGTCCCGGAGCGGAGATTTCGCCGTGGGTGCTGGCGTCTCGATCGTGAAGGTGCGAACGTCTCTCCGGTATGCGGGTCGTCCACGCCGCAGATCTCCACATCGACAGTCCTCTCCGCGGCCTGCGGCGCCTCGAAGGTGCGCCGGTCGAGGATATTCGTCTGGCGACCCGGCGGGCGTTTCAGCGGCTCATCGATCTCTGCCTCGAGCACGAGGCAGCGCTTCTCCTGTTGGCGGGCGATGTTTTTGATGGCGATTGGCGTGACTTCAATACCGGCCTATTTTTTGTCCGCGAGCTAAGCCGTCTGCGGGAGAGCGCGACTCGGGTCGTGATGATCCGCGGCAATCACGACGCCGAGTCGGTGATCTCGCGTTCGGTGCCGTTACCTGAGCACGTCACGATCCTCGGTTCCGCCGCCCCAGAGACCGTCATTTTTGAGGATCTGGGGGTCGCGGTACACGGGCAGAGCTACGGCAAGCGCAGCGTCGAAGAGAACCTCGCGCGCGCCTACCCAAGGCGCCGCAGCGGCCTGCTTAACATCGGTCTCTTGCATACCAACGCCGTCGGCTCGAGCGATCACGCCAACTACGCGCCCTGCACCGTCGGCCAGCTCGTCGATCACGGTTACGACTACTGGGCGCTCGGCCATGTGCATCGGCGCGAGGTCCTGAATTCGGCGCCGTGGGTGGTCTACTCGGGCAATCTCCAGGGCCGCCACGCTCGGGAGGTCGGCGCCAAGGGCTGTGTATTGATCGACATCGAGGACCTCGCGATCAAGAGCGTGGAGGCCTGCGATGTCGATGTCGTGCGCTGGGCTGTGGTCGAGGCTTCGGCGAGCAAGGCCGCGGATACTGATGACCTTTTGCGCGAGGTTCGATGCGGGTTGCAACGTGCGCTTGCCGAGGCCGACGGCCGCCCTCTGCTCGCTCGTGTTGTCATCAAGGGTTCGACACCGATGCACGAAGCGCTTGTCGCCAATCCTGAGCCCATCGAGGCTAAGATTCGGGCGATTGCCGCGGACTTAGGGTCCCTGTGGCCCGAGAAGATCTGCTTCGCGACCCATCATCCCGAGGGCGAGCCTGATCTCGGTGGCAACATCGAGCTACTCGCTGCGCTGCGGACAGAGCTCGGCCGCTTGAGGGATGACCCGACCAAGATAAGCGCCTACCTGGGGGGCCTTGAGGGCCTCGCTGCGAGCGTTGCCCCGCTGCTCGAGAATCGGCCCGACGATCCGCAGCTTCTCGGCGAGCGATTGCAGGAGGTCGAGGCGTTGTTGCTCGGCAAACTCGGTGCGGCTGGGGGTTCGCGCTCGTGATCATCGACAGCCTGATCGTCGAGCGCTACGGTCATTTCGAGCGGCTAGAGCTCGACTTGGGCGCGGGTCGGGGCGGTCTGACGGTCATCTACGGCGCCAACGAGGCCGGCAAGAGCACGCTTTTGCAGGCGATCCGCGATCTCTTTTTTGGCATCGATGATCGAACGCCCCTCGCCTTTCGTTACGACTACAAATCGATTCTGCTGCGCGCCAAGCTTCGTGATAGCGCAGGTCAGCGCCTCGATGTCGAGCGCCGCAAGAAGCGGAAGGCATCTCTGCGGGGCACCTTGAGTTCGCAGGCCGTTGTCGCCGAGATCGATGATGAGAGTTTCGCCGCCTACTTCGGCGGCATTAAGCCCGATCTTTACAGCGCTCTCTTTGGTTTTTCCTTGGACGATCTGCAGCGCGGTGGCGAGGCCCTCGAGAGCGCGGGGCTCAAGGAGGTGCTCGGTGGCTCTGCTCTGGGCGGTGCAGGAGATCGGATCGCCGAAGTGCTCGCTGGTTTGAACCGCGAGGCCCGTGCCCTCTACAAGACCCAGGGCAAGCTGCCGCCGATTAACAGCGCGCTGCGTCAGCTCAAGGTGACCGAACAGGCCCTCCGAGACTCGACCCTGCAGCAATCGGCCTATCAGTCCCTCACCACGCGTCTCGAAGCGATTCGAAGCAATTTTGATGCGGCCGAAAAACAGCTCACAGAACTTCGTCGCCGTCGTGATCGGGCGCAGCTCTTGCTCCGCGCCGCCGCTGATTTCCGTGAACACGCGAAGCTATGCCGCGAACGGGAACTCTCGGCCGCGGGCGGAGAACTGTCCGAGGCCAACGCGCGAAGCGTCAAGCAGCTGTTGGCAGAAGCAGCAGCTGTGCGCCTTCGTCTGCAGGGCTTGGAATCCGAAATTGCCCGCTTCGAGGAGCGAATTCAGGCGCTTGTTGTCGACGAGCGTTTACTTCGTGAAGAGTCCGAGATTGAGCGTCTAAGTCGCAATCTTGGTCATCTGGGCGCACTTCGTCGGGATCTTCCGGGAGAGCGAGCAGCGCTCGCAGCTGCGGAGTTGCGCCTCTCTGAGAACGTCGGAGGACTCAAAGAGGCGGGCGATGCTGGTGACGGCACCGCGCTCGAAGAGGTGTCGCCGAGGCTCTCGTCGCGCCTGCGCGAGCGAACCGCAGCCTGGCGAGACGCCGTCGAGGAGGTTGTTCGGGCGAGTCGTGACGATCAACAGCAGGGGGTCGAGATCGAAGCGGCGCGGCGGATTCTCGGTGGTGCTCAGGACGACGCCGCTGATCGGGAGACGCTTTTTTTAACCGCCGAGCTCGAGGAACTCAGCGAACGGCGGGCGCAGCTCGATCGCATCGGTGCTGAGATCCAGCGCTTGGAGGTCGAGATCAGCGCGGCTTTAGATCCCTTTGGAATCCGCCTTGGCACCGAGCAGCTCAGCTCCTTAGAACTCCCGGAGGCCGCGGTCGTACGCGATCGACTCGAGGCTGCGAGGTCTCTGGAGGAGCGAGAGCGCGGCTTGGCCAGGGAGCGAGAGCGCATGCGCAGGAGCGCCGAAGAGCGGGCTCCAAAGCGGGCGAAGGCTGGGCCTGGGCAGCTCGCTGCTCGCGAGGCTCTGGTTCGCATCGACGACGCCCGCTCTCGGCGAAGGAGCGCCTGGGAGGATCTCCGGCAGGCCTGGCTCGCCGGTCCCGAGCGGATCACGGAACTCGAGCGGTACGGGATCCTGCGGGGCGTTGAGGTTGCGATCGAGGCGGCCGACCAGGCTGCGGATCACCTGCGCGAACACGCCGATCAGCTCGCCCGATTGCGGGCTGCGGATCTCGAGGCCGATCAGTACGCTGCGGCCGAGCAGCGTTGCGCCTCCGAAGAGATCGTGCTTGGTCGCGGCCGTGAGCGTTGGCGCGAGACTTGGAAAAAGCTCTGGTCGCGGCTGCCCCACTGTCCTGAACCCGCGGATGCGGCTCTGCTGACGCGTGCCCTTGAGGTCGCTCGTGAGTCGGCGATTCGTCTTCTCAACGCCCGTCGTCGCGAGGCGGATCTGCGTCCGGGTGTCGACGATTACGAGAGTCGTCTCCGTCGCCACCTGGGCCAGGAGCGCGCTGGTTGGCCGCTCCTCATCAAACTCCTGCGCGAGGGCGCAGCCGAGGCCCAGACCCGCCGTGGTCGCCGTGAGTCGACCCGCGAGCGTTTGGCCTCCGTCGAGGCCGCCCGCGAGCTGACGCTCGGTCTCCTGGCGAGCGCCAAGCAGATCGAGTCCGAGTTGCGGGCGGAGCTCGGTGGTTTACTCGCTGAAGTTGGTCTTGATCCGGCCTGCGATCCCGAGCAGGCGCTTCGCAGCATCGATCGACGGACGTTGTTACGCGAGCAGAGGGCGGACCTCCAGCGACAACGCGAAATGCTCGCGGGCAAGGAGGCGGAGCTGTGCGAGTTTGAGGTTGAGGTCGAGGGTCTCCTGCGGCGTCTGGGCATCGAAGATGAGGGGCGTTCGCTGAGCGCCGTCGTCGATGAGTTGAGTCGGCGCTTGTCGAGCGCTCGTGGCGAATCGATCGCTCAAAACCACGCCCGAGAGGGCCTCGCACAGCGTCAGCCTTTGCGTGAGCAGGCGGTCTCCGACTTCGATCGGGTTCAGGGCAAGCTCACGGAGTTGCGCCAACGCAGCGGCGTCGAAGATGATGCCGCGCTCGAGGAGGCGGCCGATCGGGCGCTGCGTCGTGATGCCCTGGGGGCGCGTCTGCAGGAGTTGCAGGGCCGGGTCGCGGAACACCTCGCAGACGCGGGGGAGGAGCGCGAGGATTTCGAGCGAGAGCTCGCCGCCTGTGATCCGGTGGCGCTTCGCGATGAACTCACGACCATCGAACCTCGCCTCGCCGAGTGTGAGCGCCAGCGGACCCTGCTCGCCGAGCAAAAAGGAAAACTCGACCAGGAGATCGAATCTCTAGGCGGCGATCGGGCGGCGCGTCTCGGTGCTGAGATGCAGTCTCTTTTGGCCGAACTCCGCGAGCAGGTCGATCGTTACGTGCTCTTGCACCTCGCCCATCGGATCCTCGACGGGGTCACCGATCGTTTTGCCAAGGAGAGCCAGCCGGCGATCCTCCAGCAGGTTTCCTCGCTGCTCGCTCGCATCACCGGCGGCCGCCATGTTCGTGTGAGCGCCGATCGCCAGGCCGAGACCCTGATCGTGCACGATGCGAGTGGTCAATCGCGGAGGCCGAAGGAGCTGTCAACCGGCACCCGTGAGCAGCTTTTCTTGGCCCTGCGCCTCGCTTACGTGCTCGACTACTGCGATCGGAGCGAGGCGTTGCCGGTGATCATCGACGACGTGCTCGTCAACTTTGATCGCGAGCGCGCCCAGTCGACCCTGGGGGCGCTCTGTGAGGTCGCTCGGAGCACCCAGGTGTTGCTCTTCACCTGTCATCATCACATCGTCGAACTGACGCGGCAGGTCGCTCCCGAGGTCCCGGTGATCGAACTGCCGGAGATCAATGCTGGCGGTCTCGCTGTGGATGCCGTCACCCTGCGGGCCGAACCGGTCCGTTCGGAGCGCCCCCTAAATCCGCTTGCACACGGTTAATCCTGCGAGTTCTCTGGGGCCGGTAGGTGTGGAGCGAGCGGCGGCGTAGCGCGTCTTAGATGTTCTCAGGATTCGCGCGATTCGCGCGGATTGTTTAAAATAGGCTTCGCGGGTCGCAAACACCGTAAGCAAGCCCACACATGCGGGCTTGTTGGGCACTCGCTCGATCGCCCCGTACTTGACGGCTGCCGAGCGGGTCAGCAATGCTAGCAATTGGTCGCGACCAGAATCACGGATGTGCAGCCATGAGCTCGCCCAACTTGGACCCGCAAATCGACACAGCTCTCTTGCCCGAGCCCTTCGAGGTCAACGCCGAGGTTGTCGACAAGGCCACCCAGGCTGCGAGGGCTGCTCTCGAATGGATGTCCGCCCGCTTCGGTGCGCTGCCCCGGCGTGTGGCTGTTGCTCCCAAGGTAGAGCCCGTCGACGTGCAAGCGCATGAGCCTCTGGCGCAGCCCTGAAGTTCGGCTCTGCGTCGCATGTAAACCCGGCTTTGTCGGATTGCTGCGGGCTCGGTTCGCCGATCGACGATGCTGACCAGTAGAGAGAGTTGTGCTCCGCCAGAGCGAAAGAGCGAGTGCTATCCTCCGCGTCCCGTAGAGCGGCACCGGCCTCCCCCATGCGTATTCTTCACATCTCAGACCTCCACCGCGGTGGTTCCGAGACCCTCAAGTCGATCTGGGGCGGCCCGCAGAGCGCGCTTCGTAAGCTCCCTGAGGCGGAACAGCGCTTTGATTTTATCGTCGTCAGCGGCGATCTCTCAGAGGCTGCCGCTCCCGCGGAGTACGACGAGCTTCTGAGCTTCAGCCTGAAGACGCTCTGTTCCTACTTGCACGAGCCCGAAGATCGCCGCCGCTTGATCTTTGTGCCTGGTAATCATGACGTCAATTGGAGCGCCGACCTGGGTGCTCCGCTGCAGATCTCGGCGCTTCTCGAGTCCTTTGGCGGTGCTGATCTCCTCGAGAGGCATCTCCGTCGCTACCGCGAAGATCCGGCGCGTTCGGGGATCCGCCAGCTCATCTCGAAGTACGGCCATGTCGAGTGGTTGTTGCTCGATGAGGCCAAACAGGCCAATCGTTTTAACCACGTGCAGCGCTTCTTCGCGGAGCTCTACGGCGACGCTTTGGTCGACCCTTGCCGGGGTTTTGATCTGCTCGATCCCCACGAGGGGCAGGATTGGTCGGCACATATCTTCCCAAAGGAGCAGGTCGCTTTCATCGGCTTTAACTCCTGTTTTATGAACGACCGCTACTGGACGGGCGCGGCGATCTCTCGCGAGTCGATCGCCCAGGCTACCAACTATCTGCACGAGCACGCTGAGGGCTACCTGCGGATCGCGGTCTGGCATCACGGGGTGCACACCGACTCCTACCGCCCGGATTATCTCAACCAGGCGGATATCGGCGAGTTGATCGTTTCGGGGTTTCAGGTCGGCTTTCACGGCCATACCCACCAGGCCTCGTCAGAGCAGCTCGATTGGCTCACCGATCGTTTTGTGATCGTCTCGACCGGCTCGCTCGGCGCGAATCAGCATCATCGACCGGACGCGGTCGGTCGTCAGTTCTCGATCGCCCGCCTCTACCCCCACCAGGCCTACGTCCAGGTCTACGAGCGGGGCGGCGACATCTCGGCCTACGTCTGTAAGCGCAGCCGCACCTTCTCGCTGCTCTCTCCTGTCGAGAAGGACCATCGCGAGGTCACGGCCGATCTTCACCGCCGCAGCTACGAGATCAAGGCCAACGGAACGGTCACTGTGGACATCAAGCTCACCGAGTTTCAGAGCCCGCGGCCGGTCATCCTCGCCGAGGTTGCGCCTCCGGTGCTGACCGACGCTGACGCGCTCTCAAACTCGCCGGGTTTTGAGATTCGGCGGACGCATCTGCCGAGCGAAGGCACGATCCGCTTCACGCTCTACCCCCTCGAGTACCGGGCGAACGAGCTGACCTGGAGCTACGGGGCTGCGAATGCCCTGCCCCTCGATCGCGCCGAGGTCCCGCTCTACGAGGCAAACCTCAACCATCGCCGCAGCCCCGACCTCTCGCGCAGCGGCTCGATCATTCAGACCCACCCGGTGGCCTTTCCCTGCAAGCGCTTGGAGCTCGACTTCCTCTTTGAGAGCGACGAGCTAACCCCGACCAATGCCAAGGCTCAGGTCGAGAGACTGACCCAAGGGCCAGGAGAGATCTTCTGGGAGCGAGTGCTTGGCGAAGAAGATCGCTGCCAGTTGAGCGTTGAGGATCGCCGCTACTCGTTGACGATCGAGGCGCCGATCGTCGGTTATCGTTACGGTCTCGCCTTTGAGCCGAAGAGCGCAGGGGCCAGCCTCGACTACATGCCCGCGAGGATCGCGACCAAGCTGATCGAGCGCTGCCTCGACGACAAAGAGAACCCACATTTTCTCGCGCTGCTTTTTCAACAGGCGATCGCGGGGGCGCTTGCCGCTGTCTTTGATGTGCCCTCGTTGCACGGGTTGACCTGGCGCGGGCTCATCTGGGACAAGGGCAAGCAGCGGTTGCGCGCTGCGTTTGGTTCCTTTCCAAATCGGCAGTGGGCGGTCTCTTTTGCTTACGGTGCTGGTGTCGGCGGTCAGGCCTTCCGCTTTAATAGGGTTTGTGCCTCGTGCCAGCCGGAGCCCGGCCAGCACGAAAATCCGACCCTGATCAGGCAGTCGTGGAACCCCGAGTGGGGAGAACTCGAAGAGGACGACTGGGCTGTCGGTGTGCCGATCATCGGCGACTCGAGCACGCACAACGCGATCGGCGTGGTCTGCTTCGAGGGCACCAACAAGTCTGAGGGCTTTGGCAGTCGCTTGCGCGAGTTCGCCAACGCTGCCTTGGCGCGGCGGGTTTCTGGGTCCTTTTGGGAGGATTTTCTTCAACAGCTGAGCACGGCCGTCAACACCGGTTTTTGGCAGGCCTGCGCGCTCTCGCAGTGCCTCGGTGATTATCAGCGTTACGCCGACGAGCTGATCCGCGAGCTTGGTCTCGGCGGTGTTGCGACTCCTCCGCCCGGTTCGCCGAGCGCGTCCTCGACGACGTTGTCGAGGCCTTAGACAGCCTCCATGGTGGGAGGTGGTGTGGGCCATGTCGAAGGCGCTTGCACTGCGCAGTTGAGCTGGGTGTCGTCTCCGCGTCAGCGATGATGACCTCGGCGAGAGATCTCTTTGTGCTCGGGTGTCCCGGGGGATGCACTCGGCTACTCTGCCGCGGTGCCCTCTGCACTCGCCTTGGCTGTCGCGCTGGTTCTCGCAGGTGTGCCGGTCGAACCCGCCGAGCGAGCCGCTCAGGTGCCACTCGAGGTCCCGCCGCAGGGCGCGTTGCTCGGGCGAAGCCCTGCGACCGCAGAGCGTGTGAGTGCTGCGGGCAACGGAGCCAGGGGTTTTTACGATCCTGATGTGTCGAGGTCGAGCCGCGCCCGCCTTCGCGGCAAGGTCTACGCGCTCGGCAGTCGGGACGTGCTCGCCGGTGCCCGGGTGGTCGCCGTTGACGGCCCTCAAGCGACCACCGACGGGGATGGTGGCTTCGAACTTTGGCTCGACCCGGGCGACCACGTTGTTGTGCTCCGCGCCGACGGCTACAGGGATCTTCAGGTCAAGGTGTCCCTAAGGTCAGGAGACGATTACGAGTACGAATATCGCTTGGATACCGATGTCGACGGCAATCGCTACCGGACAGTCGTACATCAGCAGCGCGAGGTTGCGATCTCCAAGACGACGCTCAGCGGCGATGAAATCCACGCTCTTCCGGGTGCCCGTGGCGATCCTTTTCGTGTGATCCAGAGCTTGCCGGGGGCCTCGCAGGTCGCGGGCTTCCTGCCATACGTCGTCGTTCGCGGGGCTGCACCGGGCAATACTGGCTACTACCTCGATGGCATTCGCGTGCCGATCATCTTCCATGTCGCGATCGGTCCCTCGGTCATCCATCCCTACTTCATCGACTCGGTCGACTTTTACCCGAGCGGTGCGCCGGTTCGTCTGGGTCGCTACACCAGTGGCATGATCGAGGGCCGTACCAAGGCGGCCCAGCGAGATCGGCTCCGCGGTGACTTTGATGTGCGCATCACCGATGCGGGCGGCATTGTCGAGGTCCCCTTTGATCGCCGGGTAAAGCCCGGCTGTGCTCACTCCAAGAACAGGCGTAGCAAGTGCGAGCTAGGCAAGGCTCGGGGCTCGCTGACCATCGCGGGTCGCTATAGCTACACCGCAGGAGTGCTCAGCCTCGTGCAGTCGGCGGCGAAGATCGCATTTTGGGACTACCAGGCTCGCCTCGATCATCGCCTGGGATCCCGCGCGAACTACACGGCCTTTGTCTTCGGCTCCTACGATGAGATCGGCGAAAAGGCTGCCCCAGATCCCTTTCTGCGCTTCGAATTTCATCGCGTTTCGCAGAAGATCCGGCAACGCCTGCGCGAAGGTGGATTTGCGGACTACAGCCTCGCGTTTGGTCTCGATCGTTCGGGCTTTGGTGCTACCCGGACCAACGAGTGGATCGTCGCGCCCCGTGTGGACATCCGCCTGCCGCTACGACGCTCTAAGAACGCGGTCGTCGGTTTTGGTCTCGATCAGGAGTTCCAGATCTTTCGCGGCAGCCCTGATATCAACTCCTCGACTAACGCAAGCGACCTGACCGCACAGCTCTTCAACGATCGCAGCGTCTCGGCGACTGGATTCTATGCCGAGGTGCTCTGGAAGAAGGGCAAGCTCGAGGTGCGTCCGGGCGTGCGCGCTGACGTCTACATTCAGCAAGGAGCCTCGCCGGTTCTCCCAGAGGCTACGAGCGTGACCCACGCATGGGGCATTGATCCGCGGATGTTGATCCGTGAGCGACTGAACGAGCACTGGACCTTGCGGCAGAACATCGGCGTCTATCACCAGCCGCCGAGCGCACCCTTTCCGATTCCGGGATTTGAGAGCTTCGGCTTTGAGCGGGGGCTTCAGCGCAATATTCAGGGTTCTGCGGGCTACGAATGGACCCTCGGTGAGCAGGTCGTCCTCACTCAAGATCTCTATCTCGGCCGCCTGTCGAATCTTCAAGACTACGATCTCGCGGCAGCTCTCACTGGCGAAGTTCTTGAGGTTGAGGACCTCGTAACCCAGGTCAACGGTTGGTCTTATGGTCTTGAGACCATGCTGAGATTAACCCCAAAGAAGAGACTCTTTGGTTGGGCTGCTTACACTCTTTCCCGTTCGACTAGAGACTTCCGCATTGGTGGTAGTGCTCCTTCGAATTGGGATCAACGCCACATCCTCAACGTCGTGCTGGGCTATCGACTCGGTCGCAAGTGGAGCTTTGGAGGTCGCGTGCACGCCAACTCAGGACGTCCCTTTACGGCGGCGAACGAAGGTCAAAGCTTCGCCGATGCACTCTCCGAAAACCGCAACAACAACCGTCTAGCGCCCTTTTTCCAGCTAGATCTGAGGATCGAACGTCGCTGGAAGTTTCGGACATGGACGCTGCAAGTGATGCTCGACGTGATCAACAGCACGTATGCATCTGAGGTGCTCGCCTGTCTCCCACCCGAGGATAGCGGCGCCAGCATCATGGTTCTCGGGGTCGCCGGATGTAATGCTCAGGCGCTGCGTTACATCTTGCCTTCGATCGGTCTTCGTGGTGTATTCTGAGCGTCGCTTAAGCAGTCAAAAAATCCGCAGATGGAGACTGTTCTAAGCGCCATGAACTTCGTGCCATGACGGTACGGTCATCTTGAGGAGACCGCTCGAATGAATGAAGTATCGCAGGAGATTGGGAAGCGCATCCGAAAGTGGCGCCTCGCGACCCCGCCGCCAAAGACCCGCCGCAAGCGTCGCGGAGAGACCGGTTGGCGAGAGCACATGACGATCGAAGAGTTGGCGAACGCCACCGGTCTTACGGTGACAACGGTCAACAAGCTCGAGCTCGCCTACAAGTCCCCCAGGATCGAGTCGCTCCTCCTTCTTTGCAGCGCGTTTGGGTGTGAGCCCAATGACCTCCTTCCTAAGGTCCGCGGTCGCTCGTCGACGAAGAACGAGCTGCTCGAAGACTTGCACGCTGTCGCGAGTCAGATGACGCCAAAAAGAATTCGGGACGTACTCGCGTTCGCTCGCGGCGAACTTTAGTTCGAGAGCCTCGGACGTCCATTACCGGCCGGACATCGCCAAGCCCGATGTCCGGTTCGCCATTTAACCGGTCTAAAAAGGTTAATCGGTTAGTCGGCGAGTCATGCGGTGGGCAGTCTCTTGTGCGGTGACGAAACCTGTCTTTGGGCTCAGGTTTTAGAGCATCGATTCGGAGGCCTGTGCGATTGGCTCGCGGGCGGTCCGGTCGGCTTGCAGGTGGCCCAGGTCGAGATGGGCAGAT
>CAYYUP010000017.1:10548-15302 GCA_964474905.1 uncultured Nannocystis sp. | reverse complement strand
GGGCTGACGCCGTTGTCATCGCGGTCGGCACAGCTGTGACAAATCGCCAACACTGGCCCAAAGGGCCGGTGTTTAGTTCCTTGCGGGGGAGCGAGTGAAGGCCTGGCACGCTACGTGCAGGAGTTGGTACTGCCATGCAGACCACGCACACCTCCAGCTTCATCCGCGCCCTTGTCGACGACGCCTCCACCAAGCCCTTTTTCTCCTCGCTGCTCGCTCTGAAGCGTCGACGAGTGGCGGCAGAGCGCGCTGCGCGAGTTCCGTTCGTTGTCGAGCCGCAGATCATGAGCGAGCGAACCGAGCGAACCGAGCGAGTTCACGAGCAGGCCGCGTAGTCGCCGATCCTGCGCAGGCTCATCGCGCTGGCGTTGCCAGCAAAGCGCTTCGACTCCGCGTTCAAGGTGAATCTGCGCCCGTCGGGAACCTTCTTGGGTCGTTGCTGTCTCGTCTGGGACCGCTGGGGTTCCGGTCTTGGCCGCGCGACCTGGATCCTCGCTTGCCTATCCGTCACTCTTTTAACAACCGTCGTGCGTCGCTTGTCCCCATTGCTCGGCCTGCTTGCAGGCGTTGGTCTCACGCTGGCCGTGCAGTCTCTTGGTTCGGTGCCCGAAGCTGCGGCCGGTCGAACCGAGCTCACGCGGAGCCAGTTCGACGGCGCGTTAGACACGGTGTTGGAGCGTTACGTGGATCCCGTGGATGGCGGTAGGGTCCTGGCGACCGCGCTTAAGCACGCCGTCAGCGATCTCGACGAGCACAGCCATTTTCTCACTGCAGCGGAGCGTCGAGTTCTTAAGAGCCGCGCTCATGGTGGGTTTGCGGGCATCACAGTGCATCTGCACCGCAGTCACTCCGACCAGCGCAAGCCGGCGTGGCTCGAGGTGACCGCGGTCTTTCCTGGTTCGCCGGCGGCCGAGGTCGGTCTTTCGGTAGGCGATCAAATCCTCGAGATCGACGGTCATGGGATCGCCTTCATGCTCTCGCAGGTCGAGGTTTTGGGTCTGCTCGCAGGCTCGCCCGGGCAAAGTGTGTCGCTTGTCGTCCAGCGGCGCGCCGACCCTTCGCCGCAGGCGCTCTCGCTGACGCTCTCGACCCGCGATGCCAAGTACCTCGTCGAATCTGCACTGATCGAACGCGGCGGTCTCAAGCACGCTCACATCATCATCCGCAGTTTTCGTCCCGGCGTCGGCGAGCAGGTCAAGCGCGCTCTGGCGGAGCTTCGTCGCGCTGCGGGGTCGGCGGGGCTTGCGGGCATCATCCTCGATCTTCGGGGCAATCCAGGCGGTGAAGTTCGAGAGGCCGTGGCGATCGCCGATCTCTTTGTCGCCTCCGGTGTGCTCGTGCGGACTCGGGGACGCGGCGGTCAGATCCTCCGCGAAGAGACCGCCCACAAAGCTGGCACCGATACGAGCACAGCGCTTGTCGTGATCCAAGATAGGCTCTCGGCTTCCGCCTCCGAGTTACTCGCCTCCGCTCTTCAGGACCACGGGAGGGCGGTGATCATCGGCGAACTCAGCTACGGCAAGGGCACAGTGCAGGACGTTATCGGCATGCCGGATGGTTCGCTGCTGACGCTGACCATCGCTCGCTACTTCTCTCCGAATGACCGGGTGATCGACGGTAAGGGTGTCGAGCCAGACGTGCACGTGGCATTGCCGGCGCTCTCGGCCGGTCTGCCCGAGATCGCTGTCAAGGCGGCTCTACGGGGCCTTACGAGCGCCAATAGGGATCGTGAAAGCAGGTAGGACCTGTCGGTTGTGGTCGCGGCGAAGACTTAGCTGCTGAGGATTCGATCGGCGGCGGCTGCGATCGTCGAGGTCTCGCGTTCGCGCGGATTTTGAGCTCCGCCAAGGGCTCCGACGTAGAGCGTTTCGCCGAGAATCTCGACCTCGCGCACAGTGAAGCCGCACACCTTTCCACGTCGACGGATCGCCGCGCCGGCGAGGCCTCGGGCGACGATCGGTGTGACCGCTGCGAGTTGATGGAGATCGAGACCTGTCGTGCTTTTCGACACCAGCATTCCGAACTCATCGACGAGCAGCGCAGCGTCGAGGTTGGCGCGACGAACGGCGTGGTCAAACGCCGAGATCAGCGCACCCACGGAGTCGGTCGGACGCATTCGTCGACGCTCAACGCGACGTGAAGGGTGTGGCAGCGGCGAGAGGTGGCGGCGCTCTGTCGTGGTCGGGGTCAGCATGGGCAGATTGCAGATCCTTAATTCAATCCGTAGGACTATTACCTACAGGTAGGCCCATCGCCAGGAAGACACAATTTTTCATCGGCGAGAGCGGTTGCGGGCGCGAGCTAGAGCCTAAAGACACGTTTTGTAACGAGTTTGCGACAATATCAGTTTGCGCTAGGCGCGTCACAGGAGCGCGCGGTTGAGCGAAAAGCCAGCTACACTTGCGCCATGTCACTAGAGCCTGCGGAGACCGAGCAAATCCGCCAGTCGCTCCTGCGCTTTGCGGGTTGGGATCAGGTCCCTGAGGAAATCATGGCCGAGCTGTGCAGCTTCGGCGAGATCATCGAGGTCAAGCGTAAGCGCTCGGTGTTTCGTCGCGGTGAGCCAGGGCCTGGCCTCTTCATCGTCAAAACCGGCGAATTCAAGCTGAGCCTGATCTCATCCGAAGGCCGCGAGCAGATCCTTTATTTAGCCGAACCCGGCAAGCTGATAGGTGAGGGCTTCCTCCCACCAGATGTGCAGTGCGCCGCTTCAGCGTTTGCGATGGTCGACTCTGAGGCCTGGCGTTTTGATACCACCCACGTCATCAGCCTGACCGGGCGCTCGCAGCCCTTAGCGATGGCGTTGATGCGGCACATGGCGTTTCGCGCCAATCGTTTGATCGATCTTGTGCTCGACCTTTCGCTTCGCTCCGTCGAGCGTCGCCTAGCTTCATTCTTGCTGACGCTCGCGACCCGAGCGAATGCGGAGCAGGGCAAGCCCTGTGTGATCCCGCGACAGCTCGACATGAACACGGTCGCCGCTCGTCTCGGTACGGTGCGCGAGGAGATTTCGCGGGCGCTCAATCGCATGCAGCGAGAGGGCATCCTTCGGCTCTCTCGCCAAGAGATCGTCGTTCTCGATCTCAACGCCCTTGAGTGCATCACCTACGAGTAGGACCGAGTTGGCCAACACGCACGACGGGGGGTCCGGGGCTCCCCGCAGGCCACAGCTATGTGCTCGCTCTGCCCTAGGGCGAGTTGTCGTGGGTCGGCTGTGGGCTCGGTCGTGGGTCTTTGTTTGGCTCGGTTGGCTTGGTCTTGTCATCGCCTGCGAGGCGCAAAGTCCTGTGCCTGGGCGACGCGAGACAGCTGCAGTCGTCGCTGTCCCCAAGGTCACGACACCGAGCTGTCAGGACTACAGCAAACTCGATCTCGAGGCCCTACCACCGCTCCCAAAGACGCCCTACACGGCGACCTTTGAGGCGGTCTGGCGGATCGTTCTCGAGAAGCATTTTGACCCGACGCTCGCCTGCCAAGACTGGCCGAAGCTCCGTCTGGAGTACGGCACAAAGCTGGCGGATGTGGACGATGCGAGCGCGGCGTACGAGTTGATGAATGAGCTTTTGGGTCGGCTTGGGCAGAGTCATTTTCGGGTAATTCCGCAGTCGTCGGGAGTCGACGCGGATGCGCCTCGGGGCAGCGCGCGTGTGCCGATTGCGGCGCGTTTGATCGATGATCAAATCGTCGTTGTCGACGCAGCTGTCGGCGGTATCGACAGCACGATCGCTTCGGGCTCGGTGCTCGTTCGGGTCGGTGAACGGGAGCTGGCCGAGGTTGTCGAACGGGCGAGAGAGAAAGCGGAGCGGCCGAGCGAGCTCGCCTTCGAGATCTCTCGAGCGGTCGAAAATCTGCTCTCTGGCAGCGAGGGCGACCGCATTCCGTTGGTCTATAAAGATCCGACGAAAGACGATGCAGAGACCCGTCGCGAGGTTACCTGCGTCACTCCTGCCGGCGAGCTGGTTTCACTCGGCAACCTTCGTGACCTGCCGACGACCGTCGAAGGTCGCATGATCGACGGAACGAAGATCGGCTATCTCGCGTTCAACTACTGGATGCTGCCGTTGGTAAAGGAGGTCGAGGCGCTCTTGACCGGGCTGCGTGCCGACGGCATGGAGTCGTTGATCATCGATCTTCGCGGCAACCCAGGGGGGGTAGGGGCGATGTCGGTGCCGCTCGCTCGCATGCTCCTGACCGAGGGCGGGTCGCTCGGCACTCTTCAGTTTCGCGATTTTAAGCAAGAATTTCAGGTGGCGGCAAACCCCGCGGCCTTCGGAGGTGCGTTGGTCCTGCTGGTCGACGAGGGCACCGCATCGACCTCTGAGATCTTCGCTTTGGGCATGCGGGACCTCGGTCGACTGCGGGCGATCGTCGGCGGTCGTGCCTCTGCCGGGGCCGCCTTACCTTCGCTGATCGAGCGCTTAGATGGCGGTGCCATGCTGCAGTACGTCGTCGGCGATTATCACAGCTCCAAGGGCAGCGCCGCCGAGGGCGATGGTGTGGTGCCCGATGTGCTCGTCGACGAGAAGCGAACTCATTTTATCGCCGGTGAGGACCCTGTGCTCGACGCAGCGCTCGCGCTCCTCGCCTCCTCTCCCTGATCTGCAGAGAAACCGTGTCCGTCATGTCTATCAGCCTCCGACCTTCGCTCCTCATTAGAGCCTTCGCCTGTGTGCTTCTGGTCGCTTGTACCGAGCCCGTGGGCGCACGCGACTCGGGCGACGCAGATGCCGGTGATGCGCCGAATTCTGCAGAGG
>CAYYUP010000017.1:0-10448 GCA_964474905.1 uncultured Nannocystis sp. | reverse complement strand
AGGAGAAGGCAAAGGAGAAGGCAAAGGAGAAGGAAAATGCTCTTCCCGATGCAAAGGAGCTGCTCGCACAATCTGTCGAGGCTCTGGGCGGAGCTGCGAAGATCGAGGCGATCCGCTCCTACTACATCGTCTCGACGATGACCGTCGACGGGCTCGGCATTCACGGAACCGCGAATACCTGGTGGCGCGACGGCGACTTTTACGTCGAGACCGACATGCCCGGTGTTGGTCGCATGCGTCTCGGCAGCAAGGGCGGCTCGGTGTGGAGCGACGATCCGATCAACGGCTTGCGGACGATCACCGGCGTTGAAGCGGAGCAGGCGGCCTGGAGCACCAGTCGGAGCTTGCCGCTCGATTGGCAGCGCTATTTTAAGAGCGCCGAGACGACGGAGATCACCGAGGACGGAGGAGAGCGCCTTGCTGTGATCACCTTCCTCTCAGAGACCGGTGATGAGGTACTGCTCCGGCTCGATATGGGGACCAAGATGCCGGTCTCGCAGAGCTTTAAGCAGGCGAATCCGCTGGGCGCGATGCCGGTGACGGTGACCTTCTCGGACTATCGAGAGGTGCAGGGCACTCAGGTTGCCTACAAACAGCTCGTCGATGCGTCACTGACCAAGATGTCATCGGTGATCGAGACCTTTGACATCAACGTTGAGGTGCCCGAAGAGAAGTTTGAGCCGCCGGGGCCAAAGGCGATTCTCCTGCCGGACGAGGCCGCAGAAAAACCCCCGGAGGAGCCCGCAAAGCCGACGACAGATAAGCCCAAGGACAAGCCGGCGAAGGCTGGTTAGCCTGCGGATTGCCAGAATCAGGGCTCGTCGCGCGGCGGCTTTGTGCCCCGCATCTGCCACATGCGTGCGACGAGCATGTCGAACCACGAGAGCACGGTCTCGTGATCAAAGCTGTCTTGAGGGTCATCTTTGCTGAGCACTGATGTGGCTCGGCAGATGGCCTCGAAGGTGGAGAGCGCCTCGGGTCTGGGGGCCTTGCGGATCCGCCAACGCGAAGGTGGCCCGTCGGGCAGCGTGTAGCGAGGCATCTCGGCGACGATCGGCGCTCTTCGGGCCATGCGGGAGCATTGGTGCCAGGTACCATCGAGCACCACGAGCATGCGTGTTCGTCCCGCTGTGGGAGTTGGAGCGTCGCGTAGCGGCAGCGCCTCGTCCCCGGGAAAGAGCAGGATGTAGTCGTGATCCGGGCGCCTGAGGGGGTCGCAATCCATCGGTGTATCGCGGGCGCCGTAGTGGACCATCTGGGCACCCGCGAACATCTGCAGGCCGATTCGGGCGGTATTTGTCGGTTTGTGACGCTCGCGGTGGTGCTGGACGATGAGCAGTTTGGTGGCGAGCGCAAAGTGAGGCATCGACGGACAGACGCAGAGCGCGATGTGCAGACCGCAGGTCGGACAGCGTGCTGCCTTGCTCTTTCGCTGGCCCACGGGGTGTGCTTCGTTTGCGGTCTCGAGGTTGTCGCGAGCCGTGACCTTAAGGCGCTGACGCATTCCGCTGCTCCGTTTTTTTCGTTTTTTTCGTTTTTCTGTTTTTTCGGCTAGCGGAACTCGGCCAGGGCATCGCCGACGGCGGTGCGGATCTCGGGGGGAAAGATCGCACGGTGTTGCACAAAGCGCTCTCGGCTGAGGCCGCGGAGCACCGGCGAAGCTTCGATCAGTCGCTGGCGTCGGCCGCTTGAAGAGAGCACCACGAGGGCGGCGTCGTCGGTGTAGGCGTCGAGTTCGACGCGGTCGACGATCCCGAGGTAGGCGGGGCCGATACCGGCATTTGCGAGCACGTCGTCGAGGCGGGCCTTGACGGCCGCAGAGTCGGCTTCGGGGCGCAGGCGCAGGCTTTTGAAGAGCCTCCGGTGGCGGAGACGGGAAGCGAGATCTGCGAGCACTGGATCCTTGCTTTCGCAGTAGGTGTGCAGCGCGGTCTCGAGGGTGCGGTCGTCCATGTCGAGGTACTCGTCGCAGCTCAGGGAGTCGCCGCGGAGGAGCTTGCTGATCGCCGGCGGAGTGCCTGGTTCGGGGCCGATCTCGCAGAGGCGGCGGACAAGCGAACGCAGCACAACCTCGGCGGAGCGCACCGCCTTGTGCAGGTAGACCTGACGGTACATATAGAGGCGAGCGAGGAAAAAACCTTCGACCGCGGTCAACCCCTTGTCGCCGTCGACCGCGAGGTAGGCCGCGCTCTGGCCATCGGGTACGTAGAGGCGCAGCGAGGCGAGCAGCCAGTCGAGATCGAGGGTGCCGTAGCGGACCCCAGTCATGTACGAGTCGCGGAGCAGGTAGTCGCAGCGGTCGACATCAAAGGTGCCTGAGACTGCGCGGGCGAGGTGGCGGATCTCGCTCTCGCCGTGGATCAAGCGGCCGACCTTGCCTGGCATCGTCGGGTCGATCGACGCCAGTACCTGGTGCACTTCGGTGTCCGGGTTGAGGAGGATCTGCGAGGTCCACAGCTCGTGTCGCGGCATGCCGGGGATCACAGCTTCGAAGGTGTGGCTGTAGGGCCCGTGGCCCAGGTCGTGCAGGAGCGCTGCCGCGAGGGCGATCATCGCGTGCTCGTCGTCGATGCGGTCGTGCGGCGGTACATCTTCGGCCAGAGCCGCGACTCGATCGAGGTACCGGCGCATGACGTGAGCAGAGCCCAATGCGTGGGCGAAGCGCGAGTGCTCGCCGCCCGGATAGGCGAAGCTGGCGAGGCCGAGGGCGCGGATGCGACGGAGCCGCTGGACTTCGCGACAGTCCAGCAGTCGCACGACGACGGACTCAACCGGGCTTTTGAAGGCGATCAGCCCGTGGACAGGGTCGCGGAGGATCATAGTCCGCGGAAGCCTACACGCGCGAAGAGCAAGCGGCCACTCGCGGGCCGCTCGGACCCCGTGGTGCGGCGAAGCGGATGTCGGACTTGCTGGGCGCCGGAGTTCTAGAGAAGTGCTCAGCCGTCGGCGCGAGGGATCCGGGTGGCCGTCGCGAGTGCCTTGGATGTTCTGCTCTCGGGCTCGCTCTCGGGCTCTGTTACGGGCTCGCTTGTTCGCCGTTCGCCGCGGCAGCGCGTATTCCAGTCCTCGCAGCGGAAGCGTACGTGCATGTGGTTCACGTGGCCGCGCCAGTGCTTGATGATCGCCTTGGTCGAGTCATCGTGCCGCGGTCGTTGGAAGATCCGCTGGAGTTCCTCTTTGGGCAGGCCCTGCGCCTTGGCCTCGATGTAGAGGAATTTTTGCAGCCGTGACGAAATGAAGATCGTATCGACGTTGCCGCTCTTGATCAGCTCGTAGATCAGAAACCAGCTCTTCTCGGTGTCGAGAGTGTCCTTGCCCATACGCTGCCAACGGACCTCGCCGTCGTCTTCGGCGACGCCGATATAACCCAGGTCGACGTCGCGGCCAGTCCGGTGGGAGGCGTGCGGCTTGGCCCGACCGCCGCGGCGTTTGGCGATTTCGCCGACCCGCACCTTGGGGGCGTCGGGGAAGCGCTCGCCGTAGGCCTCGAAGGCGTGGAGCAGGGTCGCGATCGTCTTGTGTGTGCCAAAGGTCCGGCGCCGATTCGGTCGCAGCCGCCAGGCCTCGCCCTCGGGCATCGGCAGGCCGTTTCGCAGACGGCCGCGGTTTGGATGGCCGATGGATCGTGTGGGCGTTTCGGAGTCGACGGCGTAGACCTTGAGCTGGGTGCCCGCGGCGATTTTTTGTCCGGGTTGCAGCTCTGGATTGAGCTTGAAGAACAAACTGCCCAGGCCCCAGTTCGCCGCGAGTAGGTCTGCGGTCGCTCTCTCGGGCGCTGTCCAGTAGACCTCGCGGAGTCGGGTCTCTTGGTCGGGTGGGCCTGCTGGATCTGCTTGGCTTGGTGGCTCGACTTGAGCTGCTTGTTTGGTCAGGTTGAGATCCTGGACTTGATCCTGGACTTGATCCTGGACTTGATCCTGGACTTGATCGGGATCGTCGCTGTGTGGACCGTTGACGCGATTGTTTGCCGAGCTGATTGCGGCATCGTCACCGCTCTGCTCGGGGGCCAGGAGTGTGCGGGAGATCGCCTGCTGTACGAGGGGGTTGGGCTCGAGGTGAAGCGCTTGGTGAGCGGTCTTTGGCGCCCGCTCGGGAGTGGCCTTTGCCGGGGCATCGGCGACCACACCTGCGGCTCCGATCGCCCCGACCGTAAGGAGGCCCAGGCTGAGCCCGAGGGCCCGTACGAGCAGGCTACGCATACTCGGCTTGGCGGTATTGGCGACGGTCATCGGCGATTCGTGGATGCGGGGCGGACCAGATCTCTTTGCGCTGTCAAATTTGAAGCTAAATCTTATTGCACGGAGGCCGCCGTCGCCAGCTTCAAATAGCCGAAAATGGCTCGTAGACCCTGTGTAGTGGCTAAAGTAGGGAGACGTAGCCGATCCGACGACACCTGATGGGCTGCTCGGTCCAAATCAGCTGGGCGCTGTAGGCGCGAGACACCGGTTGTGAATCGACTAGCGCGTTTTTGAACGTTTACATACGCATATGATGGCCTCTCGTACGCGAAGAATCGCGCGACCTCGTGATGTCATCGTATGCACGTCGTCGCGCCAAGCCGGGACATTAGGTGGATCCACGGCATCGCCCCGTCGATGCAGGGGGTGCTTGCCCCGGTGCTCTCTCCCGGGGTTTACCGGATTGTCAGCGGCGCTGCGCTGGCGCTCAATGGATAAGTACCGCACGTCATTCGGGGGCTACGTGGGGCCAATAGTGGCACCTCGCGTAGCCCCCGAATCTTCATTTTGAGTTCACTTCATGCACCTCCATCATCGTTCGTTCCTTCTCTCTCGGATCACAGCCCGCGTCTTGGGTGCGCACGGGGTGCCGCATTCATTGGCTGCACTGGGCGCGCTTGTTGTGCTCGGCGCCTGTCCTACGGGCGACCCGATGTCGACAGAGAGCGGCACCGACTCAACTGCGGGCGAGACGGAGACTGACACCGGAGAGATCGATCCGAGCTGTGAAGGCCTAGAGGTGCCGGCGCTCGACGAGGCGAGCTGTCAGCCGCTCGACTCCGATTACCTGCCCCGCGATGGCTCGACGGAGGATCCGTGGCCAGCGTGTGTGACCGATGGTGGTGCCTACAGCCTGATCGCGGATGCGCCGAGTTCTCTTGCCCGGGTCGAGGCCTACGAGATGATCGCCGCGTTGCTCTGGAGCGGCACGACGCCGAGTGCCGCGGACTTCACCGCGGCTCGCGATGTTTATGTCACTCCCGAGGGGCTCGAGTCCCGTCTGGTGCGTCGCGAGGATCTGCACTACCCGCCGGTCGACATGGCCGATTGGGACATGATGGTGGATCCCGACAAGCAGTGCACGGTCGAGGCCAACATCGAAAAATACCCCGACCGTTGCGCAGGTCCGGCGCGCATCGGGCCGCTGATCGTTTCGGCATTTGCGGCCGGTCAAACCGACGACGGTGACCCTGCGGTGAACGCTGCCCGGGTGGAGGCGGGGCTGCTGTGGTTTCTTTACCTCTCGGCTTACAAGGAGGCCAACACCTGCGCCACCAACAAGGCCAAGGATTGCGACTCGGCCTGGGCGTACTACACGGGCGGTGACGACATCAGCGGCGGCAAGGGCCTCGCCGACGCGGTCCGGGGCATCAGCGTGCCGAGCCACGAACGGATCTGGGACGGCATCTTGGCGGTCCGCTGTTGGCGTGATCTCACCCGGGACGGCGATATGTACCCGCTCTTAGATGAGCTCGAGGCAGCTGATCAGCTGCTCTTTGGGCAGGCGGCAGAGCAGCTCGATCAGGGGTTGCATCGCGGTTTTGCGAGGGTCGTGCGGGCGCGCTTAGAAAAGATGATCGCGGGCAAGTGTGACGGTACAAGCACCGCTGCCGACTGGGCCTTCTTGCAGACCGCGGGCGCAGTGCTCGATCGCGAGGCGACCGAACGCGGTGTACCGGAGGCGGCGACGCTAAAGGCGCTCTGGGCGTTGGATGCTCCGAACGCTCAAAACCTTGCAGACGGCGTGCTCGCGCTGGATGCCGTGTTCCCCTGCGGCTGAGTCGAAGCGGCCGCTTCGAGGAGGAGCGGCCGCTTCTTATTGTTGGCGGTCTAGAGCATGGAGCAGTCGACGGGATCGCTGATGATGCAGTTTTCGCCGATGGGCTCGCCCGCGAGGCGAGCGAAGGCCCAGTCGCGCTGGTAGGCGAGAGAGAAGATCGCACCCTCCGAGTGACCGGCACCGGCGCACTCGATCACTTCGATCTCGTAGCCCTGGCTGCAGAGCGTCGGGATATCGTCGCGTACGGTCGGCGTGTAGACCAGGTCGTCGAGTTCGCCGAGGGTGACGAGCACCGGTGTGTCGCTGATGCGCTCGATGACCGAGCTGTGCAGTGTCGCCTGCTCGAGCATGCAGCCCCAGTTGCCCAGGCCTTCGATATCGTCATTCGCGAGGCTGTCGCGGATCCACTGGGTGTAGACCTCGTCGACGTTGGAGATGTCGTCGAAATCGGAGAAGGAGCACTCTGCCATCAGGATGTCCTTTAGGTCAGTATCCCAGGGGGCGACCAAGACCTCGGAGAGCGGCTTCTCGAATTCGTACCAGTCGTGGCCAGTCGCGAGGGCGGCTGCGAGGGCGCCAGTGGCCGGGCTGATACCGCTGGTGGCGTAGCGCGTGAGGGCGGTTGTATCGGTTGGTGGGACCGCGGCGACCACCGCAGCGATCTCAAATTCGGGAGCGTAGTGGGGGGCGTAACGATCGGCCCAGAAGGCGGCAAATCCCCCCTCAGAGGCCCCCCAGAGCAGGGTTTGGGCGCTCGGCGAAACCTCGAGATCGGGGTCGCCTTCGCCAGCGGCAAAGCGGTGCAGCGCTCGCAGCGAATCGAGAGAGGCGATCGCTGTCGGCTCGGCGACGACGTAGGGGTGCAGCATGCCGGAGGGTGCGCCCCAGCCGTTCATGCCGAGGTAGTCTGGAGCGACCGCGATGAGTCCCATGGACGCCATCAGCAGCGGCACAAAACCCGCTTGGGAGTCGGCTGTTGGTCCACAGGTATCGTTGAAGCCCGAGGTACCGTGGTGCCAGACCGCCGCCGGAAGCTCGCCTTCGAGGTCGGTTGGCGTCGCGACATAGGCAGTGGCCTCGACTGCGATGCCGCGGTCTTGGGTCACGTAGCGGATGAGGTAGAGTCGAGCGCCGCTCTTTGCTGGGCCGAGGGCTTCGAAGCCCTGGAGTGCGAGCAAGTCGTCGATTTCGCTGGCACTGAGGGCGTAGAGTTCCTTCCAGTCAACGATCTCGCCCATCGTGTCGCGATCGACGAGCGGGTACTCGGGCAGGCCGCAGCCGCCCACAGGAAAATCGTTGAGCAGGCCGCCGGTGTCGGAGTCGGTGCCGGAGTCGGTATCGGTGTCGGTGTCGGTGTCGGTGTCGGTCTCGCCACTGGTGGAGGTCTCGGAGGTCGCACCGGAGGAGGTCGAAGAATCCGTCGCAGAGTCGCTATCTTCGGAGGGGCCCGAGTCATCGCCGCAGCCGCTGAGGGTGGTCGCCAGGGCGAGAGAGAGCGCGAGGGCGCTTGAACACGAGCGAAGAATGAAGTCCATGGCGGCGACTATAACCCCGCCGAATCCAGCTTGCGGGTGGTCCTGATGCGAACCAAGGGGGACGGTCGTTGCCTCTTGGATGGATTGCATGCCCGTTTCGTGTGGTATTGCCCTGCAGAGGTATCTTAATATGGAGGCGAGCGAGCACGAGGCGACGATGGTAGGCAAGGTCGTGGTGATCACCGGTGGTAATGCGGGGATCGGCAAGGAGACCGCGGTGGCGCTCGCCGGCTCGGGGGCTCGGGTGCTCTTTACCTCGCGGGATCCTGGGCGGGGAGAGGCGGCTCTGGCTGAAATTCGCGAGCGCTCGGGCTCAAACGAAGTCGAAGTCGTGGCCCTGGACCTCGCCTCGTTGGCAAGCGTGCGCGCCTGTGCGGACGAAATCCGTCGACGTTGTTCGCAGATCGATGTGCTCATCAACAACGCCGGGCTGATCCTGAGCGAGCGCAGCGAGTCTGAAGACGGCATCGAGATGACCCTGGCGGTCAACCATTTTGGGCCCTTTGCCCTCACCCTGCAGCTCCTCGATCGCGTGCGAGCGAGTGAGGGCGGGCGCATTGTCAACGTCTCCTCAGATGCCCATCGCATGGTTCGGGCCTTCGATTTTGATGACCTGCACTCGCGACAGAGCTACGGCGGCATGAAGGCCTACAGCCAGTCGAAGCTGGCGAATGTTCTCTTCACCCGCGAGCTCGCGGCGCGTGTCGATGGTTTTGGAATCACCGTCAACACCCTGCATCCAGGTCTCGTGCGCTCGCGCTTTGCTCGGGATGGGGACGCCCGTGGGTGGCTCGGGGCGGTCTTTGCTGTCGCAACGCGCTTCGTCGCGCTCAGCCCAGAGGCGGGCGCTCGGACCTCGGTGTACTTGGCGTCCTCCCCTGAGGTGCAGTCGACGAGCGGCGAGTATTTTGTGCGTTGTAGGTCGCGGCGACCGAACGCGGCAGCTCGCGACAGCGCGGCAGCGCGCCGGCTTTGGGAGCTGAGCGAACGTCTGAGTGGGCAGTGCATCGAACTCTGAGCCCTGAGCATAGCTCTGCACGGTTTGTCGCGGTGAGCGTCGACCGACACCGGTGGCGCTAAGGACTCGAGGGCTTGCGCGGGCCGCAAGCACTCGCTAACTCTAGAAAGATGCGTTGCGACCCGCCTCCCTTTACGCCCGGCGAGGGCCCCTATCGCGGGCGTGGCCTGATCTTCAAGGGCTACTTTCGGTACATCGAGGCCCGCTATCCCGGGGGCTTGCTCGGGCTTCGCGGGGACCTCGGCGATCAGGAGCGTGCGGCCTTCCTCGGTCGGATTTTTTTAGCGATGGGTTATTACGATCTCGGCCCCTTGCTGCACGCGGTGACTCTGGTCGCCCGTGTCGAGCGCACACCGCTGGCAAAGTTCATCCGCGCTCGCGCGGAGGCCTCGGCGAGGGTCGATGTGCCCGGTGTCTACGCGCCCCTGCTTAAATCGGGCTCGATCGAAGAGATGGCGACAAGCTTGCCGCGGGTCTTTAGTCGCTATTTCGAGGGGGTCAAGAGCGAGCTTGTCGGCTTTACCAAGGGTCCGCAGAGGGCTCTCAAGATCCGCTTTAGCGATCTTCCCGAGCCGATTCTCGGCTGGTACGTCTGGTCGAATCAGGGATTTGTCAGCGAGTGCTTTGCCCTTGCCGGTGCCCGTCCGTCGGCGGTCGAGATCTGCAGCGTCGACGATGATGGCGAGCGTCACGGCATGGGTCTGCGCTCAGTGGTGATGCGGGCGCGTTGGTAGCAGCCTAGATCGTCGCTTGCGGAGGACGAGCGGCGCGGGCACCATCGGCGGCCGATGGGGCCTCGCTTTATCTATTGCGTCTGCCAAGTCGGCGCTGAAGCGGCGCTGCGCCAGGAGGTCACTGGCATTGATCCGAGTTTGCGCTCCGCCTTTGCGCGCCCCGGCTTGGTCACCTTCAAGCTAACGGGCGGAGTGGCAGAGCCTTCAGGGGGGGGCGCTGAGGCGGTCGAAGCTGTGTGCGCGGCGGTCCGTTTGGCTTCGGTGCTGACACGGGCTTGCGGCGGCTCGCTGGGCCCGGCGAGTACCCCAGAGCAGGCGATCGAAGCGCTCCGCCAGGCCACCGATGATGGCGCCCTGCTCCGGCTTCAGGTTTGGGAGCGCGATCGCTGGAGGCCCGGCGAGGAGCCTGCGGGTTTTTGTTACGGGGCACGATCCGCGGAACTCCGCGAGCGCCTTGTCGCCGCCTGGCCGGATGATCGAGCGCTCGCAGCGGGGTCACTCGCGCAGGTCGGCGATCAGGTTGCAGAGCTGATCGTCGGCGCGCCCGGAGAGCCCTGGCTGGTCGCACTGCGCCGCCAGGGCCCCGGAGAGTTGCCCTACGGCGGTGGCAGGATTCCGGTCGAGGAGGAGCCGCGGGCGCCCTCGCGGGCCTACTACAAGCTCTGCGAGGGCTTGGCCTATGCCGACATTCCTCTGCGAGCAGGGGACGTTGCCGTCGAGCTGGGAAGTGCGCCAGGGGGGGCGAGCTTCGCCCTGCTGCGTCGGGGGCTCGAGGTGCACGGCGTCGATCCTGGAGCGATGGATCCGCTGGTGCTCGGCTACACGGGCCCCGGAAAAAACCGCTTTACTCATCACGCCTGTACAATGGGACATGTCAAGCGAATGCATCTGCCGCGGGTTTTGCAGTGGATCGTCGCTGATGTAAACCTCGCTCCGCAGATCGCACTGCAGACAGTGCGTCGCCTGGGAGCACGCCCACGACCGGCGCTGCTCGGCGTGCTGCTTACGCTCAAGATCGATAACTGGAAGGCGATGCGTCACCTGCCCGGCTGGCTCCGTCAGGTCGAAGCGATGGGCATGGTCGAGGTCGGCACGACCCAACTCTCACGCAATCGCATGGAGGTCTTTGCCTACGGCCTCACC
>CAYYUP010000016.1:92802-96543 GCA_964474905.1 uncultured Nannocystis sp. | reverse complement strand
TCGCCATCTCACACTGGACCTCCATCTCGGGTTCAGGGCCGTCACCGTCGATGTCTATATACTGCGGCCTAGCGGTGCTTTAAGGGGCTTGTGGGGCATTTTGCGGTAGGTGCCGAAAAATCGATCCACGATCGATCCAAATTTCTGGAGATCGCTCGCGCGCTGCAGGTGTCCGGGAGGGCTTGTGGGGCCCTGAAGAAGCCGGCCCTGGGGCCTCGATCGGGCCAAAGCTTGCGGGCCTCTTCTGAGGTCGGTCCCTGCACAACGGCCACGAACCCGTCCTCTTGGGCAGTTGCGGTCTTGCCTTGCTCGAGGGCTGTCCGTTCAGGACGCCTGCTTCCGCCAGCATGGCTTGCAGAGAGGCTTGGCCTTGGTGGACTCGTGCTTCTTGCCACAGGCATGGCAGTACTTCTCGCCGTAGTCCTCGTTGCTGTACTTGGACCAAGCGCTCCAGCAAGCCCGACAATGCGGCCTGTCGGCCTTCAGGGGAATGGAGGTACTACATCGAATGCAGTGCCCCGCGCCCCCCGGGGACGGCTCCGCAGCTTTGGCCCGCCGAGGCCGTAGGGCCTTGGCCTTGACCTTGGTCGTGGTCGTGGCCTTGGTCTTGGTCGTGGCCTTGGCCTTGGCCTTGACCTTGACCTTAGCCTTGGCCTTGACCTTGACCGCCGGCTTCTTCGACGTTGCGGCGGTGGGAGCGGAGGGGAGCTCGGTGGCCTGCTCCAGGGTTCCGAGGCCGCTGCGCGCCATCTCCTGGGTCGCCTGCTTTCGCAGCGCCGCATAGCCCTGCTTCAACTCCATGAACGCGACATTATCGGTCGCCACTCCTAGTCGGACGGCCATCTCCCACGAGTCGACCGCCGAAGACTCCACCAGGTTCAGAGACCCGATGATCGCTTCCTGATCGTTGATGAAGAACTTGGCGTGGAGTCGTGCCACGAACCCCACCTGTGCGCCCAGCTCCGCGTAGGGTCTGGTGGCCTCGATGTTCTTGGCGAGTACGTCGCCGCCACGAACAATCATGATGACGGGGATCTTGTCGGCGACGAGGGCGTTTCGCAGTGCGTTGTCGAGCGCTCCCCACGGACGGAAGTACGCCGACGCAAGCACCAATGGCTTACCCGGCTCCGTGGTCTGGATCAGCTCGATGACCTGCGATGCCACCTGGTAACCGTGAAGGATGTTCATGGGCGTTCCTGCTGTGGGTGGTCGAATCCAACGTGCGAGCCGCCGGCCTATGCTCGACCGCCGCTTAGGTGTTTCGAATCGGGAAAATCGCCCGAGGGGTTGGTACCCCGTGAACATACAAGCTCAAGGAGGATGCGCTCCCGGCCTTCATGTACACGACGTGTTCAGGCTGCTGAGACTGAATGTATCACGAACCTTGCGGCACTCCCAGACGAGAGTGGTTCACCGAGCCGGAAGGTCCGCGCGGAGAGCCCGCGACTAGCTCCCGGCGGGATCGGCCGGTCTGCGCCGAAAGCCGAGGTCCTGCGTCGGAACTGCGACCTCGCGGGGTGGAGAGTGCCCGTATATGGAGCGGCCACCCGAAGCTGTGATCCGGTCACGGTGGTCTGCCTCAATCCGGAACCAGCCGCGAATCAACCTCTCAAGAAAAGCGCGTAACACGCGGGCGACAACTATCCTGAGATATACAGAGACCGCCGATGAGACTGAGGAGAGCGAAGAGCCGAGAGCGCTGCAGCGCCTGTCGATGCTAAACGAGCCCGGCTGCTCCTGAGTCCTGTAACGGCCCAAACCCTGGCCAAGCTCGGCCGCCCCTCAGTCTCGGAGGTAGCTGTCGCTGATATCATCAACAGTGATCATACCGGCACCGCTTTCTGGAGTCGAATCGACATCCCTAAATTCAGCGTCGAGTTCGCCACTGATCTCGTCGATTTTTTCGCGGATCGCCGCCAGATCTCGGTTGACCGTCGATCGGTTCTTCTCGACAACCTGAGCGATTTCTTCGAGAGAGAGTCCCTCACAGCGGAGGCAAAACGTGGTCCTCTCGCGCGGGCTCAGCTTCTGGAGAACGAGATCCACTCGCAAACCACGATCGAGACGCAGGCTCGGTGAGGTTCTAAGGATCGGCTGCACCCGGGAGCTCCTAAATTCTTCGGTCGGCCGGATCTTGCGGAAGTAATGCAGCACTTTCTTGCGAGCGATACCCCACAGATAGCGGCGCTGATCCTCAATTTCACAGCCCTGGGCTCGCTTCTTGAGCAGGGTCTCGAAACAGTTTTGTACCTGGTCGTAACACTCTTGCTGAGCGACCCCGCTCTTGCGAAAGAACCGCAGAAGTTTACCGCTAAGCTCGCGGATGAGCGGAGTGATGTCGTCAGTTTGGAGCATGTGCATATCCTCTGTGGTTGAAGTCCGCCGGCAACTGAAAACGGCTCACTGAATCCTGTAAGCCGCAAGACCTCCGTTGATCTGTCGTTTTGTGGCCCCTGTGGGCATATTTATCGCAAAATCCCCGAATGCAGGTCCGGCACCGGCGAGCCTCCAGCGATAGCGACGTCCTTTATCGCGCCCCTCGAGCGTCCAAATATCACCTGCGTAAATCTGACCGCGCATGTGCCGCGGCCCCCCTCCCTGCCCTTCGAAGGACGCCGTGAGTGCACAGCCCTGAACCGCCAGCTGCATCTTGTAATGCCGCAGATCGCCGTCTTCGGCGATCGCGTGGGCACTCCACGTACCGGCGATGAACTCCCCGGCCCGCTGACAGTCTCCCGGATTCGCTCGGACAAGCTTTGGGGCCACACGAAAGCCTGCGGGCGACGGCCCGCAATCCGGGCTCGCCTGCTCAGAGCCCCCAGCACAAGCCTCTCGGCATTGCGCGAGCGCGGCCTCTGCGATACACATCAGCGAACAACGCACAATACAGGTAAGCGGAGGGTAGCAAAGCGGTGAGAAATATCAATACACTGACCTGCGGGTGCAGTTATGAACCTCAGCTTGGGCAATGTCGAGCATTGTCGAAGAATGTGCATATTCGGCCGGGGCGAGTCACACGGTTAAATTCACTAGGAGCGCGGCGCACAAGAGGGAGGGGCTGTCAATAGGCCTATCCTCGGGGCAGTTGCGTGCATTTGATGGCTCGACAACGGTCCCGACCCACTCGGCCAGCGTGTGAATGGCCTTCTCTGTAGACGCCTTCACTCGCTCGTCGCAGGCCGTGTAGCCGGCCAAGAACTCGCGCTCTGAGATCGCGCATAGGAGGCCGCCCGTCCTCTCACATCGGGTCAGAGCATTAATTTGATCGGGCATATCTGGCGCTTAAAGCATCACGTAGAATCGCTCGCCCCGAGTCCATATATCTCTATTTCGCCAAAGCCAAGCGGTAGCTATTTTGACAGTAGCTGCGGCCGATGGAGGTCGCGATGTACTCCGATGACAACGACGGAGTTCAAGGAGCATCAGCATGAAAAAAACAATATTTACATCGGTTGCGGTCATGCCGCTGGCAGGCTGCTCCCGCGAGGGGCTCGATAATGACACATTTGGTGATTCGACCAACACGGGCGATATTGCAACCACCACAGGTCTCGCCTATTCGGGCGGTCGCTCAGATCAAACTAATATGATGGGGTTTATTTGCAGATGTCTGCGTCTTCCCACCGCTGCAGTCGTCACGGGATTTTTCCTCGCTAGCGTACCGAGCTGCTCTGCAGAAGGGGAGGGCACTGGCTCCACAGCGACCAACACCGATTCTGAGTCCGGCACCGACTCAACAGA
>CAYYUP010000016.1:77281-92702 GCA_964474905.1 uncultured Nannocystis sp. | reverse complement strand
ACCTCAACAGATACCTCAACAGACACCTCTACCGCGGAGGATCCAACGCTTCCTGAGTATCTCCAACAGACCTGGGGCATCGTCATCTCCGACTTCGAGAGTGATGTGTTCTCGGTAGAAGAAGACGGTTCACAGATTTCGTTTGGCGAGGGCACGATTACGGTCGAAGGCTTAGGGGCACAGGAACTCTCGACCATGACCATCGTCGACTCGGTCGCCAACGGCGGCGGCATAACATTCTTTGTCTCTAAACCGGACCTCAGCGAAGAGCGCTACTTTCTCTACGACTCGACGGAGAACTACATCACCTTCGGCGATCTCACCAAGGGGGTGTCGGTTTCCAAAAACCCAGATGGTACCTACGATGTGTGGGCATTCGACGGCGACATGGAAGACCAGCATCTGACGGTCGAAGACGGCTTTGAGGCGCTCAGGATGGTTGAGAAATACAATGATTTCAAGTTGATTTCGCCGCATATCCTACTCATGGCATTTTCGGTGGCCCACACTGAGGGACCCGAAGCCCGGGCCGCGGACTCTGATTTGAATCTTCTTGCAGCGACACCGCCAGTCTGTGACATTTTCAAGGAATTCTGCGACTGCGCGGCGTGCTCCGTATTGGACCGCGAAGGTGCCTGTGCTCCCTGTCCGAACCTCTGATAGCGAGTGTCGAGTCGACCTGCACCCAGGCCCTTGGCTAATGCTTGCACTCGTCTTCACGACCGTGCTTGTCGTCGTCTTCTGGCTGCGTTCACCGGCTGCCGGTGGGGGGCCTGCGGGGGAGTCGGCCGAAGAGCCAGAAAGCCCCCAGGTATTCGGCCTCTACGCAGTGTGGTTTGCGGGATCCGGTGACCAAAATCGCCAAGACATCGATCGTTTCCTCGATTGTCTCGTTAACGGGTCGACCCTCAATACCTACTGGCAGGGGGAGGCGCGCGTAGAATTCCGGGGCTCCTGGGCACTGCCTCCACCGGCAAAACGGCTCGACTGGGACGAGCTTGCGGATGTATGGTTGACGCCTAACGTAGGCACCTCCCAGGGGCTGCCGGTGCCCATGCCCGACGAGACGCCTGTGTACCTCGTGCTCGGCGGGCAACCGGACCTGTGGACGGGCGGGTGTGGACGCAACTCCGTCGCCCTGGTCGCCAGTCGGTTCTCGGGCGTAGGCGTCGTCCGCAACAAGCCGCTTTGCTGGCCGACCGGAGACACGCTGCGGACGGAAACACAGATCGCGCTGCACGAAATTGTCGAGACAATCGATCGCATCCTCGGTTATGGTACCTGTGCAGCCGGCGGCACTTGCCGCGGGAGAGGCATCTGCGAAAATTCTTGTGACTCCTTTATCGGCCTCCGCTGTCCCGGTGCCCCCACAGGATCGTGGACAGGCTGTGATGGGCGTAAAGTCGACGGCTGGGTGATCCAAAAACTGGGGTATGCCGGCCGCGATCCCGCCCGCTGTGACCAGTGCATGGAGTGTGAATTCACCACGCGCGCATTAACTCCGCCGCTCTGATAGTGGCATAGGATTACCGACCAGATGACACTCTTCTCGACATGGCGTCCTCCGACCTGGTGGGTTCTCGGGGTATTTGGCGTCAGTGGGCTACTTTGGGGCCTTGGACTCCGCGATCCCGCGTTCGCGGCAGTCTCTTGGGGCAGCCCACTGCTGATGGCGGCCGCGTTGACGTGGACGCGATCGTGGAGAGTCGCGCTCGTCGGCTTGTTCTGCTGCCAAATGATGCTCCACTGGGTCGGGTTCCCCTACGCGTACAAGACCGTAGAGGCGTCACTTGGGTTCGGCCCTGCGGTCACGGCGCTAGCCACCCTCGCGATCGTTATTGTCCTCTGGCCTCTGCCATGGATTCTATGCACACTTGTCGGCTACGCGCTGGCGCGTGGACGCATCGGAGTCCGCTTTTGGCTACCGGTTACCTGGGTCGTCGGAGAGCATCTCGGATTCCTCAACATCACCCTAAATATCAATAACTGGCTGGTCACGCAGTGGCAGGCCGATTGGGTGCTTCGGGTCCTCGCGCAGGTCGGTTGGGTGCCGACGGTGATGGGCGGTATCTTCATTGCGGCTTGCGTCGGTCAAGCGCTTGCGGAACGACAAGTTCGCATGGCGCTACCGGGGTTGGCATTGCTTGTCGCTGCGCTCTTTGCCCCGCCGATCGAGTCGCGAAATACCGATCTTCTGCGCGGTATTGGAGCGATTCACACGGGCTCGACGGTCGAGATGCCGCACCGAGCTCCGCCGGGCGAGGTGCTCGACTTGATCATCTGGCCGGAAGCCGCGTTGCACCTGCGACCTCGACTGTCGGAGGGGCCAGGTCATGGGGTACAAATCCATCCGTTGCTCCCCGACACCGCCGCGGACCATCTCATCGGCTTGGTGACACCCACGAAAGACGGCGATCTGCAAAATCAGGTGCTCGCGATCGACAGCGACGGCGAGGTACTCAAAGGTCGCGCCAAGAGGTTGCTCTTCCCGGGAACGGAGAAGCAATTCTTCTGGGTCGGCAGAGATACTTACCTCAAGGGCAATATGCCCCCTTTTCTCAGGGTCGGCGCGAGGAACATCATCTCGCTGATCTGCGGTGAGTTTCTGGCGCGGTCGCTGGTTGAAGAGGGGGCTCGTGCCGGTGGAGAACTCATGATTGTCGTCGCCCGCGACAGCATGATGGTTGGAGACATCGCTCGCCAGCAGTTAACCGCGATTCAGGTTTTGCGCTCGGTCGAATACGGCGTCCCGTCGGTGCGAGCCTCGCACGGCGGCTACGCGCTCTTCGTGTCCTCTGACGGACGCGTGCTCGCACAGAGCGTGGCGAAACGAAACGGCTTCCTGATGTGGGACGAAGACCGAGGTGCACGTGATGTTGACTTCTATGGTCAGACGATCGCTGAGGGGGAGCCTGCCCCCACGCCTGCTCCGAACACAGCTGTTCTCTACTCTCAAGACGCGCCAGCTCTGCGCGCACGCTGCCCCGAGGGTCGTTGCAGTTACCATGCAATCGAGGGCTTCGAATGCCGAGAGGCACGCGCTGCTTCGGTCATCATTGCGGGTCACGGGCAGCCGCCGACGTACCTGTCGCGCGATGCAGAGACCGTCGCGGCCGCGGTCCGCTGCTTTGAGCCCGAACTCGTGGTGATCGACACCTGTTATGGTGCTTCGAGTGGACTACTGGCGAGTCTGGGTGACCTCGAGGCTGTGGTCGTCGCGGCCCCAAGTCTTCTCCCGTTCTCTGGATTGGGATTCGAACCCGAGTTCTTTACATCCGAGGACCCTGAGCGACGAGCCGTCGCCGTTCGAAGCCCACTTGGAGGGGAGCTCTTGCGTTGGCGGGTGGATCAAAAATCGCTCGCCGCGACGCTCGAGCGTGTCGAGTCGATGGACGCGACAACCCTAGGAGAGCACATCGCTAGGCGTTCGCCCGCGGAGGTCAAGGTGCCGCTAGGAAAATCCGGCTCGGTCTTGGTCCCCGTCGACTGGACGCGCGTCCGCTCTCGTGCACCGGACCTCCAGAGCGAGCGCCTGCATCGGCTCCGCGAGCTACGCCGACATCGACGCCAGAGCCAAGCCAAGCCGCCAGTGAGCCCGTAAAGAAGAGCACCCACTAGCGATCGCCGGCTGCGGGTAAGATGTGGCGCCGACAAGGTACGTCTAGGCACGCAAATTCTTCACCAGACGTTGGAGGAGCTTCTCAAGTTGGTCACACTCCCCCGGCGAAAAACCCTCGAGAAGGCGCTCCAGTAGCCCATCCTCTGTGCGCATGATCGCCGCGAGCGTATCCTGCACACCAGGCGTCGTCTGCACCAAATAGGAGCGCCCATCGGCCGGATTCGGGAATCTGTCGACAAGCCCTCGCCGCTGCAGGGACTGAAATGCGCGAGTGATCTGAGACTTGTGAGTGCCGGTGCGCTCCCCGAGCTGCTTTTGGCTCAAGCTCTGTTCACGACCGAGCGCGCGCATGATGCGGGTCTCCGTGGCCGTGAGATCCTCGTCGGGTACCGCGTGCTTCATCTCTTCGTGCACGCCTATGCAAAGCTCGAACAACGCCTGCATGATCCACCTTTCGGGAATTTTGGTTGACCTTCACAACCATTTGGATTAGTTGACTGTAACAACTACTTGGAGGGTAGCATGATCGAGAACCTGCAGCGCAGTCATGGTCCAGAATCTTTGCGAGTGGAGGGATCCCTGCCTCCGGATCTTCGCGGTCGGCTGTACCGGGCCGGACCGGGGGCCATTCGGAGGTTCGATCGTCGGGTCCATGCCTTTCTGGCGGACGGAGCCCTGCACCGTATCGACTTTGGCGACGATGTGCGGGGTGCAAGTCGTATGGTCGAGACCGAGGAGTACCAGCGGGAAGAACGGGCCGGAAAGGTATTCAGTGGCCCGAATGCATCGCTTTGGCGACGGCTCCGGGCGGGTCTCACCCACCACGTGAAGAGCACTGGAAATACCCACGTGATGCACTGGCAACGTCGGTTTTTTGCCCTGATGGAGGCGGGATTACCGGTCGAAATCGAGCCCGAGACTCTGAGGGCACATGCCAAGCCGACCTCTCTCGGGCTCCTCTCGGGCGCCTTCTCTGCCCACCCCCATCGGGTCGCAACTTTGGCGGCGCAATTCAACTTCACCGTCGTCGGCAAAACCGTCCGGCTGTACCGATTCCCGGATCACGGTGCGGCCCAGAAGGTCGGCCAATTCGAGCTTTCGCACCTGGGCCTCATCCACGACTTTATCGTCACAGAGAAACACGCGGTCTTCTTCCTAGACCCCGGGCGCCTCAGGCTCTGGCGCGCAGCCCTGCAGACAGGAGACTTCTCAAAGTGGTTCTCCTGGGACCAACATGGATGCTCGGAGATCGTCCTGGTGCCTCTGGATTCATCCGCAACCCAGCGTATCGAACTTCCTCCCTTTCGGGTTTGGCATTTTGTGAATGCTTACGAACGCGGGATCGAAGTGGTGATCGACGCCATCCGCCACGACGATATGGGCGTCATTACCGAGCCCGTCGGCGATGCCTCTGGGGCCACCGCTCCACGTCTTACCCGCTATGTCGTGAACACCCACACTTGCACTGTGACTGAAGAGAGGATGTGGGAGATCCCCTGTGAGTTCCCGCGAGTCTGCCCTCGCGATGAGGGGCTACGTTACCAAATAGCCTATGTGCAGACATTCGACGATCCTGTGGGCACCACGGGCTTCGCCCGAATAGATGTGCGCAACGGCAAGAGCGATCGCTACCACGCACCCACAGGAAAGTTGACCTCGGAACCCGTCGTCGTCGATGGCACCACCCACCCGTGGGTCCTGCAGCTGGAGGGCAACGACAGCGAATGCTGTGTCGCCGTGCACGACGGACGAAATGCCAGTAAGGGCCCGGTCGCACGAGTATTTTTGAGCCAGCCGATCCCGCCGACGTTTCACGGGATCTTCGTGCCGGACCCCGAGTAGTAGCCGCCTGAGCGTTCACTCGGTCGCATTACCGGTATGGCGCAGGAATCGCTGGAGGATCGAGCATTCCCTGACCGAGCACAGTCCCGCCGGCGACGATCGACTGCGCCTCGTCGTTGCCCAATAGCGACTCGACACGCTCGTAGCGGACCCGCCACTGCACTGGCCGGTCGTAATCCGCGGGGTCGAGCGTGAGCTGGACGACCCGCGGATTGTCACCGACACCTAGGCGATCATCATCGATCTCGGTGTACTCGATAGAACTCAGCCCCGCGGCATGCATGGCATTCGCGCCCTTTAGAGCGCCCGCGGGTCGCCAGTGACGGGCGAGGAAACGGCTCACAACGGCCCGTGGCCGCTGCCGGCGTGTGCTGATCGCCTGGACCGCGATCCGGCGGTAAAGATCTCCCGTCGGCAACGCATGACCGATCGCATGCCTGTCCAGATCAAGCGTGATGATGACCCGCTCCGGACTCGGCCGCTCAGCGGTGATCGTGACGATGCTCCGCATCCACTCCTGATCACGCGAGGCCAAAAAGGCGTGGGAGCGCCGACCGTCGCGGCCTCTAGGCATATGGCAATCTGCGCAGGTCTTTGCGGCCTGGGCAGAGCGTTGATGCTCTTGGAGGGTCGTCTGCATAAATTCCGGCCGAGCGCGTTGCCCCGGAAAGAGGAATTGATGGCAACCCCCGCAGGCGTCGGGACTGGCAAATTGAGGATCCCTGCGGAGTGCGTGCGGCGGCTCTTCGGGGGGCTGCTCGCCGACGCCTAGGGGCCGAACCGGGCCGGCGAGAACCTCCTCGCCGTCGCCCTCCGGCAAGTGACAAGTGATACAGGCGACGCCGACAGCCTGGGCCTCGCTATCGGGGCCAAGCCCGGCCTCCGGTGCATGACAGCCGCGGCAAAACTGGGAGGGCTCACGCCTAAAAGCGTAACTAAATTCGCGTCCGGTAAAGGCCTCCGCGTGCAGCGAAATCCGCCATTCGTCCGCGACCTCTGGGTGACAATCCTCGCACTCCGCGTTGAGCTCGGCCGCATCCCCAGAGCGATCCTGTGGCGCTCGATGAGGCATCACAGCCGAACTCGGGGGGGCACTCTGGGGCACTTTTTGCCGGAACTGCACCCCTTGAGGCTCGTCGCCACAGGCGGCTAGCACCATCACCGCAGAGGCGATCGCGATCGCGGCCCACATCATCGACCGAGAATGCATGCAATCTCCCTTTGAGCTAGAGCGGGACCCCGCAATATCCGACGCTCTCGAGACCCTCCGGCGGATCCTCCCCCATCGGGTAATAGGGGATGCACGTTTGCTTCTCTGGACACACACCGGGCTTGTTTAGATCGCAGTAAGGGGTGCAGCAACCGGATCCTTCACAGTCGGCGACCTCCGTGCTCAGCACACAGTAGAGGCCCGGATCGCAAACATTGATGAATTCGCAGGCATCCCCATCGGCACCTGCATCACCGGATGCATCGAACGAACAATACCAGCCACCAAGCATTAATGGTATACAGATCTCATCGCCCAGACAATCATCACCGAGGGGATTACACGCCTTGCTGCAGAATGCGACATCCAGGCCCCGACTCCAGTCCGTGCACTTATATCCGGGGGAGGCACACTCGGGACGCCCTTCGGACCCTTGACAAAATTCGAGGCATTTGCCTTCGAGGGTCTCACCATCGACACCTGCACACACCCCCCCCTTGTCGCAATTGTCGATACCAGTCACCGGACCGGTGGCCGTGCAGACCTCCCCCGTCGACTTGGGATTCGGATCGACCGGCACACACTTCGCCCCGGTCCAACTCGACGAGCCATCATCCCCCCAAAGGGTGCATTTTTCGCCCTCCGGGCAGTCTTGGATCCAGGGATTGCAGGACGGAATCATCGCTCCGGTGTCCTCACAGTCGATGAACGAGCAACCCTCTGTGCTGCCCGAACTGTCCGTGCCCGCGGTCGTCGACCCGACAGCCGTCGTCGACCCGGTCGTCGTCGAAACGGTGGTCGAACTCGACACGACGGTGGTCGAACTCGCGCTGTCCGAGGTCACGCTTGTAGAGCTCGAAGCCGTCGACCCGCCCTGCGGAGTGTATTCACAGGCTGATACGCAAACCAGTGCAGAAAGGGCCCCCGCCCGTAGCCATGACGATCCTCTGAAGACGTTCATTGACGGCAGCATAACTCATTTTGGTTGAAATGTTGGGTTTGTCGGTTTTTTAATTCGAAAATTTCGAACTTTACACCGCTCATTATGATGAATTAGATGTCCGTCTCGCAATGAGAAATTAGCTCCGCCATCAGAACCCCGAACAAGAGTGCCACATGCGGCTCGACACACACTCCTCCCATACTGTGTACCACTATAATACACAGTCCAGATGAATACCTGCGAACGGCCGAAGCACGGCGTTGCACTCTGGCAACCAGCCGCACTCGTGACAGGCAGAGCGCAGAGCCAAAGGCGATATTTATCTCACCGCCGACTCTGCACAAACCGCGGACCTAGTGCGCTGGCCACGGGTTGTGGCACCTGGGCGCGCCTGTCGTGACCGAGCTGGTAGTCAGCAAGACACAGTGCCCTGGGCAGCAGCCAGCCGTCGCCGTCGTGTTGTCCGGTGAAGAGTTGAATGCCCGCAGCCAGGTCGCCGCCCATCGACCGCACACACCCCATCAGCGCGTCAAAGGCCACCAATGAGAGCACAGTGTGACGAAGCTCTGGGGGTCGGTGCCGGTCGACCCGCCAAAAACCCTTGGGATCGAGAGTGCGGGTAAATCTGCGCTCAAGGAGCCGGGCTTGGGCGTGATCGCAATCGCGCAGAATCCAGGCAAAGTCGGCGCGATCGAGGCCGTAGAGAGCGGCGATAACGCTATCTAGCACGGCGCGCTGGCGAACGCGTTCATGAGTCGTCAGCGCCCAACCTCCGCACGGCAGCTGGAGCCGCCGGCGCAGCCATTCCTGAGCACCTCCACCGCCGCCCATCAGCGATGCGCTGAGCACCCGCAACGGCTCCGTGATGGCGTACCTTTGGACCAGAGGCGTTTCTTCGATAACGAAATAGTTGAGGTGCAGACCGCCGCATCGTTGCCTCGCGACGTAATCGTAGCAAAACGAATTGAGGAGAGCCGCGAGCCCGATGGAGTCCCGAGAGCGGAGAACCGGCGCGGAGTTACCACAGGGCAGATTGCACAGGGCGACGGCGATCATCGTACGCTGATTTGTCGCCGCGGTGACATCCATAAATGCCACCTTGTCTGTAGCATGATCGTCGGGTCGTTTCGCTTGATAATCCGACTGCGCGATCAAGAACTGGGGCTCGATCGTCTTCGCTGGCCACGGCTGGCTCCGCCACAGCGCCGTGCGCCCTCTGCCGCGGACCCAGCCCTTTGCACTGAGGTCGAATTGGCCGATCATGCGACCCTCGTAGAGTGGCAGAGCCACCCGTCCGCCGGGACCGCTCCAGCGTCCATCGGCGTCGACCCGATAGCCCTTCGCCTGCCACCTTTCGCGCGCCGGAAAGAGCTTGGAGTCATTCGTCATATGCAGCTCCGTCGCGTAGCGAATGCCCCACCCCTCGGCACTCGTGTCACCCAGGAGAACACCGTGTTCGTAAATTTTACGCAGCACCTGCAGGTCACGCTGGCAACGGATTTCGAGGATCGACAGCGATTTGGGGCTAAAGGCCTTGACCCGCGCGACCGGAACATCGAGCACGTAGTCAGCACCCTCAGCGGCGACCCAATCCTCTAAATCATGGCGCATGAAAGCCGCCTGCACGGCCTCGGCCTGACCGCCTTTTTGCACGATCAGCACACAAAATTTGAAACTTCGATGAATCTCGAAGATCTTGCCGCGATTATCAAAGCCGAAGAGCCACCGCCATCGGCTGCGCTCGAGCACAAGGCGCCGCAGATCTGCACATCCCTTATCGGTATAGATACCGCTGGGCACAATAAGGCCCAGTTCACCGCCCTCACGGAGCAACGCATGCCCGACCTCGACGAACATTTTGTAGGTATTCAGGTCGGCGGATCCCTGGTGACAAAAAGGGTGGCGAGGGTCGGCAAAGCCCTGATGCTGCCGCCGCTGCTGTCGCCAATGAGCATGCAGAGAATCCCCTTTCTCGCCGCGAGCGAGCGCGATATGACCGCCTCCGTGACCGATCGTCACGTCGCTCTTGTCGATCCTGTCGATCCCGCCGTCGCCAAAGGGCTCGCCCGCATGGCGAACGAAATTCGCCTGCGCCTTGTGGCCGCCGACGTACAAAAGCCAGCGCTCCTCCTCCGCGGGTCGCTCCTCAAAGATCTGCCGCTGGCGCAGCAGCGCCTCCTGCTTGCCGTAGCTCCGGTAGAGCGGATCGATACTGGAAAAATACTCTTTGCTGCTCGGCTTCTGGATCTCCCACGGCGGATTACCGATAACGGCATCGAACCCCCCGCCCTTTGTACAAAAAACCTCGGGAAATTCGATTTCCCAGTGAAAAAATCGAAGACCCGGCCGATGCACTAATTGCCGGACGATCTCGACTGCCTCGGGTTTGGGTTCATGCAGGGTCCTCGGACCCGGAGCCGCGTCGAGCCGGTCAAGCGGCCAAAACCACAGCGCTGTCCAGGTATCAAAGGCGACCCGCAACCGGTCGAGCGCCGGTTGGTTCTTCATGCGCAGCCGCTCGACCCGCGCCCGCTCGACGGAGCGATCCGCAGGCGCCTCGCGCAGCTCCGCGAATCGCTCACACACAACCTTAAGCTCGCACATGGTCGCCCCACTGGCGTGACCCCGCAGGAGCTCCGCCTGCTCTGAGATCACCGCTTTTCTCTTCGCGAGCAAAGACCTATGCCAGCACTCGAAAGGGTGATTCACACCGCGGTACCCTTTGTCTGGGCTCACGCGCGACCAAGCCAAAAGCGGATACTCGCGAAAGCGATCGAACCAGCAACCCACAAGCGAATTACCGAGCTTGAGTTGATGATCAAAGAAGCTGAAGGGCAGCCTGCCGTCCGCGGTCTCGATCCATAACGCCATACGCGCGAGTTCGACCGCCAAGGGGTTCATGTCAACCCCATATAGACAGTTTTGGGCCACATAACGCTTGATGCGGAATTCGAGAGCCTCGGCAAAGCGCGGGTCGTGCTCGACAAATGGCACGAATTGGTCGTCCTCGGCGAGCGTCGAGATCTGCACGCGAGTGCCTTCGCCTTCGCGGCGTATCCGCCCGTAAATGTAGGCACCTTCGATCGCGGCCCGGGTCAATACACGCAGGGCGGCGAGCAGAAAAGAAGCAGATCCCATGGCCGGATCGACGACCAAGAGCTTCAAAATTTTCTCGGGCGCGCGCACCTGGTCGCCCTCGTGGGTGAGCGGCAGGAGGGTCCGACGGACCGTCGGCATCGTCAGCTGAGGCCCTGTATAGAAGGATCCCGAGCCCTTTCGGGCCCCCCCCCAGCGCGCCAAGTAAAGCGCGCCGGGCAGCCTCAGCCCGCTCACCAGCGCTTCGGCGGCCCGTTGTTGCTGCTCTTCTTGCCCCGAATTATCGCCTCTTCGACCTTTGACGACAAGCTTTCCCACCCTCACAGCACGCAGCGCCCACTGCATCGCCCGCCGCACTGCAGCCCCGCGCAAGTCCTGCCCCCCCACCTCTTTGTCGTGCCCGGCACGCCCATCGCTGCTCGGCTCCGCCAAGACCCGACTTCTGCGACCCTTGTTGCCCTTCGCCCGCGAAACAAGCGCCCTGATCGCCCTGTCCGTCATCTGCTCCAGGTGACCGATCGGCAATGCAGGCTGATCGTTCAAGTTTAGAATGATCACAGGGTCGCCGTCGACCCTGTGTAATTCAAAATCTAACAGGCCTTCGTAGAGAGTACCTATAGTCTCACTCGGCAGCGCTGCAAAGTCCACTGATTCGCTCAGCCGACGCCATCCGCGACCATTACGTACCCGCACATCCCTACGGCTAAGTAGGACCAGGAGTTGGTGAATGACCTGATCGTCCGGCGCCGCGTGGGCAGACTCCAATAACCAAAGCGCCTGCGAAATCGGCTGCCCACCTTTGTCTCCTGGCCTAAATAAATCGCCTCCGTAGGCGGTCATCGTAAGCTCTAGACCGACGGCCCCCCGGTAGAGCAGCGAGAAGAGCCCTCTCAGCCGCGACCAGGCCTGATCGCGGCTGCGACGGCCAGTGCTGCTCTGTCGATCAAGCGCCTCGAGCAGGCCCCGAATTCCGTACATGCGATGATAGTTAGATCCCTGCCGCGGTAAAAGGCCCCGGCCCTCGGCAAAAAGTACGACCACCACGCGCATGATCCATCGGCAGGCCGCGGCGTAGACAGCCTGCTTCTCGACTTTACCCCAGGCCGCCTCCAGAGCCGGGCTGCGCGCGACGAGCAACAGCTCGACAGCCTTGCGAACCTGCGAACCGAGCTCCGAGAGGAGCTGAGCCTGCTCCCGACGGATCTCTGCAATATCGCCAACCTCGATCATGTGTGCCCCCAAACCCGGCTCTCGACCGCACTCTTGCCCGCGATCACGTATTGGTAGCGGTTGTGCGAGTGCTTGCGGACATCCTGAATGGTCATCACAATCGTGCTCTTGAATCCCGGCCTGGCGAACTTGGCGAGCATAGTAGTCCAAGGAACTCTGACGGGCAATGTGTCGATGCTAACTCGCTCTGCAGACCTGAGACCCCTCTCCGGGCCGCAACACCCCCTTCACCTAGGGCTCACCTCCGCGGTTCGGTTCTCGCTTGGCGACCCTTGATCCGAGGTCCAAAGTTCCTCGGCGTCCGTCCTGCTCCTCATCGCAACGCCCTTGAAGGCGACGCGGTGGAACGACCCGAGAGCTTGACCTCTGCTTCGATCCCCAGCCTGGGCCCATGTGGAGGCTGCCACCGGCCACCGACCACCGGCCAGCGAGACCACGAAGGTGCGAACCTACATGTATCTATAGTATTTCGATGAATCCGATGAGGTCAGTGAGCCAAATGGCCGGAGCGGACCGCAAATTCGGGGCAAAATCCCCAGGGCCGACCTCACAATCCGCTAATGTCGGCTCACCATGATTACATCGACGAATCGACTTCAACTGACTCTATTTTTGGGGTCACTCCTGGGCCTTAGTGCCTGCAGCAGTGATGACACAGGCGCCGGAGGCAGCGAAAGCTCGAGCAGCAGCGACAGTGACAGCGACACAATGTCGACCTCCACATCGACCGTCGGCACCGGTGAAACGACCATCGGCGCAAGCGAGAGCGAAGCCGGCAGCGACAGCGCAACCGGCAACAGCAGCACGACAACGGCGACCGACACGACCACAGCAGCAACCACCGACGCAACCGACACGACCGACGCCAGCACCAGCACGACGGGAGACACGACCACGAACAGCACCGGAGTCATGAGCGGCGGGCCGATGTGTGGCGATGGAAACCTCGACGATGGAGAAGAATGCGACGACGGAAATACCGACAACGGCGATGCATGTTTAGACGATTGTTCCATCGCGTCGTGCGGAGACGGAGTCGTCCAAGAGGGGGTCGAACTCTGTGATGACGGAAATGGCGACAATACCGACGCGTGCACCAGCCTCTGCGCCCCGCCTGCCTGTGACGACGGTATCGTCAGCGGTGATGAGAGCGACGTCGACTGCGGTGGCAGCTGCGACACCTGCGACTTAGGTGATATTTGCAACGACTCTATGGACTGTGGGCAAGGCTCTTGCATCGAAGATAGCTGTACACTTCTTAACAGCTGCAAGGCGATTCTCGAGGCCCTGCCCGAGTCGACCGACGGCACCTATACGATCGACGTCGATGGGGATGGAGACATCGAGCCCTTTGAGGTCTATTGCGATATGAGCACCGACGGAGGTGGTTTCACCGAGCTCACGCCGATGATCGCCTGCACCTATCTAAATGCGCAGCTAGACAGTGAGGTCGCTGCACCGACGGAGGGGATCGACAACGAGTGTCGCCCCTATACGCGGGATGCCACAGGCGACCACACGTATCGCTATACGATTCCCTTCCCGGCTGGCTTTAGCGAATTTTACCTGCACGAGTATGTGCTCAAGGCAAATGCCGGGCCAGGGCATACGTCGGATCTCTACACATCATGGGCACAATCCGTGTGGAACGTAGCCTACAAGTCTGGGGGCACGGGCGATGTCTCCTTTGGCGCAGCAGAGGATCCGGGGCCGGTGATCTCGTACTCAAAGCTGCTGGGCCAGAACCTCAGCTGCTTCGATTGCGATACTCCGTGGCCCGGAGCCATGACGATCTACCAAACCGGGGTCGAGTCGACCTCGTTCCGCATCGGCTGGGGCGAGGCGGGACCAGAGCATGAGGGCTGGTATCCCTGGTGGGCAGGCACAATCCGCGTGCGCTAGCCCAAATCCATAGATCGGCGACGCCTCAAGCCGTGGCCCACTCAGTGATCAGGCATCCCTGCTCGGAGCTGGGAGGGCCGCTGCCGGCGATCACCGACCAGCTGTCAATCTTAACACCTAATTGACGCACTCGCAGACACATATGTCTATACTGCCCAGTGTTGCTCGGCTCCGAGTTCGGGCTCATCTCGCTCGGGATTGCCCGGCTTTTTCCGAGCAAAGGTTCACAACTGCCCATATGAATCGATATATTGATATTTTCCACAGCTTTGCTAAGATCGTTCATCGTGTGCGGCTACTTTGATCTTGGCTCCACCATTGGCGTACTCTGATGCCGCGACTGACAGAGCGAGCCGTGACACGTGCCAAGCCGCGCACTGCAAAGTACGAGATCGCGTGCTCGGTAATCCCGGGCTTCTTTGTCCGCGTGCTACCGAGCGGCAGAAAGGCCTATTACGTCCGCCACCGTGACTGCATCGGCAAGGACCGCCGTCTGCGGCTCGGGTTGACGAGTGAGCTGAGCTTCGCCGCAGCGACGCAGCTAGCACTCGAACGGGTCCATCACATGGACCGCGCAAATGCCGGACCAACACCGAGTCGACCTGCACCCAAAGAGCGCGCAAAGACCCAAAGCCTGTGCCCGCACCTCGGTGATTTCGCCCTGCGTTTTCTCGACGACTACGTCGATGTGCGACTGCGGCCGACGACCCAAGAAAAATATCGAAGGTCGATTGAGAAGTCATTGCTGCCGATCTTTGGCGACCGCCGTCTCGATGATCTCAACTTCTCCGAGGTCGCGAGATACCACGCATCCCTCCGCAGCACCCCTGCACATGCCAACCACACGCTCGCTCTCCTCGGATCGATCTACTCGCGGGCGATCGAGTGGGGCGTACTCGAACGGGGGTTTGTGCCACCTACGCGAGGCATCAAAAAATTCCCCGTCAAGTCCCGCGAGCGATTCTTAAGCCCAGAGGAGCGCGCAACTCTCGAGCGCTTCCTCGAGCGAGCGCTCTCGATCCCGAGCAATCGAAAGGGCGGCCTGCGTTGGCACTCGGTCGCGGCGATCCGCCTGCTCGCCCTCACCGGCATGCGACGCAGCGAGGTCCTCAGCCTGACCTGGCAGATGATCGACTACCGACACCACTGCATTCGCCTGCCCGAGTCAAAAACAGGGCAAAAGATCGTGCCGGTGTCAACGCGGGCCCTCGATCTTCTTCGCGAGTGCCGGACAGTCTGGGAGCGCTGTGCTCACCATCCCAAACCCAAACACATTATCTATTCAAAGAGCGGCGCCGCCGTGCGACCGATGACGTTGACAGCGACCTGGTGCGAACGTGTGCGCAGCCAAATCCCGGGCTTTGAGGACGTACGCCTCCACGACCTCCGCCACTCCGCGGCCAGCGACGCATTGATGGCCGGAGTGCCGCTCGCGGTCGTCGGCAAGATCCTCGGCCATCGCAAGCCCGAGACGACCGCACGCTATGCACATATCGCGGACGCGGTCGTGCACGACGCCGTCGAGGCGATGTCGCGGGCTATCGACCACGGCGCCCGCACAGGCAAACGAGAGCCGCGG
>CAYYUP010000016.1:57389-77181 GCA_964474905.1 uncultured Nannocystis sp. | reverse complement strand
GGCGATGTCGCGGGCTATCGACCACGGCGCCCGCACAGGCAAACGAGAGCCGCGGGAGCCCTGAGTGCCCTGAGTGCCCGTTGCCGGCCCGAGCGCGAACAATCGCTGGCGCAGGGTACACTGGACAGATGCCCCGCCGCATTGCCTCGCTCGTCGCTCCCCGGTTGCTCCTCGGCTGCGCGGGCGACGAAACCGTCGTCTCTGGCCTCAAATACCGACATGACCGAGAGCGCAGGCGCAACGAGTTCGGGGGGCCAGAGCACGACCTCAATTGGCGAAACCGACGGGGCCGTGAACAGTGTTTTGGAGCGGACACCGGCTCATGTATCTCGCACCCCGCGCTTCTAGGGGTAGGCTCCGTAACCCGCTGCCGCTGCCGCGGTGGCGTGGAAGTCCGCACCTAGAGCATCGGCAAATTCAGGATCGAGAACGCCGACCTCCTGGACACACTCTGGGAGCGCGCCTGGGTCGGGGAAACCGAGGTTGTCGACGACACTAAATCCTCGGGGACCGGCATCATAGCAGCTGTTGAGGAGCTCAATAGCGACCTGAAAGATATTTGTGCGGACCATGGTCTCAGCGCCACTACCGATATCGTCAAGATTAATCTCCGAGGGTGAAGCCACCTTAGAGCCGACGCCGTTCATATAAAAGGTGTTGCGCGTCACCGTCACCGCACTAAGAGCCGAACCGACGAAGCGAAGACCGGAGTAGTAGTTGTCGTAGATCAGGTTGTGCCGGATCGTCAGGTCGGTGACTGTCCCGCTCTCTCGAGCATTAACGGCGATGCCGTCCTCGTAGGGTCGATGGCCGTTCGCGTGGATGCGGTTGTTCTCGATCAATACCGAGGCGAGCGAGCCAAATTCTCCGGCCTGCGTGTTGAGCTGGATGCCACGGGACGAATTCTCGCGGACGAGGTTGTTTTGAATTTCGATGTCCGTGCCACTCGCGAGGTAGATCCCGTGGTCGAGGTGGCCGTCGCCGTCACAACGACCAAAGCGCTCGATCAGGCAGCATTCGACCAGGACGTTGTTGGCCGCCTCAACTTCGATGTGCCCCCCACTGGCCCCCGTCTGGCAATCTCCGGTCAGCGTAACGTGTGAGACAGAGACATCATCGGCCCCCTTAATCGTGATCGTATTAAATGACCCCTTGCCCGGGTACCCGCTGATATCAAAGGTCATGTTGTACAACTGCACATGGTCAGCCTCGACCGTCGCCCGGGCCCGGATCACAACCCCACCTCGACTCTCGCCAACAAAGACGCGTGGGGCCCCGCGAAGCCCGCCCTTCTGGATCCACATGAGCACGTTGTTGGCATCCGCGTAGTCGCCATCGTGAATGAAGTAGCAGGTATCAGGGCTGTCACCGGCGAACATTCCCTCTCCGCGGGTTGCGTCCGCGAGCTCAGCGGTCGACGATAGATCCACACGGGGCACACCGGGAGGGCACTCGCCCACGACCTCAGACCATTCGCCGATCTGTCGCGCATCGCCCCCCGTGGATCCGCCTGTGCTCTCGCTATCAGAGGTTTCGCCCGCAGACGTTCCGGTTGTCGACATGGTCGCGGACTCCGAGGTCGAGACGATTGTTGATGCGGAGTCGGACCCGGTCGGTGTCGTCGTGCTGCCACGGCTTGTGGAGTCTGCGCCTGAGGATCCGACTCCGGTCGAGCTCTGCGACTCACCATCGCTAGCGTTCGTCGTGCCCCCAGAGCCCGGAGAGCAGCCGATGATTGTCGACAGTAGTAAAAACTCGGCAGAGCGCGGGTACGATTGCGACCATATCATGGCCCCCTAGGCTACAGAGGTCGCCACCAAAGTGTCAAGTTGACCCTTTCGCCGATCCCTGGCCCTGGCTGCTCTAAACTGGGCGTGCCTACCACACAAAGCGAAAAAATGGGGACCATGAACAAGTATCCAGAGAGGTCGCATGTCGAGGGCACCATGCACGGACCCAAAATAGCGATAGCAACTGCTCGGGCGAACCTCCAAAGTCTTGGCTCGATGCCGGCGCGATCCTAACGCCGCCCGGCCAATCCTCTGAGAGCAACAGCTGTTCCACGGCAGCGAGCCAATACAGTCCAGATATCAGCTCGCCCCGTTCGTCGATCAGGCTCGGCAGCTGGCGACGATTTCGTGTAGCGTACGCCGATGCGGAGCACATTGAATCACAACTTCCTGCGCGGCGATGTAGTTGCCGGGCTATTTGCCTTGGTCGGGTGCAACAGCGGGGAGCCATTGGCCACCGCTAGCGGCTCGACCTCCGGGGCTACCACGGCAATGACCGTTCAGGAGAGCGAGAGCGGGTCTTCGAGCACTGAGGGCAGCACGACCTCGGGCACCTCCGGGGCGTCGATAACAACAGCCACCGCCTCGACAACACCAACGAGCGACACCACAACCGAGTCATCGACGGGCACGGATAGCACGACAAGCGGAACGACGACCGGCGGCGTTGATCCATCGGATTCGTGCGCACCGCTGGCCTTCGCAGAAGGACCGACGATCGAGGTTACACCCGAGGACGCCGCTTCGCTTCCGCAAACCGTCCTCGATGCGGCACCGGGCACCACACTCCTCCTTGCGGATGGGGTCTACAACCTGACGACAACTCTGCATTTCACAAAAGATGGGGTCAGCCTGAGGTCGGCGAGCGGCGAGCGCAATGCTGTGATCCTCGACGGAGGTTACTCCATCGGTGAGATCGCCTTGGTCCAGGCCAGTGACATCACGATCGCAGACATGACCCTTCAGCGAGCGCAGTGGCATCCCATTCATGTGACCGGAGCAAGTGATCATACGATCGAGGGCGTCGTAATCTATAATGTAGCGGTGATCGATCCCGGACAGCAAGCGATCAAGATCAATGCCGTCGATGATACCTACTTTTCAGACTACGGGACGATCGCCTGCTCAAGGGTTGAGATGACCGACGCGGGCCGATCCCATGTGGACAACTGTTACACCGGGGGCATCGACGCCCATGCCGCTCTCGGCTGGGTCATTCGCGACAATCGATTCGAAGGATTTTGGTGCGAGAGCGGCCTCTCTGAGCACGCGATCCATTTCTGGGTGGGGGGCCGAGATACTCTGGTCGAGCGTAATCAGATCATCGACTGCGCCCGAGGGGTCGGCTTTGGTCTCGGCGCACAGGGCAACGGCAAGAGCCGAGACTACGACGATGATCCCTGTCCCGGGGCGACATACCTCGGTCATGTGGACGGTACAATCCGCAACAATATGATCTTCGCCGGGCGCCCGGAGCTCTTCGCGAGCGGCTTCGGCGTTGATTCTGGAGTCGCGCTCGAGCAGGCCTGCGGTGCGGTTGTCCGCCATAATACGGTCGTTTCGTTGGCCCAGCCCTTTGTCTCGATGGAGTACAGATTTGCCAATACCAATGCGACCATCGAGAACAACCTCGTCAGTCATACCATCATCGCCCGAGATGGCGGCCAAGCAAATCTCGCCGGCAACATCGAGGCTGCGGGAGATGAGCACTTCGCCGATGCAGCTGCGGGTGATCTGCACCTCGCGCCAAACTCGGTCGCGATCGATGCCGGCGAGGATGTCGGCGTGAATGACGACGTTGACCGCGACGCCCGGGATCAGAATCCGGATATCGGCGCAGACGAACAGATATAGCCCGACGAGCACAAGGGCGATCACCCTTTGCCGAGACCGACACACTCGTCGTCAAAGATGACGCGGAGGGAGACGACGTGTTCATCGGCCGGATGTGGTTGAAGTAAACGCTGGCGACAGCGCCGGCTACTCGACGAAATTGCCCCCAAGGGCCAAGTCAAACTTTCTCGCTCGCGAAACTTTCTCGAACCTTTTTCGAAATATCTCGAAAATATCGACCCGCGGGCAATTGATCCGGGCTGCAAGGTCACTCCACCTTCGTCGCCCGCTTGGGCCACGCATACGCAGTCGTGACGCCATCGCTCAGGCTCACGTCCGCATCGGTATGGAGTCACTCGATGGCAATTGTACGCGGTATCACGCTCCTCGACCTCATCGCAGCGCTCCCGCCGGGGCTGCAAGGTTTTATCCCCGCAGACCTCGCTAAGTTCATCGAACTACTAGCGATCGTCGACCACCAAAGCTACACCTCGGGGCGCTTTTACATCCACCACGGGCGCGTACAATCCGCAGACGAGGCAGGGCTCCAGCTCCCCGGCGGCTTCCCCTTGCTGATCCCCGGTCTCAACCGCGGAGTGCACTTCCAATTTACCCACGATCGCACCCCCCTCGCCGGCGGACAAAACCTCGAACCCGCTGAAAGCCTGTGGATACTCGACCTCTTCCTCGACAGGGTTGGTATTCCAATGCCCTTTATGGAGCCGGCGAATCGGGTCGACTCAGGACCGGCACAAGTCGGACACCTTGTCCGTGATACCACCCGAAACAATGTTCAATTGATCGGTAGCGGTGTCCTCCGGATCAAGGGTACCGCAAGCGGTCCGACCATCGATCTAATCGCCCCGCCCAATCCGATCGCGCCGACGGATCCGATCGGAAGCGTCCTCGAATTCAATCTAGCTCCCAAACATATGCTCCTCCACGACAGTGGATTGGGCATGACGATCGATCACGTCACCTGGGATGATAGCTCCACCTACACCCCGCCCGAGATCGAGGCACGGAATCACGATGCGGCCTGGAAGGGCCTGGCGATCAACGAAGCCTCGGTCTACCTGCCACGGGACCTGCCCGTATTCGGTGATGTTTCACTCGGTGTTCGCGACTTGATCCTCGGATTCGACCCACCTGGTTTTCAGGGCGAAGCTGCTCTCGAGCTCGGGCACGCGCTCCTCCCTGGCGGGAGCTTTGAGTTCTTCCAGGACGACGGCGATGGCCCCGTAGCAGCCACCCTCAGCGGCACTGGCCGCCATCGCAAGGTTGTTCTCAATATCGATACTGGGAGCCGTGCCCGGATCTATGCCCGCCTGACCGACGCGACTCCGATCCAATGGAAACTTCCCGGAAGCAGGACCTGGGTCAGTGGTCAACAGACCGATTGGTTTGATATCCGTCCGGATAGCGAGTCCGCAGTCCTCAAACTACGTGAGCGCATCACCCAGGATGGAACGACCTTTAATGGCCCCGAACATACGTTCCACTTCACGCGCAGCGACGATCCAAATGTAGCCCGTCCGCTGCCGCCACAGATCCGCGCGACCGTCGATAGCTTCGAGCAAAACAACGTCACCTCACTCTCCGGCGGAACTGCGGTCCTGGACGGGGTGAGCTTTACCGCGATCGCAGCCGCCCCTGTGCCCCAAGAGGAGAAGGACCGATGGATCTGGCTCTTAGAGCATGGTGGTCGCGCCCATAATGGCCTCGGAGACACCTTTACTCCGCAGATCGATTGGCAACCTGGCCGCTATCGACTCACGCTCACCGATCACGTCGGCCAAACCCGCTACTTAGAGATCGAGATCTTCGACTCGACCACAGCTCAACTCGTGGCCGGCTCTGCTGCCGGAGTCAACGCCAAAGATGGTACGTCTCTCACAATCTCCCAACTCGAAGGCAGCTACAGCCTCGACAGCTTCCACCGGGCGGGCTTACGAATCGCGACTGATGCCGCGGCGACGCTCAGCGGCGGTGTACTCACCGTACCACCCGGCACCCTCGCCGAGGTCGCCCTGGACCTCCGCAATACAAACCCTGGCGGCGAAGTTGTTCAACCACCGCCGCCACGACGTACCCGCCACGTCCGCCTCTTAATGGAGTTTGACCGCACCGAGCCGCTCGCACTGCGGCGATTCCCCGAGGTGCTCGAGGGTGCTGGTGATGGTGACTCCTGGGGACACGACGAACCATATCCCTACGTCGACGGCGATGGTCGCGAGACCGCAAATGCGGCCGCAGACACCAGTCTCGAAAGTTGGTCGAGTGGCTCCCTGGCGGCCTGGACCGCGTCTCTACCGGCGAATACCAAGTTTATCGTCATCGGCCGCTGTTGTGATGTCGGCAGCGAAAGCCACAACGAGGCGCTGGCCCGCGATCGTGCCGCCCAGGGCAGAGTCCTACTCCTAGGAATGCCGCTACAGGCCGGCACAGTCACCGATCTTGCGGTCCAAAGCCGCGGCGAGCAAAGCGTTTCGAGCACCGGTACGCCGCCCAACAACAACGATTTTACGCCCGGAACCGAGGCCGAACTCGCTCCTCGAATCGACAAAGAATGGCGGATCAAAACCGTTTACGGCACAAAAACCCAGAGTTTTCACGGCAACGACCAGGCCGAGCGCAAAGAGTACCGCGGTGTCGATATCTTCGCAGTCTTTCCGACCCCCGCAAACCAGGCGAGCACCCCAGATGACCACGATGGACTCGCCGCAGGCCGCCGCCGCGCGCTCGTGCCCGGCGCCGATACGCCAAAGTCTGTAGTCATACCACCACGCGAGCCCGAGCTCGGCTTCCGCCTTCAGGTGCTCGCAAAATGGGATAGCCCGACGTTCATCGACAGTCGTGATGCCATCCCGACAATGGTGCAGCTGACTCTCGACTGGGAAAAAGAGAATCTGCCGGTCTCGACAACACCGGGCAGCGTTGTTCCACAGGCGACCGCTGGCAATACACCGATCATCTATCAGCTGATCGGTCGACTGAGCTACGATCCGCGCAGTGGTGATACGACTATTTCGATCGCCATCGATACCCCTGGAGACGATCGCGGCCTCTTTGATCTCGTCAAGGCCTCGGACAGCGATGATGACTCAACGGCAGCCAAGGTCTTCGCTACCGCCCTTGCGATAGGTCCCGCCCTTCTCGGCGGCATCAGCCCGGCCGATCCCGGGGGTGCAGCAGTGCGTACGGGGGCCCTGCTCGCGGCCTGTGGCTTTGTCGTCGCCACAGATCTCATCAGCGACGGCGTCGCCACCCTGCAGCGTTTTGAGATCGAGCAGCAGCTCCACTCTCCCAGTGAGGGAGCCGGCGGCAAGACAAAGATCGTCGTCGACTACACCGTAAGCCTGTCGATTAGCAACGATTTTGTCCAAAGTGCAGACCCGATCAAGGTCCGCTACAAAAATGTGGGCATCCTTATCGACAATGATCTCTCGGGCCTCGATGCCCTCGAGTTTATCTATGAGGATACCGACTTCGAGATCGTCGACCCCGGACGTTGGACGATGCAGGGCGTACTCGGCGACCTCCTAGGCGTCACCGAGGTGCGGATCGGTGCCGGCTCGGTCTGGTTTGAGGTCGACCTCGCCTTTGCCCTCGACCTCGGAGTCGTCGAGGTCACAAAAGCAACCGTGCGTCTGGTGATCGAGAATGGCAGCGTCTCCGTCGAGCTCCGGGGCCTCGCCGCAAATGTCGATGTGCCCGGTGTTGTCAAGGGTGGCGGTCAGCTCAAGGTCGGCACTACCGGAGAACTCTCCGCGGCCATTGATCTCACAATTATTCCCGCCAACATCAGCGCCTGGGCGGCATTGGTGCACAAAAAGCCGATGACCCAGATCGCGGCGGGCGTGACCTTTGCTACCCCCATTCCGCTGGCCAGTAGCGGCCTGGGCATCATCGGCTTCCTCGGACGCTTTGTCTCCAACGGCACCCGACAGATGGCTGCGATCGCGGATCCCGTCGAGCGCGAACTAGCCTGGTACCGGGCCGACGAACTCGACAAATACACCCCCCAGGCGGGCCAATTTGCCCTCGGTCTCGGGGCCATTGTCGGCACATTGCCTGACGCGGGATTCTCGTTCAATGCCGTCGGCATGTTGGCCATCGAGTTCCCGGATCCCTCTGTCGTCTTTGCGATCGATGCCTCATTCATCGCAAAACCCGAGATCCAACCCAAAGAAAAAGGTGACGTCAATAACAGTGCGATGAAAATGCTCGGCATCATCGCGGTGGATGAGGACGCCCTCGTCATTGGCATTCGCGGCAGCTACGGGATCCCAAAACTTCTCGATGTACAGATCCCCGTGGGAGCCTACTTCCCCTTTGGAAATGGCCCTGGCGATGCCTACGTCCGCATCGGTTGCGACGGAGCCGGCGGACGCAGTGGCCAGCCGGTCACCATGACAGTGCTGCCCGGAATCCTCGACCAAAAATGCTGGTCCTACTTCATGGTCGAAGAGAAACAGCTCCACAATCTCGGCGGCGACCCCAACTTCAATCTAGATGGTTTTTCCCTCGGATTTGGCGCTGGCTGGGGCTTTAAGTGGGGCGGCGGACCGATTTACCTCCGCGCATCGGCGATGCTTATGATCGGCATCGGCACACGACCCTTTGCGCTTATGGGCCAGGCCAAAGTCGAGGGCGAGCTGCGCCTCATCATCGTCAGTATTTCGATCTCCGGAAAAGTGACAATCCGTATCGCCGACAATGGCAGCTATCTGCACGGAGAATTCTGCGGCAAGGTCAGCTTTCTCTTCTTCGACATCGAAGGTTGTGTCGAGTTTACGATTGACGGCAACGGCAACCCACCGCCGCCAAATCCTGGGCCCCTTGTCTCGAAGCTCTCGCTCGCCGATCCCTACGCCAGAATCACCGCAAGGGGTACTTCTGGAGTCCCAGGAGTAGACAATACATGTTGGCCCGATACCTGTCCCGTGCTCCGATTTGACCACCGCGTGGGCGTCGATCTCGCGGCCGATAGCTTCCAGCCAACACCCAGCAATGGCTGGCCAGGAAACAACTGGTCGGGCTCAACCCGCCTCAAATACCTCTATCGTCTCGAATCCGTCCGCCTCCTCAAGAATGGGGCCCCTGTGGGCACCGAGGACTGGGTCTCGGTGTGGTGGCTACCCACCTTCCGCCCCGGCCTGCCCGAAGCCAACCAGCCACTGAGCTCCGAACACGAAGGCTGGGACCTCGCGCTGCTCCATTGGGATCTCGCGCCCTGGTCACGCAACCTGCCCTCCGGTGCAACTGAGATCCCGGCGAGCCCAGCCTCGACCATCAGCCAACTCTGCGATCCCACGGCACCACCTGTTCGAGGTTGTATCTTTGGCGAAATGATGACCCGCCTGCAGGTCGACCGCGTTCGCCTTGCACCTTTTCAAATCGGACCTCCTCCCTTCCCCTCCAACTTTCTCTATTATGCTGTCGAAGGGCTTTATCCCAACTCCCTCGAATATGCGGTCATTCAGGCGATCAACAAGGGCCGTCAATTCACGCCCGGTCAGGTAAGGCTGCTGCCGAGTCCATTCGAACCCGCCGGTGAGTCGCCGATGAAGTTCGCCTATCGGCTGCCGTACACCAGTAGTGCCGGAATGAGCTTCGCTTGCCTCAGTATCGACGGTACTTTTGATCACAACATCTCGAAACCTGTGGCCTACCTAGGCCTTGAGCTCTTGATGCCGGCTCCGCACACGATTCACGATCGCTGCATCACCTTTGGCGGTTTCAAAATCAACACAAAAACCCCGTACAACTTTACCGTCGAAGATGTCAATTTCACCGACGTAGGTGCCACCGCGACCTTCGTCGACGTCCATCCAAAGGGCGCTGTGGATGGCATTGCCGAGGTCCGATTCTCGGCGAAGGGGATCAAGGCTGTGCTGCCAACGCTCACCGACCACGTCGCTGTATATGTCGGTCTCGTCAAGCCGCCGTACAACTACGATGACAACTACATCGTTCAGGTCTACGCCTACGATAAGAATGGTAACTATCTCGCAAGTACGAGCACAAACAATACCTCCGGCGAGCTTACAAAACTCGAAATTAGCGCCAAGGGCATCGCTCATATACTCGTCTTCAGAGGCTCAGAGCAGGGTTACTTGCAAAAAATCTGCTTTTGGGAGGCGACCCCAAACAAACCTGACTACGAGTCGATCGCGACCTCCTACTTCGACGCCCTCACGGACCTGCCGGTCGTGCAAGGTGTTTTCCCCGACGCTAGTACCGAGACCTGGGTCGGCAAAAAGACAGACCTCCTGCTCAAGGACAACCTGGCGGTGCTCGTGCTTCGCTACATTCCCGCGAACAAGCAGGGCCCCTACTCGGGTCTCCGAGTGCTCCCTTACAGTGCCGGGCCTCGCGTTCTTATGCTCAGCACCTGCGCCTATACACAAAAGGCCATCAACGATCAGGCTAACGGCGAGCAGACCAAAAGCGACCTCATTGATCTCATCGATGAATCCGTCAACGGTCCCGAGGAGGTTCGTCACCGTCTGCTCGACGCGGATTCTGAGTACACGATCGAAGTCGGCTACAGCGTCGCCGCCTGGCAACCCACCGATAACAACGAGACAAACCCGCCCGACGTCAATACCTTTGACTGGAATGCGGGCGGCAGCATCCATATCTTCTCCAACCAGACCAATAGCTTCAAGTTCCGAACGGCCGCGGCCGCGACCCTCGCCGATGAGGATATCCTGAGCCCCGAGGTGCAATCAGGCTTCGATCCGCGCTCGCTCGCCCGCTACCTCCGCGGCTTTGACCCGGCAACAACCCAACCGAGTCACTTTCTCGCGGACGAATTGCGCGTATTCTTTGATGTCGAGTGGATACCGACCCTGCTCGAACGCTACGGTCGCACTCTGGAGCTACGGGTGCAACGCACAAACCCTGCACCTGGCAGCACTCAAGGCCTCTTTCACGCGATTCAGGTCTCTCCCCTGGTGATCGAGTGGGGCCCAATGCCCGGAGATATGTTGCCACTCTCGGATCAGTACATCGACCTGGCAATTGTCGAAGCGCCCTGCCTGCCCTCTGAGACACCCATGCAGGGCTCCACCGGAGCGGTCAAGGGGCTGCTCGAACCGAATGTTGACTACGACTTCATCGCCGAGGCTCTGTCTATCAATGACCCCGATGACGAGATCATCATCGGTCGCAGTCACCTCCACACCTCGCACTACGAGGATCCCGCCGGACTCATCGATGCGATCGGATTCACCGAACCACATACCAATACATCAACGCCCATCGATGCACTTCTTCCCGGGGGCGCGACAATCCCCTCAACCATCACCCTTGTCAGCGACAGCGATCTCGATGCAGCCCTGACAGACCTGGGGCTCGACCCCTGGCCCCTGCCTCGCCAGCCCCGAACCTGCCTCCTATGGATGCTTGTAGCGAATCAATGGAGACTCGCAGGAGTGCTGCTCGATAGTGATGAATCGATGGTACGGGCTCGCCGCCCCGGCGACGATGCCGAACGCATGACCCTGGTGCGCTGCCAAATCCACGGCACCAACCTAGAGCTCACCCCTCGACGCAGCAACGTCGCCGGAACCCGAGTGCTCTTCGCCCCGACCAACTCAAACAACCCCTTGGCCCTTCCTGGAGGCGATCTCCAGCTCGATCTCATCTTCACCGACATGGGCGTCACACGGACCCACAGCCGCAGCCTCAGCGCCACACCAAGCCTCATCCTTAAGGAGATCCAGTCATGAGCTATCTACCCCCCGCTTGGATCATCGGCGCTCAGGCGCTCGACTCGACCGGCGATCCAACCATCGCCTCTGGCGCTCACTTCCGAATCCTCACCCATCCCCTGGTCGGCCTCCCCCTGCGTCCGCTTTTGGTCTATCGGGTGAATCTCGGACCCTCCGCCAATCAGTTTGCCCAGCGCCAAGACATCACTTGGACCGATGAGGATGGGGCGATCCTTGCGGCTCCCTTTGCCCTGACCAAGGGAAAACGCGTCTTCGGTTGGCTGCCGATCGATGCATCGACCCGCTGTCTCTGGATCAAGACTCTTGTCAGCAACCCGGCAAATATGCGTATGGACGCATTTGTAGAGTCCGCCTACGGTCGAGTCATTGTCGGCTCGCGAACCCAGGAGCCCTTCGAACTCGGTGCAAGCGCGATCCAGGGAATCGTTCTTACCGGTGAAGATACGACCGTGTACGGGGTTCGCTGGCTCGATCTCAACTCCTTGCCAAAGAACAAAGAATACTTCCAGATCCTTAATCTGCCCGTAAAGGACGCCCCACGCTACCTCAGCGGCCTCGCGAACCCGGCGGATACATCGATGAACCGAGCCATCGATGCCGCACCTCAACGCTTTGGGCTCCATGATGAGCCGGATTCTGCGACGGCACTTGCAACCTCCCCAAGCGGACCTGCCGAGGAAAAGCAGCGTCTCTTCGAGATCACCCCCGACCTCCAACTTTCTTTGGAAATGCTGACCCAAGACATGGGAGAGAGCCAACAAAAGCTGCGCTACGATCAGGCCCTGCCCAACGGGCTGCCACAGGCGGGCAATGCCAGCGTCGGCTGCCTAGGTGCGGTGCTCACCGCCGCTGCCGACCCCGGAGTCGCCCGCTGGCTCGGCTTTCTCGGCCATGACAAGAACCCTCCCGGCGCCCCGGGTGACGTCATTGTCTATCTATTTAGAGGGTTTTGGCAAGTGCATACGAGCAAGCTTAACCAAGCTCAGCAGCTCGGGCTCGCGGCTGCAAACTCAGCCCAAATCACCCCCGATACAATTCCCGATCCGAGCCTGCCCTTTCCCTGGCCCAAAACCCCGGTGGACGACGGCTACGTCCTCTACGACTTTCGCATCCCTGCCGCGCTCACCCTGGGGGCGCCTCCGCTGCACCCCGAGGCCCCCCTCCTGGGCCCAGAGACTGCAGGCGCCGGCCCCTGGATCCCAGCACCCCCTCCCCTTGCAATCCGCGAACTCAAGCTACAAGTGGGCGGCCTTGCGCCCGGCGCCAACCTGGGCTTTGCCCGCGATGAGGGCGGCAATATCTTTCCCCTCAATGAATTCACAGAGAGCACCAAGCGAGCCCTACCTCTTCTCGTCGCTCACCCGGCCAATGCGCCCGCGAGCAACCTTGGACATATCTTCGATCGCGAGGCCCCAGAAAACGCCTTTCTCCACCGAGTTGCACAGGCTGATTGGTTTGGCCGCTGGAGCACCTGGGCGACCATCGGCGTACCCGCAAGTGCGCGACCTCTGCCCCCAGTCCCGGTACTCGAGCCCAACTACACGGTGGCGACCTACGGGTCTCCTCCGCCTCCAGGGGCCCTTTGGGGCTCGCTCGAGGTTCGCGTTCCGGTGCCGCCGGCAGCAGAGCTACCACCCGCTTCGCGACTTCTAAAGACACTCGAGCTCACCGGCAAAATCGCCGGCCAGGTCTTCAACATCAGTACAGCTCTTCCGCCAGCGGTCGATCACCTCACGGTCACTCTACCGGCCCCCGTAGGTGTGCTGATGCCCTGCACCCAGGACGTGGCGACGATCAAGGGTCGATGGATCAATACTTCCAATGTTCAAGGTCATTTCTCTGCAATCCGCACAGTACAGCTCGTCGATCCTCGCCCACCACCAGCAGTCGTGATCGATCCGACTCTCAAGTACAGCGCCCGCCCAGATGCCACCGGTCGCGCCCGCGTGACTCTCGAGTGGTCGGTCTCTCCCGCCCAAAATCGCTTCCGCGTCTACACCTGCGATGAGACCCGCCTGCTGGCGATTCTCGCGGGCAAGCCTGGCACCGCGGCCTTCTTCGCCGCCTATAATGCCGCAACCTCAGCCGCCGCCCGCGGCCAGGCCTTCACCGACCACGAAGATCTCTTTATCCGCGATTACTTCGAGAATCTCTCAGGGGAAGCGCTGACCATCCCACCTGGCGCGACCACGATTCGCTTTCAACATGTGCTCTCAGGTTCGCTTCGCGTGCTCACATTCTATCGCGTCGTGGCTCTTAGCGAACTCAATGTCGAGACTCCGTGGTCACAAACTTCTCTCGTTCCCTTTGGCGTACCCAACAGTGGAGCACCGCCACAACCAATGCTCGAGGTCGTCGCCCCAGGATCCATCGGTGACGATGATCCGCCCCTCGCACAGGGTGCAGTCCGCCTGCGCGTGCGAGTGATCCGCGGCAGCATGCCCGCAACTCGCTATCGCCTGCGTCGGAGCAATACAACAAGCAGCGACCCACTACGCATGCTTATCGTCTCCGAGGGCCCAATTATCTTAGACCCGGGGGGTCCAAATGATCCGCCAAGCTTTCATGTCGATGATCTAGGCGCCATACCTGGGCTTCCGGCCGCAACGCTGAGCCCGTGGACCCGCTACTCCTGGCGCATCGAGGTTCAGGCACCCAATGAGCCCGGAAGCAGCGTGCCCGGCGAATGGAGCCATGCGAGCGATGCCGCAAGTACCAGCATTGTCCTACCGGCTGCAATCGCCGCGGATACGCTATCCTTGGAAGATGTGATCGATGGTCGCCGAATCCACTGGCACCACGCCGAGGAGCTGCAAGGAGGCCCGCTTGGCGCCTACTTCTTCGAGGTTTATCGGCGCCTGCCGGGTGACGCGATCGAGCGCAAGATCGGCGAGGTCGCGGTCGATGCCCCTGCCAATGCCGGCGGCAGAGCCCCCGGTAATACATTTTATTTCATAGACACGGACTCTGTCGACCCAGGCACCCTTTACCGCGTCGTCACCCGCGATCCCGCCGGCCGGCGCAGCCCACCTAGCCCCGCCATCAGCACCTAATGGTCAGGAGAAACAACTGTGCCCAACCTCAATCCTGCCCCTACTAGCCTAGGTCTCTTCTCCCCGGCGATCGGCCCCTGGTTCGACACCAACCCGACCCTTGGAGACCCTTCGGCGGATCTTTCAACCAGCCTTGTCAACCTGAGCGCGCGCGCTCTCCCCCCCGCAGCCGGCACTTTAGCCCTCTATATCGCCACAGCGACCCGCCCCGTGGAACTCGCCGGCCTGCGACAGGCTAACGGATCCTCGGCTTTCACAACCGGCAATATGATCGCACTCTTCCGCCTCCTTCCAGAGGTCGAGAGCCGGTTACACGCCCTTTGCGCCAATATTCCCGGCGCCTCGGGCAGCCCCCCCGGAGCCCAGCCGACACGGCCACGTATTCGCTATTTCGCCTACGAATTTACAGCGCCGACACTCCCTAACCTGGTGACGATGATGCACACAGGTTTTGCTTTTCCCGTCACGGTCGACACGCCCAGCAAGCAGGCCCAGCACCTCGGGCTCACCCTCAATGCGGGCGTATGGGGCAACCACACAACGCCGATGAACGATCTGCTGCGACCGGCAAAACTCCTCGGAGTGTTGGCAGATCTACTCATTTTTAACAACCAGAGTTTGAGCCTCTGGTGTTTTGATAGTCGCGGCCGTCCAGTCGATCCTGCTGCGGTCGCCGATTGGTGGCGCTTTCTTACCGCTCCTGCACCTGGTTTCAACGCGCAAAACCTCTGGGAGCCGAGCCTCGCAGTCGCCGATCAGCGTACTGCTACAGTCACGAGTCGAACGATCCTTCACCTGGTCAATGCCCATGAGGGTCCGCTCGATCCGACGACCCGGGCCAGGGCAAACCCGACTAATGTAGCTTCGATCGGCGGTAGCGACCACGTCTACATCGCCAATGCAAACCCGAGTATTGGCTTTACAGCAGCCCCTCCTGCTCCGGCTGCCGACGATCTGCCGACGCCCCGCGCCGCCGTATTGCCCGATGGAAATTACACAGCATCGGCCACGCCCTGGGCGAGTGGATCGATCCCCGGCCTGGCCCGTGACTTCTGCCGAATCGCCCTTGTTTCCGTCGAGCATCAACTCCTTGGCCAGACCCGCCACGACAATACTACCCGCGCGGCCATTCAAAACGACCCAGCCACCCGAGTGAGCCCCGGTCAGGTCGCAACACCTGTACTTTTGGACACCCACGAAAAAGTACTCTCAGCCATGCCAGGGGTCTTTGCTGCCGGGCCCGCACCGCGGCAGATCATCACCAGCCAGCTCGATCGCGCCTTTGGTCCGCTGCCGCCTCTGGCCGCACCGCCAGCCGAACTCCTGCCCCCGCTTCCCCAGCTCCCGCCGCCTCCTGCTCCCCCGCCTCCAGCCGATCTGCCGAACGTTGCGACGCCAACAGCGGCCCCAAGTCTGGTCGCGCTCCATCTGGTCGGGACCGTCAACGGGTCCGCGGTCACAGACCAAAAAGCACTGCTTCGCTTTACTTTTCCGCCGGGATTTGTCGGCGCCTGGGTACGGGCGTGGACACAGGGTTTTGACCCCGACAAGGGCGAGCGCTATCACCTAGATGGCGGTGCAGGCCTCGTGCAAGCCGACAACAGCGCCTCGCTCGTCGTCGATCTTGCCGACGGCACGCAGAGCCCCGAGGCCTTGATGGGGGTTGATATCATCATCGTCACCGCCAGAGGATCACGCCTTTTTGGTGACCTTCGATTCGCGCGGCCCGTCGCCGATGCCACTGCGCTACTGGATTTTACAACGCTCACGGTCAACGACACCTTGCTCGTCTGCGAACTCGGTCCGGTTACGAATGCAGGGCCTATCGCCTCTGCATGCAATCTGATTTTCATCAACGATCCCAACTCCCCGCGACTTGTCGATCCAACGACAATTCCGCCCGCGGCCCAATCTGCGACCGCGATCATCAACCAGCTCGCCAACAACGATCTCATCGAGCTCACCGACAATGCCTTCGTACGAACGCCCACCGGCGACGCTGATGCTGTCTTCACTGCGGTCATCGGTGTCGGGGCTGCATCGCCCCTGCGCGGCAACCTACACCGGCAGGCGCGCGCATTGTTCGATGCATGGCAGGCGGGATTTCCACTCCACGGAATGGAACGACATGAGAGCGTCATCGCCAATCCCGGTGCCGGACAAGCCCTAATCGGCGGCACCCCTGGCCTCGCGCGTTCCCACGAGCGCCTGCCTCATCGCGAGGGTCACCCACTTTGCCCGGCAACCACCGATCTGCACGCAACCGGCGCTCTGCTCATCGGCCCAGGAGCTATGAGCACACTCGAGTTCGCACGTGATCGCACTGCTGGCAGCACCGCCGAGCTCGCGGTCGCTGCCAGCACCCCTCTCGCAACCCCAGCGACCCCAGCCGCCCCCGTCGCTTGGGCCGCAGGCCTGCGCACAGTGGGTGCAGGGGTCGAAGCGGAGCTTGGAATCGCCCAGCTCTTCGCCTTTCTCAACAGCAACAATACATTTAGTACACAGTGGGCAAATGCCGTCGCCTGGTGGAACTCAAATCTTCCCCCGGCTCTCCACCTCACCGGCAACGAGGTCGGCGACGCACCGCGGGCGCTTGACCGTCGCATGCTCGCAGCCCGCGGTCTCCGAGAGGGCGCAACCAGCCTGCTTGCCGCGGTCCAACGCGCCGAAGACTTTATCTACATCGAGACACCCGCCCTCGACAATGTCACCTTTGGGGATAATGGTGATACCATCCAACTTTGGCAGGCAATTCTCGACCGCATGGATGCACGTCCAGCCCTTCAGCTGGTGCTCTGTGTGCCCCGCTACCTCCAGGCCGGCGCGCCAAAATCCCTCCAGCGCGTGCGCGACCACTTCCTGATCAACGCCTGTAAAGACCTTCGAACGGCCCCCGCACGGGCGCTCCGATTCGCACGATTTTTCCCCTCAGCTGGCCCCGGACGCAGTCTCCGGCTGGCCTCGACAACAGTCATCATCGACGATGCCTATGCTCTCACCGGCAGCACTCACCTCTGGCGTCGCGGACTCAGCTTTGACAGCTCCTTCGCCGCATCTGTCTTTGACGAACGTCTGCTCTTTGGCCGCCCCGCCGAGATTGTCGCCTTTCGCCGACGTCTTGTCGCCGGCCGTCTTGGCATCAAACTCGCCGATGTTTCCGAGGACCCCCAGGAGCTTGTCTCGACGATCCTCCGCCTCCAGCAACGCGGCGGATTTGGCAGTCTTGCCACGACCGACAACCCCACAGATCCGCAGGTCGCGACACCTCATCAACAGCCGATGATCTCCGACGAGGATGCCTGGAACCCCGACGGTTCACTGGTCCCAGGATTCAACCCTGGCAACCTTCTCAGCAGTCTCCTCGCAAACGATATTACCGATGAATTTAATGATCCTAACCCGTAAGACGGCCTTGGACCTGGGGGTTGCCCAAGGCTTGCAGACCGCTTGGAAAAGAGGTGTCCGAGAGCGGTGTCGCGAACGAGCGATCCGGCCGAGACGTGTCCGCTGCGGGTGTTTTGCAGCGTAGTCGCGGACGAGCCGTCTGCTCGGCCGACGGGCGCTGATTCCGGGTCATTCTGGCCGTTCTCTTCGTGCCCGCCCTGAAGGCAGCGCCTCTCGACCGAGCAGACAGCTCGCTCGCGACTTCGCTCGCAACTCCGCTCGCGAACGCTTCTCGTCGCGGCACTCTCCCCCCTCTTTAACATGTGCCTTCGATCATTGATTAGAGGTACGGTGGGGCCATGCGTGGACTATCAATGTCGTCGTGTCTGGCCGGTCTCTCGCTGCTCACTGCTTGTGGCAGCAGCAGCGCTGAGACCACCGAGGCCTCTGGGACCACCGACACCACCGACACCACCGACACCACCGACACCACCGACACCACCGACACCACCGCGACCGATACCAGCGCGACCGCGACCGCTACCGCCACAAACACCGGTACCGGCACCGACACTGACGGCAGCACCGACACCGACATCGATCCCGGACCCAGCGCGGGCCCCGAGCCTGTGAATTGCGGGGTCTGGGCAGAGGGGACCCAGAGCGCGGATGACGGGGCGACGCGCGACTATTACAACCGTGCGGCGCTCCTGCCCTGGCGCAACGAGAACGGCGATTGGGCGGACGCCAGCGGTGTCGAGCAGGGCACCTCAGCCTTCGCACTCACCTCGATCACCGACGACAATACCCCGGCTTGGCAAACCTGGGACGTGACATCGCTGGTCGTCGGCTGGGTCGCCGGGACCTGGAAGAACAAAGGCCTCGTCATCGTCTCTCCGCCGGGCCCCTTTGTCTTCGCCAGCAAGGAAAACCCCGCCATCGAGCAGCGACCGGAACTCGTCGTCATCACCGACGGCGGCACCGAGACCCTCTCTCCTGCAGCAGACACCTACGTCGACAGCTCCACCTACCAGGGGATGGGCGACGCCGAAATGCTGCGCGTCGGCGACGGCACCAACACGCTGCTCCGCTTCGACCTGAGCGGCCTCGCCGGACAGGCCATCACCAGCGCGACCCTGCGCCTATACAAACTCGAGGACTACGGTGGCGGTAACACTGATGTCTCAGTGTACCGATCCTCCCACGGGCTCGACCGCGAGCTGACGCCGCCCGTGCTCGGAATCGCCGCCGACTACCCCAGTGATCTGGGGATCGAAGGAGATGCTGCGGTCCAGCTCTTCGCCGACTTCGAGTCCGCGAGCTGGGGTGACGCCTGGACGAGCGGGTCGGAGAGCTCCAACCTCGCGATCGTCAATGCGACCGAAGCCAACAGCTTCACGCCCTTCGTCGGGGCCGCGCTGCGGGTCCAGGTGACCGCAGGCGACAACTACGGCGCAAGCTTGATCTACAAATACATGGACGAGACCGGCGACGAGCCCGACGAGGCCTATTTCCGCTATTACCTTCGCTTTGGCGAGAACTGGCTGCCGACCGATGGGGGCAAGCTGCCGGGGATCTCCGGCACCTACGGAGTCGCCGGTTGGGGGGGTCGCCCTGTGGATGGCACCGACGGCTGGTCCGCCCGCGGCACCTATCGAACGGTCGTCCCCGACGGCAACCCAATGGAGCGACACAGCGCGATCGGCAACTACGTCTACCACGCCGACATGACCGGCGACTACGGTGATAGCGACTACTGGATCGATGGCTGCGCCGGCCTCCTCGATAAGAATCGCTGGTACTCCGTCGAGACCTACGTCAAGCTCAACACGCCCGGCCAAAATGACGGCATTATCCGCGGCTGGGTCGACGGTCGCTTGGCCTACGAGCGCACAAACTGGCGCTGGCGAGATATCGACAGCCTACATGTCGAACAGATCTGGATGAACATCTATCACGGGGGCACCGCCGTACCGCCGACCGACCTACA